>NZ_LR655707.1 GCF_902168065.1 Mycobacterium tilburgii | reverse complement strand
CCCACCAACCCCCCCCCCCGCCAACCGCCGGCAGCGCCAGAGGGGTATAAGAGACAGGGACGGCAGCGGCTGGCCGAGCGCCTCGGTCATGACATCCAAGCGGGCGACGGCGGCGTCGTAGGCCTCGTCGACCCTCTGGTCGGTGACGTTCCAGTTCACGGCGTTGGCAATCAGGGTGATGGTGCCCTCGTGGTGGTCGACGGCCGCCACGTCGGTGGCCAGTAACATCAGCATGTCCGGCAGCCCCAGATCGTCGACGGCCAGCTCTGGCAGACGTTCCATGCGGCGCACCATGTCGTAGGCGAAGAACCCGACCAGGCCACCCGACAGCGGCGGCAGGCCCGGGACTGCCGCTGTGGCCAGCAGCTCCAGGGTGGACCGCAGCGCGTCCAGCGGGTCACCTCCGGTGGGCGTGTCTTGCGGCACCACCCCCAGCCACACCGCCTGCCCGTCGCGCACGGTCAGCGCTGAGGGCGCCCCCGCCCCGATGAACGACCAACGCGACCACGACCTGCCGTTTTCCGCAGACTCCAGCAGGAAGGTGCCGGGGCGATTGGCGGCGAGCTTGCGATACGCCGACAGGGGTGTCTCGCTGTCGGCCAGGACCTTCCGGGTCACCGGAACGACCCGGTGTCCGGCCGCGAGCTGGCGAAACTCCTTCCGAGAGGTCGTATGGGCGAGGTCGGGGTGCACCGAACCATCCTCGCAGATGGGTTCGGTGCCGCGGCAACCGGGCCTAGCCCGACGACGAAGCGCACCGCGAAGCGGAGTGCAAGGAGCCGGGCGATCCGGGCCTCACCCAGCGTAGCGTGACGGTCATGAAAACTGGTGACACAGTACCCGACTTCGAACTTCCCGATCAGACCGGGACACCACGCAAACTCAGCGCGCTGCTGGCCGACGGACCCATCGTCCTGTATCTTCCACCCTGCGGCAATGACGCCCTGCTGCACCAAGGAGGCCTGCCACTTCCGCGACCTCGCCGCCGTCGGGGCCAACCGGGTCGGCATTAGCACGGATGCCGTACAGAAGCAGGACCAGTTCGCCGACGCCGACAAAGAAAAGTTCGACTACCCGCTGCTGTCCAACACCGACGGCGCAATCGCCACACAATCCGACGTCAAGCGCGGCCTGCTCGGCAAGCTGCTGCCCGTCAAGCGTACCACCTTCGTTATCGACACCGATCGCAAGATCCTCAACGTGATCTCCAGCGAATTCAGCATGGACGCGCACGCCGACCAGGCGCTGGAAACGCTGCGGGCTCGTTCGTCGGCCTAGACCGCCGGCAGGTCAGGTCTCGGGTGCAGCAGCACGTCGCCGTCGAAGCAGCTGTGGGCGCCGGTGTGACAGGCACCGCCGACTTGATCGACAGTCAGCAGCACGGCATCACCGTCGCAATCCAGGCGCACCGAGTACACGTGCTGGGTGTGCCCGGACGTCGCGCCCTTGATCCACTGCTCGCCGCGGGAACGCGAAAAGTAGGTGGCCTCACGGGTTTCCAACGTACGGGCCAGCGCATCATCGTCCATCCAGGCGACCATCAGCACGTCGCCGCTGCCTCGCTCCTGCACGATCGCGGTGAACAAGCCGTCGTCGTTGCGCTTGAGGCGGGTGGCGATGGTGGGGTCGAGCCGCGTCATCGCACCGTGATTCCTTCGGCAGCCATCGCGGCCTTCACCTGCTTGATGGTCAGCTCGCGGAAGTGAAACACGCTGGCCGCCAACACCGCGTCGGCGCCGGCAGCAACGGCGGGCGCGAAGTGATCCACCGCCCCGGCGCCGCCGCTGGCGATCACCGGAACGGTGACGGCGGCGCGGACCGCGCGCAGCATGTCCAGATCGAAACCCGCCTTGGTGCCGTCGGCGTCCATAGAGTTGAGCAGGATCTCCCCCACGCCCAGCTCGACGCCGCGGGCCGCCCATTCGACGGCGTCGATGCCGGTACCGCGGCGGCCCCCGTGCGTGGTCACCTCCCAGCCCGACGGTGTCGGCGCCGACCCGGGCGACACGGTACGGGCATCGACAGACAACACGATGCACTGAGAGCCGAATTGCCTTGAAAGTTCGGCCAATAACTCGGGACGGGCGATCGCGGCGGTGTTGACCGACACCTTGTCTGCTCCCGCCCGCAGCAGCACGTCGACATCGGCGACGGTGCACACCCCGCCGCCGACCGTCAGCGGAATGAACACCTGCTCGGCGGTGTGGCGCACCACGTCCAGCATCGTCGCGCGGCCAGACGAGGACGCCGTCACATCCAGAAAGGTCAGTTCGTCGGCGCCTTCGGCGTTGTACGCCGCGGCTAGCTCGACGGGATCACCCGCATCGCGCAGGTTTTCGAAGTTGACCCCCTTGACGACGCGCCTGTCGTCGACGTCCAGGCACGGGACCACCCGCACGGCAAGGTCTGTGTCGGTGTGCATGTCAGTAATCCTCCGGCCGGCCAGCGTCGCGGACGATGTCGAGAATCTGGCCGTAGGCGCCCGGGGCCGCGGCCAGCACCGAGCACGACTCAGGCGTCCACGGCTGTCCGGCCAGGTCGGTGACGGTGCCGCCCGCAGCCCGCACCTGTGCGACCCCGGCCGCGTGATCCCACACGTGTCCGCCGAAAGCGACTGCACCGGAGAGTATTCCGTCGGCCACGTAGACGAGGTCGATGCCTGTGGACCCGTGCATGCGCAACCGCGAACATACCGTGCTCAGCTTTTCCAGCAACGCAATCCGATACCGCCCAGGGAACCGGCCCCGCGATTCGGGATTGAACGTCCCAACGCCGATCAGGGTGTCGGCCAGATCCGTGTGCGTCAGCGCCGGCTGAGCGACGCCGTTCCTGATCAGCGGGCCATCGGCGACGGCGGTGTAGTAATCCTCGGTGAACGGCATACAGGTCAGGCCGGCCATCGGTTCACCGTCGTGCAGCAGGGCCAGCAGGATCGCCGCCATGGGTGACCCCGCGGCGTAGTTGAAGGTGCCGTCGATCGGGTCCAGCACCCACACCCACGGCGAATCGACCGGTGCGCCGCCGAATTCCTCGCCGTGCACCCCGATTCCGGTGGCCGCCTGCAGCGCGGCCACCACCTGCCGCTCGATCTCGAAATCGACCTGGGTGGCGAAATCGTTGCCCTTCTTGCGGACTGCCGAATCGGTGCGATGGCCGGCCACCAACGGCTCTGCGGCCGCGTTGAGGATCATCGACGCTTCGGCCAACAGTCCGTTGAGATCCATCGGTCAGTCCCGTACCGCGTCCAGTGCCTGCGGCAGTGTGAACCGCCCCGCATACAGCGCCTTGCCCACGATCGCGCCCTCGACCCCACGCTCGGTGAGCGTGGCGATCGCGCGCAGATCGTCGAGGCTGGACACACCGCCCGAGGCGATCACAGGCGCGTCGGTGCGCTCGGCGACGCGGGACAGCAGCTCGAGATTGGGTCCGCCCAGGGTGCCGTCCTTGGTGACGTCGGTAATGACGAACCGCGAACAGGCTTCACTGTCAAGGCATTCCAGCACGTCCCACAAATCGCCGCCGTCGGTTTCCCAGCCCCGACCGCGCAGTCGGTACGCACCGTCTGGATGGGTTTTGTCGATCTGCACGTCCAAGCCCACCGCGACCTTCTCGCCGTGCTCGGCGATCGCCCGCGCGCACCATTGCGGATCCTCCAGCGCCGCGGTGCCCAGGTTGACCCGGGCACAGCCGGTGGCCAGCGCGGCGGTCAGCGAATCCTCGTCGCGGATCCCGCCGGACAACTCCACCTGCACGTCCAGCTTGCCCACCACCTCGGCGAGCAGTTCGCGGTTGGAGCCACGGCCGAACGCAGCGTCCAGGTCCACCAGGTGGATCCACTCGGCGCCGTCGCGTTGCCAGGTCAACGCCGCGTCCAGCGCGGACCCGTACTCGGTTTCGCTGCCGGCCTTGCCCTGCACCAGGCGCACGGCACGGCTTTCGACGACGTCGACGGCGGGTAGCAAAATCAGCGGCATCTACAGTCCTTCAACCCAGTTGCTCAATACGGCCGCCCCCGCATCCCCGCTCTTCTCCGGGTGAAATTGCGTGGCGGAAAGCGGCCCGTCCTCGACGGCAGCCAAAAACGGCACATTGTGCGTGGCCCACGTCAGCACGGCCTGCTGCTCTCCCTCCCAAAGTTGCGCCGCGTGGGAGTGCACGAAGTAGAACCGGGCCGACGGGTCCAGGCCCTTGAAAAGCCGGCTTCTGGAACAGGATTGGACGACATTCCAGCCCATGTGCGGAATCACCGGGGCGTCCAGCCGGGTTACGGCGCCGGGCCACTGGGCGCAGCCCGTCGTCTCGACCCCGAACTCGACGCCGCGCGCGAACAGGATCTGCATGCCGACACAGACCCCGAGCACCGCACGGCCGGCGCCCACCCGCTCGGCGATGATCCGCTCCCCAGCGATCTTGCGCAGTCCGGTCATGCACGCTTCGAACGCGCCGACGCCGGGCACCACCAGCCCGTCCGCTGCGGTTGCCGACCGGGGGTCGGCGGTGACTTCCACGGTGGCCCCGACCCGCTCCAGCGCACGCTGCGCCGAGCGGAGGTTGCCCGAACCATAGTCCAGGACGACGACGGATTTAGCTGTCATAAAACACCTTTAGTGGACGGCACACCCGAAACGCGGGGGTCGGGTTCGACCGCCTGGCGCAGCGCGCGTGCCACGGCCTTGTATTCGGCTTCGGTGATGTGGTGCGGGTCTCGCCCGTACAACACCCGCACGTGCAGGTCGATGCGGGCGTTGTACGCTAGCGATTCGAACACGTGCCGGTTGATCACCGTGTGGTAGGGAACCGAGTTTCCGGCGATCGTCGTGTGCTGCAGGTGATCCGGTTCACCCGTGTGCACAAAGTACGGTCGGCCCGAGACGTCGACGGAGGCGTGGACCAGCGTCTCGTCCATAGGGATGAACGCGTCCCCGAACCGGCGTATGCCCCTCTTGTCGCCCAGGGCCTGACCGAGCGCCTGGCCCAGCGCGATCGCGGTGTCCTCGATGGTGTGGTGCCCTTCGATCTCGACATCGCCCTTGGTACGCACGGTCAGGTCGAAGCTGGCGTGGCTGCCCAGCGCGGTGAGCATGTGGTCGTAGAACGGCACCCCGGTATCGACGTCGACCTGCCCGGTGCCGTCGAGGTCTAGCTCGATGATGATGTCGGATTCCTTGGTGCGGCGCTCAATTCGCGCGCGGTGCGCCGCGCTGTTGGTCTGGGAGGTGGTCACTGCACTCCTACTGCGTGTTCGGCGAGCTCTGTCGTGGTGATCTGGGCGCTCGCCTTCAAAAACGCGTCATTCTCGTCTGCCAGCCCGATGGTGGTGCGCAGGTAACCCGGGATCCCGACGTCGCGGATCAGCACACCGTCGTCGAGGTAACGTTGCCACGCCGCCGGCGCATCGGCGAACCGGCCGAACAGCACGAAGTTCGCGTCGCTGGGGATGACCCGAAAACCCATGTCGGCCAAGGCAGTCACGACCCGCTCCCGTTCGGCGATCAGCGTGGCCACGCTGCCTAGGGTGTCGTCGGCGTGCCGCAGCGCGGCGCGGGCCGCGGCCTGCGTCACCGAGGACAGGTGATACGGCAACCGCACCAACAGCATCGCGTCGATCAGCGCTGGGGTGGCTGCCAGGTAGCCGAGCCGGCCGCCGGCGAAGGCGAACGCCTTGCTCATGGTGCGGCTGACCACCAGCCGGGTCGGATACTCCTCGATCAGGGCGACCGCGCTGGGCTGCGACGAGAATTCACCGTAGGCCTCGTCGACAATCAGGATACCCGGTGTCACCTCGAGCAGCCGGCGCAGTTCCGGCAGCGGAATGCTTTGCCCGGAAGGGTTATTCGGGCCGGAGACGAAGACAACGTCCGGCTGTCGTTCGGAGATCGCGGCGACGGCGGCATCGACGTCGAGGCTGAAGTCGTCGGCGCGGGCGGCCTGCAGCCATTCGGTGCGGGTGCTGTCGGCGATCAGCGGGTGCATCGAGTAGGACGGGACGAACCCGAGGGCGCTGCGGCCCGGCCCGCCGAACGCCTGCAGCAGCTGCTGCAGGATCTCGTTGGAACCGTTGGCCGCCCAGAGGTTGTCGACGCTGAGTGGAGTACCGGTCCGCGCTGTCAGATAACTCGCCAGATCGGTGCGCAGCGCCACCGCGTCGCGGTCGGGGTACCGGTGCAGACTAACAGCGGCTTCCTGCACCGACCGGACCACATCATCGACCAGCGCCTGGCTGGGCGGGTGCGGGTTCTCGTTGGTGTTCAGCCGCACCGGGACCGCCAATTTCGGTGCGCCGTAAGGAGATTTGCCGCGCAAGTCATCGCGCAGCGGCAGGTCGTCGAGGGTGACCCGCCGATCGTCGGCCGTCATCGTTCGAACCTCCGCCGTACCGCCTCGCCATGCGCCGGCAGGTCCTCGGCCTTGGCGAGGGTCACCACGTGACTGGAGACATCTTTGAGGGCCGCCTCGGTGTAATCCACGACGTGAATGCCGCACAGGAAGGTCTGCACCGACAGCCCGCTGGAGTGCCGGGCACTACCGGCGGTCGGCAACACGTGGTTGGACCCGGCGCAGTAGTCGCCGAGGCTGACCGGCGACCACGGTCCGACGAAAATAGCTCCGGCCGAACGTATTCGGCGGGCCACCTGCGGCGCGTCGGCGGTCTGGATCTCGAGGTGTTCGGCGGCGTAGGCGTTGACCACCTTGACCCCGGCGTCCAGATCGTCGACCAGAATAATTGCCGACTGCGGTCCGCCCAGCGCCGTCGTCACCCGCTCGCGGTGCACGGTGGTCTGCAATTGGGCCGCCACTTCGGTGTCGGTCGCCGCGGCCAGTTGCTCGCTGGCGGTCACCAGCACGCTGCCGGCCATTTCGTCGTGCTCGGCCTGGCTGATCAAGTCGGCAGCCATGTGTGCGGGGTCGGCGGTGTGGTCTGCCAGGATCGCGATCTCGGTCGGTCCGGCTTCGGCGTCGATGCCCACCAGCGATCGGCACAGGCGCTTGGCAGCCGTGACGTAGACGTTGCCCGGGCCCGTGATCATGTCGACCGGCGCGAGTGGGGTGCCGTCGGTGTCCACCCCGCCGTGGGCCAGCAGCGCCACCGCCTGAGCCCCGCCGACCGCCCACACCTCGTTGACACCCAGCAGCCGGGCCGCGGCCAGGATCGTCGGGTGCGGCAAGCCGCCGAACTGGGCCTGCGGCGGGCTGGTCACCACCAGCGAGTCGACGCCCGCGACCTGTGCCGGCACCACGTTCATCACCACGCTCGACGGGTACACGGCATTGCCGCCGGGCACATACAGGCCGACCCGCTCGACGGGAACCCAACGTTCGGTGACCGTCGCGCCGGGCCCCAGCACGGTGGTGACATCGGTACGGCGCTGATCCGCGTGCACCGCGCGGGTCCGTTCGATCATCACCTGCAGCGCGTCGCGGATGTCGGCCGGCAAGCTGTCCTGTGCGGCCTGCAACGCCGCCGCGGGCACCCGGACCGACGCCGGGCGCACCCCGTCGAACGACTCCCCGAACTCCAGCGCTGCCTCGGTGCCCCGCTCGGCCACGGCCGCCACGATCGGGCGCACCTTCGGCAACACCGTCTCCACGTCAGCACCGCCGCGCGGCAGGGCGCTCCGCAGCCGCGCAGCGGTCAGCTCCGCACCCCGCAGGTCGATGCGGGTCAGCACAGCGGGCGGTGAGGCAGTCGTCACAGCGTCCATTGTCCCAGAGGAGCTCAAATCAATAACCAGCCGGTACGGTGCCGGTAGTCCGGTACAGTGCCGGTAATCCGGTACAGTGCCGGTAATCCGGTACAGTGCCGGTAGTCAGGCCTCCAACGTTCCGCGAAGGAGCAGGCATGTCCACGAAGGATCACCCGAACAACGCGCCGGGCATCCCCATGGTGTACCCGACGTGGTTTGAGAACTTCCAGGTCAAATACCTCAACCCGGCGCTGAAACCGATCGCCCGTTTCCTGCCCGGGACGGCGACCATCGAACACCGCGGACGTACCTCGGGCAAACCGTACGAAACCATCGTGACCGTCTACCGCAGCGGCGATGTGCTCTGCATCGCACTGGGCCACGGCAAGACCGACTGGGTCAAGAACGTGCTTGCCGCGGGCCAGGCCGACCTGCACTTTGCCCGCACGACCGTGCACATCACCAATCCCCGGATTCTGCCCGCTGGCTCCGACGGCACGGGCCTCCCCTGGCTGGTGCGACTGCAGCTGCGACGGATGGCGGTGCTGGTCAGCGATATCGCGTGACGGGCGGCTCGGGACTTCGGGAAGCCTCGGGACGCCGCTACATGTCCAGGCCGACGTCGAGCACACGCACCGAGTGCGTCAGCGCTCCGACGGCCAGATAATCCACCCCGGTCCTCGCGTAGTCCGCCGCCGTCGCCAGGCTCAGCCCGCCCGAGGACTCCAGCAGGACGGTGGGCGCACACAAGTCGCGACGTTGCACCGCGATCTGCGTCTGCCACACCGGGAAGTTGTCCAGCAGGATCAGCTCCGGCTTTTCCGGCAGCACCTCGTCGAGCTGCTCGAGGGAGTCCACCTCGACCTCACACGGCAGCTCGGGCGCGGCCGCTTGCACCGCCCGCAGCGCGGCGACCACCGAGCCCGCGGCGGCGACATGGTTGTCCTTGATCAACGCGGCGTCGCCGAGGCCGAGGCGGTGGTTGGTCCCGCCGCCGACCCGCACAGCGTACTTCTGCAGCGCGCGCAGACCGGGCAGGGTTTTGCGGGTGTCGCGCACCTGCGCCTTGGTGCCGCTGACGGCGTCCACCCAGGCCGCGGTCGCGGTCGCGATGCCCGACAGGTGGCACACCAGGTTCAGCATCGTTCGCTCCGCGGTCAGCAGGTTGCGGGTCGGCGCCCGCACGGTCAGCACCGCCTGCCCCGGCTGCACCCGGGCACCATCGTCCACACGGTCGAGCACCTCGTAGGCCCCCGTGCCCAGCACCTCGTCGAGCACCAGCAGCCCGACGTCCAGTCCGGCGATCACGCCCGGCTCCCGCGGCACCATCGATGCCGTCGCCGTACCGTCGGAAACCGTTGCGAGCGTGGTGATGTCGGGACCGTATCGCAGATCTTCGTCGAGACCGCGCCGAACGAGGTCGTAGGCCGCGGCCAGCTCGCCGTCCGACAGCGCCATCCGGGACATCAGGAAACCACCGCCAGCGCTTCCGCGCACACCGTGTCGGCCAGCCGGACCACAATGCTGCGGTCCTGACCGGCCACAGCCTCCGGGAACTCGGCCCGGTGGTGACACCCCCGGCTTTCGGTGCGGGCCAATGCCGCGGCAGTCACCGCTTGCGCGGTCAACGTCAACGCCACATCCTCGAAATCGCGGCGGCCCTGGACGACGCACATCCGGGCCCGCGACAGCGTGTCGGACAATCGCTCCAGTCCCACCGCGTCGCGCACCACCGAGGCGTCCCGGGTCATCGCGGTCTGCAGGTCGCGGCGCTTGAGCGCGGTGTGGACCAGCGGCTCCGGCACGGTGACTGGCATCGGCCCGGCGGCCTCGGCATGCGCGGCCGCCGCCTTGCCGGCCCGACCGCCCACGACCAAACCCTCCAGCAAGCTGTTGGAGGCCAACCGATTAGCTCCGTGCATGCCGGTGCGGGCCACCTCGCCCGCCACGAACAGGCCGGGCAGTTCGGTTTGACCGTGCACGTCGGTGATCACGCCGCCGCAGCTGTAGTGCGCGCCCGGCACGACCGGAATGGGCTGGGTGACGGGGTCGACGCCGTCGGCCCGGCAGGAGGCGGTGACGCTGGGGAATCGCGCCGCGAAGTCCTTGATACTGCGCGCGTCGAGATAGACGCAGTCGTCGCCGGTGGCCCGCAGCCGCGCGTCGATGGCACCCGCGACGACGTCGCGCGGCGCCAGGTCGCCCATCGGGTGAACGCCGTCGGTGACCGAATTGCCTTGCCGGTCAACCAGTATCGCGCCCTCGCCACGAATAGCCTCGGTGATCAACGGCCGGCGCCCGCCTTGCCCGCCGAACAACATAGTGGGGTGGAACTGGATAAACTCGAGATCGCCAACCCCGACGCCGGCCCACAACGCCAGCGCGATGCCGTCACCGGTGGATCCGCCGGGATTCGTGGTCGCACGGTAAAGATGCCCGAGCCCGCCGGAGGCAAGAATCACCGACGGCGCACTGATCACCCCGACGCCGTCCGGATTGCCCACGGCCACCCCGGTCACCGCGGTGCCGTCGTGCAGCACCTGCAGCGCCACGTGGCTGTTACGAATGTGGAGCCGGCGGGCCGCGTGGTCGAGAGCCCGCTGGACCTCGGCGCCGGTGGCATCGCCACCGGCATGCACGATGCGCCGTCGCGAATGCCCGCCTTCGCGGTTCAGCGCCCACCGGCCCGGTGTCGATTCGTCGAATCGCGCACCGTCGCCGACCAATTCGCGGACCGCCCGGTAGCCGTCGGCGACGATCGAATACACCGCGTCGGCATCACACATGCCGGCACCCGCGGCCAGCGTGTCCGCGACGTGCGCGTCGACGGAATCGTCGTTGTCCGGCAACACGACCGCGATGCCGCCCTGCGCGTAGTGCGTGGCGGTGACGGCGTGGGTCTGGTCGGCCTTGTTCAGCACGACCACGCTGCGGCCGACCCGATACGCAGCCAGCGCGGCGGCCAATCCCCCGACGCCCGTGCCGATCACGACCACGTCCGCGGCGTCTGTCCAGGCGGGACGGGTCATCATTCGCCGCCGCCTGGCTGGCCGATCGCGATCATACGTTGCACACTGCGTCGGCCGGCCGTCGCGACGTCCGGGTCGACGTGCACCTCGTCCGCGCCTTCGACCAGGCAGCGCAGCAACGCCGCGGGCGTGATCATCTTCATGTATTTGCAGGAGGCCCGATCGTTGACCGCGTGAAAGTCGACTTCCGGTGCGGCGCGGCGCAGTTGGTGCAACATGCCGACCTCGGTGGCCACCAGGACCTTGCGCGCCCGCGTCTCGTAGGCGGCGTCGAGCATGCCTCCCGTGGATAGGATCTTGACCCGATCCTGCGGGAAGGCACCCTCGCCCGCGAGGTACAACGCCGAAGTCGCGCAACCGCATTCGGGGTGTACGTACAGCTCGGCGTCGGGGTTGGCGCGGGCCTGCTCGGCAAGCTCGTCGCCGTTGATCCCGGCGTGCACGTGGCATTCCCCGGCCCACACGTGCACGTTCGTGCGGCCCGTCACCCGCCGCACGT
Source organism: Mycobacterium tilburgii (assembly GCF_902168065.1). Taxonomy (GTDB): domain Bacteria; phylum Actinomycetota; class Actinomycetes; order Mycobacteriales; family Mycobacteriaceae; genus Mycobacterium; species Mycobacterium tilburgii. The sequence continues at coordinate 43,621 of NZ_LR655707.1, read as the reverse complement.
GGGCGCCGAGGAACTGGTCCGGGCAGAACAGCACCTCACGATCGGGATCGTTCGACTCGACGACGTCGACGGCGTTGGACGAGGTGCAGCAGATGTCGGTGAGCGCCTTGACAGCCGCCGTGGTGTTGACGTAGGACACGACGACGGCACCCGGGTGCTCGTCCTTCCAGGCGCGAAGTTCGTCGGGCGTGATCGAGTCCGCCAGCGAGCACCCGGCCCGCTGATCGGGAATCAGCACGCTCTTGTCCGGGCTCAGGATCTTGGCCGTCTCGGCCATGAAGTGCACGCCACAAAACACGATGGTGTCCTCGGGCACCTCCGCCGCGATCCGCGACAGCGCCAGCGAGTCACCGACGTGATCCGCGACGTCCTGGATAGCCGGCAGCTGGTAGTTGTGCGCGAGCACGGTGGCGCCGCGCAGCCTCGCCAAGCGGCGAATCTCATCGGCCCACTGCGCATCCGCCTCAACACCGGCGTAACCGGTGTCGGTGTTGGTGACGTTGGCGATCATGCCTTCGGCGAGCGTGTCCGTGCGACTCAGAATCGTCACGGCGGCTCCTTTCGACTCTGTCTGTGCCCGAGTAGTTTTCGACTTATAATCGAAAACATGGCCCATAGTAGCACCGAGCACGAAGTGCTCGGTGCCGTGTTCCAGGTTCGCCTGGGTACCGAGCCGGTTACTGGAACCTCCCCGGCCGGGAAACCGCAGCTTAACGTGCTGTTATGGCAACGTGCTCGCGACCCGCAACGGGGCGCGTGGTCACTACCCGGCGGGGAGCTGCGAACCGACGAGGACATGACCACCTCGGTGCGCCGCCAGCTCGCCGAAAAAGTGGATTTACGGGAGCTGGCGCATCTGGAGCAGCTGGCCGTGTTCTCCGACCCACATCGCGTGCCGGGCGCGCGAGTGATCGCATCAACCTTCCTGGGGTTGGTACCCTCCCCCGCCACCCCGGAGCTCCCATCGGACACCCGCTGGCATCCGGTGAACACGCTGCCGCCGATGGCCTTTGACCACGGCCCGATGGTGGAGCACGCGCGCACCCGGCTGGTCGCGAAAATGTCTTACACCAACATCGGATTCGCTTTGGCGCCAAAAGAATTCGCTCTCTCGACGTTGCGGGATATCTACGGCGCCGCGTTGGGTTACCAGGTCGACGCGACGAATCTGCAGCGTGTGCTGGCGCGACGCGGCGTCATCACGAAGTCCGGCACCGTCGCAGCATCGGGCCGCAGCGGCGGCCGGCCGGCGGCGTTGTACCACTTCACCGACTCCCGCCTGCGGGTCACCGACGAGTTCGCCGCGCTTCGGCCGCCCGGCCAGCCCTGATCGGCGGCGTCTCTGGTAATCGACCGGACCTGACTCAGAGCTTCGGCCATTAACGTTTTGGTTACCGGTAGTTCGTACGCGAAAATGCCGGGTGGCCTAGAAGGGACCCTGAATGGTTGAACCCGGCAATTTGGCAGGCGCCGATGGTGCGGAGTGGATCGGTCGGCCGCTTCACGAGGAATTGCAGCACAAAGTGCGACCGCTGCTGCCCTCGGACGACCCCGTTCTACTTGTCACCTTCCGGCTTCCAGCACGCCGAACCCGCCGACCGTTGAAGGACCACCTGATCCGGACGACGTGGCCGACGGCGTTCAACCCTATCACCTACGCCGGCATGCTCAGGCTGGGCGTGATCGCGGCCCAAGGTGCTCACCGGCCGCAGGATCCGCTGCCGGCCGCTATAAGGCTGGCGCCGCCGGCTCCGAGCGCGACGGCTGATCGGCGGACTCCGAGGTGCCCAGATCGTCGCGCGGACTGGCCGCCGCGAGCACCGCATAGACCAGCGTCGCGATACCGGCGGGCCACAACAGCGTGGTAGCCATCTGCAGCACCCCGGATCCGAAGAACACTGGCGGCGCCTGCACGAGGTACACCACCGACGGGCTTCCCACCAACGGCAACCGGTCGATGTCCAGCGCGCCGTACCGGGCCAGCACCAACACAGCCCCAACCCCCGTGGCCAGGGCGGCGGCCAGCACCATGCCGATCACCAGCCCGAGGACCATGCCCGGGCCGCGCAGCCGGCGCCACTGCCAGGCCAGCACCGGGGCCACCACGGCCAGCACGCTGAGCAGACCCAGCATCAGACACGGCACGTCGAAGAAGTGCTCCGATTCGGTGCCCAGGTAGTCGTGCACCCGTTCGCCCGCGCGCGTCATCGCCACTACCAGATGGATCGGCGGGGCCATCCACGTCCACAGCGCGCCGATCACAATCCCGGTGGCGGCGAACCCGAGCGTCGCAAGAGCGATTGCGCGCCTGCCCGCCAGGGCGGCAACACCGTCGGCCTCTGGAGTGGCGGCCAGCCGTTCGGGGGCGGTCACCGCTGCGTCTCCAAGTCTGTCGAGTCCACCTCGCCGTGCCGCGAGCATCGCGCCCGCCAGCCGTCGGGGCGGACCTGAACGATCATCCGGCGCCCGCACTGGGCGCAGTACCGCGGTGGTTCCAGGCCCAGTTGCGCCGCCGTGGGCACGACCGTGCCCCCCAACTCTCCGGTGTAGACGTTGTACACGCCGGCGCTGACCGGAGCGCCCAGATCGCGAACCACGCTTCCAGTGTCTTACAGCGTGGCGTTCAGCGCCTTGATCGGCATCTGCAGATCCTCGAGCAGCTCCAGGTCGGATTCGGCGGGACGGCCGAGGGTGGTCAGATAGTTCCCGACGATCACGGCGTTGATGCCGCCCAGGATGCCCTGCTTGGCGCCGAGATCACCCAGCGTGACCTCGCGGCCGCCCGCGAAGCGCAGCATGGTGCGGGGCAACGCCAGCCGGAACGCGGCCACCGACTTCAGCGCCTCGCTGACCGGCATCACCTCGAGGTCGCCGAAGGGCGTCCCGGGCCGCGGGTTGAGGAAGTTGAGCGGCACCTCGTCGGGGCCCAGCTCGGCGAGGTCGGCGGCGAACTCCGCGCGCTGTTCCAGGGTTTCCCCCATGCCCAGGATCCCGCCGCAGCAGACCTCCATGCCGGCGTCGCGCACCATCGTCAGTGTCTGCCAGCGCTCTTCCCAGGTGTGGGTGGTGACAACGTTGGTGAAGAACGAGCGGGCGGTCTCCAGATTGTGGTTGTAGCGGTGCACGCCCATCGCGGCCAGCTCATCGACCTGCTCGGCGGTCAGCATACCCAACGAGCACGCGACGTTGATCTCCACCTCGTTGCGGATCGCCTCGATACCCGCGGCGACCTGCGCCATCAGCCGCTTGTCCGGGACACGGACGGCGGCCACGATGCAAAATTCGGTGGCACCCGACTTCGCGGTTTGTTTCGCGGCCTCGACGAGGCTGGGAATGTCGAGCCAGGCGCTGCGCACGGGCGAGGCGAACAGCCCCGACTGTGAGCAGAAGTGGCAGTCCTCGGGGCAGCCGCCGGTCTTGAGGCTGATGATGCCTTCCACCTCGACCTCGGGGCCGCACCAGCGCATCCGCACCTCGTGGGCCAGCGCCAACAACTCCTCGAGTCGCTTGTCAGGTAGTTGCAGCACCTGCAGAACCTGGTCGGGGGTCAGGCCTTCGCCACTGTCCAGCACCTGCCGCCGGGCGACGGCCAGAATGTCCCGAATGTCTTCGCCTTGGCCGGCCTCGGCCGTGGGTCGAGCTGCCGCTTGAGTCACCAAGTACTCCCCTTGCATCTGTCGCGTCCGCGCGTGCGGTCACATCCGCCACGGCGTCGTGGCAGCCTGAACAAAAAGGTGTTCAAAAGAAGGGTAACGGCCGAAGTACGCGGAGCTTGTCTGGGTATACCGGCAGCATGCCCGTTTCGCACGTCGAGTACCTGGCGCGCCACATGTTGCTGCTGGCGGCGCCCGCGTTCCTGCCGGCCGTTGTCGTCGTCGCCGTCATCCTCTCGTTGCGCTGCGCGACCGGCGCGCCGGGCAACCGACGACTCCCGGGAATCGGACGAGATTTCGGCCGAAAAGCGTGATTAACCGCCTTGCGATCCGGGCATTACCTCTTGAACCAGTGAACTTACCTGCCAGTAATAACTGATCTCCCGGGACGTCCCGACGCAGAGGGAGGACATGACGATGATGTCGGAAGTGTCTAGGACGCTACCGCTTCTGGCCGAACCGGCGGCTCGCGGTGCTGGACTAAACCAGGTGATCGGACTGTCGGTCGCCGCCATGGTGATCACGCCGACATGCTGTGGATCGGTTACGCCCATCGAAGTCATCGGATCACCTGGTTGACCCGCATCACCGATAAGCTCGGGGAGATATTCCACCGGCCGAACTGGGTGGCGCGGCCGGTGCTGATCTTCACCACCTCGATCATCTGCGCCCTGTTCGGATTCATCTGGGACGTCAGCTGGCACATCGGCAATGGCCGCGACCCGGGACCGCTGGCCAACCCGGCGCACTACTTCATCATCATCGGCTTGTTCGACGTGTTCTTGGCCGGTGTGGTCTCGATGGTGATCCCGTTCGAAAAGCCCGGCCCGGCGGTGCGCATCACCGGCAACTGACACGCGGTGTGCTGATGGCCGCGTGCGGGCTGTACGCGATGATCGGATTCCCTGTCGTCGATCGACCGGCCGTTCGTCCCGGAGATCACCATCCTGCAGCGCGAGCGCGACTAGAACGCCCCGGCCTGGTTGTTCACCGCTGGGAGCATCGTGGTGCTGATCCTGTCGCTGCTGGTGATCGGCGGGCTGATCTGGGGTGCGGGCCGCATCAACAATGCGTTGTCCGAGCCGGAACCGGTCGGCGCAAGCAACCGCGTGAGGCACATGGCATATGCGGGCAGTGCGCGGCACGCTGATCGCGGTGTGGGTGACGATGTTGACGTCCGCGTTGGTGTGCTGCGGCGGCAAAGCCGACCAGGGCACCGCCCCGGGCGCGTTGGACGTCGACGTGACCAACTCCCACGGACAGGTCACCCCGACGAACGCGACGTTGCAGGCCAAAGTCAAGCAACCGATCAGGTGGAGCGCGGGCAGCAGGCCGTCATCGCCCTGGTCGACCCGTTCGCACACGGCTGGAATCTGCTGAGGCTGGCAGATCTACAGGTGGCGTACGTGCCTGTCCCAGCATCCGCCGGTGCTGGCCGCGATCAAGGTGATCAGCGTGGTGACCGGGCACATCGTCGCGGTCATCGCGGCCCACGACAGGGCGCTGCGGTTGTTGCCGACCGGTCATCAACTCACCGGTCAGCTGACCATGATGCTGGTGATGGTCGGCTACACCTTCACCGGGTTGTACCTGCTGTTCGGCGGCTAGAGCAGATGCTCGACGCGCTTATTGCCGTCCCAGCGGCGCAGGCCGGCGAAACTGCCCTGCAGTTGCGCCGGCCTGCCGGCGATGCGCAGCGCCCGTGCCAGCTGAGCGCCACCCACGCGGCGCACCAGCGTGACGTGGCCGGTCCACTGCCCCGGCAGGCTGTTGGGCATCGGGGCGGGCAGCAGATACGGACCGCACCGCCGGTGCACCTCGGCGTGCAGTGCCAACAGCTCGGTGCTGGGTACCACCAGCCGGGCAAACACGGCACTGGAGCGGCCGAACAGTAGCGGCGCCCCGATCAGCGCGCCGAGCGGCATTCGAGCGCTCAGCGGGCACAGCAGCTCGTCGACGTCGGCGGCGATGCTCTCGGCGACAGCCAGCGTGACGTGCGGGCGACTGGCCGGGGCCTGGCTGGGAATCCCGGCGCTGGCAAGCTCCTCCCCGATCCGCCGGACCGCGGCCTCGGTGTCGCGGTCGAAGACCAGCTCGATCGAGTGCACCATCAGCCGGCCAGCGCGGTCACCCAGTCGCGGTCGAACGCCGCGGTGCTCATTGCCGCGAACTCGTCGGCGGTCATCGAGCCGGCCCCGGCGGGCAGCGCGGCCCGCACCGGCGCTAGCCGGTCCAGCGCCGACCGGTTCGACACCGCCGCCGCGCTGGGCTGCCGCGGCCAACTGCCGATCACCAACCCTGCGCACGGGATATGTTGTCCGGCAATCGATTCCAGGGTAAGCGCGGTGTGGTTGAGGGTGCCCAGCTCGGCGGTGACGGTGACCAGCACGGCGGCCCCGAGGTCGACGGCAAGATCGCGCAGGGTGACTCCGGCCGCGCCGAGTTCGACCAACAGCCCGCCGGCGCCCTCGACCACGATCAGCCGGCCGGGCAGGTCCAGGTCGCGGATGAGGCGCACCACATCGTCGCGGGTGGGCAGCGCCGCACCGGCCTGTTCTGCCGCGGCGACGGGCGCCAGCGGCTGCGGGTAGCGGGCCAGGCCGGCCGTCCGCGTCACGCCGGACAGCCGGGTGACCTCGGCGAGGTCGTCGTCACCGCAGTCGGTGCCGGTCTGCACGGGCTTGCACACCACCACGTCGATCCCGGCTAGCCGGGCAAGACAGGCAAGCGCGGCCACGGCGACCGTCTTCCCCACTCCCGTGCCGGTTCCGGTGACCGCCAACACGGTCAACGGCGAGCCACGCCCAGCACGTCGGTCAGCACCCGGCGCGCCACCTCCAGCTCGGCGGCATCCAGCGAGGCGCGGGCGGACAGCCGCAGCCGTGAGGTGCCGGCAGGCACGGTCGGTGGCCGGAAGCAGCCCACCCGCACCCCCGTGTCCAGGCAGGCCGTCGCGGCGGCCACCGCCACCTCGGGGTCGCCGAGAATCACCGAAACCACCGCGGACTGCGGGATCTCCGGCACCTCGCAGATGCGGGCCAGTTCCGCTGCGTGCCGTAGCACCGCCTGGGGGCGCCACGGCTCGGCCCCCAGCACGTGAAGCGCGGCCAGCGCGGAACCGACCGCGGCCGGGGCCAGGCCGGTGTCGAAAATGAACGGGCGGGCCGCGTCGATCAGGTGGGCGCGCACCTCGGCGGGGCCTAAAACCACGCCGCCCTGGCTGCCGAGCGCCTTAGAAAGCGTCGTCGTCACCACCACGTCGGGGACACCGGCGAGTCCGAGTTCGTGCAGCAGGCCGCGGCCGCCACCGCGCACACCCAGGCCGTGGGCCTCGTCGACGATCAGCAGCGCCCGGTGACGGCGGCAGACGTCGTGCAGCGCGTGCAGCGGGGCCAGGGCCCCGTCGGCGCTGAACACCGAATCGGTGATGACGACCGCCCGTTCCTCGTCGCGCGCGACCAGCGCCGCGGCAACGGCGTCCACGTCGCGGTGCGGTGTCACCACCACCCGCGCCCGCGACAGCCGGCACGCGTCGACCAGCGATGCGTGCGAATGTGCGTCGGAAACCAGCAGCGAGCCCTGGCCCGACAGGCCGACGACGGCGCCGAGGTTGGCGGTGTAGCCCGATGAGAACAGCAGACCGGCCGCGGCGCCGACGTACTCGGCGAGCTCGGTCTCGAACTGCTGGTGCAGCTCGGTGTCGCCGGTGACCAGCCGCGAGCCGGTGGCCCCGGCGCCCCAGATCCGCAGGGCCACCACACCGCCGTCGATCACATCGGGGTGCTGGGACAGACCGAGGTAGTCGTTGGAGGCCAGGTCCAGCTTGGTGGCCACCGCCGGGCGTGGCCGCAACGAGCGGCGCAGTCCGGCCTGCCGGCGCTGCTGTTCCACCTCGTCCAGCCAGGCGAGCGGGGAAACCCCGATCGGTGCCTTCATCGGCGTTCAGCCTAGTGGGTGATCGCCAGCGCGGCGACGCCGGGCGCAGCAGGTCACCACCATCAACCCACGAGGCGGGCGACCTCGACCATTGCCGAGGTGATCTGCGCAATCTCGTCGGGCCCACAAATGTAGGGCGGCATCGCGTAGACCAGGTTGCGGAACGGGCGCAGCCAGATGCCGTGGTCGAGCGCCGCCGGGGTGGCCACGGTCAGGTCGACGGGTTGGGCGCATTCGATGACGCCGATGGCGCCGCACACCCGCACGTCGGCGACACCGGGCAGGGCGCGCGCGGGCTCCAGTCCGGACGCGAGCCCGGCGGAGATGTCGGCGATCCGCGATCGCCAGTCCTGAGCCAGCAACAGCTCGACGCTGGCCACCGACACCGCACAGGCCAGCGGATTGGCCATGAAGGTGGGGCCGTGTATCAGCGCGGCGGCCTCCCCGGTGCTGATGGTGTGCGCAATCTCGGTCGTGCACAACGTCCCGGCCAGGCTGAGGTAACCGCCGGTCAGCGCCTTGCCGACGCACATGATATCGGGGCTGACGCCGACGTGGTCGGCGGCGAACAGCTGCCCGGTGCGGCCGAACCCGGTGGCGATCTCGTCAAAGATCAACAGCACCTCGTGCCGATCGCAGATGTCGCGCAGGTCGGCCAGGTAGCGCAGATCATGAAATCGCATTCCGCCGGCTCCCTGCACGACGGGTTCGACGATCACGGCCGCCAGCTCGCCCGCGTGCCGGGCGAGCTGCTCCTCGAACGCCGCGCTATAGGCCGCGTCGTAGGCGCAGGGCACCTGCGGCGCGAACACCTGCCGCGCCAGGACGTCGGTCCACAGCGAGTGCATGCCGCCGTCGGGGTCGCAGACGCTCATCGGGGTGAAGGTGTCGCCGTGGTAGCCGCCCCGCCAGGTCATCAGCCGGTGCTTACCCGGCCGCTGCCGGCTGCGCCAGTACTGCAGCGCCATCTTGACCGCGACCTCGACGGACACCGAGCCCGAGTCGCTGAAAAACACCGTCTGCAGGCCGGCCGGGGTGATGTCCACCAGCAGTTGCGCCAGCCGGGCCGCCGGCTCGTGGGTCAGGCCGCCGAACATGACGTGGTTCATGGTGTTCAGCTGGCCGGTTAGCGCCGCGTCCAGCACCGGATGCCCGTGCCCGTGGATCGCGGTCCACCATGAGCTCATCGCGTCCAGCACCTCGATCCGGGCGCCGTCCCTAACCAGCGTCAACCACGGACCGCGGGCGCCGACGGCGACCACTGGGGCGACGGTTTCACCGCCGATGGTGCTGTAAGGATGCCACACATGTGCGGCGTCGATCGCACTGATTTGCTCCGGTGTCAACCCCGATCTTGCCGCAGGCATAGAGACCGAGCGTAAAGCAGCCGGCTCGCACAAAACCCGGCCATCGGGGAGCATCTATCGGCATGGCATTGCCCTACCCGTTCGAAGACCCGCACGGCGGTGACCGGCCCGGCCCCCGGCCCGCACCCGAACAGCCGGACGGCGCGGTCGATTTTCAGCCAATGCCGTACGGCCGCAACGACTCTGACGCCGAGAAGACGCACGTCGTGATTGTTCGCGTCGCGCCCTGGGACCTGATCGGGACGGTCACCCTGGTGGTGTTGCTGATTGTCCTGGCCACGGCGACGACGTGGCCGCATCGGCTGTACGGCTTCCTCAGCGAAGTGTGCTCGGACGATACCTGCGGGATGGTGCCCTTCCAGATCGACGTGTACATCTACCCGGTGGTGTGGGGTGGCATCGGCGCGGCGATCGCCGCTGCCGGCATCGGGCCGTTCGTTTCGCTGTTGAAGGGCTGGTACATGTCCTTCTGGCCGGTGTTGTCGCTGGCGATCATCATGGTGAGTTCCGCGATCGGCGACTCGCTCACGATCTTCAGTTCGCGTTACTGGCACTGATCACAACCGGTCGTCCGGCCGTCGCCATCGAGTCTCGGTGTAAAATTAAAATCATAACTACGGATAAAGATTTGGGCTCGGCGGTCACCGTCCGATCACAGTCCGACAAATAATCTTTCGCAGAGCTCAGCAGCCATTTTTGGGCCCACCCTATCTGTTGTAAAAGTGTCTGTAGTGATCTGGTGTGATTCACCGGGTTAACCGACTGATTCACGTCTTCGCAAGGAGGCGGCGTTCGACCTCCAGGTCGTCGCGAGTCATCGCACGGCGGCCAACGCGACCTCATGTGCCGAGGCCTTAACCCGACAGAGTTCAGGAAGGGTGGGAACTATCCATGAAGCGCATCTATTCGTTTGCAGTCGGCCTCGCTATTTTGGCGGCGCCGATGGCCTTCGCCCAGGTGGTCGCCGCCGCCGACCCGGGAATCCGGGCGACGGACTACCAGCAGATCACCGACGTGGTGATCGCGCGCGGCATGTCGCAGCGCGGCGTGCCGTTCTCGTGGGCGGGCGGCGGGATCAACGGCCCCACCCGCGGCACCGGCACCGGCATCAACACTGTCGGCTTCGACGCCTCGGGTCTGATGCAGTACGCCTACGCCGGCGCCGGCATCAAGCTGCCCCGGTCGTCCGGCGCGATCTACCGCGTCGGGCAGAAGGTCCTGCCGCAGCAGGCCCAGAAGGGCGACATGATCTTCTACGGTCCCGAAGGCACCCAGAGCGTCGCGATGTACCTGGGCAACAACCAGATGCTCGAGGTGGGTGACGTGGTGCAGGTGTCGCCGGTGCGGACCAACGGGATGACGCCGTACCTGGTCCGGGTTCTCGGGGTGCCGCTGCAGCAAGCTCCGGTCCAGCAGACACCCGGCCAGCAGGCTCCGCTACAGTCGGCGCCCCTACAGCAGCCGGCGCAGCTGCCGCAGCTACCGAACCTACAGGCGCTGCTCCAGCCGACGCCAACGGGCACCACGCCATAGCTTCGTAGCCCTCCGCAAACCGCCACTTGCTCCGCTGGACCGCCTCGCCGACAGGCGCGGGGTCAGGCGCAGGTGGCGGTTTTCGGTAAATTAACGGTGACCATGCAGATCTCGTCACCGTTCCCGGTATCCGCCGCAGCCGCGAAGTCGGCTGCCGGCGGCGCGCCGGCCAACGAATCTCAGCGGTTCTACCGCTACGACCTGGACGGCCTGCGCGGCATCGCGATCGCTCTGGTCGCGACGTTCCACATCTGGTTCGGCCGGGTCTCCGGCGGCGTGGACGTGTTCCTGGCTTTGTCTGGTTTCTTCTTCGGCGGCAAGATCCTGCGCGCCGCGCCCAACCCGGCGGTGTCGTTGTCCCCCGTCGCGGAGATCACCCGGCTGATCCGCCGACTGGTTCCGGCTCTTGTCGTCGTGCTGGCGGGCTGCGCGGTGCTCACCATCCTGGTGCAACCGCAGACACGCTGGGAGACGTTCGCCGACCAGAGCCTAGCCAGTCTCGGCTACTACCAGAACTGGGAGCTGGCCAACATCGCATCGGACTACCTGCGTGCGGGCGAGGCCGTCAGCCCGTTGCAGCACATCTGGTCGATGTCGGTGCAGGGGCAGTTCTACGTAGCCTTCTTGCTGCTCGTCTTCGGCTGCACCGTGGCGTTCCGGCGGCTGCTCAAAACCCACCTACGCACGCTGTTCCTGGTGCTGCTGAGCGTGCTGACGGTGGCGTCATTCGGCTACGCGATCTTCGCGCACGCCGACGACCAGTCGACCGCCTACTACAACAGTTTCGCGCGCGGCTGGGAGTTGCTGCTGGGCGCGCTGATCGGCGCGGTCGTCACCTACATCCGGTGGCCGTTGTGGCTGCGCACCGCCGCCGCCACTATCGCGCTAGCTGCGATCGTGTCCTGCGGGGCGTTGATCGACGGCGTCGACGAATTCCCCGGACCGTGGACCCTGGTACCGGTCGGGGCCACGATGCTGATGATCCTGGCCGGGGCGAACCTGCAGGACGGTCGCAGCGGCAGCCGGATGCCGCTGCCGAATCGGTTACTGGCCACCCGACCGCTGGTCGAGCTGGGCGCGATCGCCTACTCGCTGTACCTGTGGCATTGGCCGCTGCTGATTTTCTGGCTCTCCTACAGCGGCCACAAGCACGCCAACTTCGTCGAAGGCGCGGCGGTGCTGCTGATCTCCGGGGTGCTGGCCTACCTGACCACCCGCCTGGTCGAGGATCCGCTGCGTTACCGCTCACCGCAGGGATCCAGACGTGCAACGGCAGCGGCGTCGAGACCGTGGTGGGCGGGATGGCGCCGGCCGACGATGGCACTGGGCTCGTTGGTCGTGCTGCTGGGCATCACGCTGACCGCCACCTCGTTCACCTGGCGCCAGCACGTCACCGTGTTGCGGTCGGCGGGCAAGGAACTCAACGTGCTCAACCCGCAGGACTACCCCGGCGCCCGCGCCCTCACCGAACACGTGCGGGTGCCCAAACTGCCGATGCGACCCAGCGTGCTGGAGGTCAAGGACGATCTGCCGGCCTCCACGCCGAACGGCTGCATCAGTGATTTCGTCAACCCCGCGGTGGTCAACTGCGTTTACGGCGACCCGGCCGCGTCCCGGACCGTCGCGCTGGCCGGCGGCTCACACGCCGAGCACTGGCTGCCGGCGCTGGATCTGCTCGGACACGCCCATCACTTCAAAGTTGTGACATATCTCAAAATGGGCTGCCCGCTGTCCACCGAGCAGGTGCCGCTGATCATGGGCAACAACGCCCCGTACCCGCAATGCCGCGAGTGGGTGCAACACGCGATGGACAAGCTGGTCGCCGACCGCCCCGACTACGTCTTCACGACCACCACTCGCCCCTGGAACATCAAGAGCGGTGACGTGATGCCGGCGACGTACATCGGCATCTGGCAAACGTTGTCCGACAACAACATTCCGATTCTCGGCATGCGCGATACACCGTGGCTGGTCAAGAACGGCCAACCGTTCGATCCTGCCGACTGCCTGGCCAAAAAAGGCAGCACCCCTAACTCGTGCTCAATCAAACGGTCCGAGTTGCTATCCGACCGCAACCAAACCCTGGATTTCGTCGAGCAATTCCCGCTTCTGAAGGTGCTCGACATGTCAAATGCCATCTGCCGCACCGACATTTGTCGACCGGTCGAAGGAAATGTGCTGATCTACCACGGTGCTCATCACCTGACTCCCACCTACATGCGGACGATGGCGCACGAGCTCGGTCGTCAGATCGCGGCCGCCACCGGCTGGTGGTAGCTCAGACAGGAACAGTCCGCGGCTAAGGTCGAATTGTGCCGTCAACCCACCCCGGTGCCGATCCGGTCGCAGCTTCCGGTGCTGCACCGGCCCAGCCCAAACCCACGTTGCCCACCGTCTGGCCAGGGGACGCCTATCCCCTCGGCGCCACCTATGACGGTGCGGGCACGAACTTTTCGCTGTTCTCCGAGATCGCCGAAAAGGTCGATCTGTGCCTAATCGACGAGCACGGAAACGAATTGCGGATACCGCTGGACGAGGTGGACGGCTACGTCTGGCACGCATACCTGCCCAACATCACGCCGGGACAGCGCTACGGATTTCGGGTGCACGGTCCATTCGATCCGGCGGCCGGTCACCGATGCGACCCGAGCAAGCTCCTGCTTGATCCGTACGGAAAGTCCTTCGACGGCGATTTCACCTTCGGCCAGGCACTATTCTCTTACGACCTCAGCGCGATCGACCCCAACGGCGACACCGCGATCACCGGCACTCCCCCGATGATCGACTCGCTGGGCCACACGATGACCAGCGTCGTGATCAACCCGTTCTTCGACTGGGCGTTCGACCGCGCGCCCCTGACGCCGTATCACGAGACGGTGATCTACGAGGCTCACGTGAAAGGCCTGACCCAGACCCATCCCGGCATCCCCGAGGAGCTACGCGGTACTTACGCCGCACTGGCCCACCCCGCGATCATCGACCACCTCAAGTCCCTCAACGTCACGGCGCTGGAACTGATGCCCGTGCACCAGTTCTTGCACGACCAGCGGCTGCTCGACCTCGGATTGCGAAATTACTGGGGCTACAACACATTCGGATTCTTCGCCCCGCACTACCAATACGCATCCAACCGGCAGGCCAGCGGCGCGGTCGCCGAATTCAAGATGATGGTGCGCAGCCTACACGAAGCCGGCATCGAGGTCATCCTCGACGTGGTCTACAACCACACCGCCGAAGGCAACCACCTGGGCCCGACCATCAACTTCCGCGGTATCGACAACAGCGCCTATTACCGGCTCGTCGACGAGGACCTGCGGCTGTACAAGGACTACACCGGCACCGGCAACAGCCTCAACCCCCGCCATCCGCACGTGCTGCAGCTGATCATGGACTCGCTGCGCTACTGGGTGACCGAGATGCACGTCGACGGATTCCGCTTCGACCTGGCCGCCACCCTGGCCCGGGAGCTGCACGACGTGGACCGGTTGAGCGCCTTCTTCGATCTGGTGCAACAGGATCCTATCGTCAGCCAGGTCAAATTGATCGCCGAACCGTGGGACATCGGCGAGGGCGGCTACCAGGTGGGAAATTTCCCGGGTTTGTGGACCGAGTGGAACGGGAAGTACCGCGATACTGTGCGTGACTACTGGCGGGGCGAGCCCGCAACCCTGGGCGAGTTCGCGTCCCGGCTGACCGGGTCGTCGGACCTCTATGAGGCGACCAGCCGACGGCCGAGCGCCAGCATCAATTTCGTCACCGCGCACGACGGGTTCACGCTCAACGACCTGGTTTCCTACAACGAGAAGCACAACGAGGCCAACGGCGAGGACAACCGCGACGGCGAAAGCCACAACAGGTCGTGGAACTGCGGAGTTGAAGGCCCCACCGACGACCCCGAGATCGTCGCCCTGCGCTGCCGGCAGATGCGCAATTTCTGGGCCACCTTGATGGTCAGCCAGGGCACGCCGATGATCGCCCACGGCGACGAGCTCGGACGCACCCAGCAGGGCAACAACAATGCCTACTGCCAGGACTCCGAATTGGCTTGGATGGATTGGTCTTTGGTGGACAAGAACGCCGATCTGCTGACGTTCGCCCGCCGGGCGACCAAGCTGCGCAGGAAGCACCCGATGTTTCGGCGACGCAGGTTCTTCGACGGAGAACCGATCCGCAGCGGCGACGAAGTCCGCGACATCGCCTGGCTGACGCCGTCGGGCCGGGAGATGACCCACGACGACTGGAACCAGGCCTTCGACAAATGCGTCGCCGTGTTCCTCAACGGCGAGGCCATCACCGCACCCAACGCCAGAGGAGAGCGCGTGATCGACGATTCGTTTCTGTTGTGCTTCAACGCGCACAACCGCGACGTCGATTTCGTCACACCCCGCGAGGACTATGCACAGGAGTGGACCGTCGAACTGGACACGAATTGCCCTGCCGGGGACGCCGGCCAGGTCGTGACCGCGGAGCAGACGTTGACCGTCCCGGGGCGCTCGATGCTAATCCTGCGGAAGACCGCCTGACGTATGGCCTTTCCGGTGCTGTCCACATATCGGTGCAGCTACGCGGTCCGGCCAGCGGCAATGCGTTCAACTTCGCCGACGCCGAGCAGCTGGTGGACTACCTCGACGAGCTCAGCGTGTCGCATCTGTACCTGTCGCCCATCCTGACCGCCGTCACCGGGTCGACGCACGGATACGACGTCACCGACCCGACCACGATCTCACCGGAGCTGGGCGGCGCCGACGGGTTGGCGCGACTATCGGCCGCGGCCGCCCAACGCGATCTGGGGTTGATCGTCGATATCGTGCCCAACCATGTCGGGGTCGACCAGCCCACCCAGAAGCCGTGGCGGTGGGACGTGTTGCGGCACGGCCGATCGGCGTATGCAACGTTTTTCGACATCGACTGGGACCTCGACCGAGCAGGGCCGGATCGTGCTGCTGGTGTTGGGGTCCGATGACGACGTGCGCGACTTGCTCGGCCACGAGGCGCTGATCGTGATCGAGAAGATCCTGGCCGTCGACGAGGCACTGGAACCCACGCTGCCGACCAAGGCACGACCGGCTACGACGTGCTGCGCGAGGTGAACGGGGTGTTCGTCGACCCTGCCGGGGCGTCGGCGCTGACCGAACTCGTCGAGTCCGCGGGCGTCACCACCACAGCCTGCCGCGGCTGCTTGGCCGACCTCAAGGTGGAGGTGGCCACCGGCCACGCTAGGCAGCGAGCTGGCCAGGCTGCGGCGCGCCGTCGCGGCCGCCGCCGGCACCGATCACCGCGAGCTGCCCGAGGCGATCGCCGCACTGCTAAGCCATATCGACGTCTATCGCAGCGACTATCTCCGCCTGAGCGCCGTCCTGCCCACCGCGCTGGCCGATGCCCCGTCGGCGCGCCCTGAATTGGGCCCCGCGTTACAGGTGCTCGCCGCGGCGGTGGCCAACGGTGGTGAGCCCGCCGCCCGCCTGCAGCAGCTGTGTGGTGCGGTGACGGCCAAGGCGGTGGAGGACTGCCTGTTCTATCGTGACGCCCGGCTGGTGTTGCTCAACGAGGTCGGCGGCGAACCGCACCGGTTCGGCGTTGGCGCCGCGGAGTTCCATACATCGTGGTCGCGGTCACCCGCTGGACGGTGCGGCTCACCGAAACCGGCTGGGGCAACACCGTGTTGGCGCTGCCCGAGGGCACCTGGAAAGACAGCCTCACCGGAGCCATCGCCGACGGGCCAACATCCGCGGCGCAATTGTTCGCAGACCTGCCCGTCGTCGTGCTGGAGCGCCACCATGGCTGAATTCCGCATCTGGGCGCCCAAACCAGCCCGGGTCCGCCTCGACGTCGAGGGCACCGTGCATACGATGAGCCGCACCGAAGACGGCTCGTGGCACGCCAACGTCGACGCCGGCGGCGACGCCCGCTACGGATACCTGCTCGACGACGATCCCACCGTGCTGCCCGACCCGCGCTCGGCCCGCCAGCCCGACGGGGTCCACGCTCGTTCGCAGCTGTGGGACCCGGCGAGCGTCACCTGGACCGACGGCGATTGGCCCGGCCGGACGCTGGCCGGCGCGGTGATCTACGAGCTGCATGTCGGCACCTTCACCGCGGCCGGCACCTTCGACGCCGCAATCGAAAAGCTGGACCACCTGATCGATCTCGGCGTCGACTTTGTCGAGCTGATGCCGGTCAACTCGTTCGCCGGAACGCATGGCTGGGGATACGACGGGGTGCTGTGGTACAGCGTCCACGAACCCTACGGCGGGCCGGACGGTTTGGTCCGGCTCGTCGATGCCTGCCACGCGCGGGCGTGTTGATCGACGCGGTGTTCAACCACCTGGGCCCGTCCGGCAATTACCTGCCACGGTTCGGCCCCTACCTGTCCTCGGGCAGTAACCCCTGGGGCGAAGGCATCAACATCGCCGACGCCGATTCTGACGAGGTGCGCCGCTACATCATCGGCTGTGCACTGCGCTGGATGCGCGATTTTCACGCCGACGGTCTACGGCTGGACGCCGTGCATGCCCTGGTCGACACCACGGCCGTGCACATCCTCGAGGAGATGGCCACCGAAACCGATTGGCTCGCCCAATAAGTGGGCCGGCCGCTGTCGCTGGTCGCCGAAAGCGATCTCAACGATCCGCGCTTGATCATCCCGCGAGACCAGTACGGGTACGGCATCACGGCGCAATGGGACGACGATATCCACCACGCCATCCACGCCGCGGTCTCCGGCGAACGTCAGGGCTATTACGCCGACTTCGGTACGCTGGCCACGCTCGCGGACACGTTACGTCGCGGGTTTTTCCACGCCGGCACCTATTCGTCGTTCCGCCGGCGGCGACATGGGCGCCCGCTGGACACCACGGCGATCCCCGCCAGCCTCCTGCTCGCCTACACCTGCACGCACGACCAGGTGGGCAACCGCGCGCTCGGCGACCGCCCGCCGCAATACCTCGACGCGGGCCAGCTGGCGGGCAAGGCGGCCCTGGTGCTCGCATCCACTTACACCGCAATGCTTTTCATGGGCGAGGAGTGGGCAGCGTCCACGCCGTTGCAATTCTTCTGCTCGCACACCGAACCGGAACTGGCCCGCGCCACCGCGGAGGGGCGCAAAGCCGAGTTCGCCGAGCACGGCTGGGATGCCGACCAGATTCCCGACCCGCAGGACCCGGAAACGTTCGAGCGCTCCAAATTGAATTGGGCCGAGACCGGCTCCGCCGCGCATGCCCGGCTGCGACCTTCTACCGGGATCTGATCGCCCTGCGTCACAAAGAACCCGACCTGGCCGATCCCTGGCTGCGTGCTGTCCCGCGGCCAGTTACGCATCGCCTGCAACCTGAGTACCGAGCCGGTGACGGTGCCGGTCGCCGGCGACATCCTCCTTGCCTGGGACGAGCCGACCGTGACTGACGAAAGCGCAGTGCTGCCCCCGGAGATCATCGGCGGCGGCGTCGACGAGGGATACGGCAAGGTCGCAGACGCGTTCCGCCGCAACTTCAGCCAGGGTCGGGAGGTCGGCGCCGCACTCGCGGTCTACCGGGATGGCCGCAAGGTCGTCTACCTGTGGGGCGGCTACCGCGATGGGATCGTCAGGGCGCCGTGGCATTCCGACACTCGTCAACGCCTTCTCCACCACCAAAGGCATTGCTTCCCTTGCGATTGCAGTGGACACCTCGCGCGGCCATCTCTCCTATGACGCTCGCGTCGCCGACTACTGGCGGGAGTTCGCGCAGGCCGGTAAGGAAACGATCACCGTGCGGCAGCTGCTGGCGCATCAGGCCGGATTGCCCGTCGTCAAGCCGGCACTGACGCTGCGGGCGCTGGCCGATCCGACCCGGCTGGCGGCGAAGCTCGCGGCGCAGGTACCGGCGTGGACGCCGAGCACCCGGCACGGCTACCACGGCATCACGCTGGGCTGGCACGAGGGTGAGCTGCTGCGCCGCACCGATCCCACCCAAGCGTTCTCTGGGCCGGTTCTTCGCCGAGAAGATCGCCCGCCCGCTGGGGCTCGACTTCTACATCGAGCTGCCGGGCTCGGTGGACCGCGACCGAGTCACACTGATGGACGTCTGGGCCCTGCGAGAACTGTTGCTGCATCTCAATACGATACCGGCGCGCTTCGTGCTGGTCTTGTTCAACCCGTTCGGATTGACGGCGCCGTCGTTGACGGTCGCCGAGGGGATCGACATCGCTGGACGCGCTTAACCGGGACGAGCTGCGCGTGATCGAGATGCCCGCCGTCAACGGCACCGCCCGGTCGATCGCCAAGCTGTACGGCAGCGCCGCCACCGGCGGGGTCGAGCTCGGTTTGACCGCCACCACCCTCGACGCTCTGCACAATCCGGCGCTGCCGCCGTCCAATGGGCTGCGAGACAAGGTGCTGCACGTCGATACGACATTCTCGCTCGGCTTCAACAAGCCGGTGCCGCTGTGCATTTTCGGTTCGACCGACAATGCCTTCGGCACGCCGGGAGCCGGGGGAGTTGTTCGGCTTCGCCGTACCCGACACCGGCATCGGGTACGGCTATGTGATGAACCGTCTGGGCTTCCATTTGGTCAGTGACCCAAGGGAACTCGCGTTGCGTAACGCGCTGTTTCGCGAAACCCTGGGCGCCCGTCCGCAACTCTGAACCTGTCCAGGCCGGTACCTGGCCCTGGTAACTAGCGGCAAGGATCGCCCGGATCGCGGCGCGCACCCGGTCGGACACCACCGCTGGGTCGGTGGCGTCGAACTTGCCGTCGAGGTGCAGGAACGCCAGGCCGTGCATCAGGCTCCAGACCGCGTTGGACATCGCATCGACGTCGCACTCCGGATACGTTCTGCCGCACCCCGCCGCTGACCAGATCGCAGATGGCCATGGTCGCCGCGACTCGTTCGGCATTCTCCCGGTCGCAGGGCGCGCCGAACATCAGGTGAAACAGGGCAGGGCGGCGCACCGCGAACTCGACGTATGCGGTGCCGATCGCCACGAGGTCCCAAGGGGTGCCGACCACCCATCCGGCCTTTGTCGCCAACTGCGAGAACGCTACCCGTGCTGTCGGCCCGGAGCCGGCGAACAGCTGCGCACTCTGATCTCGGTGCCGCTGTTTCACGTCACAGGGTGCAGCGTCCAGCATGTGGCGATGGTTTACGAAGGTGGCGCATCGGTGATCATGTCCACGTTGAACATCGACGCGATGCTGGATGCGCTGGCCGCCGAACGGATCTCGTTCCTGGTGACGGTTCCCGCCATCTATTCGCTGCTGTTGCGGCACAAAGACTTTGCCGCAACCGAGGTATCCGGGTGCGCTGGGTCGGCTATGGTGGCGCGCCGATCGCCCCGTCGCTGGTCAGCAGCTTGAAGGACGCCTTCCCACAGGCCCGGGCATTCAACGGGTACGGCATGGCCGAGTCTGCCGGGCTGATGACCATAATGCCCGACTCGGACGCCGTCGAGCATGCGGATTCGGTGGGGTATGCCGTGCCGTCGGTCGATCTGGGGGTCATCCCCCTCGGTGACGATCCGAATGTGGGCGAACTGACCGTGCGGGGGCCAATGTCACTGCAGGCTACTGGAATCGGCCCGAAGCCTCTGCCGAGTCGACGATGCCACGCAATGCCAGCGGGAAACTACTCAAAACAACGCTGCGCCAACAGGCGTTCTGGGGCCCCCGATGCGGTGAGTCGCCGTGGCCCGGCACGTTCGCCATTGAACTCCAACCCGAAAAGAGACCTCAGATGCTCGAAGTGATCGACAAAAGGGAAGCGACCCCGTAACATCCGACGCCGCTGCTGTTCGTGCACGGTGCGTGGCAGGCCGGCTGGTACTGGGAGATGAACTTTCTCGATTTCTTTGCCGAACAAGGCTTTCGCGCGGTGGCGCTGAGCATGCGCGGTCACGGCGGCAGCGCCCCGGCCAAACCGTCACGGTTGTCCTCGGTTTCGCACTACCTCAGCGACGTGGCGTCCGTGGTGGACAAGCTGCCCACGGCGCCGGTGCGGGTCGGGCATTCGATGGGCGGATACGGTGCCGAACCCGGGTGCCGCGTCGCCTGGAAGTCTCGACCGCTCCGCGATCGCGCTATAGGCGATATGCCGCGGCGTGCCGCACTGGGCGGGGGTGGTTCCGTTGACCCTGACCGCCGGTACGCCGGTTCCCGCCGACGACCTCGACCCCGCGACCGTGGCGCCGGACTACCTGACGCACTACGCGCGGTGACGGGTCAGAGCAGCAGGTACCGGTAGGCCGGCGAGCCCGGGTGCAGCTTCTCGAAGTGAATCTCGGTCTCCCGCATCCGCGTCAGCAGATCGTCCAGCTCGGCCGACGAGCCCAGCTGGATCCCGACCAACGCCTCACCGGTTTCGCGGTTGTTGCGCTTGACGTACTCGAACAGGGTGATGTCGTCGTTAGGCCCGAGCACCTCGTCGAGGAATCGACGCAGCGCGCCGGGCTCCTGCGGGAAGTCGACCAGGAAATAGTGCTTGAGACCGAGGTGGACCAGCGACCGCTCCAGCACCTCGCCGTAGCGGGAGACGTCGTTGTTGCCGCCCGAGATCAGGCAGACGACCGTGGAGCCGGGCTCGACCTCGGCCTCCAGCAGGCCGGTGACCGACAACGCGCCCGCCGGCTCGGCGATGATGCCCTCGTTCTGGTAGAGATCCAGCATAGCGGTGCACACCGCGCCCTCGTCGACCGTCGTGATCGACACCATGTCGCCCGCGGCGGCCAGCACGGCATGCGGCAGCGTTCCCGCCCGCTTCACCGCAGCGCCGTCGACGAACTGGTCGACATGATCCAAGGTGACCGGTTCACCGGCTGCCAGCGCGGCCATCATGGCGGCGGCCCCGGCCGGTTCGATGCCCAGCACCGCGGTGCTCGACGTGCGTTCGGCCAAATAGGCCGTGATGCCCGCGATGCATCCACCGCCGCCGACCGGGACCACGACGAGATCGGGCTCCCCCACCCCGAGTTTGTCGAGCTGGTCGAGCATCTCGACGGCGATGGTGCCCTGACCGGCCATGGTGCGCAGGTCGTCGAACGGCGGCACCAGCGTCGCGCCAGTGCGCCGGACGTCCTCGAGGGCCGTCTCGGCGGCCAGATCGTAGGTCGAACCGCCCACGATGAGCTCGATGCAGCCATCGCCGTGATAGCGGATCCGGTCCCGTTTCTGCTTAGGCATCTTCGCCGGCACATAGACGCGGCCGCGCACCCCGAGGGTACGGCACGCGTAGGCGAAACCCTGCGCGTGATTGCCCGCCGAGGAGCACACCACACCGGCGCCGATCTCCTCCGCGGACAGCTGGACCAGCAGGTTGTAGGCGCCGCGCAGCTTGTAGGACCGCACTACCTGCAGATCTTCCCGCTTCAGGTAGACCTGCGCGCCGGTGATCGCCGACAGCCGATCGCTATATTGCAGCGGGGTAGGCGTGATCACCGCAACAATTCGCTGGGCCGCCGCGTCAACGAAGGCCGCGGTCATGACAGGCGGCGGTGACATACTCGAACTCTGGCTCAGTGAGGCGGACACCGGTCAATGGTGCCACGCACCCCCCCGCCACCTGCCTAATCGGCTCAGTTCATCGGGGTCAGGACGAACACCGGGATCTGGCGTTCGGTTTTCTTCTGGTATTCGGCGTAGTCTGGCCAGGCCGCTGCGGCGCGCTCCCACCAGACGGCCTTTTAGTCACCGAACACCTCGCGCGCGTCGTAGTCGCGGGTGACCGACCAGTCCTGCAGCTCTTGCGGAGCTTGCCGGTCTTGGCCCCGACCGTGGTCAGCAAAATGATGGGCTCGCCCTTCATGTCGGCGGCCGCGGCCCCGCCGGATTCGGCGTATTTCTCGGCCTGTTCGCGCGACCAGTCCCAGGGCGACGGTTCGTACTCTCCGGTGAGTGGCATGTCCACCACTGTAAGCCCGATGCACCCGCTCAACGATGGGATCAGTCCAGCGGCGGAATCACCCGTATCCTGCCCAGCTCGGCTATCGCGTTGACCTGTCGCGTCGCGGTCGCGATCTCGTCGGCAAACTCCTGCCGGCGCTTGGCGATGTGCTCGCGATCGGCGCCACCGACCAACTCGCGGTGCCGGGCCAGCCGCAGCGCCGTCTTGAACAGCTCCATCGATCTCGACTCGGCGCTGGCGATGCGGCGCTGCAACTCCCACTGCTTGCCCAGTTCCAGGCAATCGGTCAGGAACTCGTCCTCGTCGGGCTCCTCGTCCTCCAGCGCGGCCAGCCGGTCGGCGACGATGTGGTAGGCGTCCAGGAACGGCCGCAGCACCAAATGCGCCAGCAGCAGGTCGGCCGATTCCAGCAGTCCGCGCACCGTGGCGGCCGCGGCGGGTTTGCTGGTGTCCTCGACCGGCCCGATCAGCCGAACCTCGTCGGCCAGCTCCTTTTCGAACTGGGCTCGCCCGGAGAACAGGAACTCGAACTTCAGCAGTTCCCGCAGGTTCAGCGCCTCATCGCGCACGGTCACCGGCGACACCATGCCGCCCGGCGAGTTCACGGCGTGTTCCGCCGCGGCCAGCAGAGCCGTTTCGGCGATCGCGCGGTCGACCAGGATGTGAATCGCGGTGTTACGGTAGAATGCCGCGACCAGATGCTGGTCCTCGCCGATCCCCCAGACCGCTTCGGTGCCGGCGTCGTACACGCTGACCACGCCGGAGGCGACCAACTGATGCAGCGTCCACCGGATCGTGGACCGGTTGGTCAGGTCCGCCGCCCCGGCGACGGCCCAGTTCCGTGCCGTGATGTAGCTGGCCAACGGTCGCACCGTGGCCAGCACCTCGCTGATCGACAACGACCGGTCCGCCCCGAGCAGCGCCAGGCTCACCACCGCCGTGGGCGTCACCGGCGTCGCACGGTTGATCCGGTGCTCGACGTCCAGGGCGATGCGCTCGATCTCGGTCCCGGTGCCCTGCTCGTCACCGCGCATCTCCTCGAGGCGCTTGCGCAGCGGCAGCGGTTCGCCGAAGTCCAGGTAGGCGCGACCGAGCCGTTTACCCTGCTGGCGGGCCAATCCGACCAAAAACCGCAGATCCTCCGGCCGCTTCACCGCGCCGTAGGCCTCGGTGATCATCGCCTCGACCTCGTGCAGCTGGTCGTACACGATCGATGTAGGCACCAAATACACTTCGGGACCGTCGATTTCGTCGACGGCATCGGTGATGTAGCGCAGAATGCCGAAGACTGGCGGCCGCAGTTTGCCGGTGCGGGTCCGGCCGCCCTCGATCGACCAGGCCAGATTCGCGTGGTCCTGCACCAACTGCGCAGCGTAGGCGCGTAGCGCGAAGCGGTACACGGGAATGTCTTTGGTCTGGCGACGGATGAAGATCGTGCCGGTGCGCTTGGCCCATCCGCCCATCGGGAAGAAGTTCAGGTTGGCCCCACCGAAGGTCAGCGCCGGCGAGAGCCGGTTGGCCAGCACCATTTCGGGCAGCAGCATGCCGTCCAGATACGAACGGTGCGAGAAGGCGAACGCCAGAGTGGCCTTGCTATCCAATTTGCGCAGCTGCGCGATTTGATCCTCGTCCACCAACACGTCGTAGGCCCGCATCAGCCAGCGGCTGAACCCGCGCCAGCCCTGCACCGCGCGCTTGTCCAGCGAGGCCGACATCTCACGCAGATACCCGACGGCCTCGGCGCGCACGTCGGTGATGTCGCAGCCGAGCTCGTCGGCCAGCCTTGTCAGCCGCTCGTCGTACCACGGCGCGCCCAGCAGCCGCGTCACCGCGGGCGGATCGGTGGGCAACGGCGTCACGGATTCCTCGATAACTCCGGTGCGTTGCAACACCTTTCGGACCCCTGCGCGACCGAGTTCGCGCGCCGTCGTGAGCCGCCCTCCGGTCACGCCGCGCACCCCGTTGCAGTCGTGGATCGGGTTGTCGTCATGTCCGTTCTCCTCAAATGTCACCCGGGTCGCGGGATCGGCCTCTGACCAGCGGCGCGTGTCCACCTCCCCGGGTTGAGCGTACATCCGCCGCCGGGGAGCTCGGAGCACAATTTGTGAATTCGCGGGGTATCGGCCCGCCGGTGCCGGGGGCACCGAGTACGTTCGGGTCATGCGGCCCCAACCCCGTATCGGCGTGCACAACCTGACGCCGCTCGAAGAGACCGCGTTGCTAACCCAACACGCCCGCGCACTGGACAGCCGCTGGCCCCGGCCGATTCTCGGCGATACCCTCGCCGCCGACATCGTCGACCAGATCGACTATGACTTCGCCGGGCTCGGCATCCCCGCGAGCGTGGTGTGTCAAATGGCGTTGCGCGCCAAGATGCTCGACGAACGGGTGCGGGCATTCACCGCCGAGCACCCGGACGCCGTCATCGTCGACCTCGGCGCGGGGCTGGATTCCGGCCCGTTCCGGGTCGGCCCACCTGACACCGTCGACTGGTACAGCATCGACCTGCCGGGGGTCAGCGCGCTGCGTGCGCAGCTGATGCCGGTCAGTGCGCGCGCCCACGTTGTGACCGCGTCCGTGGCCGACCAGAGCTGGCCCAACACCCTTCCCGCTGATCGGCCGACCATGGTGATCGCCGACGGGTTGTTCGCGTTTCTGTCCGAGCCCGTGCTGATCGCGCTGTTTCGACGCATCACCACGTATTTCAGCTCCGGACAGTTGGCGTTCAACGACTACGGCCGGATCGGCTGGATCAGCCGGCTGGCGGTCAAATTGGCGCCGCAGCGAATGTTCAGCAGTGTCGGCGCCCAATGGGGTTATCCGGGGTTCGGGGACCCGCACGTGCCGGAGAAATGGAATCCGGCGCTCACCCTGATCGAAGAGGCCAGCCTGGCCCACCAGCCCGAGGTCAAGCTGTTCCCGGGCTGGATTCGGTTCGCCACCAAGGTGTCCGGCATGCTCGAGGTTTCCGCCCGCAAGGCACGGATCTTGCGCTACCAGTTCTAGGCCGGATGGATGCCGCACGTGCAGGCGTCGATGGACGGGCAGGCGCACTGTTCCCCACTCGATCACGGCCCGGGCCCGGGTCAGCGCCGCCATCTGCGTGTCGATCTCGGCGAGTTTGGCTTGGGCCAGGGCCCCGGCACGCGGGACGGCCGGGTGCGTCGTCGGCGAACAGCACCTGGATCTCGTCCAGCGCGAAGCCCGCGGACTTGCACAACCCGATGACCTCGAGGCGGGCCAGCACCGCGTCGTCGTACCGGCGCTGTCCGCCCTGGCGCATCGGCGCGAGCAGCAGACCGATCTGTTCGTAGTAGCACAGCGTGGTCGACACGACGCCGGATTCGTGAGCGACTTGGCCGATGGTGAGCGACTTGGCCGATGGTGAGCGACTTGGCCGATGGTGAGCGACTTGGCCGATGGTGAGCGACTTGGCCGATGGTCAGCGACACTCGAACCTCCCCGGCACTCGATGCTTGAGTTAGAGTCAACTCTAAGTTCCGTACCGGCAGCATGCATACCCTTCACCAACTCAGCACCGCCCGATACGCGTTGTTGCGCACGTTTCGGCGCGACGGGACACCTGTCGACACCCCGATCTGGTTCGCGATGGACGGCAATGCGCTGATATTCGGGACCAAGGCGGGACCCAAGGCCAAGCGGTTGGCCGCTCACCCCGAGGTGGAACTGGTCGCCTACGATTACCGCGGCCGGGTGCACGAGGGGGCGCCGACGCTGACCGGACGCGCCACGCTGTTGTCAGGCGAGGAGGCCCGAGCGGGCGAATCGGTTGCTCCACCAGCGTTACGGCTGGCAGTGGAACATCGTGCCGCTGCTCAAGATTCCGGGCGTGACCAACGTGCACCGCGACCTGCCGCTGCGGGAGAAACTGCGGCGGGCACGCGCGTGGCCTGTGGGGACGACAGCCTCATCGTCCGGGTGGACCTGCCCCCCCCGCGCGCGGCGCCGGGTGTACAAGCGTGGCGGCGACACGCCGGGCACCACCGCCGCCGCAGACGCACAGTGGAAGCCGTCATCGCACACCGGAAATGAGTAAGTCGGAGACGCGTACACCGAAAACGGGCGCCGGTCGAGCGACGGCTCAGCTACCCAGACAGCCAGGGCCGAGCAGTTCCTTGAGGTCACCCATCAACGCGGGCGACGGCGTCACGCACAGCGACTGATCCAACTCCAGCGTCGTGATCCGGTCGCCGCTGATCAGCCGCAGATGGACATGCGCGGTACCGGGGTGCCGCGCCAGCACCTGTTTGAGTGCAGTGACCTTGTCGATCGTACACTGCCGGGTGGGCAGGCTGACCGCAAGCGGCCGATTCGGCTGCGCATTGGAAAAGTCGGGCACCACAAGCTCGTTGGCGATCAGCGAGATCCGGTCATCGCGGATCGCCACCTTCGCGTTGATCAGCACCACCGCGTCGTCGGCGATGTCGGCCCCGTACGCGGAGTACGCGTGCGGGAAGAATATCACCTCGATGCCACCGGTGAGATCTTCCAATTGGGCCGATGCCCAAGGCATTCCGTTCTTGTTGACCCGCCGGTTCACCGAGGCCAGGATGCCGCCCACCCGCACCTGGGCGTCGTTGGGCACATCCCCGTCGAGGATGGCCGGGATCTCGGTGTCGACCTGGGCTGCCAGCAGATGCGCGACCCCGTTGAGCGGATGCCCGGACACGTAGAGCCCCAACATTTCCCGCTCCAGGGCAAGCTTGTGTTTGTCTTCCCATTCGTCGCCGGGGACCTTGATGGTGAACACCGAATCGGTACCGTCGATCCCGTCGTTGCCGCCGACAAACAGATCGAACTGGCCGATCGCCTCGGCCTTCTTGGTGCCCAGCACGGAATCGACCGCGTCGGTGTGCACCAGGAACAGGCCCTTGCGGGCATGCCCCAGCGAATCGAAAGCGCCGGCTTTGATCAACGATTCGGTGACTTTCTTGTTGCAGGCCGAGATGTCGATCTTGTTCAGATAATCCGAGAAATCGGTGAATTTGCTTTTCTCGGTGCGGGTTTTGATCAGCGAGGACACCACGTTGGCACCGACGTTGCGGACCGCGGCCAGGCCGAAACGAATGTCTTTGCCGACCGAGGCGAAGTTTACCAGGGATTCGTTGACGTCCGGCGGCAGCACGGTAATGCCGAGCTTGCGGCAGTCGGCCAGATACACGGCGGCCTTGTCTTTGTCGTCGCCGACCGAGGTCAGCAGGCCCGCCATGTACTCGGCCGGGTAGTTCGCCTTCAGGTAGGCCGTCCAGTACGACACCAACCCGTACCCGGCGGCGTGCGACTTGTTGAACGCGTACCCGGCGAACGGAAGGATGGTATCCCACAACGCTTTCACCGCTTTTTCGGAGAACCCGTTGGCGGTCATGCCTTTGTAGAAACCCTTGTACTCGGCTTCGAGCACCTCGAGCTTCTTCTTCCCCATCGCCTTGCGCAGCGCGTCGGCCTTACCCATCGTGTAGGAGGCGACCTTCTGGGCGATGAACATGATCTGCTCTTGGTAGACGATCAATCCGTAGGTCTCGGAAAGGATTTCGCGAAGCGGTTCCTCAAGCTCTGGGTGGATCGGCTTGATCACCTGACGGCCGTTCTTGCGGTCGGCGTAGTCGTTGTGGGCGTTCATGCCCATCGGCCCCGGCCGGTACAGCGCCAGCACCGCCACGATGTCGTTGAACTCGGTGGGCTGCATCCGGCGCAGCAGGTCGCGCATCGGCCCGCCGTCGAGCTGGAACACCCCCAGGGTGTCGCCGCGGCCCAGCAGCTCGTAGGTGGCCTTGTCGTCCAGCGGCACCGACTCGAGGTCGAGGTCGATCCCCCGGTTGGCCTTGATGTTGTCCAGCGCGTCGCCGATGATCGTCAGGTTGCGCAGGCCCAGGAAGTCCATCTTCAGCAGGCCGATGGCCTCACACGACGGGTAGTCCCAGCCGGTGATGATGGCCCCGTCCTGGAGCCGCTTCCACAGCGGGATCGCCTCGGTGAGCGTCTCACTGCTCATGATCACCGCACACGCGTGCACACCGGCGTTGCGAATCAACCCCTCCAGGCCGCGCGCGGTCTGGTAGATGGTGCGTACGTCCGGGTCAGTTTCGATCAGACCGCGGACCTCGGCGGCTTCCTTGTACCGCTCGTGGCTGGGATCGGTGATCCCCGACAGCGGAATGTCCTTGGCCATGATCGGCGGCGGCAGCGCCTTGGTGATCCGGTCGGCGATCGCAAACCCGGGCTGTCCGTAGTGGATACGAGCCGAATCCTTCAGCGCCGCTTTGGTTTTAATCGTGCCGAAGGTAATCACCTGAGCGACGCGGTCCTGGCCCCACTTCTCCGCGGCGTAGCGCACCATCTCACCGCGCCGACGGTCGTCGAAGTCGATGTCGATGTCGGGTGCCGACGGGCGCTCAGGGTTGAGGAACCGCTCGAACAGCAGCCCGTGCGGAATCGGGTCGATGTTGGTGATGCCCAGCGCATAGGCCACCAGCGAACCCGCCGCCGACCCGCGGCCCGGCCCGACCCGGATATCGACCGAGCGGGCGTAGTTGATCAGGTCGGCGACGATCAGGAAGTAAGATGGGAAACCCTTGTCGCAGATGACGTTGATCTCGTATTCGGCGCGGTCGATGTAGTTCTGGCCGACCCCGGACGGGAAGCGTCGCCGCAGTCCGGCCATCACCTCGTGATGCAGCCAGCTGGCCTGGTCGTACCCCTCGGGTACCGGGAAGATGGGCATTCGGTCGCGGGGCGTCCACACCTCCTCGTAGGACTGCACCCTCTCGGCGATCAACAGGGTGGAGTCACACGCGCCGGGCACCTGGTCGTCCCAGATCTGCCGCATCTCGGCGGCCGACTTCAGGTAATAACCGTCACCGTCGAACTTGAACCGGTTCGGGTCCGAGAGCGTCTTGCCGGTCTGCACGCACAGCAGCGCCTCGTGGTTGTGCGCGGCGTCGCGGGTCACGTAGTGGCAGTCGTTGGTGGCCAGCGGCGGGATGTCGAGCTTGCGGCCGATCTCCAGCAGACCCTCGCGGACCCGCTGCTCGATGGACAGCCCGTGGTCCATCAGCTCGAGGAAGAAGTTGTTGGGTCCGAAGATTTCGCGCCACTTGGCCGCCGCCTCCAGCGCCTCGCGGTCGTGGCCCAGCCGCAGCCGGGTCTGCACCTCCCCGGACGGGCAGCCGGTGGTGGCGATGATGCCCTCGGCGTATTCGGCAACGAGCTCGGCGTCCATCCGCGACCACTTGCCGAGCTGACCCTCGAAGGAGGCCAGCGAGGACAGCTTGAACAGGTTGCGCAGCCCGGTGGCGTTCTCGGCCACCATCGTCAGGTGTGTGTAGGAGCCGCTACCCGAGACGTCGTCGGACTTCTGGCTCGGGTCACCCCACAGAACCCGGCGGGTGTCGAAGCGCGACGCGGGCGCGATGTACGCCTCGACACCGATGATGGGCTTGATTCCCGCCTTGGTCGCCGCGTTGTAGAACTCGCTGGCGCCGAACATGTTTCCGTGGTCGGTCATCCCGACCGCGGGCATCTGCAGCCGTTCCACCTCGGCGAGCATCGGCGCGATCTTCGTGGCCCCGTCCAGCATCGAGTACTCGGTGTGGTTGTGCAGGTGCACGAACGACGACTCGCGACGAACGCTTGCGTGAAGAGGAATCGGACCGGCCATAGAGAGGCCAGTTTATGACCGATGACCGACACGAGTTCGGCGTGTCGCAGAGCGTGTCTCGAACGGTTATCCGTACAACTGGACGTCGGTCGGCGATACCTGCGCCAGGAGCACGCTGAACCGCTTGGCGTTGACGATCTCGGTCCACTCGGTGGGTACCGGGCCCGGGAGCACAGCGTCGTCACCGAGACGCCCGTCCCGTGCAACTCCTCGTGGACGGCTTCGGAGGACCTCTGCACGAACCGAATACACCGCCATGTAGGGTAGCGGCTGGAACGCGGCGATCGAGGCGATGTTCATCACCGCTCCGGCGCCGCGCTTGACCATGCCGTCCAGCGCCGCGTAGGTCAGCTCCATCAACGCGAGCGCGTTGAGGGTGACCTCTTTGCTTTCGCGTTCCAGCGGCAGCTCGCGGAACACCCCACTGGTGCCGAACCCGGCGCTATTGCACAGGCCCGCAATAGGTTCCGTGCGCAGCCGGTCGCCCAGTTTCGCGCGGGCCTTGGCGTCGCTGAGGTCCAGCGGCATCACCTCGACGGCGACCGCGAATTCCTCACCCACCGCGTCGGCGAGCTCGTCGAGGCGCTCCCACGCGGCGCGCCACCAACAACAGCGGAAAGCCGCGCCGGGCCAGCTCGGCGCCGATGCCGGAGGAAGCCCCGGTAATCACGACGGTGGACTGGGTTTCCGGGTTTGGGGAGACTCATCGCGTCACCAATGGATTCCGCGGGCCGCTTGCACGAATGTCTCGCTCCGTCTGTCGAATGTGGCTTGTGTCATCGGGGTGTTCGCCTCCCTTGGCGGCGTGCGAATCATCGAACATGCTGAACGCCCGGTTGCGCACCCTGTCCATCACCGCGGGGTTGACGGTATCGGCGACGGCGGCGAATTAACCGAACGGTGAACTAGCCCGCCGCGGCCGGTGCACGATCGCGTCGGTGATCCTCCGGCCGCCTGGTCGTGCGTCAGCGCGGGGAACTTGTCGTACATCGTGGTCGTGCTGATCATCGGGGTCCGCACCAGCGCCATGTGCACCGTGGTGAATTTGACATTGTCGTTCACCACCTCGGCCTGCAGCGCGTCGCACAGGCTGTTTAGTGCGGCCTTGCTGGCGATGTACGCGCCGAACCGCAGTGCGCGGGTTTGCACGCCGACGGACGAGACGTTGATGATCTGGCCGAAGCCACGCTCGCGAATCACGAGGATGATATTTGAGGATGAGCTGGACGGGTGCTGCGTCCTGGCGGCAGCTACCTGGCCCAACACGTGGGGCCAGCCACGGTCAGCGAGCTGACCGAATACTTCATCGGCCCGCAACCGGAGGCGTGGGCCCGCCGGCACCCGGACAACGAACGCGCCGAAGTGCAGGACGCCGGCCTGCAGGTGCAGTAGATGCGGATGGAAAAACTGCGCGCGGAATTCTTCGAACATCGGCGCGGTCATCTACTTTCTGCGCAAGGTGATTTGGACGGTGCCGGACTTCTCGGTGCAGCGCTACCGCGGGCGGCTGCGCGAATTGCACGATCACATCGAGTCCGAGGGCCTTCGTCGCGCATGCCACCCGGGTCCTGGTCGAGGCGCAAGCCCGGCTGATCACCCCTCGTCGCGCAGCACGGCCAACGCGTGTTCCAGGTCGGCCGTGTAGGGGCTGACGAACTCCACCCACCGGCCGTCGGCGGGATGGGCGAACCCCAACGACCGGGCGTGCAACCATTGCCGTTGCAGCCCAATCTTTTTCGCTAGTTTAGGGTCGGCACCGTAAACCAGGTCGCCGCAGCAGGGGTGGTGCAGCGCGGCGAAATGCACCCGAATCTGGTGGGTGCGGCCGGTTTCCAAGTGCACATCGAGCAGGCTGGCCGCGACGTGCGCTTCGACGGTGTCGTAGTGGGTGATGCTGTGCCGGCCGTGCTGGGTGACGGCGAACTTCCACTCGCCGCCGCGGTGCCGGCCGATCGGCGCGTCGATCGTTCCGCTAGACGGGTCCGGATGTCCTTGCACCAGCGCGTGATAACGCTTGTCGACGGTGCGCTGTTTGAACGCCCGCTTGAGTAGCGTGTACGCTCGCTCGGACAGCGCGACCACCATCACCCCGGAAGTGCCCACGTCAAGGCGATGCACGATGCCCTGCCGTTCGTGCACACCCGAGGTGGTGATCCGGTAGCCCGCCGAGGCCAGGCCACTGAGCACCGTGGGCCCGCTCCAGCCGACGGATGCGTGCACGGCTACCGCGGCCGGCTTGTCGACCACTACGATGTCATCGTCGAAGTACAGAATCGTCATGCCCTCGATGTCGACCGGGGCGTTCTCCAGCGGCGGCGCCTCGGGCAGGCGCACCTCGAGCCAGGCGCCGGAGGTCAGGCGGTCAGACTTGCCCGCCGGCACTCCGTCGAGTTCGATGCCGCCGTCCTCGGCGATCGTCGCGACGGCGCTGCGGGACAGACCGAGCAGTCGCGACAGTCCAGCATCAACACGCATGCCCGCCAATCCCTCCGGAACGGACATCGAGCGGTTGGTCATCAGTCTTGGTCGGCCTTGTCCTGGTCGTCGGAGGTCAGGGCAGTCACGGCGGCCTTGCGCCGGCCCACCGAATCGAAGTCGAAGCCGAACACCGAGAGCACGACGAGCAGGATGGCGCCACCGACCACCGAGGGGTCGGCGACGTTGAACACCGGCCACCAGCCGATCGACAGAAAGTCCACGACGTGGCCGCGCAGCGGGCCCGGGGCGCGGAAGAACCGGTCGACCAGGTTGCCCATCGCGCCGCCGAGGATCATGCCAAGGCCCACCGCCCACAAGGGCGAGACCAGTCGTCGGCCCATCCAGAAGATGCCGATCACCACGCCGGTAGCAATCAGCGTCAACACCCAGGTGTATCCGGTGGCCATCGAGAACGCCGCCCCCGAATTGCGCACCAACGTCCAGGTCACCGTGTCGCCGATGATCGACACCGGCTGCCCCGGCGGCAGCAACCGGACGGCGATCACCTTGGTCACGGCGTCGAGGGCCAGCACCACCGCCGCCACCGACAACAGCAGGCGCAAGCGTCGCGGCGGCTGCGGCGCGGCGGAGTCGACCACCTCAGGCGTGGTCACGTCCGGGGACGGCGCGGCTTCCCCCACTGACGACACTGGCTCTGCCGATCGGGTTGGTTCTTCGGGCACCTCCCCATCATCCCCTAGCCGCCAGCCAGGTTGGGTGCCGCCTCACCGGGCCGGCAAATGGGGAATGATTTGGCCATGGGCCGGATCACCGTCATCACCACCGGTGGCACGATATCGACGAGCACCGGCGCCGACGGCGTGCTGCGTCCGAGCCGCAGTGGCGCCGACCTAACCGCCGGCCTCGACGTCGACATCGTCGACCTGATCGCGGTGGACAGCTCGGAGCTGACGGTGGCCGACTGGGATCGCATCGGCGCCGCCGTCGGGTCCGCGACCGCGAACGGCGCCGAGGGCGTGGTCGTCGCGCACGGCACCGACACCATGGAGGAAAGCGCGCTGTGGCTCGACCTCAGCTACGGCGGTGACGTCCCGGTCGTGCTGACCGGCGCCATGCGCAGCGCGGACGCCCCCGATGCGGACGGCCCGGGCAATCTACGCGACGCGGTGGCCGTCGCCGCCAGCCCGGCCGCCCGCGGCCTCGGCGTGCTGGTGGCGTTCGCCGGGCGGGTGCTGCAACCGCTGGGCATGCACAAGGTCGCGACGCAGGACCTAAGGGGTTTCGCGGGCGAGCTGGTCGGCACCGTCGCCGGCGAGGTGTCGTTGACCGGCGCCAAGGTGCGCCCACAACTCGGTGAGCTCTACGCCGTCGACGCGCCGCGGGTCGACATCGTCGCGGCCTACCTGGGCAGCGATTCGGTGGCGCTGGACGCGTGCGTGGCCGCCGGCGCGCGGGCCGTCGTCCTGGAAGCGCTGGGGTCGGGCAACGCCGGGGTCGCGGTCGTCGACGGCGTGCGCCGGCACTGCCGCGACGGGATCGTCGTCGCGGTGTCCACCCGAGTGCCCGGCGGCGGGGTCAGCGCGGGGTACGGGCCCGGCCACGATTTGGTCGAAGCGGGCGCGGTGCTGGTGCCGCGGTTGCGGCCATCGCAAGCGCGGGTGCTGCTGATGGCGGCGCTGGCCGCCGGGTCACCGGTCGCCGATGTGATCGGCCGCTGGGGCTGACGCCTCGTCGGTGTCCGCGGTGCGCAGGCCGGCCAACGTAGTCCGCCCAGTCCAGGGAGTCGACGGGGTTGGCACGCTGCAGGTCTACGGTGCCGGCGGGGAAGGTTCGCGCCTGCGCCGGGCCGGTGCCGCGGGTTTCGAACCGCACGGTGACCACGCCGTGGCCCGCGCCCTTTACCCAGCCGTGCCCCAGGTCGGGGTGCGTGACATCGTCGCCGATCCACCACGGCGCGGCCTGCGGTTCGGTCGCCGGCGCGAACATCGCCTCGGTCACCGTTGGGACTGCTGTCGGCGCCGTTTCGAAGGTGTGATGTGTCGCCGATTCCGGTGCCGACAGGTCCAGGTCGGGGAACAGCGACTCCTGTCGCACGTCGCTGAGCCCCGAAAACCCCACGCCGAGAAGGCGAATGGGGCCGATCTCGCGCGGGTCGAGCAGCAGTCGCCGGGCCACCGCGACCAGCGCGCCGGCCTCGGTGGTCGCGTAGGGCAACGTCGCGGAGCGGGTCAGGATGCTCATGTCGGATTTCTTCAGTTTCACCGTGACGGTCCGGGCGCCGCGGCCGTCGCGCAGCAGGCGCTGGTGGGCGTGCTCGGCGATGGCTTCGATCGCGTCGTGCTGCTGCTCGAGGCTGGTCAGGTCGGTGGCGAAGGTGGACTCGACGCTGATCTGCTTGGCCTCGGCGCGCTCCGCGACGGGACGGTCGTCGATGCCGCGGGCCAGCTGGTGCAGCGCCGGCCCGATCGTCGCACCCAGGATTGTTGGCTACCTCGGCGTCGGTCAACGCCGACAGCTGCCCGATCGTCTCGATGCCGAGCCAATGCAGCTTCTCCTCGGCCACCGGCCCAATCCCCCAGAGCCGGCGCATCGGCAGCGCGTCGAGCAGCAAACGTTCCTCGGCGCGAGACACCACCCGAATGCCGTCGGGTTTGGCCAGACCGGAGGCGATCTTGGCGATCTGCTTACCCGATCCGGCGCCGACCGAGGCGGTCAGCCCCGTCTCCTCGCGCATCTGTCGCCGCAGCGCCTCGCAGAACCGTTCGACGTCGCCCGGGTCGGCGCCGGCCAGTTGCGGGGGTTCGCCGAACGCCTCGTCGAAGGACAGCTGCTCAACGACGGGCAACAGGCCGCGCACCGCCTGGAACACCCGCCGGCTGGCTACCCCGTACACCACCACGCGCGGCGGTAACACCACCGCCGTCACGCCAACCATGCGGCGCGCCTGGTGCATCGGCATGGCCGACCGCGCCCCGAACACCCGCGCCTCATAGCTCGCGCCGGCCACCACTCCCCGGCCG
Organism: Mycobacterium tilburgii; assembly: GCF_902168065.1. Taxonomy (GTDB): domain Bacteria; phylum Actinomycetota; class Actinomycetes; order Mycobacteriales; family Mycobacteriaceae; genus Mycobacterium; species Mycobacterium tilburgii. The sequence goes on along the minus strand of NZ_LR655707.1, from coordinate 8,123 downwards.
CCCAATCCGCCGACAAGTACCGGCCGGCCGCGTAGGGTCGGGCGGGTCAGCTGCTCGACGAAGGCGAAAAACGCGTCCATATCCAGGTGCAGCACCCAACGGGACTCCACTCGCTAATGCTAGGGGGCTACCGTTTTGCCCATGGCCATGAACCTCGCGCATCGCCGGCTGTGCAGTTCGGACCGCTGTGCGAAGACCGTCGAACAGTATCTGCGGCCGTGGATCCTGGCGGATGTCAACCTGGGCGACAACACGCTCGAGATAGGGCCGGGCTACGGCGCGATCCTGACCTGCAACACGGTGTCTCCGGCCACGTTGCCGGATCGCTTGCGCGCGGCGGGATTTGGCGACGTCGATGTCCAGGCGCGCGGGCCGGCTGCGCTGGCGGGCGGTGAAGGATCAGTAGTTAGCGGCCAGATCGCTTGCCGACAGCGGTCTTTCGTGACGTCACCACGACCGTCGGCGATTGCTGAACCGGAGCCGACGGCCGCAGGGGGTAGAACGGAGGCATGACAAGCCTTTCCACTGAACCGTCGCTGTCCGAGCGGCAACCGCACCTGCTGCGCGAGGTGGCGGAGTCCTTCGGCGTGGACGCCGATCGTTACGACCGCTCGCGGCCCCGCTATCCCGAGGACATGATCCGCCGTGTCATCGACGCCAGCCCCGGCCCCGAATTCCTCGATGTCAGGTGCGGCACCGGCATCGGCGTACGACAGTACTGGGCGACCGGGGTCACGGTGCTCGGCGTCGACCCGGACCCGCGGATGGCCGAGGTCGCCCGGCGCAGTGGCATCGAGGTGGAAATCGGCAACTTCGAAACGTGGGACGCCCGAAGCGCCACTGCAGACACCCGGCGTCGAACTGCAAGAGGAAAACCGCAAACGGGCCATGGACGGTATCCGCACCGCGGGCGGCTTCACCGAGCCCGAGCGGTGGGAGTTTCAGTGGGAGCGTCGCTACACGCGCGACGAGTGGCTGGACCATCTGGCCACCACCGGCACGCTCACCGTGCTGGAGCCGGAGCAGGTCGCAACGGTGCGCGAGGCGGTGGGCGCCGCGGTGCGCCCTGATCAATGGGCACACGTCATCCGCGGTCATGCCGGTGGCCCGGGCCAGCGCGTCGATCCGCATCACCGCCGTTTCCAGCCGCCGCGGACAGGCCGGCCACCACCGCCTCTTTACCCGACCACAGCCCCGCCGCCATCGCGCAATCCCATGCGCCGAGCTCGCTGCCGCGCCGGTGGTACACGTTGCGGTAGATCCGTGTGCACGAGCGGCGCAGGTCGCGCTGCGTCCATACACTGGCGCGCAACGCGTCGGTGCCACAGAACGGTGGGGCGGTCACGCGGGCAGCATGCCACCGCACCCCGACATTGCCGCGAGACTGCAACCACCGACTGGGCTCCTCGCGAAATGCGTCGCGGAATACAGTTTCGCGGAAGGTACGGAGGAGCGGAAGGTACGGAGGAGCGGAAGGTACGGAGGAGCGGAAGGTACGGAGGAGCGGAAGGTACGGAGGAGCGGAAGGTACGGAGGAGCGGAAGGTACGGAGGAGCGGAAGGTCAGGCCTTGGCGATCGCGACCCGCACGCCGTCGCCGATCTGAGCGGCGTCCTCGGGCTCGCCGAATTGGAAACTGGTGGCGAGTATTTCGCCCGCGATGAGCTCGCGATGCCGCTCGGCCCAGTCGGCCCGCTCCGCGGGCACCGACATCACCACCCGGATGCGGTCGGAGACGTCAAGCCCGGTCGACTTGCGCAGCTCCTGCAGCTCGCGGATCCGGTCCTTGGCCCAGCCCTCGGCCTCCAGCTCCGGGGTCACCGTGCCGTCCAGCACCACCAGGCCGGCGCCGCCGGGCAGCGCCGCGGTGAACTCCGGGTCGGCGGCTACCAGTCGCGAGCTGTACTCCTCGGGTTGCAGCACCGCGGGTCCAGCGGTCAGGGTGCCGTCCGGGTTGACCACGCCCTCGCCGGCCTTGACCGCCTTGATCGCGGCCTGCACGTCTTTGCCCAGCCGCGGCCCGGCGACGCGGGCGTTCACGGTGAGCTCGAACCAGCCGTAGGTGTCAATCGCGTCGGTGAGTTCGACGCTCTTCACGTTGAGCTCGTCGGCGATCAGATTGGTTAACGGCGCCAGCTGCTGCGGATCCTCAACGGCCACAGTAAGTTTCGGCAGTGGCAGCCGCACGCGCAGCTTCTTGGCCTTGCGCAACGACGACGCCGACGAGCAGACGTCGCGGACCTGGTCCATCGCGGCGACCAGGCCGGCGTCGGCGGGCAATTCCCCGGCCTGCGGCCAGTCGGTGAGATGCACCGACCGTTCGCCGGTGAGGCCGCGCCAGATGATCTCGGTGATCAACGGCAGCAGCGGCGCGGCCAGTCGCGAGACGACCTCCAGCACGGTGTGCAGGGTGTCGATGGCGTCGTTGTCCTCTTCCCAGAACCGCGAACGTGACCGTCGCACATACCAATTCGTCAGCGCCTGGGTGAACTGGCGGAGCTGCTCGCAGGCCCCGGAAATGTCGCAGACGTCCAGTGACGCTGTGAGCTCGTCGCGCAGCACGGCGAGCTTGGCCAGGATGTAGCGGTCCAGCACGTGGGTCGAATCGGTGCGCCAGACACCGACTTTGGGGGCATAGAGGGCCAAGAAGGTGTACGCGTTCCAAAACGGCAGCAGAACCTGGCGCACACCGTCGCGTATGCCCTGCTCGGTTACGATCAGGTTGCCCCCGCGCAGGATGGGCGAGGCTATCAGGAACCAGCGCATCGCGTCGGAGCCGTCGCGATCGAACACCTCGGACACGTCCGGGTAGTTGCGCAGCGATTTGCTCATCTTTTGGCCGTCGGAGCCGAGCACGATTCCGTGCGACACACAGGTTTTGAACGCGGGCCGGTCGAACAGCGCGGTGGCCAGCACGTGCAGCGTGTAGAACCAGCCGCGGGTCTGCCCGATATACTCGACGCTGAAGTCGCTCGGGAAGTGCGTGTCGAACCAGCCTACGTTCTCGAACGGGTAGTGTACCTGCGCGTACGGCATGGAACCCGAGTCGAACCACACGTCGAGCACATCGGGAATGCGCCGCATCGTGCTGCGGCCGGTGGGGTCGTCGGGGTTGAGCCGGGTGAGCTCGTCGATGTAGGGCCGGTGCAGGTTGGTGGGCCGCACCCCGAAGTCGCGCTCCAGCTCGTCGAGGCTGCCGTAGACATCGATGCGCGGGTAGGCCGGGTCGTCGGACTTCCACACCGGAATCGGGGTGCCCCAGTAGCGATTTCGCGATATAGACCAGTCGCGCGCACCCTGCAGCCACTTCCTGAACTGGCCGTCCTTGACGTGTTCGGGGTACCAGGTGATCTGCTGGTTGAGCTCCACCATGCGGTCCCGGAACTGCGTGACGGTGACAAACCAGGACGACACCGCGCGGTAGATCAGCGGATTGCGGCAGCGCCAGCAGTGCGGGTAAGGGTGTTCGTAGGTCTCGTGCCGGATCAGCACCGGCTGGTTGACCGCCGCCGGCCCCGTCCCGTTCTTCAGGTCGCGGATGATGTGTGGGTTCGCGTCGAGGACATGCTGCCCCTGGTAATCTGGGACGGTGGCGTCGAAGCGGCCCTTGGCGTCGACGGGTGTGACCGGCACGATGCCGACCTTGTCGGTGGTGGCCATGTCGTCCTCACCGTAGGCCGGAGCCATGTGGACGATCCCGGTGCCGTCATCGATCGTGACGAAATCTCCGGGCAGCACCTGAAAGGCGTTGGGCGAGTCCATGAAATAGGGGAAGGGCGGCAGGTATCGGGTGCCAAGCAGGGCGGTGCCCCTGTAGGTGCCCAGCACCTCGGGCTCGTCCCCCAGCTCCTTGGCATACGCGCCCAGCCAGGCCTCGGCCAGCACCAGTCGCCGCTCCCCCGCCCGGATCTGGACGTAGCTGACGTCCGGGTTCACCGCGACGGCCAGGTTAGACGGCAGGGTCCACGGCGTTGTGGTCCACACCAACAGGTAGGCGCCGTCCAGCTCGCCGCCCGCGACCCGGAAGCCCACCGTGACGGCCGGGTCCTGCCGGCTTTGATAGACGTCGTCGTCCATCCGCAACTCATGGTTGGACAACGGTGTTTCATCACGCCAGCAGTACGGCAGCACCCGGTAGCCCTCGTAGGCCAGGCCTTTGTCCCACAACTGCTTGAACGCCCAGATCACCGACTCCACGTAGGGCAGGTCCAGCGTCTTGTAGTCGTTGTCGAAGTCGACCCAGCGTGCCTGGCGGGTGACATACGCCTGCCACTCGTCGGTGTAGCGCAACACCGATTCCCGGCAGGCCTCGTTGAACGCGGCGATTCCCATGTCGTCGATCTGCGACTTGTCGGTGATGCCCAGCTGGCGCTCGACCTCGAGTTCGGCGGGCAGCCCGTGGGTGTCCCAGCCGAAACGGCGGTCCACCTTGTACCCGCGCATGGTGCGATACCGCGGCACAATGTCTTTCACGTAGCCGGTGAGCAGGTGCCCGTAGTGCGGCAGTCCGTTGGCGAACGGCGGCCCGTCGTAGAACACATACTCCTGGGCGCCGTCGCGGCGGGCGATGCTGGCCCGGAACGTGTCGTCGCGAGTCCAGTAGTCGAGCACCTCGAGCTCTAGCCGGGGAAAGTCTGGGACTCCACCGGCCAGCTTGGGATACGTCCTGGCGTCAGCGTTTTTGGTCACGGTGCGTGTCGTCTCCTGCGTGCCTACGGTCCAGGCCGGGGACGACGACGCGCAACCTGCGCGAGCACCGCGGTACCACCCCGCTTGTCGCGCTGGCGCGCGACCGCTCGAACGGCTGTGACGGGCCTACCCGTTCGGGTCTACTGGGCTGCCCCGATACCGGAGCGGGCTGTTCTTCCGAAGACTCCCCGGTGATGGCCGGATCGTTGCCGTTGAGGAAGATTCTACTGACCAGTGCAAATCGCGTCCGCGGCATGTCCCTCGGATCGGGTGCGGACCTCGAGCACCCCGACGCGCAGCAGGGCCGCGTACACGTGGCGCACCGGAACGGTCAAAAGCAGCGCCAGGCCGTCCACCAGCGGGTCGGGGCCGATGCCGAACGGCAGGGCGTCGGCGCGGCGCGCCTTTGTGAGTGCGCACTCCTGCACCGCGACCGGGTCGGGCACCACCTGCAGGTTGCGCGTGGCGGGAACGGCAACCGCTTCGTCGAAGAGCACCGCGGTCATTGATCGTCTCCTATCGGATTTCGAAACGAGCTGGGACTGAGATGCCCCGCCTCGCACCGAATCCGAGCCGAAAATTCCTGGCGGAAAAGCTGATTCGCTTAGCGCAGGGTACCGGATGCGGAGGCGGGACTGGGACGGAACATGCCGGGATGTCCATCCGGACTGCCACTGGAACTCATGCGTCCCTCACCTCCTTCACGGTCATGACGCGTGCGGTGACCCGCGTCGATTACGCGCACCACAAGGAGTCCAGCACCCAGCGACCGCCGGGAATCCGCACCCCTCTCGTCAGAGCTTTGGCACCACACGACGTGTCCGAAACTCTGGGAGCCACTTCGGCTCAACCCTTAAGCCGAGAGAAGCTTCCTGACCCGGGGCGTCTTTCGACGTTGGGGGTCAGTGGCCTGTATTCGTGTAGCCGCCTCACCTAACGAGGTGCAGTCCCATAGTCCACGAGGGGCCCCAGCCGGTCAACACGATTGAGCCGATGTCAGGGAATCTTTACGCCCGCTCCCGGGCATTCACCCGACACTGGCGGGTTGACCAGCACAAACGATAACTGTTAGGCCGTTCACACGCCCTGATCAATCGCCCGCAGGTCCTCGAGGCGTCCGATGGTGTCGGCGAACTCCTCGACCATGTCCAGCACCACCGCGCGGGTGGGCCGGACCCGATCGAGCGAACCGACGACCTGGCCGACGAAGTAATTCGCGCTCGCAGGCCGCCCAGCTCTAGGTCGCACCGTGCCACAACATGGTGGCGAGCAGTTCGTTGAGCGCCCGCGCCAACGGCGGATGGTTGAGCAAAACCTGGAAAATGCTGAGTTCGGCCATGTAATCGGGGACGTCATGGTTCAGCACTCCGATGTACTTCGCGGAACGTCTTCACGTTCATTGCCGATCCTAATCAGGCGGGGCGCCGGCGTCCCGCACGCGCGAGGCGGATCACTGCGGCGGCGACGGGCGCGATGCGGTGGTCATCGACGCGCAGGAAAGCCGCACTCGCCACGTCGTCACCCGTTTCCATGGGCACGGACGCGGCCGCCGAGGTCGAACGCATAGAAGTGTTGCCGCGATCGCCACGCCGCACCGCGGTCACGTTCGAAGAAGTGTTCCTCGAACTGGCACACCAGTTCCCGCTCCAGGGCCGCGACGAGCGACTCCCCATCGTACACGCCTCCGCCCGGCAGGCCCCAAAGCCCTTCGCCTGCTGCCTCTTTCGTCAGCAACACGTCCTCGTCGCGAAACGCGGCACCAGATGCGCCGCTCCGGTCAGATCCGAGGCACAGGACGCGCTCCAGTCCGTGAGGGAAAGGCAGCTGCGTCATGGGCGCTGGGCTAGAGCAGTCCCACCAGTTGCAGATCGGTGACGTACTTGATGATGACCGGCGCCGTGATGTGCGGGATGTCGTTGTCGGGCCCAACCTTGGCTTCCTGCACCGCGGCCCGGAAGCGGTCGGTCGGCGCGAACGACCCCCTGGCCGGCTCCAGCGGCTGAATCTGGTCCGGGTTGTGCAGCAGCAGCAGCTGCAGCATCTGGAGCACCGAGTGCTGACGCTGCCGATCCGGCAGAGCCCGCAGCTTGGATTCGAACTCCCGCACCCACTCACCGAAGTCGTCGATGCGCTGGATAGGGTAGCCAGCCTCGATCAGCCAGTCGACATAGGTGTCGATGCCGATGCCGTCGTCGTGCGGGTTCATCACGTGGTAGGTCTCGAACCCGTCGACCACCTGCGCACCCAACGTGGCGATCGCCTCGGCGACGAATTCGACGGGCAGGCCGTCGAAGTGCGAGCGTTGCCGGTTGCCGTTGGCGTCACGCTGATAGAACGAGCCGGGCGCGACACCGGTGGCCACCAGGCTCAGGATCATCCGCGTGACCACGTCCGTCACGTTGAACTGGCCCGCATAGCTGGTGTCGGACAGGATCATATCACTGCGGAACACCGAAACCGGAAGCCCGAACTGCTCGTTGGCCTCCCGCAGCAGCACCTCGCCGGCCCACTTGCTGTTGCCGTAGCCGTTGGCGTAGCTGCCGTCCAGCACGCGGGTGGGACTGATGACCCGGATGTCGGCGTCCTCGGTGAACAGCGCCGAATCGATCTGGCGGCCGAGGTCCGACGTCGACACGTAGGCGTACGGCTTGATCCTGGTGGTCAGCGCGAACTTGATCAGCTCGGCCGTACCGACGACGTTGGGCCCGAACAACTCTCGGTAGGGCAGCACACCGTTGACGACCGCGGCGGAGTCGACGATCAGATCGACGGACTCGGCCAGCCGCTGCCAGGTCTGCTCGTTGAGACCCAGGTGGGCCTCGCCCTTGTCGCCGGCGACGACCTCGAGATGATCAGCGGCCAGCTGGTGGAAGTGGTTCACCAATTGCGGGTCGCCGGTGTCGAAGGTCTTCTCCAAACGGCGCCAGGCCTCTTCGTCGGAGCCGGCACGTACCAGGCAGATCAGCTTGCCGTCGACCCGCTTGAGCTGCTTGAGCCACTCGAGCGCCAGGTACCGGCCCAGGAAGCCGGTGGCCCCGGTCAGCAGCACGGTGCGTGCCTCGGCGCTCGGACCGGGCAGCGTCGGCGCGGTGTTCAGCGTCGTCGCGTCGATGAACTTGTCCAGCGTCAGGTCGCTGGCGCGCAGCCCGGTCGTGTCGCGGCCGTGCACGGCCGCGTAGCTAGGTCCGTGCGTCTCGGCGTCGTCCGCGGCGGTCTCGTTGTCCAGCCGATGGCTCACGCCGCGCACCGAGGGCGCCTCGAGCAGCGTGCGCACCGAGAGGTTGGAATCGAACGCGGTGTTGATCGCGGCGACCACCTGCATCGACAGAATGCTGTCGCCGCCGAGGTCGAAGAACGAGTCGTCGACACCGACCCGTTCGACCCCGAGCACCTGGGCGTAGATGTCGGCCAGGACCTCCTCGACCGCGTCCGACG
>NZ_LR655706.1 GCF_902168065.1 Mycobacterium tilburgii | reverse complement strand
CAACCGTGTCATATCACCTTCTTATTGTCAATCATACTATCCAGCTCGTCTCTCTATCTATTCCAGACATACTATATTATACTTTTCTTTTTTTTTTTTTTTTTCAAGCAGAAGACGGCATACGAGATTTCTGCCTGTCTCGTGGGCTCGGAGATGTGTATAAGAGAACCGGCTGCCCCGGTGGCGCGCGCGTCCCGATAAACTCCCCCAATGCATCCCCCCGAGTCCGGAACCGTGCCGGCGCCCCTGAGTCTAGCCACACAGATCACGCGTTTCGTGGTGACCGGTGGGCTGGCGGGCATCATCGATTTCGGTCTCTACATGGTGCTTTGGAGGGGACTGGGCGTCCAGGTCGACATGGCCAAGGCGACCAGTTTCGTCGTCGGTACCGTGACCGCCTACCTGATCAACCGCCGGTGGACCTTCCAAGCCGAGCTTAGCACGGCCCGGTTCGTCGCGGTCATGGTGCTTTACGGCATCACCTTCGCCGTCCAGGTTGGGCTCAATCATCTGTGCCTGGTGCTCATGCACTACCGCGGCTGGGCGCCCATCGTCGCGTTCGTGATCGCGCAGAGCACCGCTACAGTGATCAACTTTGTCGTGCAGCGGCTCGTCATCTTCCGTATCCGCTGACCCTCCCTCCTCAGCGGGACCCAAGCGTCCCGCATCGTCGCATCGGCAGGCGGTAGCCTCTTTGACGATGTTGAGCCCCGAGTTTCCGACCAGGCCCACCCAGCTGATGGGCTTTGGCCGCACCGCACCGTCGGTGGCCCAGGTGCTGTCGACCCGCGATCCCGAGGTTATCGCCAAGGCCGTCGCCCGGGTCGCCCACGCCGGCGGCCGGGGCGTGATCGCGCGCGGGCTGGGCCGCTCCTACGGGGACAACGCGCAAAACGGCGGCGGCCTGGTGATCGACATGACGGTGCTCAACCGCATCCATTCGATCAGCGCCGACACCCGGCTAGTCGATGTCGACGCCGGCGTCAGCCTGGACCAGTTGATGAAGGCGGCGCTCCCGTTCGGGCTGTGGGTCCCGGTGCTGCCGGGCACCCGCCAGGTCACCGTCGGCGGCGCCATCGCCTGCGACATCCACGGCAAGAACCATCACAGTGCGGGCAGCTTCGGCAACCACGTGCGGTCGATGGATCTGCTACTGGCCGACGGCACCGTCCGCACCATCACCCCCGACGGCCCGACCGCGGAAGACGCCGAATTGTTCTGGGCGACCGTCGGGGGCAACGGGCTGACCGGAATCGTGCTGCGCGCCACCATCGCGATGACGCCGACCGAAACCGCCTACTTCATCGCCGACGGCGTGGCCACCCGAGACCTCGATGAAACCGTCGCCGTACACCTTGACGGCAGCGACGCCAACTACACGTACTCCAGCGCATGGTTCGACCTGATCAGTCCGCCACCGAAACTGGGCCGGGCCGCGGTCAGCCGGGCCAGCCTGGCCACCCTGGATCAGCTGCCGAAGAAACTGGCCAGGAATCCGCTGAAATTCGATGCGCCACAGTTGTTGACGGTGCCGGACGTCTTCCCGGTCAGCGCTATGAACAAGCTATCGTTCATGGCTATCGGTGAAGTGTATTACCGGTTGGGCGGCACCTATACCGGCAAGATCATGAATCTGTCGCAGTTCTACCACATGCTCGACCTGTTTAGTGGTTGGAACAATGCTTATGGCCCAAGGGGTTTCGCTCAATACCAATTCTTGGTCCCTCCGGATGCGATGGACGAATTCAAAGCCATCATCCGCTGGATCCAAACCACCGGCCACTATTCGGCATTGAATGTCTTCAAGCTGTTCGGCCCGGGCAACCGCGCACCGCTGAGTTTCCCAATGGCCGGCTGGAACGTCGCGATGGACTTCCCCAACAAGCCCGGGATAAACGAGTTCCTCAACGAACTCGACCGGCGCGCACTGGAATTCGGCGGCAGGGTCTACACCGCCAAAGACTCGCGGGTGAGTGCCGAAACCTTCCACGCCATGTATCCTCGCATCGACGAATGGATCGCCGTGCGCCGCAAGGTCGACCCGATGCGGGTCTTCGCCTCCGACATGGCCCGACGTTTGGAGTTGCTCTAGATGGTGCGCCGATGGTGTTAGACGCTGTGGGGAATCCCCAGACCATCCTGCTGCTGGGCGGCACCTCGGAGATCGGTTTGGCGATCTCCGAGCGTTATCTGCAGAACGCGCGCGCCCGAATTGTGTTGGCCGCCATGCCGAACGACCCTGGACGCGACGCCGCTGTCGCGCAGATGCAGGCCGCCGGCGCGCGCTCGGTCGAGCTGATCGACTTCGAAGCCACCGCTCCGGACAGCCACCCCAAGATGATCGAGGCGGCCTTTGCCAACGGCGACGTCGACGTGGCCATCGTGGCGTTCGGCGTCCTCGGCGACGCCGAGGAGCTCTGGCAGAACCAGCACAAGGCCGTCCTGGCCGCCGAGATCAATTACACCGCAGCCGTTTCGGTGGGTGTTCTGCTAGGCGAGAAGATGCGCGCCCAGGGCTTCGGCCAGATCATCGCGATGAGTTCGACGGCCGGCGAACGGGTGCGGCGATCCAACTTCGTCTACGGCTCCACCAAGGCCGGGCTGGACGGTTTCTATCTGGGGCTGGGCGACGCGCTGCGTGAGTACGGGGTGCGGGTCCTGGTGATCCGTCCGGGCCAGGTGCGGACCCGGATGAGTGCGCACCTCAAAGAAGCGCCACTGACCGTGGACAAGGAATACGTCGCTAACCTCGCGGTGACCGCTGCCGCAAAAGGCAAGGAATTGGTTTGGGCGCCAAGAGGATTCAGATATGTGATGATGGTGTTGCGGCACATTCCGCGGCTCATCTTCCGCAAGCTGCCCATCTGATCATGCGTAACGCGCTGGCCACTCTCGGCCAGATGGGGGTGGCGGTTGCGGTGGCCGTCGTGGTCTCGGTGACCTCGCTGATCGCCATCGACAGGGTGCAGTGGCCGGCGTTCCCGTCGTCGAATCAACTGCACGCGCTCACCACCGTCGGCCAGGTGGGTTGCCTGCTCGGGCTGGTGGCGACCGGTTGGCTGTGGCGGCTCTCGAGCCGGTGGCGGTTGCCGGCCCAACTGGCCGGGCTGGTGTTCGTGTCGGCGTTCAGCGTGGTGACGCTGGGCATGCCGTTGGGGGCGACGAAGCTGTATCTGTTCGGCATCTCGGTCGATCAGCAGTTCCGTACCGAATACCTGACGCGGCTGGCCGACAGTCCCGCCCTGCATGACATGACCTATCTCGGGCTGCCGTCGTTTTACCCGCCGGGGTGGTTCTGGATCGGCGGGCGCGCCGCGGAGCTGACCGCGACACCCGCCTGGGAGATGTTCAAGCCGTGGGCGATCACCTCGATCACGATCGCGGTGGCCGTCGCGCTGGTGCTGTGGTGGCGGATGATCCGCTTCGAGTACGCCCTGATCGTCACTACCGCGACGGCGGCGGTGACGCTGGCCTACAGCTCGCCGGAGCCCTACTCCGCGATGATCACCGTCCTGCTGCCGCCGGTGCTGGTGCTGACCTGGTCGGGTCTGCGCGCCGCCGAACGTCACGAACGAGGCGGCCGGCCACGGGCGCAAGGCTGGGGTGCGGTGCTCGGCGCCGGGTTGTTCCTGGGCTTCACCGCCACCTGGTACACACTGCTGTTCGGCTACACCGCGTTCACGATGACGCTGATGGCGCTGGTGTTAGTGATGTCCCGCTGGCGACGCGCCGGGTGGCGGGCCGCGCTGGACCCGCTGCGGCGGCTGGCCGTCATCGCTGTCATCGCCGCGGCCATCGCCGGCATCACCTGGCTGCCGTTCCTGCTGCGCGCGGCCACCAGACCAATCAGTAACAGCGGCAGCGCTTTTCATTACCTGCCGGCCGACGGCGCTGAGCTGACCTTCCCGATGCTCCAGTTCTCGCTGCTGGGCGTGATCTGCATGATCGGCACCCTGTGGCTGGTCGTGCGCACCCGCACCTCGGTGCGGGCGGGTGCCCTGACCATCGGGATGCTGGCCATCTACCTGTGGTCGCTGCTGTCGATGCTGACCACGCTGGCGCGCACCACGCTGCTGTCGTTCCGGCTGCAGCCGACCCTGTCGGTGCTGCTAGTCGCCGCGGGGGTGTTCGGATTCACCCAGGCCACGTCCGCGTTGCGACACCGCGGCCGCGCCCTGGAAAGGGTCACGGTCCCGGTGGTCGGCGCGATCGGGCTAACCGCCACGATCGCGTTCAGCCAGGACATCCCCGACGTGCTACGGCCGGACCTGACCATCGCTTACACCGACACCGACGGCCATGGACAACGCGGTGACCGGCGGCCGCCTAGCTCGGAGAAGTTCTACGCCGCCGTCAACGCCGCGATCCAGCAGCTCACCGGCAAACCCCGGGACCAGACGGTGGTGCTGACCGCCGACTACAGCTTCCTGTCCTACTACCCGTACTGGGGCTTCCAGGGGCTGACGTCGCACTACGCCAACCCGCTGGCGCAGTTCGACCTGCGGGCCGCGCAGATCAAGAAATGGTCCACCCTCAAGTCCCCCGACGAGTTCCTCCACGCGCTGGACACCTCGCCGTGGCCGCCGCCGACGGTGTTCCTGATGCGCCGCGGCGGGAGCAACAACTACACGCTGCGGCTGGCCGAAGACGTCTATCCCAATCAGCCCAACGTGCGCCGCTACACCGTCGAGCTGCGCGCCGCGCTGTTCGACGATCCGCGGTTTACCGTGCAGAGCATCGGCCCGTTTGTGCTGGCAGTCCGCAAGCCCGCGGCCCAACCGGTGGCCAGCCGCTGATGGCCACCGACACCTCGCCCGACTTGGTCGAAGAACTACCATCTAGGTCCGTGAAGAGCGTGGGCGCACGCTACCGGGTTGCTCGTGTCGTGGCAGTGGTGGCCGGTCTGCTCGGGACGCTGCTGGCGTTTCTCACGCCGCTGTTGCCGGTCAGCCAGACGACCGCCCGGCTCAACTGGCCGCAGAACGGCACCTTCGCCAGCGTCGAAGCGCCGTTGATCGGCTATGTGGCCCCCGAGCTGACCATCTCCGTGCCCTGTCAGGCCGCCGCCGGTCTGACAGGGTCGCAGAGCGCCGGTAAGACGGTGCTGCTCTCGACGGTGCCCAAGCAGGCGCCGAAGGCCGTCGACCGCGGGCTGCTGATCCTGCGCGCCAACGACGAACTGGTGCTGGTGGTGCGCAACGTCCCGGTGGTCACCGCACCGCTCAAGGAGATGCTCAGCCCGGCCTGCCAGCGGCTGACGTTCACCGCGCACGCCGACCGGGTCACCGCCGAATTCGTCGGGCTGACCCAGGGGCCCAACGCCGAACATCCCGGCGCACCGCTGCGCGGCGAGAAAAGCGGCTACGACTTTCGGCCACAGATCGTCGGAGTGTTCACCGATCTGTCCGGGCCAGCGCCCGCGGGACTGAGCTTGTCCGCGACCGTCGACACCCGCTACAGCAGCAGCCCCACCCCGCTGAAGATGGCCGCGATGGTCTTCGGGGTGGTGCTGACGCTCGCCGCCCTGATCGCGCTGCACATCCTCGACACCGGCGGCGACTTCCCGGGCACCCGGCACCGCCGCTTCCTTCCCGCGCGGTGGTGGTCGATCGGCGGCCTCGACGCGCTCGTCATCGGCGTGCTGGTGTGGTGGCACTTCGTCGGCGCGAACACCTCCGACGACGGCTACATCCTGACGATGGCGCGGGTGTCCGAGCATGCCGGCTACATGGCCAACTACTACCGCTGGCTGGGCACCCCCGAGGCGCCCTTCGGCTGGTACTACGACCTGCTCGCGGTGTGGGCGCACGTCAGCACCAGCAGCATCTGGATGCGGCTGCCCACCCTGGCCATGGCCCTGACCTGTTGGTGGGCCATCAGCCGCGAGGTGATGCCGCGGCTGGGCCACGCCGTGAAGACCAGCCGCGCGGCGGCGTGGACGGCCGCCGGGCTGTTCCTAGCCACCTGGCTGCCGCTCGACAACGGCCTGCGCCCCGAACCGATCATCGCGCTCGGCATCTTGCTCACCTGGTGCTCGGTGGAGCGGGCGGTGGCCACCAACCGGCTGCTGCCGGTGGCGGTCGCATGCATCATCGGCGCCCTGACCCTGTTCTCCGGGCCGACGGGTATCGCGTCGATCGGTGCCCTGCTGGTGGCGATCGGACCGCTGCGCACGATCATTCACCGCCGCTCCCGACAATTCGGGGCACTGCCCTTGCTGGCCCCGATCCTGGCCGCGGCCACCGTAACGATCATCCTGATCTTCCGCGATCAGACGTTGGCCGGTGAGCTGCAGGCCACCGCACTCAAGCGGGCGCTCGGGCCCAGCCTGAGCTGGTTCGACGAACACATCCGCTACGAGCGGCTGTTCATGGCCAGCCCCGACGGATCCGTCGCCCGGCGCTTCGCGGTGCTGGCGGTGCTGCTCGCGCTTGGCATCACGGTGGCAATGTCGTTGCGCAAGGGGCGAATTCCCGGTACCGCGATCGGCCCGAGCCGGCGCATCGTCGGCATCACCATCATCTCTTTCCTGGCGATGATGTTCACCCCGACCAAATGGACACACCACTTCGGGGTGCTCGCCGGGCTGGCGGGCTCGCTGGGCGCCTTGGCGGCGGTCGCGGTGACGAGTGTGGCGATGCGCTTACGCCGCAACCGCACCGTGTTCGCCGCGGCGGTGCTGTTCCTGGTCGCGTTGTCGTTCGCCAGTGTCAACGGTTGGTGGTATGTCTCCAACTTCGGTGTGCCCTGGTCGAATGAATTCCCGGCGTGGCACTACGCGTTTGCCACTGTTCTGCTCGGGCTGACGGTGTTGGTGCTGCTGCTGGCGGCCTGGTTCCACTTCGCCGCCAACGGGCGCGCCGGCGGACCTCACAACACCCGCATCGGGCCGCGCATGACCGGAATCATCCAGTCCCCGTTGGCAATTGCGGCGTGGCTGCTGGTTACCTTCGAGGTGGCGTCGTTGACGCTGGCGATGATCGGCCAATACCCGGCGTGGTCGGTGGGCCGGTCCAACCTGGAGACCTTGGACGGGAAATCGTGCGGCCTGGCCGAGGACGTCATGGTCGAACAGGAGCCCAACGCCGGAATGCTGACGCCGGTCTCCGGCTCGGTGCGCGATGCGTTGGGGGCGAGCCTGTCAGAAGCCTTCACCGCCAACGGTATTCCCGCCGACGTCTCGGCCGACCCGGTGATGGAACGGCCGGGCGACCGCAGCTTCGTCAACGAAGACGGCAAGACCACCACCAGCGAGGCCGGCACCGAGGGCGGCACCAGCGCCGCACCCGGGATCAACGGCTCGCGCGCCCAGTTGCCCTACAACCTGGACCCGGCGCGCACGCCCGTGCTGGGCAGCTGGCGATCCGGCATCCAGGTACCCGCCCTGCTGCGGTCGGGGTGGTACCGACTGCCCCCGCGGGACAAGGCGGGACCGCTGCTGGTCGTCTCGGCGGCTGGCCGGTTCGATCCGCGCGAGGTGCAGGTGCAGTGGGCCACCGACGCGGACGCGGCGGCCGGGCACCCGGGCGGGTCGTTCCAGTTCTTCGACGTCGGCGCGTCACCGGCGTGGCGCAACCTGCGGATGCCGTTGTCCTGGATCCCCGAGAGCGCGACCCAGGTCCGGTTGGTCGCCAACGACGAGGACCTAGCGCCCCAGCACTGGATCGCGGTCACCCCGCCGCGAATCCCCCACCTGCGCACGCTACAGCAGGTGGTCGGCTCCCACGACCCGGTCTTCCTGGATTGGCTGGTGGGCCTGGCGTTCCCCTGCCAGCGCTCGTTCGGCCACCAGAACGGCGTCGACGAGACACCCGAATGGCGGATCCTGCCCGACCGGTTCGGCGCCGAGGCCAACTCGCCGGTGATGGACAACAACGGCGGTGGCCCGCTGGGGGTCACCGAGTTGCTGGTGAAGGCGACCACGATGGCCACCTATCTCAAGGACGACTGGGCCCGGGACTGGGGCTCGCTGCAACGGCTCACGCCGTACTACCCCAACGCCGAGCCAGCGGATCTGCAGCTAGGCAGGGCGACGCGCAGCGGGCTTTGGGACCCGGCCCCGCTGCGCCGGGGCTAGCCGTCACAGCCCCGGCAGGCAGTTGATGAACGGTATGCACGGAGGCGACGGCGGTCGCGGCGGTGGAAACCCTTTGATGATGGTCGAATTGGTCGGCGGGCTGTTCTGGTCGAAGTACCACGGGTGGCAGACGCTTCGGTCCCAGAGCATCTCAAGGTGCTCAAGTGCGCGGGGTTGGTGCGTGATCGCGCGGTGGGAACACGGCGCGTCTACCAATTCGACCAGACCGGCCTCGTGGTCCTACGCGCCGAGCTGGACCGGTTCTGGACGCAGACCCTGGCCGGGTACGCCGCCAAGTTCACCGAGATCGAAGGAGACGCCTCGTGACGCAACCGCGAATCCCGAACATCGCACACCGGGTCGTCGTCAACGCCGCGATCGAGCGCGCGTTCACCGTCTTCACCGAAACAGTTCGTCGACTTCAAACCGCGCGAACACAATCTGCTGGCAGTCCCGATCGCCGAAACGGTGTTCGAAACCCATGTGGGCGGCCCCACATTTACGATCGCGGCGGCGACGGCGAGGCAGGCTGGCCGCTCTACCTGTACCGCTACGCCGGGCTCTGCCCTGTTGAGGCGCGACGATGACGGCGCCTTCGATGAAGAACATGGCCCACGCCGAACGGGCCGAGCTGGCTGATTTTCTGGCCACCTTGGTACCCGACGACTGGCTGGCGCCCACCCTCTGCGCCAAATGGACCGTCAAAGACGTTGTCGCACATGTGGTCAGCTATGAAGAGCTCGGCCCGCTGGGACTGCTGAAGCGCTTCGCGAAAGGCTGGGTGGTGCGGGCCAACAGGCGGGGGTCGACGAGTTTGTGCAGCTGAGTCCGGCCCAACTGCTGGCCTTCTTGCACGATCACCTCCAACCCCGAAGACTGACAACACGTTTCGGCGGCATGATCGCCCTCGTCGACGACACTATCCATCGCCAAGACATCCGCCCGCGTGCTGCAGCGACCACGGACGGTGCCGACAGATCGGCTCGAGCGGGTGCTTGCCGTGGTGCCCGTCAACCCGCGCCTGGGCACCGGACGGCGGCTCCGCGGGCTGCGGCTGCGGAGCCGCCGATGTCGACTGGACGCACGGCGATGGACCCGAGGTGAGCGGACCCGGCGAAGCGCTGCTGATGGCGATGGTCGGGCGTCGCGCCGCGCTGGCAGATCTGGCCGGACCCGGTCACGCGACCTTGGCCACACGGCTTCCCGGCCGCTGAACCCTCCCTAAAAGCCTCGTGCGCGGCCCAGCATCCTCATCCGACTAAGGGGCCGTCCCCTACCATCGAACCCCGTGCCCCACGACGGTAATGAGCGATCGCAGCGAATCGTCCGCCTGGTCGCCGTCGTCGCCGGGCTTGCCGGCTTGCTGTTGTGTCTGACCGTGCCGTTGCTTCCGGTCCGGCAGACCACCGCCACCATCGCCTGGCCGCAGGGCAGCGTCGACCGGCACGTCGCCCAGATCACCGGCCCCTTGGTGTCCGGGACGCCGCGCACGCTCGACATCTCCGTTCCGTGCGCGGCCATCGCCACCCTGCCGGCCAGCGGCGGACTGGTGATCTCGACGCTGCCGACCGGCAGCGTGGACCCGGGCAAGAACGGGTTGTTCGTGCGCGCCGACAAGGACATGGTCGTCGTCGCATTCCGGGACACCGTGGCGGCGGTGGCACAACGCGCGGCCGTGGCCGCGGGGGCTTGCAGCGTGCTGCACGTGTGGGCCGACACCGCCGCGGCGGGCGCCGATTTCGTCGGCGTACCGGGCGCCGCCGGGAAACTGTCGGCCGAGAAGAAGCCCCAGGTCGATGGCATCTTCACCGATCTGAAAGTGCAGCCCCAACCGGGGTTGTCGGCGCGCGTCGACATCGACACCCGGTTCATCACGGCCCCGACCGCCCTCAAGAAGCTGGTGATGGCTGCAGGCGCGCTGGCGGTCCTGATCTCCATCGTCGCGCTGGTCATGCTGGACCGGCACGGCCGCGGCGGCGCGCTGGTCGGCCGGCCGTCATGGGCCGTCCGGTGGCGAACCGGTTGGACAACGGTGCTGGCCGACGTGGGTGTGATCGGGACGCTGCTGGTCTGGCACGTCATCGGCGCCACCTCGTCGGACGACGGCTACAACCTGACCATTGCGCGGGTGGCGCCAAAGGCTGGTTATGTGGCCAATTACTACCGCTACTTCGGGACCACCGAGGCGCCGTTCGACTGGTACCTGTCGGTGCTGTCCAAGTTGGTCTCGGTCAGCACCGCGGGCGTGTGGATGCGGCTGCCGGCCACGCTGGCCGGGATCGCCTGCTGGTTGATCATCAGCCACTGGGGGCTGCGCCGGCTCGGTCCCGGGCAGAGCGGCCTGGGCTCCAACACGGTCGCGGTGCTGACCGGCGGCATGGTGTTCGTCGCCGCGTGGCTGCCGTTCAACAACGGCCTGCGTCCCGAGCCGCTGATCGCCCTGGGCGTGATCGTCACCTGGATGCTGGTCGAGCGGGCGATCGCCCTGCAACGGCTGGCGCCCGCGGCGGTGGCCATCGTGGTCGCGATGCTGACCACCACCCTCGCACCCCAGGGGCTGATCGCCGTCGCCGCGCTGCTGACCGGGGCGCGGGCCATCGCCAGGATCATCTGCCGCCGCCGCGGCACCGACGGGCTGCTGCCGCCGCTGGCCGTGCTGGCGGCGTCGGCGTCGCTGATTCTGGCGGTGGTGTTCCGCAGCCAGACGCTGGCCACGGTCGCCGAGTCGGCCCGCATCAAATACAAGGTCGGTCCCACGATCGCGTGGTACCAGGACTGGCTGCGCTACTACTTCCTCACCGTGGAGTCCAACCCGGACGGGTCGATGGCGCGCCGCTTCGCCGTCCTGATGATGTTCCTCTGCCTGTTCGGCATGCTGATGGTGCTGCTGCGGCGGGGCCGGGTGCCGGGACTAGCCAGCGGCCCGGCGTGGCGGCTGATCGGTACCACCGCGATCGGGCTGCTGGTGCTGACGTTCACGCCGACGAAATGGGCGGTGCAATTCGGCGCGTTCGCCGGGCTGGCCGGGGCGCTCGGCGCGGTCACCGCGTTCGCGTTCGCCCGCATCGGTCTGCACAGCCGGCGCAACCTGACGCTCTACGTGACGGCGCTGTTGTTCGTGCTGGCGGTGGCCACCTCCGGCGTCAATGGCTGGTTCTACGTCGGCAACTACGGCGTGCCGTGGTACGACATCCAGCCCGTCATCGCCAGCCTCCCGGTGACGTCCATGTTCCTGGCGTTGTCGATCGCGACCGGCCTGCTGGCCGCGTGGCAGCACTTCCGCATGGACTACGCCGGGCACACCGAGGTCAAGGACAGCCGGCGCAACCGCGTACTGGCGTCCACCCCGTTGCTGGTGGTGGCGACGATCATGGTCCTCGGCGAGGTGGGGTCACTGGCTAAGGGCGCGGTCTTCCGCTACCCGCTATACACCACCGGCAAGGCGAATCTCGCGGCCCTGGTGTCCGGCCTGTCGACCACCAGTTGCGCGATGGCCGATGACGTGTTGACCGAGCCCGACCCCAATCTTGGTCTGCTGCAACCGGTTCCGGGCCAAACATTCGGGCCCGACGGCCCGCTCGGCGGCGTCAATCCTGTCGGCTTCAAACCCGACGGAGTGGGCGACGACCTGAGGTCCTACCCGGTGGTGACCAAACCGGGCGTGGTGAATTCGGACGCCTCACCGAACAAGCCCAACGCCACCATGACCGACTCCGCGGGTACGGCCGGCGGCAAAGGCCCTGTCGGGGTGAACAATTCGAACGTGGCACTGCCGTTCGGCCTGGACCCGGCCCGCACCCCGGTGATGGGCAGTTACGGCGAGAACTCCGTTGCGGCCACCGCTACCTCGGCGTGGTATCAGCTGCCGCCTCGCACCGCCGAGCGGCCGCTCGTGGTGGTGTCGGCGGCCGGGGCCATCTGGTCCTACAAGGAGGACGGCACCTTCACCTACGGACAGTCGTTGAAACTGCAGTGGGGTGTCACCCGTCCCGACGGCACCACGCAACCGCTCAACGCGGTGCAGCCCATCGACATCGGCCCGGAGCCGGCGTGGCGCAACCTCCGCTTCCCGCTGACCTGGGCGCCGCCCGAGGCCAACGTGGCCCGCATCGTCGCCTACGACCCGAACCTCAGCTCGGATCAGTGGTTCGCGTTCACCCCGCCGCGGGTTCCCGTGCTGCGGACCCTGCAGCAGCTGATGGGATCGCAGACACCAGTGCTGATGGACATCGCGACCGCGGCGAACTTCCCGTGCCAGCGTCCGTTCTCCGAACACCTTGGCGTTGCTGAACTTCCGGCCTACCGCATCCTGCCGGACCACAAGCAGACGGCGTCCTCGTCGAACGGATGGGAGGCCGGCGAGGCCGGCGGACCCTTCTTGTTCACCCAGACGCTGTTGCGCACCTCGACGATCTCGACGTATCTGCGCGGCGACTGGTATCGCGACTGGGGTTCGGTCGAGCAGTATCACCAGTTGGTGCCGAGTGATCAGACGCCGAACGCCGTCGTTGAACAGGGTGTAATGACCTTGAACGGCTGGAGCCGGCAGGGACCGATTCGAGCACTGCCATGACCGTTGTCCACCATGACGAGCCGACCACTGCCGCCCCTGGTGCCCGCGACACCGTCCGGGTGACCCGGTGGGTCGCCACGATCGCCGGGCTGATGGGCTTCCTGCTGTCCGTCGCGACGCCGCTGTTGCCGGTCGTGCAGACGACGGCGCAGCTCAACTGGCCGCAGAACGGCCAACTCAATAGCGTGACGGCGCCGCTGATTTCGCTGTCCCCGGTGGACGTGACGGTCACCGTGCACTGCTCGGTAGTGCGCGACCTGCCGCCTGAGGGCGGCGTCGCGCTGAGCACCGCGCCCAAGAAGGGCAAAGACGCCGCGCTCAACGCGCTGTTCGTCGTCGTCAACAGCAAGCGGGTCGACGTCACCGACCGCAACGTGGTGATCGCGAGTGTCCCGCGCGAGCAGGCCGCATCCCCGCAATGTCAGCGCATCGAAATAACATCCACGCATGCAGGCACTTTCGCCACGTTCGTCGGGCTGACCAATCCGGCGGGCAAGCCGCAATCCGGCGGTTTTGCCGATCCCAACCTGCGCCCCCAGATCGTCGGGGTGTTCACCGATCTCAGCGGGCCCGCCCCGCCCGGTCTAAAGTTTTCGGCGACCATCGACACCCGTTTCTCCACCACCCCAACGACATTGAAGCTGTTGGCGATAGTGGGCGCCATCCTGGCCACCAGCGTCTCGCTGATCGCACTGTGGCGGCTGGACCAGTTGGACGGCCGGCGCATGCATCGGCTGATTCCGACCCGGTGGAAGAAGTTCATCCTCACCGACGCCACAGTCATCTTCGGGTTCGTGCTGTGGCATGTGATCGGGGCGAACTCGTCCGACGACGGCTACATCCTCGGCATGGCCAGGGTCGCCGACCACGCGGGCTACATGTCCAACTACTTCCGCTGGTTCGGCAGCCCGGAGGATCCCTTCGGCTGGTACTACAACCTGCTGGCCCTGATGACCCACGTCAGCGACGACAGCCTGTGGATGCGGTCGCCCGACCTGGTCGCCGGGCTGGTGTGCTGGCTGCTGCTGTCGCGTGAGGTGCTGCCCCGGCTGGGGCCCGCGGTGACCTCGAGCAAGGCCGCGAACTGGGCGGCGGGCATGGTGCTGCTGACCTCGTGGATGCCGTTCGACAACGGGCTGCGTCCCGAACCCATCATCGCGCTCGGCTCGCTGATCACCTACGTGCTGATCGAGCGTTCGATGTGCGCCTCCCGGCTGACACCGGCGGCGCTAGCGGTGATCACCGCGGCGTTCACGCTGGGTGTACAGCCGACCGGGCTGATCGCCGTGGCCGCACTGGTCGCCGGTGGCCGGCCGATCCTGCGCATCATGGTCAAACGGCATTGCCTGGTGGGGACATGGCCGTTGGTGGCGCCGATGCTGGCCGCCGGGTTCGTCATCCTCACCGTGGTGTTCGCCGACCAGACGCTGTCAACGGTGTTGGAGGCCACCAGGATTCGCACCGCGATCGGACCCAGTCAGGCGTGGTACACCGAGAACCTGCGCTACTACTACCTGATCCTGCCCACCGTCGACGGATCGTTGTCGCGCCGGTTCGGATTCCTGCTGACCGCGCTGTGCCTGTTCACGGCGCTATTCATCATGTTGCGCCGCAAGCGAGTTTCGGGGGTGGCCCGCGGCCCGGCGTGGCGGCTGATGGGTGTCATCTTCGGCACCATGTTCTTCCTGATGTTCACCCCCACCAAGTGGGTGCACCACTTCGGGCTGTTCGCCGCGGTGGGCGCGGCGATGGCGGCGCTGACCACGGTGCTGGTGTCGCCCCAGGTGTTGCGCTGGTCGCGCAATCGGATGGCGTTCCTCGCGGGGGTGCTGTTCGTGCTGGCGCTGTGCTTCGCCACCACCAACGGCTGGTGGTACGTCTCCAGCTATGGCGTGCCGTTCAACAACAGCATGCCGAGGATCGCCGGGATATCGATCAGCACAATATTTTTCGCGTTGTTTGCGATTGTCGCGGTGTACGCGGCCTTGTTGCATTTCGCGGACACCGGCCACGGCGAGGGCCGGCTAGCGCGGGCACTGACCGCAGCGCCCGTCCCAGTGGGGGCCGGGTTCATGGCGCTGGTCTTCGTGGCGTCGATGACGGCCGGCATCGTCCGCCAGTACCCCACCTATTCCAATGCCTGGGACAACCTGCGCGAGTTCAGCGGCGGCTGCGGCCTGGCCGACGACGTGCTCGTCGAACCGGACAGCAACGCCGGGTTCATGGCGCCGGTGAAAACCGGGGAGCCCGAAAACTACGGCCCCCTGGGGCCGTTGGGTGGGATCAACCCTACCGGGTTCACCCCCAACGGCGTGCCGGACCGCACCCTGGCCGAGTCGGTCAAGGAGACCGCGGTGCCGCAGCCCGGAACCGACTACGACTGGTATGGGCCGCTGAAGCTGCCGAAGCCGGGCATTAACGGGTCGACGGTGCCGCTGCCGTACGGACTCGATCCGGACCGGGTGCCGCTCGCCGGCAGCTACACCACCGGCGCCCAACAGCAGAGCAGGCTCACCTCGGCATGGTACCAGCTGCCGAAGCTCGACGACGGGCACCCGCTAGTGGTGATGACCGCCGCGGGCACGATCGCCGGCAACAGCATCCTGCACCACCACACCAACGGGCAGACGGTGGAACTGGAATACGGCCGGCCCGGCCCGGACGGTACAGTGCAGCCGGCCGGCCGGCTGGTGCCCTATGACCTGTACGGCGAGCAGCCGAAGGTGTGGCGAAACCTGCGCTTCACCCGCTCCCAGATGCCGGCCGACGCGATCGCGGTGCGGGTGGTCGCCGAGGATCTGTCCCTGACGCCGGACGACTGGATTGCGGTGACGCCGCCGCGGGTCCCGGAGTTGCGTTCGTTGCAGGAATACGTGGGCTCGTCACAGCCCGTGTTGATGGACTGGGCGGTCGGATTGGCATTCCCGTGCCAACACCCGATGCTGCATTCCAACGGGGTCACCGAAATCCCGAAGTTCCGCATCACCCCGGACTACAACGCGAAGAAACAGGACACCGACACCTGGCAAGACGGCGTCAACGGCGGTTTGCTGGGAATCACCGACTTGTTATTGCGGGCGCACGTGATGTCGACATATCTGTTTGAGGACTGGGGCAGGGACTGGGGCTCACTGCGCAAGTTCGAGACGATAGCGGACTCCCAACCTGCACAGATCTACCTCGGCAAGGCAACCCGCACCGGATGGTGGTCACCCGGCGAAATCCGGATCAAGCCCTAAATGGCCGCGAGATAAACGGGTAATAGACCTTCGCTGCGGATAATTAGTCACCGGTAAAATAATGGCCGGTTAATTGACGGTTTAGTAAGTCTTTGCATTCAGTTTAATTCGCCCAATGAATGGTCATATCTACCCTGGCGCGATTCAGGTCACGCGGCGGGGAGGACGGGCCACCGGATGGACATGTGGAACGCCTGGGCATACTCGGGGCGATTTTCACCGCGGCAGTGTCGCCGGTGGCGACCGTGGGGATCGCCACCGCCAACGGCACGATCGTCGTGTTGGATGCCAAGTTGCGTAGCTGCGACTTCAGCCTGATCAGCACCGTGCCCATGGTGCCGCAGAACGCCCCTAGGCACCGGTTCGGTCACCGTCCGCAAGGTTGGCAGGCGGGCGGTCGCGGAGGTGCAGCTGTCCGATTCCCCGCAGTCGCTAACGCATTTCGACGTCGGGCTGGTTCGAGACGCCCAGGCCGGCCTCGGTCGGCTGCGGTACCGGCGCAGCGGGCACCGCCTTCACCGGCCTGGAGACCGACGCCGCGGCAACGGGACGGTGACCGTGTCGGAGACCCTGCGGCCCGGCACGACCGGCGTCCTGGGTGATCATCGAGCACCCCAACCCGAACTCCCAGAATCCGGCCGAGTACTACAATCGAGATTCGTCGTCCCGATGTAGGTCGCGCCGATACCGGCCGGGCGCTGCTCCGAATGTTGTTGCTCGGCAGCGGTGAAGACGATGGCGTCCGAGCCCGGGAACACGGTTGCCTCGTGCCCGTCGGTCAGCCAGCGCACCACGTATGGCGGGCGCCGTCGGGGCGCGGACCTCGGTGATCAGCCCGCGCTTATCGGGTAGGCTCGGTCGTTGTGTCTTTGATGACGAGCCAGTCACCCACGTTGGCCTTCATTGTCGACTCCCTTGATTGATGGCCACTGGATCGATGATGCGCCGAGTCGCACCGCCGCGTCGAGGGCCTTCGGCCCTACAGCTGTAGCTCACCCGAATGGTGCGATGAGATCGGCACCATCATCAGCTGGAGGTACGACCATGGAAACCTCTCCGCAATCGCCAAGCCACGACACGCATGCTCGCCCACGTGCTGGGTCCGTTCCTGGTCATCATCGACGTCACGGCGCTGGCCCGAGCTTCCGACATGAGGACCGTCCTTGCCGACTTCGAGTCGAGCCCGCTGTGGTCGTGGGTGGCCGGCGCCTTCATCCTGGCCTTCGGCCTCATCATTGTCGCGGCGCATCAACGCTGAAATGGCGCCCGACGATCTAGCGCTCTGCGTCGTCTTCGCGCTGGCGGGTGTGTACCTGAGCTATGTGGGGTGGGCCCCACCTCCGACCAACCAAAGCCCAGCTCGAGCAGTGCCTGCCCCGACCTGCCTCGCGCGGCCTGATCGAGCGAGACCCTCGTAGCGGCTGTAATACCGTCGCATTATGAGCGACGACGCTGGCTCCGACACTGGTTGTGACACCGGTTATGACACTGAGGCCGTGGACCGGCTGCCCTTCGCCACGCCGAAGAAGTCGCGGCGCTACCAAACGGACCACTACCGCGGGGCCGTCGGTCTGAAACTGGTATTGCTCCGACCCGACGCTGCAGTTCACCATGGCGTACTACTTGCGCCCCGACGAATTGCGCCCGACGAATTGTCTGTCGTGGAACCACGTTTGGAGAGCATCGGCGACCTGATGGGCGGGCCGGTGGCACGCTGGGCCGAAGAGAACGACCCTAACCCGCCCCGGCTGGAGCGCTACGACCGGTGGGGCCACGACGTCAGCCGAGTCGTCATGCCGGAGTCGTTCACCCGGGCTAAACTCGCGGTCCTGGACGCCCAGCAGGCGCTGCGCAGCGACGCGCGGGCGGCCAAGGTGAGCTCCGGGCTGGCGTTGTTCGCGTCGAACTATCTGCTCAACCAGGCCGACATCGGGATGGGCTGCGCGCTGGGCACCGGCGGCGGCATGGTCCAGTCATTGGTGTCCGCGTACGCGCCGGCCGATGTGGCCGAATACGTGCTGGGCAAGTTCGCCTCCGGCGAGTGGGCCGGCGAGACCGCGCAGCTGTTGACCGAGCGCACCGGTGGCTCCGATCTGGGCGCACTAGAGACCACGGCCCGGCGCAGCGGCGACGTCTGGCTGTTGAACGGCTTCAAATGGTTTGCCTCGAACTGCGCAGGCCAGGCCTTCGTCGTGCTGGCTAAACTCGAAGGAGCCAAGATAATTCGCGGGGCATTGCCAACTTCCTGGTGTTGCGCGCCCGCCGCGACGGGTCCCGCAACGGTGTACGGGTGCGGCGGTTGAAGGACAAACTCTGCACCCGGTCAGTCGCCTCCGGCGAGTTCGTCGACGCCGAGGCGTTTCTGCTGTCAGAGAAGCCGAGCGGCCCGCAAAGGCAAGCCGGCCCTTCCAACGGCAAGGGGTTGGGCCGAATGATGGAGCTGACCAACGCCGCACGCCTGGGAATCGCGTTGTTCGGCCTGGCCAACGCGCGCCGGGCCCTGGTCGAGTCGCTGTGCTACGCCCGGCAACGCGAAGCGTTCGGCAGTACGCTGATCGACAAGCCGCTGATGCGGCGCAAGCTGGTCGAGCTGATCGTCGACGTCGAAGCCGCCCAGGCCATGGTGTTCGACGGCACCGGCGCAGCCAATCATCGCCAGCCCAAGGCCATGCGGCAGCGCATCGCGGTGCCGGTCACCAAACTCGCGGGGGCACTGCTCATCGAGCAGGCCGCCTGGGAACGGGAGACCCGCGGCAGCGAGCGCAAAGCACTGGTGGCGGCCCTGTACGCGCGACGCTACCTCGCCGATCACGGGCCGCTGCGCGGCATCGACGCCGACACCGACGAGGCGCTGGAACGCTTCGGGGAGGATGGAGCGCTGCGACTACAACAGCGATAGTCAAGCAAACCCGCGCCCTCGGCGAGACGCCGCCATCCTCGTCTTACAGTGATGGACATGGCTGAGGAGCTCACGCCGAATTTAGAAGATGTTCAGGCGCACTACGACCTCTCGGACGACTTCTTCCGCCTGTTCCTCGCCCGCACCCAGATGTATACATGCAGATGTATACGTGCGCGTACTGGCTTGTCGGCGAGGACATGACGCTGGAAGAGGCCCGGATCGCCAAGATCGACCCCTCGCTCGGCAAGCTCGACTTACAAGCCGGGCATGACGCTGCTCGACCTCGGCTGCGCCAGGGGTGCCGCGATGAAGCGCGCCATCGAGCGCTACGACGTCAACGTCATCGGTTTGACGCTGTCCAAGAACCAAGCTGCGCATGCCCAAAAGATGTTCGACGAACTGGACAGCCCGCGCCCCAAGCGGGCTGCTCGAGGGCTGGGAGCGGTTTCACGAACCGGTGGACCGCATCGTCGCGATCGGACCGCTCGAGCATGTCGGCTACGACTGCTAAACCGCTTTCTTCGAGCGGGCCCATGAATTGTTGCCCGCTGGTGGCACGTTCCTGCTGCACACGATCACCGTCCTTTCGGGACGGGAGATCATCGCCTCGGGCTTGCCGCTGACACCGGCGATCGTCAAGTTCAGCGATTTCATGAAGACCGAGATCTTCCCGGGCGGCTACCTGGCGACGATCGACATGGTCAAGGAGTTCTCCCAGAAGGCCGGCTTCAAGATGAAACGCCGTCAATCGCTGCAGCGGCATTAGGCAAAGACGTTGGACGTGTGGGCCGAGGGCCTCGCGGCGAACAAGGACGAAGCCATCGCGATTCAGTCCGAAGAGGTGTACGAGCGGTACATGAAGTACCTGACCGGCTGCGCTAATCTGTTCCGCAAGGGCTACACCGACCTCAATCAGTTCACCCTGCGCAAGTAGTCGGCCGTACGGGTCACATCAACACCAAAAATGCTAGGGTGGAACGGGTTTCGACAGCGGAATCGCATAAAATAGCGCGGTTGAAGAAGCCTGAATGCTCGTCAGAGCGGCAGCAGGCTGTGCTTACGCCCGACGCGGAACCAAATCTGCTTGTCGCGCAACAGGTGTAGCGACTTACGGATCAGCAGCCTGGTCTGGTGCGGATCGATCACCGCGTCGATGAAACCACGTTCAGCGGCCGTCCACGGAATCGCCATGTTGAGGTTGTAGCCCTCGATGAAGTCCTTCTTGATCTGCTGCGCCTCGGGCGTCGTCGGATCGGGGAACCGCTTCATCAGCAGCTGGGCGGCGCCCTCGGCGCCGATCACCGCGATGCGCGCTGTGGGCCAGGCGAAGTTGAAGTCGGCGGTCAGCTGCCGTGATCCCATCACGGCGTACGCGCCGCCGTAGGACTTGCGTACGGTGATCGTCACCTTGGGCACGTCGGCCTCGACGACCGCGGACAGGAACCGGCCGCCGCGCTTGATGATGCCGTTCTTCTCCTGCTCGGCCCCCGGCAGGAACCCGGGCGTATCCACCACGAAGATCAGCGCGAGCTCGAAGATGTCGCAGAACCGGATGAACCGGGTCGCCTTGTCGGACGCCTCGTTGTCGATCGATCCGGCCAAATGCATGGGCTGGTTGGCGATCACGCCGACCGGGCGGCCGTCGACCCGCGCGAACGCGGTGATGATCGCCGGCCCCTGCTGCGAGGCGACCTCGAGAAGGTCGCCGTCGTCGAAGATCCGCAGCAGAATCTCGTGCATGTCGTACACGGCGTTGTCGTTGTCCGGGATGATCGTGTCGAGTTCCAAGTCCGTCGGCGTGATCTCCGGCTCCAGACCGGGATTGACGATCGGCGGGCTGTCGAACACGTTGGACGGCAGGAAGGACAGGAAGTCCCGGACGTACTGGAACGCCTCGGCCTCGGTGTCGACGACGTGATGAATGTTGCCGTACCGGGCCTGGATGTCGGCGCCACCCAGCTCGTCAAGCGTGATCTCTTCGCCGGTGACCTCCCGGATCACGTCCGGCCCGGTGACGAAGAAGTAACCCTGGTCGCGCACCGCGACCAGCAGGTCGTCCTGGATCGGCGAATAGACCGCTCCGCCAGCGCATTTCCCGAAGATCAGGGAGATCTGCGGCACCACTCCGGACAACGTCTCGTGGCGGCGGCCCAGCTCGGCGTACCAGGCCAGCGACGTGACAGCGTCCTGGATGCGGGCGCCGCCGGAGTCCTGGATGCCGATGATCGGGCAGCCGACCATCGCGCACCATTCCATCAGCCGGGCCACCTTGCGGCCGAACATCTCGCCGACGGTGCCCTGGAACACGGTCTGGTCGTGAGAGAACACCCCGACCGGCCGGCCGGCGATCATGGCGTGGCCGGTGACGCATCCGTCGCCGTAAAGCGCGTCGGGGTCGTTCGGGGTCTTGGCCAGCGCCCCGACCTCCAGGAAGGTGCCCGGGTCGACCAGTGCGTGGATGCGGGCGCGAGCACTCGGGATGCCCTTGGCGTCACGCTTGGCGGCGGCCTTCGCGCCGCCTGGCTCCTTGGCCAGCTCGAGTCGAGCGGTGAGCTCGGCCAGCTTTTCGGCCGTGGTGTGCACGACAGGAGCCGGTCCAGGCGCTACATCCGTCACTACTTGCCTACCTCACTCGTCCAGCGGTGCACGATCTCGTTCAACGCCTGGGTCATGTGCGCGCCGACTTTGGCGATGATCGGCTCGTCGATGGCCTGGATGTGCTCGCCACCAATCGGCACCACCTCGAGGTCGGACACGTACTCACCCCAACCGCCGTCCGGTTGGCGCACGGCGTAGCGCGGCTCGAACATGATCGCGTCGTCATGGTAGCGATCGGCCATGTAGAGGGTGACGTGGCCGTCGTACGGCTGGATCTCGGCGGTGTCGATCGCCCGGTTGTCCAGGTACGACGTGCGCTGGTGCTCGATGATGCCGGCCGGGATCTGCACCCCGCCCTGCTTGACCGCCTCCAGCACGAACCGGATTTGCCCCTCGTCGTCGAGCTCCTCGAGCTGCTCGTAGGGGATCGCCGGGATGGTCACCTGGAAGGTCTTCTCGGCGAACCGGGCGTACCGTTCCCAGCGCTTCCGGATCTCCTCCTTGGTCTGCGGAACCTCCTCGCCGGCACGGACCGCGTCGATCAGACCCACCCACGCGACGTCCTTGCCGAGCCGCTTGAGGCCGATCGCGCACGCGTAGGCCAGCACCCCGCCCAGCGACCAGCCGGCCAGGATGTAGGGCCCGTCGCCCTGCATCTCGATCAGCTTCGGCACGTATTGCGCCGCACGCTCTTCGATGGTCCCCTCGACCCGCTCGAAGCCGTACATCGGCGTGTCCGCTGGCAACCGGTTGAGCAGCGGTTCGTACACCACCGTCGAGCCCCCGGCCGGATGGAACACGAACACTGGCACCTTGGTGGGATCGTCCTCGGGACGCGCCCGCAGCGTGCGAACGAACCCGTCGATCGTGCCGGCCTCCAGGTACTGGCGCACCTTGTCAGCCAGCGCCTGAATGTTCTCCGAGGTGAGCACCTCCTCGGCCGTGATCGGACCCTCCGCGCGCTCCGATAGCCGTTCCGCCATCTTGGCGGCGGTGTCCTCGTCCAGCTTGGGCAACATGTTAAAGATGCCGCCCGGTGACTTACCCGTCACGATCGCCCAGGTGGCGAAGGTGACTCGTTCGGCGGCGTCACGCGGCGGCACATCGGAGTTGAGCGCCTGTGCGACGGTATCTTGGCTGAGCGCCTCCACCGCCCCGGTTAGGTTCGGCTTGGCGCCATTGGCCGAGCCATTGCCCGTGGGGCCGGACGGATCCGTCGGCGGTGGAATCGGCGTGTCCGAGGACAGCGCCGGTGCGGCCGGCTGAGTCTGGTGCTCCGCCTGCGGGTCCGGTGCGGTCACCACCGACGACGGCGTTGCCCCACTAAGCAATTCGGCCTGTGCCTCGGCGATCTCGTCGGCTGTCTGCGTCTTCTGGTACTCGTGCAGCTGCTCCACCTCGTGGCGGTGCTCGATCGCGTACTCGATCAGCTTCTCGACGTTGTAGAGGTTCGCGTCACGCACCGCCGCCAATTGGATTGGCGGGAGGTCGAAGTCGTACTCCACGCGGTTCTTGATCCGCACCGCCATCAGCGAGTCCAGCCCGAGCTCGATCAGCGGCACCTCCCAGGGCAGGTCCTCCGGCTCGTAGCCCATGGCCGCCGACACGATCGCGCCGAGCCGCTCGGCGATGGTCTCGCCGGACTCCGGCGACCACTTGGTGAACCCGCTCGGCATGTAGCGGTTGGTCAGACTGTCCGACAACGTCTCGGCGTCCTCAGCCTCACCAGTCGGCGACGCGGCCGGCGCTTCCGCCAATCCCGTTGCGGCCGTGGGCGCGATCGCTGCGCCCGTACCGACCGCGTCGGGCAGGGCGCCGACGGTTTGACCGGCTCGGGCCACCAGCGCGTCGTACACCAGCGTGAACGACTCGTCGATCCGGGCGTGCACCTGAATCGACGCGCCACCCGGATGCCGGGTCAGCGTCGTGACCAGCCGGGCACCGTCGCCGGGCGCGGCGCGCTGCTCGGCCGTGGTCAACTGCGCGTCCGGAATCACTTGGCCCGCAGCGGCTCTTACCAGCCCCGGTAGGTCGACCTCGCCGCCCCGGGGCGCAAACTCCCAGACGTGCCGACCGTCCGGCAACGCGACGTGGGCGCCCGGCATGACTACCGCGCCGTCACCGGTGAAGCGCACGTCGAGCCAGTGCTCTTTGCGGTGGAAACGGGTCGGCGGGATGTTCGCGTAGTCCTGCGAGCCCTGCGCGCGGGTGAACAACGTCCGGACGTCCAGGTCGTGGCCGTAGACGTAGAGCTGCGCCATCGTCGAGATCATCGACTCGACCTCGTCCTGCTTGCGCGCCAACGTCGGGATCAGTTGGGCGTCATGCAGTCCCGCCGCCGCGGTGGTCAACCCGACCTGCATCAGCGCCACCGGGTTGGGCGCCAGCTCCAGGAAGGTGGTGTGCCCGCTCTCCACGGCGTTACGGATCCCGTGGGTGAAGTACACGCTGTGCCGCAGGCCCTTCTTCCAGTACTCCACATCGTGGATCGGCTCGCTGCCCGGCTTGACGTAGCTGCCCTCGTGCACCGTCGAGTAGATGCCGACCGTGGGGCTCATAGGCTTGATGCCCTGCAACTCGGCGCTGAGCTCGCCGAGCAGCGGATCCATCTGCGAGGTGTGGCTGGCGCCCTTGGTCTGGAACTTGCGGGCGAACTTGCCCTCCGATTCGGCGCGGGCGATGATCGCGTCGACCTGTTCGGGCGGGCCGCCGATGACGGTCTGGGTGGGCGCGGCGTAGACACACACCTCGAGATCCGGGAAGTCGGAGAACACCGTCTTGATCTCGTCGGCGGAGTACTCCACCAACGCCATCAGCCGGATGTACTCACCGAACAGCATCGCCTCGCCCTCGCCCATCAGATGCGACCGCGAGCAGATCGCCCGGGCGGCGTCGCGCAGCGACAGCCCACCGGCGAAGTAGGCCGACGCGGCCTCACCCAGCGACTGGCCCACCACCGCGGCGGGCTTGGCGCCGTGATGTTTGAGCAGTTCACCCAGCGCGATCTGGATCGCGAAGATGGTGACCTGCGTGGTCTCGATGCCGTAGTCCTGGGAGTCGTCGAGGATCAACTCCAGCACCGAGTAGCCCAGCTCGTCCTGGATCAGGGAGTCGACCTTGTCGATCCAGCTGGCGAACACCTCGTTGCGCAGATACAGGTTCTTGCCCATCTCGCGGTGCTGCGCACCGAAACCGGCGAGCACCCACACCGGGCCGTTGGCCACCGGGCCGTCGACACTGAACACTCCCGGCCGCTGCTTACCCTCGGCCACCGCGCGCAAGCCCTTGATGGCTTCCTTGTGATCGTGGGCCAACACCACCGCCCGCGACCGGCCATGGTTGCGTCGCGACAGCGACCGGCCGATCAACTCCAGCGAAGACGCCTGCCCCTCTGGGGATTCCATCCAGTCCGCCAGCTCGGCGGCGGCGGCCTTCTTGCGTGAAGTCAAGAACGCCGACACGACGAGCGGGATCAGCGGCTTGACCGGCTCCGCTTCCTGTTGTGCCGCAAGCTCTTCCAACGTGGCCGCCTTGAGGCTCAGCGCCTCTTCGGTGAGGCCGGGCAGCTCCGGCTCGAAGTCGTCGACCGGGAGATCGTCGGGGATAATGTTACCGAAGTCGTCGAAGCGCAGCGAGTGACTTTCGAGCGTAGGCATTTCGGTTTGCTCGGCGTCCGCCTGCGCCGCGGCCTCGGGCGCCGGTTTCGGCTGGCGCTCGACGACGTCGCTGGGCAGCACCTCGCGCACCACCAGGTGCGCGTTGGCGCCACCGAAGCCGAAGCTGGACACACCGGCCAGCGCGTACCCGCCGTAGCGGGGCCAATCGGTCGCGCTGTCGATGACTTTCAAGTGCATGCCGTCGAAATCGATGTAGGGGCTGGGCCCGGCGAAGTTGATCGACGGCGGCAGCTTGTCGTGCTGCAGCGACAGCACCACCTTGGCCAGGCTGGCCCCGCCGGCGGCCGACTCCAGGTGTCCCACATTGGTTTTCACCGCACCCAGCAACACCGGGCGGTCGGCGCTACGACCCCGGCCGATGACCCTCCCCAGCGCCTCGGCCTCGATCGGGTCGCCGAGCACAGTTCCTGTGCCGTGCGCCTCGACGTAGTCGACATTGCGCGGATCGATGCCGGCGTCCTTGTAGGCCCGGCGCAGCACCTCGGCCTGGGCGTCCTGGTTGGGGGCGATCAGACCGTTGGAGCGGCCGTCGTGGTTGACCGCGCTGCCGGCGATGACGGCCAGGATCTGGTCGCCGTCCCGGCGAGCGTCCGCGACCCGCTTGAGCACGAACATGCCGCCGCCCTCCGAGCGGGTGTAGCCGTCGGCGTCCGACGAGAACGACTTAATCCGGCCGTCGGGTGCCAGCACGGCGCCGATCTCGTCGAAACCGAGCGTCGCCAGCGGGGTGAGCAGCGCGTTGACGCCGCCGGCGAGGGCGACGTCGCATTCGCCGTTGCGCAGCGCCTGCACCGCCTGATGCGTCGCCACCAGCGAGCTCGAGCAGGCAGTGTCCAGCGCCACCGAGGGGCCGCGGAAGTCGTAGAAGTAGGAGACCCGGTTGGCGATGATCGAGTTCGCGGTGCCGGTGATCGCATAGGGGTGCGCGACGGTCGGGTCGGAGACCGCCAGGAACTGGTAGTCGTGGTTGGAGAATCCGACGTACACGCCGACGGCCTCGCCGCGCAGGCTCGACGCCGGAATGCGGGCGTGCTCGAGCGCCTCCCAGGTCAGCTCCAGCGCCATCCGCTGCTGCGGGTCGATATTGTCGGCCTCGGTCTTGGCGATCGCGAAGAACTCAGAGTCGAACCCCTTGATGTCTTTAAGGTAGCCGCCGCGGGTGCACGCCTTCTCCACCATCTGTGCGATGCGCGGCTCTTCAAGGAACTCCGACCAGCGGCCCTCGGGCAGGTCGGTGATGGCATCGCGGCCCTCCATTAACGCCTGCCAGGTTTCCTCGGGGCTGTTCATGTCCCCGGGCAACCGGGTCGCCAACCCGACGATCGCGATGTCGACCCGTTCCGCGGGTCCGGTGCGCGTCCAGTCGACGGTGTCGAAGTCGTCATCGGGGCGTTCCGGTTCACCCTCGATGATGCGGGTCGCCAGCGACTCGATGGTCGGGTGCTGGAACGCCACGGCAATCGACAGGGTAACACCGGTCAGGTCCTCGATGTCGGCGGCCAGCGCCACGGCGTCGCGCGACGACAACCCCAGCTCCACCATCGGCACGGACTCGTCGATCGCGTCGGGCGACTGCCCGACGGCCCGGCCCACCCAGTTGCGCAGCCACTCGCGCATCTCGGCGACAGTGGTGATGCGCGGCTTCTCCCCGTCGCTGTGCGTCACCTCGTCGCCGGCGGGCGGCGCGGTCGTCTCGGCGGGCACCTCGCCGGTCTCCCCGCCGGGGGCCGAGGCCGCGGTTACGGGGTTTTCGGGCAGATCAGATTCTGTGTCAGCCATGATTCCTGGATTCAGTCTGTTGCGTTGGCAAAAGCGGTCGGGGATCCCACGCCGCTGCGCAGGCTGCCGTCAAGGTAGGCGGCGCGGCAGGCACGGTGGCCGATCTTGCCGCTGGACGTCCGGGGAATCGACCCCGACTGAACCAGCAGCAAGTCACGGACCGTGACGCCGTGACGCACGGCGATGGCCGCGCGAACCTCGTCGGCAATGGGCTGGTAATCGAGCTTGTGCGTACCCGCGGCGCGCTCGGCCACGATCACCAGCTGCTCGGAGTTGTTGTCCGGGTCGAACGTGAGGCCGGTGTGCGGGTTGTCGAACACCGCTTGCGGCAGCTGGTTGGCCGGCACCGAGAACGCGGCCACGTATCCGGTGCGCAGCGCCTTGCTGGCCTCCTGCGCCGTGTACTCGAGGTCCTGCGGGTAGTGGTTGCGGCCGTCGATGATGACTAGGTCCTTGATTCGCCCCACAATATAGAGGTGCCTGTCGAAGTAGGTGCCGTAGTCGCCGGTGCGCACCCACAGCCCGTCGTCGGCGGCACCCTCGGCGTGCGACTCGGGGATGCGCGACTTGAGGATGTTACGGAAGACGTGGTTGGTCTCTTCCTCTTTGCCCCAGTAGCCGGTGCCGAGGTTCTTGCCGTGCAGCCAGATCTCCCCGATCTGGCCGTCGGGCAGCTCGGTGGCGGTGTCGGGGTCGACGATGACCGCCCATTCGTCGACGCCGACGACGCCGGTGGACACCTGCGCGACCGCGTTCGGCGAATCGGCGGGCACCTTGACGAAGCGCTGGTTGTTCAGCTCGTCGCGGTCGACATGGATGATGGTCGGCTTCTCATCCATCGGCGTGGTGGAGACGAACAGCGTCGCCTCGGCCAGGCCGTAGGACGGCTTGATCGCGGTGTCGCGCAGACCGTACGGCGCGAACGCTTCGTGGAACTTGCGCATCGACGCCGGCGAGACAGGCTCGCTGCCGTTGAGGATCGCCTTGACGTTGCTCAGGTCCAGCGGCGGTTCGCCCTCCTTGGGCACGCCGCGCACGGCGGCGTGCTCGAAGGCGAAGTTCGGTGCGACCGTAAACACCTCGCAGTCCGGGGCGTCGTCGGGTTTGCGGGCCATCTCCCGGATCCAGCGGCCGGGGCGGCGCACGAAAGCGGCGGGCGTCATGAAGGTGAAGTTGTGCCCGAGCACCGGCGAGAGTAGCGCGGTGATCAGGCCCATATCGTGGAAGAACGGCAGCCAGGACAGGCCACGGTCACCTTCTTTGCCCTCCAGGCCGACCAGCACCTGCAGCACGTTGGTGGGCAGGTTGAGCTGGGTGATCTGCACGCCGGTCGGGGTGCGGGTGGAGCCGGAGGTGTACTGCAGGTAGGCGATGGTTTCCTCGGTGGCCTCGGGCTCGACCCAGGTGGCGGCGACCTCGTCGGGCACCGCGTCGACGGCGATGACGTGCGGCCGTTCCTTGGCCGCGCGGGACCGGATGAACTTGCGGACGCCTTCGGCGGCCTCGGTGGTGGTCAGGATGGTCGACGGGTGGCAGTCGTCGAGGACGGCATGCAGGCGGCCGACGTGGCCCGGCTCGCTGGGGTCGAACAGCGGCACCGCGATCCGGCCGGCGTACAGCGCGCCGAAGAACGCGATCAGGTAGTTGAGGTTCTGCGGGCACAGGATGGCGATGCGGTCACTGGGCTGGGTGGCCTGCTCCAGGCGGGCCCCCACGGCACGGTTGCGGGCGCTGAAGTCGCGCCAGACGATGTCGCGGTACACCCCGTCGCGCTCGGTGGAGAAGTCGACGAACCGGTAGGCTAGCCGGTCGCCGCGAACCTTCGCCCACTTCTCCACGTGCCGAACCAAGTTCGTATTATCCGGGAACCTGATTCGTCCGTTCACAATGAACGGGTTGTGGTACGGCATGCCGCTCTCTCCTGTCACGCTCGCCGGTCAGCTGCTCCGGCGGTTCTGGTGTCGGCTACGCCGACTGTTGGTCTGTGTGGGCCAGCCTCGTTAGCGGCGCAGAGCTGCGCCGGTCCGTGCGAGCTACGACCCGGTAGGAAGCCCACCAAACTCTAATAGCTCTTAGTTTTCTCTTAATGTTAGGTGGCGACGCGCGGCAGACCAAATCTCAAGGTACCGCCGATTGCCGCCGGTACCAGCCCACCTGACCGTTGTGTCCTCGACCAGTCATCCGTGCTTGGGGTGCGGCGCGTTTTCGATGAGATTACGCGCCCAATTCAACGTCCAGTCCGTCGCCGGTGTGCCGTCCAGGTTCCAAAACTGGGGTGTGGCGTACATGGCGTGAACCGACTGGCCCGCGCCATCGGCCAGGGTATTGAGGACATTCGGCAGGTTCGCGATGCTGA
This sequence comes from Mycobacterium tilburgii, assembly GCF_902168065.1. Lineage (GTDB taxonomy): Bacteria > Actinomycetota > Actinomycetes > Mycobacteriales > Mycobacteriaceae > Mycobacterium > Mycobacterium tilburgii. Next base: position 26,170 of record NZ_LR655706.1, on the reverse strand, counting down.
ACGCCTCTTTCGGGGCTGCGCAGATCAGATCACCCGGGGCGCAAATCTCGTTGGTTTTGCTGTAGAGGTCGCCGAAACCGCCGGGCCGCGCCCCGGTCATTGTCAACCCCAGTTCCGACAGCACCGGCACCTCATGCAGGGTGACCTCGGCACCCTCGCCGGGCGGGTTTGGCCCGACGTCGTTGCCGACCCCCTGCTGACGCCGGCCGTCGGCGATCAGCGTCACCCCGAGCACCAGATCGTCGTCGACCGGGCCGCGCCCGTTACCGATGTCGCTGGCGATGTCGCCGGCGATCACCGCGCCCTGCGAAAAGCCCAGCAGCACGTAGCTGGTCAGCGGGCACCTGTTGGTCATGTCGGTCAGCGCCTGGATTGCCGCCCGGGTGCCCTCGGCCCGACTCTCGTTGTAGGACATCTGGGTGTCGCCGCTCAGCGGGTTACGGAACTGCGCCGTGTAGGGCACGGTGTAGGTCAACACCCGCGACGCCGGAAACTGCTGCCTGATCACCCCGGTCAGGTTGTGCAGCAACGCATTCGGAAACTGCACCGGATTGAGCGGATCGTCCTGCGGCGACGACTCCCAGGTCCCGGGGATCACTATCATTTCGACTTCGGGACACGACGCGTCCTGCGAGGCCGGCCGCGGCTTGTGCGGGTAGCTGCTCGTGGACGGTGGCGGCAGCACACCCGGGAGCATCCCGCTGAGTGGCGGTTCGGAACTACGCAGCATGGTTACCACGGCCACGATGACCAACAGGACGACGCCGGCCATGCTGAGCGCGGCGGCCCAAGCGAAGATGCGGCGGCGCTTGTTGCGCCGGGAGTTCGTGGTCATGGTCTCCTGCTGGCAGAGTCGGTCGGTCGCAGCTCGAACACGGTCAAGCGGCCGTCCCGCCCTCTGCTACGTCCACTACACGGTACCGGCTCGGGGCGCGGCTCCCTCCGTCCGACAATCGTCCCCGGAGTTAGCGGATGGCACCCACGATGTCGCCCGACATGGCCCCCAGCTGCCCCGACCACGAGCCCCAGCTGTTGTCGCCGCCTGCCGAGAAGTCGAAGTGCCCGTTGTGCCCGCCGACGTTGCGGTACTGCTGGTAAAATTCCCGCGAGCTGCCCATCGCCGCGCCCACCTGGCCGACCATGGCGGCGTCGTCACCGGCCTGGGTGGTGGGGCTGTAGATCCACACCCGGGTGTTGTTCTGCGCCAGCAGCGCAGCATGCACGTATGGGTCGTGCCTCTTCCAGCGGCCCAGCTGTGGCGCTCCCCACATGCCGTTGCCGTCGACGCCGCCGAACTGCTGCAGGCCGACCAGGATCGCGCCGTTGTAGTTGGTGCTCGACGGGTAGACGAACCCGGACAGCGAGCCGGCGAAGCCGAACCGGTCGGGGTGGAAGGCCGCCAGCGCCAGCGCGCCGTACCCGCCCTGCGAGGCGCCGACGGCGCCGTGACCGCCGGGCGCCAAACCCTTGTTGGCGGCCAGCCAGTCCGGCAGCTCGCTGGACAGAAAGGTGTCCCACTGTTTGCTGCCGTCCCGCTCCCAGTTGGTGTACATGCTCCACGCGCCCCCGGCGGGGGCCACCACCGAGATTCCCTTGCCGACCAGCGTGTTCATCGCGTTGCCGGCGGTCACCCAGTTGCTGACGTCCGGTGCCGCGTTAAAGGCGTCCAGCAGGTACACGGCGTGCGGCCCACCGCCGAGGAACGCCACCGGGATGTCGCGACCCATGGCCGCCGAGGGAACCATCAGCGTTTCGTACCCCGCCGCCCTGGCTTTGCCGACAATGCCGGCAAGCTGTAGCGCCAAGGCCAGCCCCGCCGCCAGTACCGCCACGCAGAGCGCCCAGAAAACCGCTGGCACAACCCGCACGACCGTCATGTCCACCCTCCATCGTGTTGTCGCTGTGTTTGCACAATAACCAGCGCGTAAGTACGGCCGATCCGCAGGGTAGTGAAACAGGTCACACTGCCGCAACTACGAGCGGCGGGACCCCGAAGGGTTCCCGCCGCCACAGTCGTGTCGTGTTGCGTGGTTAAGTGCCCTGGGTGGAACCAGCGGCGGCCGCGGTAGCCAGGCCCGCACCAGAAGTGGCGCCCAGCGACGACCGCAGGTCGGGCAGCATGGCGTACAGCTGCGCGCCCCAGTAGCGCCAGTCGTGCGTGCCGTTGGCGTCGAAGTTCCATACCGCGTTGTGGCCACCGGCCGCGTTGTAGGCGTCCTGGAACTTCAGGTTGCTGGTCCGGACGATACCTTCGAGGAACTTGGCGGGCAAGTTGTCGCCCCCCAGGTCCGACGGCTTGCCGTTACCGCAGTACACCCAGATGCGGGTGTTGTTCGCGACCAGCTTGCCAACCTGCAGCGACGGGTCGTTGCGCTGCCACGCGGAGTCGATGGACGGGCCCCACATGTCGGAGGCCTTGTAGCCGCCGGCATCACCCATGGCCAGGCCGATCAGCGACGGTCCCATTCCCTGCGACGGGTCCAGCAGCGCCGACAGCGAGCCGGCGTACGGGAACTGATCGGGGTGGTAGGCCGCAAGGATGAGCGCCGGCGAGCCCGCCATCGACAGACCGACGGCCGCGCTGCCAGTCGGCTTGACCTGCTTCTGTGCCGACAGGTACTGCGGCAGCTCGCTGGTCAGGAAGGTCTCCCACTTGTACGTGGTGCAGCCGGCCTTACCGCAGGCGGGCTTGTACCAGTCGGAGTAGAAGCTCGACTGGCCACCGACGGGCATGACCACCGAGATGCCCGACTGGTTGTACCACTCGAACGCCGGGGTGTTGATGTCCCAGCCGTTGAAGTCATCCTGCGCGCGCATGCCGTCGAGCAGGTACAGCGCCGGCGAGTTCGCGCCGCCGCTCTGGAACTGAACCTTGATGTCGCGGCCCATCCCCGTCGACGGAACCTGCAGGTACTCCACCGGCAGACCGGGACGCGAGAACGCTCCCGCGGTTGCCGAGCTCCCCACGACGCCGATCAGACCCAACAACAGAGCCGCACCTGCGGCACCCACCACGAGTCGGCGTGGCATCCGTTCCAGCAGAGCGCCGCGAAACCTGTCAACAAGCGTCATCCTTGCTTCCTCATCTTTTCGGCGCATCCTTCAGCAGGGCGCGTCGTCGATTGGTTCGGACTGCATGCGCAACGGGCGTGGCAGTCCTGGAGTAGTGAACCACACCTACACGCGGGGCCTCTCATCGAGGACACTCCGCAACCGTCTGCCGGCGAAGTTTTCGTCGGTTTTTGCCGAGCGGCGGATCGCGAGAAACAGGCGTTTGCGCATGTGCCGGGTGGTGCTCGCACACAGGTCTGCGGCCACATGTGAATTTGCTGTCAGTATGTGGCGCAAGAAAAATCGAGATTGGTTCGTGATCTGTGAGATTTGTCGCCGCAATTTTCACTCGCGCGCCGGCGGGGGAATCGCTTCGGGCACCGGAAGACCGCACCGGGCGAGTTCGTAGCGGGGCACCCGGTCGATTCGGTAGCCGGTGAATTCGAAGGAGTGCAAGAAGTTTGAGACGAACCGATGCAGCGTCATCGGCGCACGCACCGAAGCCAGCACGGCCTTGGTGTCGGGACACTGCAGGGCCGCCACCGCCTGAGCAACCCAATTCACGTCCAGATAGCCCGGAACGCCCGGATACAGCTTCACCCATGGCCCGTCCGCGATCACCCAGTCGGGAAAGAGGTTCTTGTCGTGCCCGATCCGCCCGTGTGTCAGGCGCTGGGTGTGCTGGGCGAGCGGGTTGGCCAACCCGATCTGGTCGATCACCCGGACGTCGAGACCGACGTTCATGCCCAGCATGCCCAGGTTCGTGAAAAACACTGCGTGTTGCGGATTTTGCGGTGGTTGCCCGGGCGGGGGCTGCAGCATCGGCACCAGATCCCACTGCGTGTAATTGCCCGACGGCAACAGCAGCGCCCCCTCGGGAGTGTTGTCCAGCGCCGTCAGCACGGCCGCCATCCGCGGGTAATCCAGGTAGTCCGCGGCGGTCAGCGGGTGCGCGTGCCCGGTCGCCTGAGCGTAGAAGCGCCGCTCGTCGACGATGCCCGTGTAGGTGACGTGGGTGGCGTCGTATCCCATCCCCGGCGAGTTTGCTGCCCACAGCGACCAGCCCGCCAGCCCCAGCCACAGCAGCCCGGCTGAACCTGCTACCCAGTACTCGGTCTCGCGCGAGTAATCCTGCCCGTCGGGAATCAGCACCGGCACCACCGCGACCGGCGCCAGCAAACAAAAAAGCGGCGCCAGCAACACCCGCGCGTGCATGAAATCACCGCCCTGCCGAGTCCAGTACAACGCCTGCAGCAGACCGCTCACCAAGACGAAGGCGACCACTGCCGACGGGCACTGCACACGGCGGGCGAGCCGACCGTAATTGGGGGCCAGCGTCGGGCGCAGAAACGACGGGCGGTGTCGCGCCGCCATCACCAGCAGACCCAGCGGCACCAACAGCAGTACTGCCAACCACACGGCGTATGGGTGAACGAAGTTGGACAGATAGATCATGCCCTGAGACCACTTGTCACCTGCGGCGTCCTTGGCCAGAGCGGTCCCGGGCACCAGCAGCCCGTAGTATCCCATCCGGAAGATCTGATAGCCCACCGGTAGCAGCCCACCGGCCGACACGATCAGCACCCGGCGACGCCAGGTGCGGGCCGCCGTCAGCATTATGATCAGTGCCAGTCCACCTATCGGCGCCAGCTCCGGGCGCACCAGCACGCTGAACCCCGCGACGAAGGCCAGCGCCCCGATGAACACCTCGCTATCCGGCCGGTTGCGCACCGGCTGGGACCAGCAGACCATCATCCACCACAGCAACCCCAGATAGGCCAGCGTCAAGCCGTTTTCCAGGCCGGAGGTGGCGAAGTCCCGAGCCGGCGGCAACGCGATGTACACCAGCGCCCCGGCAGGCAACATGATCGCGCGCCGGCCCTGCAGGCTCGGTGCGTAGAGCCGGCCGGTGCCCAGCATCAGCAGCACCACGCCCGTCACCGACAGCACTAGCGCCAACGCCAGCGCGACGTATTCCAATCGCAGCGGCCCACCGACCCAGCCTCCCGCATACATCAGGTAGGTCCAGGCCGTCGAGGTGTTGGCCTCCACCCGCTCGCCCTGGTTGAACACCGGCCCGTTGCCGGCCAACAGGTTGCGTACAGTGCGCAACACGATCAGCCCGTCGTCGGCGATCCAGCGCCGCTGCCACGCTCCCCAGCCGAACAGCGCGGCGATCACCGCCACGCTGATCCACAGACTGATCCGGACCACGGGGTCGTACGGGAACGGCGACCGGCCACGCCGCGTGCCCCCGGCCCGGCGGTGCATCATCTCACGCTTGATGGCCTCCAAGCCGGGACTAGCCGAAGGCAACCGCGGCACCAACCGTTGCGATCCACGCCAGGAACAGCAGCTGCAGCACCCGGTCGCGCAGCGCGATGTCTTCGGGCTCGCCCGCCAACCCGCCGTCGATGTCGACGGCGTAACGCAGGATCGCGATCGTGAACGGGACCATCGACACCGCGAACCAGGAACCCGAGTAACGGTCCCGCTCGAAGGCCCACAGGCCGTAGCACATCACCACTGCGGTCGCCGACAACGTCCAGACGAACCGCAGGTAGGTGCTGGTGTAGCTCTCCAGCGACTTGCGGATGGCCGCCCCGGTGCGCTCGGCCAGCTGCAATTCGGCATAGCGTTTTCCGGCCACCATGAACAGCGACGCGAACGCCGCGGTCAGCAGGAACCACTGGGACAGCGGGATGTCCGTGGCCGCGCCCCCGGCGATCGCCCGCAGCAGATACGCCGACGACACGATGCATATGTCCATCACCGCTTGGTGTTTCAGGCCGAAGCAGTAGGCCAGTTGCATCGCGATGTAGACGGCCATTACCACGGCGAGGTTTGGGGTGAGCCACCAGGACAGGGCCAGCGAGGCCGTGCCCAGCGCCGCAGCGAGCACGTAGGCCAGCCACTCGGGCACCACGCCGGCCGCGATCGGCCGGAACCGCTTGGAGGGATGCTCACGGTCGGCCTCGACGTCACGGACATCGTTGATCAGATAGATCGCCGAGGCCGCCAGGCCGAACACGACGAACGCCACGCCCACCTTGGTCGCCACTTCGGCGTAGTCGTAGCGGACACCGCGACCGGCCGCGGCCACCGGGGCGGCCACCACCAACACGTTCTTGACCCATTGGCGCGGGCGCATCGCCTTGATCACTCCGGTGATCAGGTTTGCCGGCGGCCGCCCGGTCACCACGTCTTCGCTCATCTCGGACACACCTACCTCGACTTCCTATCGAGCCAGAGTGCAAGGCGTGCGACCGTGGCGCCGAGCGCCACGCCGAAAGTGACATCGCTGGGATAGTGCACGCCCAGCAGTATCCGCGACAGCGCCATCGGCGGCACCAGCACCGCCACGCTCAGTCCGCAGGGCAGCCCGGCGGCCCGCCCCATCAGCAGCGCCGCGGCCGTCGTCGAGGTGGCATGCGCGGACGGGAAACTCAGCTGACTGGGCGTGCCGACGTTGACGGTGACGGCCGGGTGATGCGGGCGCTTGCGTCGCACCACCCGTTTGATCAGCACCGCCGCCGCGTGCGCGGTGAAGGTGCCCGCGCCGGCGACCAGCCAGTCGCGGCGCCGCGCCGGCGCCACCGCCGCGCCGAACATCGCGACGATCAGCCAGCCGAGGCTGTGCTCGCCGAAGTGCGACATGGCTCGGGCGACGGCCAACAGCCCGGGCCGGTCGGCCAACGCCGATTGGACGGCGACCATCGCGGCCACCTCGCCGGTCGGCGCCTCGGCCGCGGATTCAGCCATGCTGTGCTGCGGGCAGCAACGCCGTCTCCCACTTCTGCTTGCTGGACAGCACCGGCAGCGCGCCGCGGTACACACGGCGCATCTCGTCGAACCGGCGCAGCAGCTGACGCTGGCGTCGCAGCGACTGCAACAGCAGGGTGAACATCTTGCGCCGGTCGCGCTGCCGGTAGACCACGCCGCACCCGTCGGCCGTGGTGACGGTGACGCCGTCGACGGTGCACAGCCGGAACCAGCGCGCGTCCTGGGTCGGCACGTTGTACTCTGGCCGCCGGTGGCTTTCCGGGTCGGCGGCTGTGAGGTTGTGCAGGATTCCCCGGGCCAGCCGGTAGCTGATCGACACGGGATTCACCGGCGGCTTCATCGCCTTGGTTTTGTACCGCGGCGGCGGCAGCTCGCTGGCCGCCGGCAGCACGACGGCATCCGTATACTCCTTGCGCAGCCGATGAACTTCCGGCAGCGCCGATTCCAGAATCGAGAAGGTGTGCTCCGGACCGGCGAGGAAGTCGTCGATGGCCCGGTTCTGGATCGCGACAGTCGAATATTCAAGGCAGGCAAGGTGTTTCAGCGTCGCCTTGAGATGGCTGCGAACCAGTCCGGTGATGTCACCCTCCCAGTGCAGCGCAGCGACCACCAGCCGGTTGCGCAGATGGTAGTAGGCCTGCCAGTCGATCGCGTCGTCCTTGTCGCTCCAAGCCATGTGCCAGATCGCCGCGCCAGGCAGGGTGACCGTCGGGTAGCCGTGTTCTCCGGCGCGCAGACCGTATTCGGCGTCGTCCCATTTGATGAACAACGGCAGCGGCTGGCCGAGTTCCTCGGCAACCTGCCGCGGGATCATGCACGTCCACCAGCCGTTGAAGTCGACGTCGATGCGCCGGTGCAGCAGCGCGCTGCGTTCGTTCTTGTCCCCCAACGGGAATTCGGCGAAGTTGTGGTCGTATGCGGCGTGCGGCGCGGCGGTCCACATGAAGTTCGACTGGTCGACGACCTCGCCCATGATGTGCAGGTGCGACGGCTCCTGCAGGTTGAGCATCTGGCCGCCGATCAGCATCGGCGACTTGGCGAAGCGGCTCAGGGCCAGCACCCGCAGAATCGAGTCGGGCTCGATGCGGATATCGTCGTCCATGAACAGAATCTGTTCACAGTCAGTGTTTTTCAGCGCCTCGTACATCACCCGGCTGTAGCCGCCGGACCCACCGAGGTTGGGCTGGTCATGAATGGAGAGCCGATTGCCCAGGGCGGCGGCCGCGGCCGGGAAGTCGGGGTGATCGCGGACCTTGCGGACGCCCTGATCCGGCACGATCACCGCACCGATCACCGCGTCCACCAAGGGATCTGTGGTGAGGTCGGCCAGGGCGTTGACGCAGTCCGCCGGGCGGTTGAAGGTGGGGATGCCGACCGCGACGTTGGCCGTGCCCGGGGCCGGCTCGGTGGCGTACCAGCCCCCGCTGCGCAAGGTGACGTCGGTGTCGGTGGTGATGTCGAACCAGATCCAGCCGCCGTCCTCAAACGGCTTCAGCGGCACATCGATCTCGACGACGGCCGGTTGGCCGTCGGTGCCGACGAATTGGCGGCCCTCGACCGATATCCGTACCCCGGTGGCCTTCGTCCGGTACACGTCCAGCCGCCCGGTCCCGGTCACCTCGACCCGCAGAACTACCGAGGTGCAGATCGACCAGCGCCGCCAGTAGCTGGCCGGGAACGCGTTGAAGTAGGTGGCGAACGACACCTCGGACTCTTTGCCGATCTCCAGCGAAATGCGGCTGGTCGCATGCGTGCGCCGCCCGTTGGTGGTGGACTCTTCTAGGTACAGCTTGCGGACGTCGAGGGGTTCACCCGGTCGCGGCAAGATGATGCGAGACAGCAAGCTCACGGCAGTCATTGGGCGCCACTCCTCATCGTGCGTCGCTGTGCATTGTCGTCGGCGCGCATCAGCGCGCGCCTTCCGCTTTGTCCTGGCCGTTGTTTTGGTCCTGAGTCAACGATGCACCGTCACGGAGGTGCGGCGCGAGAACGTTGTCGTACATGTTTAGCGCGCTGGCGATGGCCATGTGCATGTCCAGGTATTGATAGGTGCCCAGCCGCCCGCCGAAAAGTACCTTCGCCGAAGCGGTCTCGGACTTCGCCCGGGCCCGGTAGGCGGCCAGCAGGGTGCGGTAGGCCTCGGAGTTGATCGGATAGTAGGGCTCGTCGTCGTCCCCGGCGAACCGGGAGTATTCCCGCATGATCACCGTCTTGTCGGTCGGGTAGTTGCGCTCGACGTGGAAGTGCCGGAATTCGTGGATGCGGGTGTAGGGCACGTCGAGGTCGTTGTAGTTCATCACCGGGGTGCCCTGGAAGTCGCCAACGGGCAGTACCTCGAGCTCGAAGTCGAGGGTCCGCCAGCCGAGCCGGCCTTCGGCGTAGTCGAAGTAGCGGTCCAGTGGGCCGGTGTAGACGACCGGCGCGTCGGGGTTCTCGGCGCGAAGCTGGTCGCGGACCTCGAGCCAGTCGGTGTTCAGCCGAACCTCGATGCGCTCGTCGGCGGCCATGTTCTGCAGCCACGCCGTGTACCCGTTGACCGGCAGGCCCTCATAGGTGTCGTTGAAATAGCGGTTGTCGAAGGTGTAGCGCACCGGCAGTCGTGTGATGTTGGCCGCGGGGAGTTCCCTGGGATCGATCTGCCACTGCTTGGCGGTGTAGCCCTTAACGAACGCCTCGTAGAGCGGCCGGCCGATCAGCGAGATGGCCTTCTCCTCGAGGTTCTGCGCGTCGGCGGTGTCGATCTCGGCGGCCTGCTCGGCGATCAGCTGCCGGGCCTGGTCGGGGGTGAAGTATTTGCCGAAAAACTGCGACACCAGGCCCAGGCCCATCGGGAACTGGTAGACTTGTCCATTGTGCATCGCGTACACGCGGTGCTGGTAGTTCGTGAAGTCGGTGAACTGGCGCACATAGTCCCAGACCCTCTTGTTGGAGGTGTGGAACAGGTGCGCGCCGTATTTGTGGACCTCAATGCCGGTCTGCGGCTCGGCTTCGGAGTAGGCGTTGCCGCCGATGTGCGGGCGCCGCTCCACGACGAGCACGCGCTTCCCGAGTTGGCTCGCCACGCGTTCGGCGATGGTGAGGCCGAAGAAACCGGAGCCGACGACGAGGAGGTCAAAACGAGCGGTCATCGGTTGCTTAGGGTATCGGACCCCGCGCGGCTACCCCATCCGGCGAGCCGGGCAGGCTGGGGTTCGAGCACGTAAAAGTGGTTTGCAGTGATTCGAATCGCACATAACGCGCAGGGTCGCAAAAGCCTCACGATTCAATATCGCCACTCTAGTAACACTCTTCTCGCTCGTACCATCAATTCTGTGTGGTTCCCCCCGGAACGGACCGGCCGGGCGCCCCGACACAACCAATAGATTGAGGAGACTTCCGTGCCGAACCGACGCCGTCGCAAGCTCTCGACAACCATGAGCGCGGTCGCCGCCCTGGCAATGGCGAGTCCATGCGCGTACTGCCTTGTTTACGAATCGACCGCCGGCAGCAGCAAGCCAGTGGAGCACCACGAGTTCAAACAGGCCGCCGTCATGGCCGACCTGCCGGGCGAGCTCATGGGCGCACTGAGCCAGGGGCTGTCCTCGTTCGGGATCAACCTGCCGCCCGTGCCCGCCCTCAGCGGCACCGGCACCGGCCTCACCAGCCCGGGCCTGGGTTCCCCCGGCCTGGGGACCACCGGTCTGGGCACTCCGGGCCTGACGAACCCGGGTCTGACCAGTCCCGGCTTGACTCCAGGTGCCACCGGCCTGACTCCGGGTGCCACAGGGCTGACCAGCCCGGCCGGACTCACGCCCGGCGTGGGCACCCCGGGCGAAGTGCCGATCAGCGCTCCGCTCGACCCGGGTGTCGACGGCACCTACCCGATCCTGGGTGACCCGTCGACGCTGGGCGGTACGTCGCCGATCGGCGGCGGGAGCAGCAACGGTGGCGGCGGGCTCGTCAACGACGTCATGCAGGCCGCCAACCAGTTGGGCGCGGGTCAGGCCATTGACCTGCTCAAGGGCTTGGTGATGCCGGCCATCGCGCAGGCACAGCAGGGCAGCGCGGCCCTGCCGGGTGCACCGGCCGCGCTGCCGCATGCGGCCGGTGCCCTCCCAGCAGCGGGCCGCGCTGCCCTGCCGCCCGCGCTGCCCCCCGTCTAAAACTCTAAAACCTTTGGGGTCCTGTCACCTGACGGCACCGCAGAGTCATCACACTCTACGGTTGCCGTCGAACGTTGGTGGCGCGGTTCGGAAAACGCGGGCTGGGTGCACCGACATCGCCCGAGGACAACGCCGAGGGCGATGCCCGCTACTCCACCTTCGCCAAGGGCGCCATGTACTGGTCACCGGCAACCGGCGCGCAGCCCGTCATCGGGGCGATCTATGACGCCTGGGCCGCGCAAAGCTACGAGCGCGGCCCGCTCGGCCTGCCCACCAGCGCCGAAATTCAAGAGCCGCTGCAGATCACGCAGAACTTCCAGCATGGAACGTTGAACTACGATCGTCTCACCGGCACCATCAGCCAGGTGCTCGACGGCATCACGACACAACTCGCGGCGCAAGATCCCGCCGCCCCGGCCGTCCCGCCGGAACACTTCTCACTGCTGACACACCCGGACTCCTGACTCCCGGCCCCGCCCACGGGACAGCGGGTAGTGCGGGTATTACTGTGCGAACTGTGCCCGAGACCCCGTACCTGAGCCTTGATCTCGGTCGGGTGCGTCAGAATCACCGGGCACTGCGCGCCGCGTTGTCGGGGGCGCAAATTCGCTACGCGGTCGAGGCCAATCCGGCCGAACCGGTGCTGCGGATGCTTGCCGACGAGGGCTGCGCCTTCGATGTCGCCTCGGTCGGCGAGGTCGACGCCTGCGCCGCCGCCGACATCGACGGCCGGCGATTGACGTTCGGCAACACCATCAAGAAGCCAATCGACATCGCCAGGGCCATGCGCGCGGCGTTCGCCGATTCGCCTTCGATAGCGAGCGGAGCCTCGTTGCCATTGCCAAGCATGCGCCCGGCGCTGCGGTGGAATGACTTATCGCAACGACGTTTCCGGCCTCGGTGACGCCCTTCGGGCACAAGTTCGGCTGTGCTCCCGAGGCTGTGGTGGAGCTCTTGGCGGGCGCCCGGCGGCTGGAACTGAGCCCGTAGGAAGTGGGCTTTCACGTCGGTTCCCAGCAGCTGGAGCCGTCCACATGGTAACTCGTAATACGCAGTGCGGCACCTATTTTCGAGGACGTCCCGGAGCTCACCACGATCAACGTCGGCGGCGGTTTCCCGGTGCCGTACGCGTGCGACGTGCCGGACCTCGCCGTGATCACCGCGGTCATTACCTCCGCGCTGGCCGGGTATTTCGGCAGCCAGCCACCCCGGCTCGCGGTGGGGCCGGCCGGCTGCTCGTGGCCTCGGTGGGCACCATCGCCTGCCAGGTGGTGTCGGTGCGCACCGGGACCGACACCCGGCGCTGGGTGTACCTCGACATCGGCCGGTACGGCGGTCTGGCCGCGACGGAGAACGAATACATCCGATATTGGCTGAGCACCGACCGCGACGGGGATCGGCTCGACGATGCGGTCGTGGCCGGGCCGACCTGCGACGGCGACGACTTGCTCTACCGCAGCTATCCGTTACCCGCCGCCCCGGTCCCCGGTGACCGGGTCGACATCCTCAACGCCGGTGCCTACACCGCCAGTTACGCACCGGTCGCGTTCAATGGGTTTCCGGTACTGCCAACGTATTTCGTCGATCGACCCGCCGTGGAGCCGTGCCGGGAGATTATCGAGCGGTTGGCGCCGGGGCTGACGCGAAGCTGGCAGCTGTCCGAAGTGATCTGCGACGTGCACACCAGATTCCAGCACCTGGTCATCGGACGCACCCACCAGGGCGTCGCGCTGCTCAGCGACGACGAACGACAGAGCACCGAGTTCAGCCAGCTGGTCTACCACGAGGCGCTGCTGGTTCCCGCCCTGCTGCTGGCAGGCAACGTCACCCGGTTGCTCGTCATCGGCTTGGGGGAGGGTGTAGTCAGCCAGCGGGCCGTCGCGGCGGGCGCCACCCGGGTCGACCATGTCGACATCGATTGCGACGCGGTCCGGCTGTGCGCACAACGCCTCCCCTAAGGTTACACCGTCAACGAATTACGCGGTGTCGAAGCGGGATTGGTCCCCGTGGCGGTGCACTATTGCGACGGCTGGGAGTTCGTGGAGCACGCCGTCGCGCCCTACGACATCGTGGTCATCGACCTTCCCGACGAGCGGGTCGAACCCGCCCAGCACAACCGCCTCTACGACACCGCTTTCCTGCGGCGCTGCCGCGACATCGGCCGGGTGGTGGTCGCGCAGGCCGGCTGCCCGACGCTGTGGCGCATCGAGTCGTTGCGGCTTTCGTGCCTACGGTTCAACGAAAACTTCCCAACTGTAAGCCATTTCGGCGTCGAAGAACACGGGTGGGCATTTCTCTGCGGACTGGCCGACGCTGATGCGGATACCATCGCCGCGGTGGTGGCGCGGCTACCGACGCTGTCCTACCAGCCCCGAAGCATCGACGCCGACACCCTGGTCGTGGCGTCGGTGCAGCCGAAAAGCCTGCGGGAAGGCTAGATCGACCTGCGCGCGATGTCTTGCAGGATGGTCCTCATCTCGTCCCGGGTCGCCTTCCCCGATTCGCTCTCGGCCTTAACCAACCGATTAGCAGCCAACCCGACAGCCCGACAATCCGGCCAGCAGGGCCTGATAGCCGTACGGCCCCTCATCGAGGTACCCCTTCGCCCAGCCGATCGCGAAATCCACGTTGTCCGGATCCGTTATCCACGCCGTAATCACGTCGACAGCAATCGCCACGCCCCGGCCCGCCCAGCGCAGCAGCGGCAGGTCGTTGGGCATGTCGCCCCGAACGCGACCACCTCGTCGCGACCGATCTCCAGCGGTGCCGCGACCTCTTCGATGCCGGTGGCCTTCCTGATGCCCAGCGGCACGATCTCGACCAGCCCATTGTTGGTGGAGTAGGTGATGCCACCCTCGATGCCGACGTGTTTGGCGAGTTCGGTCGCGATGTCGGCGCTGCAGGCGGCCGGCTTGGCGGATCAGCAGTTCGATCGCGGGGCGCTCAGCAGATCCTCGATCGACACCTCGGTGTTGTCCGGTTTGAGCCACGCGTGCTCGTAGCCCGGCGAACTGACAAACTGCGGCGTGGCGGTGTCGTGGGCGCTGGTGCCGATGCGCTCCACCGCCAGGCCGGCGCCCGGGATGACGCGGGTAGCAAGCTCGGCCAGGGTGTCGACAGGCAGGGTGCGCGCCAACACCACCCGGTCGTGGGCCGGATCGTAGACGACGGCGCCGTTGGCGCACACCGCCATTGGGGCGAACCCCAACTCGTCGACGATGGGGCGTATCCAGCGCTGCGGACGGGCCGGTGGCCACCACGAAGGTGGCGCCTGAGGCGACGGCGGCGCGTAAGGCGTCGCGGGTACGCGGGGTGATGGTTTCGTTGTCGTCGAACAGGGTACCGTCGACATCGCACGCGATCAGCGCCGGCCGCGAAGTCGGCCCCATCATAGGGGTGTTATCGAGCGGTCACTGAGCCGATCCGCCCGTCCGGTCAGCTGCGCCGGTCAATGCCGGCCACTTTGCGACTGCCCGGGCCGAGTCACCCCATCGGTCCCGTACTTTTGCACCCGCTGTTGCAATTCGGCCAGCCGGATCGCCTGCGAGTCATCCCGCGTCGGCGCGCTGCCGCCCAATCGCCGCGGCACCCAGAACTCACCTTCGGGGTGCGGATACTCTTCTTGCACCTGATACAGCAGCGTATTCATGACTTGCCGCAGCGTCGTGTTGAGCTGTTCGATCGTCCCGTGCGGCGGGATCGGCCGTCCCGCGGCGACGGTGATCGGAACCTTGTTGCGGAACACCTTCTTCGGGTGATCCTTGGGCCAGATCCGGTGGGCGCCCCACACGATCACCGGGATGATCGGCACCTGGGCCTCCAGCGCCATCCGCGCCGCCCCGGTCTTGAATTCGCGCAGTTCGAAACTGCGGCTGATGGTGGCCTCGGGGTGCATGCCGATCAACTCGCCCGCGCGCAGCCGCTGCACCGCCACGGTCAGCGCGTCGTGCCCGTTGCGGCGGTCCACCGGAATGAGCCTGGCGTGCTTGATGACGTAGTCGACGGCCTTCACGTCGGCCATCTCGGCCTTGATCATGAAGTACATCCGCCGGCCCCGCTCCCGTGCGGCAAACAGCGGCGGAAGCCAGTCCAGGTAGCTGGTGTGATTCTGCGCGAGCAGCGCCCCACCGCGCTGCGGAATGTTCTCGAGTCCGCGGAACGTGAACTTCGTCCCGTTCATCGCGACAAGTGAGGGAACGACCAATTCCCCGAACCGATAAAACGGCTCTGCCATGTCTTCTCCTTTGCCCCCTAAGGCTACTGGCGCGGTGTCCGGATTGCCGCCCTGGCCGCGGCCTCGATCCGGGCGCCCCGGCCAACGTCGGCGCCCCGCCACCTAGCCGATGCGGCACCCAATATTGTCCCGCCGGGTGCGGGTATTACTGCTGCGCCGCGTACAGCAGCTTCGTCATCGATGCGCGCAGCGCCTCGCCGGTCCGTGCGACGTCGTCCTCGGCGCGCAGCGGCGGGCCCGACGAGCACGGTGATCGGGACGTTGTGGCGGCCGAGGCACCGGGAATGGTCCTTGGTCCAGATCCGCTGCGCGCCCCACACGATCACTGGGACGATCGGGACGTCCACCTCGCGCACCTTCGCCCGCGCGCAGCCGCTGCACCGCCTCGGCGTAGGCACCCGAGCCGGCCGTCCGGTCCACCGGGATGGTGCCGGTCCGCTTGATCAGCGCGTTGACCAATTTCACCTGCTGCATCTCTTTCACCTGCTGCATCTCGGCCTTGATCATGAACCGCAGCCGCCGGTTGCGGCGGCGCATGGCCAACCCGGCCGGTAGCCAGTCAACGTAGCTGGTGTGATTGATCGCCACCACCACCACACCGCCGCGTTCGGGGATGTGTTCGATGCCGCCGTAGGTGATCTTGGTTCCGGTGGCCAACACCGCCAGCCAGGACAGAAGCTCGAGGGTGCTGTAGGTCGGCTCCACCATCGGCGACTACTCCAACGCCCCCGCGGCTTGCGCGCGCCTGGCCGCCCGCGCGGCCGTTTCCTCGGCGTCCAGGCGGGCCGTCTCGGCCAGCGACGGCGCCCCGCCGCCCAGCCGATGTGGCACCCAGAACTCGCCGGCCGGATGCGGTCCGTACTGCTCTTGCGCTCGTTCCAGCAGATGCTGCATCCGCGAGTGCAGCAGGCCCCGCAGCTCCGGCACCTCCAGCGTCGGTTCGATCGGTTCGCCGACGAGCACGACGATCGGCACCTTCGGCCGGATCAGCTTCTT
The DNA here is from genome assembly GCF_902168065.1 of Mycobacterium tilburgii. Classification (GTDB taxonomy): domain Bacteria; phylum Actinomycetota; class Actinomycetes; order Mycobacteriales; family Mycobacteriaceae; genus Mycobacterium; species Mycobacterium tilburgii. The sequence goes on along the minus strand of NZ_LR655706.1, from coordinate 9,964 downwards.
GGGGTGGTCCTTGGTCCAGATCCGGTGGGCGCCCCACACGATCACCGGGATGATCGGCACCTGGGCCTCCAGCGCCATGCGGGCGGCGCCGCTCTTGCATTCCTTGATCTCGAAGCTGCGGCTGATGGTCGCTTCGGGGTAGACGCCGACGAGCTCGCCGTCCTTGAGGTTGCGCACGGCCGCCTCGTAGGAGGCGGCGCCGTCCTGCCGGTCCACCGGAATGTGCCGCAGGCTGCGCATGAGCGGGCCGGTGATCTTGCCGTCGAACACTTCTTGCTTGGCCATGAACCGCACTTTGCGGCCGAGGCCCTGCTGGTAGGCCGGCAGGCCGGCGAAGGTAAAGTCGAGGTAGCCAGTGTGGTTGATCGCGATGACCGCACCGCCGGTGGCCGGCAAATGCTCGACGCCCAAAACGGTGATCTTCAGCCCCTGGACCCGCCAGATCGTGCGGGCGAGGAAGATGACAGTCTCGTATACCGGTTCCACAGGTTCTCAGCCTAGTGCTACCGCCGGTGCACCGCCGACAGTGGGAAAACCCACTGGCCACCGCGGGTGGCTGTGGCGGGCCAACGGGGTCGCCGCGCGGTAAGCTGCAGCCGGTTCCCGAAACCTTCGAAAGGCATTTGTGCAGTTCACGAGCGTAGGCCACGCCGGATTTCTGATTCGGACCCGGGCAGGCAGCATTCTGTGCGACCCCTGGGTCAACCCAGCCTACTTTGCCTCCTGGTTCCCGTTCCCGGACAATTCCGGTCTGGACTGGAACGCGTTGGGCGACTGTGACTACTTATACGTCTCGCACCTGCACAAGGATCACTTCGATGCCAAGCTGCTGCGCGACCACGTCAATAAGGACGCGCTGGTGCTGCTGCCCGAATTTCCGGTCCCCGACCTTCAAAATGCATTGCAGGAGTTAGGATTCTGGCGCTTCTTCGAGACCAGCGATTCGGTCAAGCATCGGATCGACGCACCCCAGGGTGCGCTCGACATCATGATCGTTGCGCTCCAGGCGCCCGCTGACGGACCCATCGGTGACTCCGCTCTGGTCGTGTCCGACGGCCAGACAACGGTTTTCAACATGAACGACGCTCGGCCGGTCGACCTGGACATGTTGGGAACCGAGTTCGGGCACATCGACGTGCACCTGCTGCAGTACTCCGGTGCGATCTGGTATCCGATGGTCTACGATATGCCCGCCCGGGCCAAGGAGTCGTTCGGCATCCAGAAACGGCAGCGTCAGATGGACCGCGCCCGGCAGTACATCGCGCAGGTGGACGCGACCTGGGTGGTCCCGTCTGCGGGGCCGCCGTGTTTCCTGGACCCGGAACTGCGTCACCTCAACGACGACCACGGCGATCCGGCCAACATCTTCCCCGACCAAATGGTGTTCCTCGATCAATTGCGCCGGCATGGACACGATCGCGGTTTGCTGATGATGCCCGGTTCGGTCGCGGATTTCACCGGCGACGCCCTGACTTCTTTGCGGCATCCGTTGCCCATCGAGGAGGTGGAGGCGATCTTCACCACCGGTAAGGCCGCCTACATAGCCGAGTACGCCGATCGCATGGCGCCGGTCCTGGCCGCCGAGCGGCAGAGCTGGGCGCCCGCGACCGGCGAGCCGCTGCTGGAGCCGTTGCAGGCGCTGTTCGAGCCGATCATGCGGCAAAGCCGCGAGATCTGCGACGGCATCGGCTACTCCGTCGAACTGGCGATCGGCCCGGAGACCGTCGTCCTCGACTTCCCCAAACGGACGGTGCGCGAACGGATTCCCCACGAAAAGGTCCGCTACGGGTTCGAGATCGCCCCAGAGTTGGTTCGCACGGTGTTGCGCGACCGGGAGCCGGACTGGGTCAACACCATCTTCTTGTCCACCCGGTTCCGGGCCTGGCGGGTCAGCGGGTACAACGAATACCTGTACACCTTCTTCAAGTGCCTCACCGACGAGCGGATCGCTTACGCCGACGGCTGGTTCGCCGAGTCGCACGACGATTCGGCGACGGTCACCCTGGATGGCTGGGAGATTCAACGCCGTTGCCCGCACCTCAAGGCGGACCTATTGAAATTTGGTGTGGTGGAATGCAACACACTGACGTGCAATCTGCACGGCTGGCAGTGGCGACTGGAAGATGGTCGCTGCCTGACCACCCGCGGTCACCAGCTGCGAAGCCGCCGTACATGAGCGCCACCTACGACGACGGTGTGGTGCAGCTCGACCCTACGGCGATCACGTTGCGGCGCTATCACTTTCCGGACGGCACGTCGAAGGTCATCGCGCTGGACACGATCCGCGGGTACAAGGCGCAGCCGCTCGGCTGGTTCACCGCCCGGTTCACCTTCTGGGGTGGCGCCGACCCGCGTTATTGGCTGGCGCTGGACCTGCAACGGCCGTTCAAGTCGCGATTGATCATCCTCGACGTGCCGGGGACCCGGCCCAGCCCCGCGTTCACCCCGGCCCGTCCGGACGAGTTCGTCGCCCTGTTCGACGAGCTGCTGACCCGCACCGACTAACGGTCGTCGAGCGCCGCCCGGGCGGCGTTGTACCCCGGGATGAACGTGATACCCGGACCGCCGTGGCAACCCGCGCTACCCAGGTACAGCCCCTCGATCGGGATGGGCTGGCCGAGAAAACCTTTCGGCCCGGGCCTGTTCAGGCCGATCTGGTTGGCGTTCAACAGCCGTGACAGTAGTCGCCACCGGGTGCACCGAACATCACCCCCTGTGCCGGGGTGTGAAGGTGGTGTGCCGGATGATGCTGCGCTCGAAATTCGTTGCGATCCTGGTGATCTTGTCGATCACCCGCTGGCCCATCTCCATCTTGGCCTGCCCGTAGTCCACCTCACCCTCGATCGGGAAGAACAGGGCAAACGCCGACGCGGCGTGCTTGCTCTGCGGGGCGAGGTCCGGATCGTTTTGCGAGGGGATCTGCAGAACCACCATTGGGTCGGCCGGCACGATCCCGCGCCGGGCGTCCTCCCACTGCTGCTGGACCTCCTCGGGTGTGCAGAACAGCCCGATCGACGCCTGCATCGCCGGATCGTTGAGTGCCTCGTAGGGCGCGGTGAAGATGGGGGGCCTCGTCCAGCGCGAAGTGCATCTGCAGATAACTGCCGCGGTGGTCGATGCGCGCGTAGCGCTCGCGCAGGTCGGCGGGATCGATCAGCTCGTTGAGCGTGACGTCCGGGGCGATGCCCGAGACGACGATGGGGGCCGTCAACGTCTCGCTGGTTTCGGTGCGCACCCCGGCGACCCGTCCGCCGGCGACCAGAATCTCGGTCACCTTGGTCCGCAACCGAAGTTCTCCGCCGTGCTCTGCCAGCACGTCGCACAGATGCGAGGTGAGCGGCCGATGCCGCCGCGCAGCTTTTTCATCTGCACAGTGCTGTCGTCGGGCACGCCCAGCCCGAACGCGAGTGCGGCGGCGCTGCCCGGGGTCGCGGGGCCCCGGGCAGCGTGTTGACCGCCAGCACCGTCATCGAGCCGCGCAGCGCGCCGTGCTTCTCGCGGTACGGCAGGTAGCGGTCTAGCACGTTGGTCACCGAGGCGAACAGCATGTCGTCGATCGCCGCGCACTCGAATTCATTTGTAACACAGGCATACATCTCGTCGGTGCTCTTGGGTGGCGTCGCGGCGTCGAACCGGCGCAGGACGCGGGTGGGGCCCTGTCACCTTCGTACGTGAGTGCTCGCAGCGATCCACAATCCGCTGTGGGGTGAACACGGCAGCTGGCTGGAGTACATCAAGCTGATGTCCACCAACCCCGCCGCCAGTTCGGTCAGCCAGGACTACACGATTGCGAATGTTGTTCTTCTGCCGATCTTTACGGTCGTCGACGTGTACCGCCGCGGTCTGCGTCACCCGTGGCTGTACTTCGTGTCCAGGCTGTTAACCAGTTTCGCGTTCGCCTTCTACTTCGCAACGACGGAACGGTAGCGCCGCCACGAGCAGGACCGCGCGACGGTAAACGATTAGGGCTCAAGCACTTCGGCCCCCACGAAGGGAACCAGCGCGTCGGGGACGCGCACGCTGCCGTCGGACTGCTGGTGGTTCTCTAGGATGGCGACCAGCCACCGGGTGGTGCCCAGCGTACCGTTGAGGGTGGCCGCGATCTGCGGCTTGCCGTTCTCGTCGCGGTAGCGCGTCGACAGCCGGCGCGCCTGGAACGTGGTGCAGTTCGAGGTCGACGTGAGCTCGCGATAGGTGTGCTGAGTGGGCACCCACGCCTCGCAGTCGTACTTGCGGGCCGCCGACGATCCCAGATCGCCCGCGGCGACATCGATTACGCGGTACGGCACTTCGATGCGGGCCAGCATCTCGCGCTGCCAGCCCAGCAGCCGCTGGTGTTCGGCCTCGGCGTCGGCGGGGGTACAGTAAACGAAGCTCTCGACCTTGTCGAACTGATGGACCCGAATGATGCCGCGGGTGTCCTTACCGTAGCTGCCGGCTTCCCGCCGGAAACACGATGACCAGCCCGCGTAGCGCAACGGCCCGTCGGACAGGTCGATGATCTCGTTCCAGTGATAGCCGGCCAGCGGTACTTCGGAGGTTCCAACCAGATACAGATCGTCGGCCTCGACCCGGTAGATCTCGTCGGCGTGGGCGCCCAGGAACCCCGTCCCGGCCATCACCTCCGGGCGGACCAGCACTGGCGGGATCATCGGGGTGAAGCCGTGCTCGACCGCCAGCCGCAGCGCCAGCTGCAGCAGGCCCAGCTGCAGCAGCGCGCCCTGCCCGGTCAGAAAGTAGAACCGCGAGCCCGACACCTTGGTGCCGCGTTGCATGTCGATCAGGCCCAGCGCCTCGCCCAGCTCCAGGTGATCCTTAGGGTTCTCGATCGCGGGCGGCTCGCCGACGACATCCAGCACGGCAAAGTCGTCCTCGCCGCCGGCAGGCACCCCGTTGATGACGACGTTCGAGATCGCCATGTGCGCGGCGGTGAACGCCGTCTTCGCGTTGTCCTGCGCGGCTTCGGCAGCCTTGACCTGCTCGGCGAGCTCATTCGCGCGCGCCAGCAGCGCGGGGCGCTCGTCGGGTGCCGCGGCACCGACGTTCTTGCTCGCGGACTTCTGCTCGGCGCGCAGCGCGTCGGCGGCCGAGATCGCGGACCGGCGGGCGGCGTCGGCCGCCAGCAGCGCCTCGACCAGCGCCGGGTCCTCGCCACGACTGAGTTGGGAGCGGCGGACGGCGTCGGGGTCTTCCCGGAGCAGCTTGAGGTCAATCACGGCCTGAAGATTACTTTTTGCCCGGCGCCGGGCGCGCATCGCGTCCGCGACTATTTCCCAGTACTCACATCAGTAACTTTTGTCACGACCGCCAGGGGGTGCTGTCAGAATGGAGGCGATGTCGGACGCCCTCCAAACGGAAGTTGCCGCACCAAGCCCGACCGCCGCCGAGGCGGAGGGACAGCTGGCCAGCTTCCGGTGGCCGCGCACCTTGCAGGCGGCCGCTACGCGGCGGGCGCTGCTGCTGTTCGCCCTCGGCGGGCTGTTGATCGCCGGCCTGGTGACCGCGCTGCCGGTGGGCGGCCCGGGACAGGGCCGGCTTGCCGGCTACCTAGACAGCAATCCGGTGCCCCGCACCGGCGCTAAGAGCGACGCCACCTTCAACCGCGCCAAGTCGGGTGACTGCCTGATGTGGCCGGACGTCACGCCGGAGGCGGCGACCATCGTCAAGTGCTCCGACGATCACAAGTTCGAGGTCGCCGAGTCCATCGACATGCGGACGTTCCCCGGCTCAGAGTACGGGCCCAACGCCGCGCCACCTTCGCCGGCCCGGATTCAGCAGATCGGCCAGGAACAGTGCGAGGCCGCGGTGCGCCACTATATGGGGCCCAAGTACGACCCCAACAGCAAGTTCAGTGTCAGCTTGTTGTGGGCGGGGGACCGCGCCTGGCGTCAGGCCGGTGAGCGCCGCATGCTGTGTGGGCTGCAGATGCCCGGCACCAACAACGAACAGGCCGCGTTCAAGGGCAAGGTCGCCGACGTCGACCAGTCCAAGGTATGGCCCCCCGGTACCTGCCTGGGCATCGATTCGACCGCCAACCAGCCGATCGATGTCCCAGTCGACTGCAAGGCGCCGCACGCTATGGAGGTCACCGGCACGGTCAACCTGGGTGAGAAGTTCCCGGGCGGGCTGCCGACCGAACCCGAGCAGGACGGTTATATCAAGGATACCTGCACCAAGATAACTGACGCCTACCTCGCGCCGGTCAAGTTGCGCACCACTACGCTGACGCTGATCTACCCGACCGTGTCGCTGCCGAGCTGGTCGGCGGGTAGCCGCGAAGTCGCCTGCAGCATCGGCGCGACGTTGGGCAACGGCGGCTGGGCCACCCTGGTCAACAGCGTCAAGGAGCAGCTGCTGATCAACGGCCAGGCGCCGGTGCCACCGCCCGACATCCCCGAGGAACGGCTGACGATGCCGCCGATCCTCGTCCAGGAGCCCGCCAGCCCGCCGCAGCAGTCCAACACCCCGCCCGACATGCCACCCGGCAACCAGCACCTCCCGCAACAACAACCCGTTGTCACGCCGCCCCGGGCGACCACCACTCAAGCGCCGGACGCTCAGCCGCCACAGGACGTGCCGCCGCCTGCGGACGCCGGTGCGCCCCCGCCCCCGGCCAACCCGGCGCCGGGAGGCTAGCCGGGTGGCCGTGCGGATGGATACGCAGCGGTTCGAGGAACTGGTCGCCGACGCACTGGATCTGATCCCGCCCCAACTAGCGGCGGCGATGGACAACGTCGCCGTCCTCATCGAAGACCGCCATCCCGACGAGCCCGACCTGCTCGGTCTGTACGAGGGCGTGGCCCTGACCGAACGCGACTCGGACTACGGCGGCTCGCTGCCGGACGCCATCACGATCTATCGCGAAGCGCTGCTGGACATCTGCGAGCACGAGGCCGACGTCGTCGAGGAAGTGGCGATCACCGTCATTCACGAAATCGCGCATCACTTCGGTATCGACGACGACCAGTTGGACGAGCTGGGCTGGGGCTGACTTCCGGGCCGAGAAAACGCCGTCCGGGCCGGGCGCGGCAGCGCAAATTTGTCGGCCCCCGGTGCTAGGAATGGCCTATGAGCGCTGACTGCCGCGACTGCCTGGCGGGCTTGGAACACTGCCACGGCACCATCATTCGACACACACTGAACCGCGCGGAATGCACCGAGCCGGATTGCGTCAGCCCTGAGCTGCTGCCGCACACTTTCGTCATCGACTGCGACGCCGTGGGCTGCACCTGCACGGAATCGATCGCGCTGGCCGGCTGATTAACCCATCGGGTCGCTGTTGGATCGGACGGCGTCGACGACCGGGCCGGCCTCCGGTTCTGGGTGGAACGGCGGCGTCGCAGCTCCCCAACGCACGCAGCTCCACCGCCCGTCGGTGATCGGCACCAACACCACAGATTCGGCGTTGCCCAGGTGATTGTCGAGGGCGAAGGTGGCGTCCACCCCGGCTAGCACCGCCGAGACCAACCGGATCGCCGCGCCGTGGCTGACCACGACGATGTCGTCGCGCCAGTCGTGGTCGTCGAGGTAGCGCAGCCGCAGATCGGTGAGCACCGGGACATAGCGGTTCAGCACGTCGTTCCCGGTTTCGCCGCCGGGCAACGGCACATCGAGCTCGCCGTGCTGCCAGCGCTCGTAGATGGCGTTGAACTCCGCGACCGCCTCGTCGTCGTTGCGGTTTTCCAGCCTGCCGACCTGGACCTCGTGGATGCCGGCGAATTCCCGCGGCGGCACCGCGGCCTGTTCGCCGATCACCGCAGCCGTCTGCGACGCGCGGATGGCCACCGAATGTGCAAGCAGTCCAGGCCTTTTCGATTCACGCGCGAATGCTCGTGCCTGTTCGCGACCGGTCGGCGTCAGGTCCGCCCCAGGCGGACGGGTGTCCAGCCGGCGCTCGACGTTGCCGAAGGACTGGCCATGCCGGAGCAGCACCAAACGGCCGCTCATCGGCCCGGTCCCCCGACCGCGGCGTCGTCGTCCGGTCTGCCCTCCCGCAGCCGGGCCAGCCACCGCGCGGCCTCGTCGGGCGGTGGCGGCCCTATCCCGGCAGCCGAGCCCGTTGGCCAGGAACCCAGATACCGTACCTCGACACAGCGACGGCGCAGCGCCTTGAGCGCCTCCGCGACGGCGTCATCGTCGATGTGCCCGGCGCAGTCGACGAAGAACAGATAGGTGCCGAGTTCGGTTCGGGTGGGCCGGGATTCGATGCGGGTGAGGTCGATGTCGCGGATGCCGAATTCGCCCAGTGAGGCGAGCAGCGCGCCCGGCGCGTTCTCGATCCGCAACACCACCGAAGTGCGGTCGGCTCCGGTGCGCACCGGCGGCCGCCCCGGCAGGCCCACCAGGACGAAGCGGGTGCGGGCATTGGTCTCGTCGACGACGCCTTCGGCCAATGCGGCCAGCTTCCAGTGCGCGGCGGCCAGCGGCGAGGTCACCGCCGCGTCGGCCCCCCCCTCGGCGACCCGGCGCGCCGCGTCGGCGTTCGAGTACGCGGGCCGGAGTTCGACGTCGGGAAAATTGGCGGCCAGCCAGTGCCGCACCTGGGCCGCCGCCACGGGAAAGGCCGTCACGGTACGCACGTCGCGGGCGCCGCGGCCGGGCTGGACGACGACGCTGAAGGCCACGTCTAACGTCGTCTCGGCGAAGATCTGTAGGAGCGACCCGATCGCGAGGCTGTCCAGGGTAGGCGTCACCGATCCGTCGATCGAGTTCTCGATCGGCACGCACGCGTAGTCGGCCTCGCCGTTGCTGACCGCCTCCAACGCTCCCGGCGTGCTGTCGACCGGCAACCGCTGGACCGGCCCCAGGTGTTGGTTGGGAATCAGGCCCGCGTCGGTCATCTGCAGGAGCGCCGCCTCCGTGAAGGTCCCTTCGGGTCCGAGGTAAGTGATGGCGACCACGAGCACAACCCTAGTGGGGTCGATGTAAATTGGACCTTGCTTCGTCTCACGTAGTAAGTTGACTTAGGCTTATCTAAGCACTTGAGGAGAACGATGTCTTCGCTGACCAGCGCCGCGCCGACGACCGCCGAACGCATCCGCAGCGCATGCGCTCGGGCCGGCGGTGCTCTGCTGGCCATCGAGCGGGAGAACCCGGTGCCCACCCTGGTGCACCACCTGCTCCAGGACGGAACGTTCGCGGTCGGGCTGCCCACCGACAGCGTGGCCAGCGGGCGGTTCGGCGGATCGCAGGCGCTGCTCGAACTCACTGACTACGCGCCGCTGCCGCTGCGCGAGCCGGTGCGCTCGCTGGTGTGGGTTCGCGGCCGGTTGCAGCCGGTGCCGCCGGCCCAGATCACTGACACGCTCGATATCATCGCCAGCGAGTGCCCGCAGTCGGCCCTGCTGCAGATCGATACCCCGAAATGTGCGCCGGCCGGTCCGGGCGACGAGCGATACACCCTGCTGCGGCTCGCGATCGCCTCGGTCGTCGTCACCGACGCCGTCGGCGCCGAGCCCGTCAGCATCGACGACCTGCTCGCGGCGCGGCCCGATCCGTTCTGCGAGATCGAATCCGCCCTGCTGTTGCACCTGGACAACGCGCACAGCGACGTGGTCGGCCGCCTGGTGTCCCGCTTGCCGGCGCCGCTGCGGCGCGGGCAGGTTCGGCCTCTGGGACTGGACCGCTACGGTGTGCGCTTCCGTGTCGAAGGCCACGACGGCGACCACGACATCCGGCTGCCTTTCCACAAACCGGTGGACGACATGGCCGGGCTGAGCCAGGCCATTCGGGTGCTGATGGGCTGCCCGTTCATCAACGGGTTGCGCGCCCGCCAGTAGTAGCGGCGCCCCCAGACGCGCATTGCGTGCCTGCGCACCAGGCACACCCGCGTATGTTGGCCAGGTGAACGGCGATCGACCAACCGATCGTGGCCGGCGCCCGGGCTCGACCCCATCGCCGGGGCGACTCCCCGAACCGCCGCCGGTGCTTCCGCGCCGCCCCCGCCCACCAACTGGCTCCGAGC
>NZ_LR655727.1 GCF_902168065.1 Mycobacterium tilburgii | reverse complement strand
CCCCCGCGCCGCCCACGGATCGCCTCGCCACCCCCGGCGAAGAGCCAGCGCAGAAGAAGAAGAAGAAGAAGAAGAAAAGACTGCGCGACCCGCTGGCCATCGTCCTGATCTGCATCATCGTGGTTTCGCTGGTGATAGCAGGCCTGATCGGCGGGGAGCTGTACGCACGCCACGTCGCCAACAACAAGGTCGCCCAGGCGGTGGCCTGCGAGGTTCAGGATCAGGCAACGGCGTCCTTCGGGGTGGCGCCGCTGCTGCTGTGGCAGCTCGCGACGCAGCACTTCACCAACATCACGGTGTCGACAACGGGCCACCAGATCCGCGATGCCAAGACGATGAAGATCGACATCAGCATCAAAGACGTCAAACTCGACGACACTGCCAACTCCAAGGGCACCATCGGCGCGCTCGACGCGACTATCACCTGGACCAGCGACGGCATTAAGGAATCGGTGCAGAACGCGATTCCGGTGCTGGGCCCGTTCATCACCAACAGCGTGATCACCCATCCCAGCGACGGCACCATCGAACTCAAGGGGATGCTGGACAACATCACGACCAGGCCGGTGGTCTCCGGTAATGGCATCCGGCTGCAGATCCAGAGCTTCAATGCGCTCAGCTTCACGATGCCCCGGGAGAGCGTGCAGTCGACGCTGGATGCCTACACGCAGAAGCTGACAGCCAACTACCCGCTGGGCATTCACGCGGACAGCGTGCAGGTGACCGGAACCGGCGTGACGAGTCACTTCTCCACCCGCAATGCGACCATCCCGGCCGGCGACAACAACGACTCCTGCTTCGCCAACCTCTAGGGTCAGGCGCTAGCCCAGTCCGTCCAGGACCGCGCGGGTGCCGGACAGACCCAGCCGGGTTGCCCCGGCGTCCACCATCGCGAGCGCGTCGGCGGCGGTGCGGATTCCGCCGCTGGCTTTGACCCCGAGCCGACCGCCGACGGTTTGCGCCATCAGGGCGACGGCGCGTACCGAGGCGCCCCCGGCGGGGTGAAAGCCGGTGCAGGTCTTCACGAAGTCGGCGCCTGCATCCTCGGCGACGCGGCACACCTCGGTCAGCGTGCGCCCGTCCGAATCCCCAAGCAGCACAGCCGATTCCACGATCACTTTGAGCACGGTGCCGGGTATCGCGGCGCGCACGGCGCCGATGTCGGAGCGCACCACCGCCAGCTGCCCGGCCAGCGCGGCGCCGACGTCAATCACCATGTCGACCTCGGTCGCGCCGGCCGCCACCGCCCCGGCGGCCTCTTGCGCCTTGACCGCCGAGGTGTGCTTGCCCGACGGGAAGCCGGCCACCGTCGCGACCCGAACCCCGGAGGCCGCCGCCGCGAGCGGCACCATCGATGGAGACACGCACACCGTGTAGACCCCCAGCTCCACGGCCTCGTCGACCAATGCGGCCACGTCGGCGTCGGTGGCCTCGGGTTTGAGTAAGGTGTGGTCGACCAGGCCCGCCAACTGGTTGCGGCTCAGTGCCATCAGAGGGCCTCTTCCGGGCCGCCGGGGTTACAGCCGGATGAGACCATCTCGGCGTCGTCGACGACGGGGCTCCACGGCTCGAGATTCCAGCTGGTCTTCCCGGGCTGGGCCGTCTCGGCGATTTCCCAATGACAGATAAACTGCGCCCGCATCGGGCTGTCGGCGTCCGGCGTCATCGCCACCACCTCCGACCAGGCTTCGTCGGCGGCAGCCGCAGTCCCGGGGTGGCCCGGACGCCAGCCGTCCGGACGGCGTCGGAAAGACCTGCAGGCTCCTCAGCTGCCCCCGCTGGGACCACTCCGGGAGAGCGCAGGCGGTGTGGTCGACGAAGGGTGGATCGTAACCGGGATCGGCCGGACGCCGTACCGGTCGCGGCCACCGGGCCCAGCAGGGCCAGGGCCGCCGCCGGCACGGCCACCAGAGCCTTCATCGGGTCAGCGTGACTTGCCCTGAATTTCCAACAGCTTTGGCCGCACATCGACCAGATAGACACCCGCCGCGCAGGCCGCGATGGCCATCCCGAGCACCCCGAAAATAAAGCCCAGGATGGATGTCAACGCGACTGCTCCGCCCAGGATCACCAGCCACACCGGCTTGGTCAGCTTGTCCGCGGCGGTGTAAGCGTCGGCCCGCTGCATCGCAGCGTGCACAAACGCGTACACTGTCATGACCAGGACACCGATTTGCAAGACCCACATGACGGTATTCACGGCTTGGCTCACGGCTCAAGCGTATGCGGGTTGCGTCATGTCCGTCGAGCCCCGAGCTGCCTCGAAGGGTAACTCGGAGCTTGACCTGACTTCTGGGTGACCTTCTTGGCCGCGGCCTTCTTCACCGGAGCCTTCTTGGCGGGGGCCTTCTGCGACGCCACAATGCCCAGCGCCTCCTGGTCAGCTCGACGGCCTGGTCCACGTAGCCATCGGCACGCGCCGTGGTCTCCTCGACCGGCCGCTGGCTGCGCAGACGCTGCAGCGCGGCCTCGCCCCGCTCGACCAGCTCGTTTTACCGGGTGGGCGCTGCCTCCAGGTAGCCTGCGGCGGCCTTGCGCAGCTCCTCGGGGGTGAAGCGCTCACGCAGCTGGGCGACTGCTCGGGCAGGTCTTCCTGCAGCCTGGCGATCCGAGCGCGGCTCTCCTCGACGCGGGTGCGGGTGCCTTCGGCCCGCTCACGCAGGTTGCCGATGAGTTCGTTCACGGTCGCCAGGGCCAGGTCGGCGGCACCCAGGGCCGCGAGCAACGGCGCCCGCAGTTCTTCGATGTCCGTGTTTTCAGCCATGGTGTTTCCTTAATCATGGTTGGTTGTGCTGGACGTTTATGAAATTCGGTTGGGAAGTCGGGGCGAGCGACGCTCCCCTGACGGGGAGTAGTCAAGACCCGAGTATTGACTTGACACGCGGCTTGCCGGAAACCTCCTGGTCGGTCGGGTCGGGATGGGCGATCTGGTGGGTATCGGTGAGGGGCCAACTCAGGGCTCGGGCGGTTCGCCACCGATCCAGCCCGCCGGCCCACCTCACTCGTGGCTGTCGGATTCGGGCGGACACTCCTCGCGGGCAACGTCGTTTTGCTGGGCAAATGAGGCGTAGATGTCGAGCAGGATCTGTTTTTGGCGCACGGTGATCGCCGTGTCGGTGATGATGGCGTCGCGCACCTGGCTCTTGTCGCTGGGATCGAGGATCCCGGCGCGCACGTAGAGAACCTCGGCGGAGACCCGCAGCGCCTTCGCGATCTGGCTCAGCACATCGGCGGACGGTTTGCGCAGGCCACGCTCGACCTGGCTCAGGTAGGGGTTGCTGACGCCGGCCAGTTCGGCGAGTTGGCGCACCGACACCTGGGCCAGTTCGCGCTGGCTACGGATAAAACTGCCGATGTCGGACGCTGCGGGGGACACCTTCGCGGAGAGCGTTTCCTCCGGCGACATTTACGTGCTCCTCTGGTCCGTGAGCGTGCCTTGACAGCTAACAAGCGTACGGACATGTGCTTGCATTTAAAAGCAGTAGTTAGCACCCTTAGAAGAGCTGCGCGATGGTGTAGATCACCAGTCCCGCAAGCGAGCCGACCACCGTGCCGTTGATCCGGATGAACTGCAGGTCGCGGCCCACGTGCAGCTCGATGCGCCGGCTCGCCTCCTCGGCGTCCCACCGCTCGATCGTGTCGGTGATGATCGCCGTGATCTCCACCCCATACTGCGAAACCAGATGCTGCGCCGCCCGCACGATCCAGTTGTCGACCTTGTCGCGCAGCTCGGCGTCGTCACGCAACGACTCACCGATCCGAACGACGGCGTCCGAGATCCGGGTGCGCAGCACCGAAGACGGATCGTCGACACCCTCGAGCACCAACCGTTTCAGCGTCTTCCACGCCGTCGCCGCGGCGTTGGCGATCTCGTCGCGCGCCATCAGCTGCTCTTTGACCGCGTCGGCACGAGCGATGGTGTCCGGGTCGTGCTGCAGGTCGTCGGCGAATTCGAACAGGAAGCGGGCCGCCGAACGGCGCAGTTCGTGGTCCGAGTTGCGGCGCACCTTGTCGGTGAAGTCCATCAGTTCGCGGTGGATGCGGTCTCCGACGAGGTGGTCGACGAAGCGCGGCGACCAAGTCGGCGAGTCACGCTCGACGACCCGCTGAATGATCTCGCCCGCGTTCAGCGACCACTGGAAGGCCCGGTCGGCCAGCAGTTGGATGAGGGCCTCCTGGCGGTTCTCGGCGAGCAACGTCGCCAGCACCCGACCCGCCGGCGGCCCCCACTGCGGTTCGGCGATGCGGCGCACGATCATCCGGTCGATCACCTGCTGGACGTCCTCGTCGCGCAGCAACTCGACGAGCACGCGCAGCACGGTCGCGGTCTCGCCCGCCACGCGCTGGGCGTGGGAGGTGTCCGACAACCACTTGCCGAGCCGACCGGGCACCTGGGCGTCCAGCAGCTTGGCCTCCACCACCTCCGGGGACAGGAAGTTCTCCCGCACGAAGGTGCCCAGGCCCTCGCCGAGCTGGTCCTTTTTGCGCTTGATGATGGCGGTGTGCGGGATCGGTATGCCCAGCGGATGCTTAAACAGCGCCGTCACCGCAAACCAGTCGGCCAGCGCCCCCACCATGCCCGCTTCCGCGGCCGCACCGACGTAACCAACCCAGGCGCCGACACTTCCGTGCGCCTGCGCCCAGCGGCACGCTAGGAACACCCCGGTGGTCCCGACCAGAAAGCTCAGCGCCACCAATTTCATTCGCCGCAGCGCTACGCGCCGTTGAACGTCGACCTCCGGATCGGCGCAAGCGAACGATTCCGCGAAGGACGTCCGGAGGGTCGCCGACGTGGCTGGCATCGGCCGCGCGGCGGCCGCGGCCGATGCGTCGACTCTCGACGACGGTCTATGTGCCACCACACCATCATGTATCGATTGCCAGTTCGTTTTACGACACATCGCCGGGTTTCGTAGCCAATGGCCAGCCCCGCCGCCATCCAGACCCTCTACGCCGTATTATCAACAGCGTTCTAGTGAATGGGAATCGTCGATAGTGACAGAGCAAATCCCTGCTGTAATCGTCAAGACGGACGGTCGTAAGAGGCGTTGGCACCAACATAAGGTGGAGCGCCGCAACGAGCTGGTTGATGGCACGATCGACGCCATTCGCAGACACGGCCGGTACTTGAGCATGGATGAAATCGCCGCAGAGATCGGCGTTTCCAAAACGGTTCTGTATCGGTACTTCGTCGACAAAAACGACTTAACGACGGCCGTGATGATGCGGTTTGCCCAGACCACGTTGATTCCGAACATGGCCGCGGCATTGACGTCGAACCTGGACGGCATCGATCTGACCCGTGAGGTCATCCGCGTCTACGTCGACACCGTAGCGAACGAGCCCGAGCCGTATCGGTTCGTGATGGCCAACAGCTCGGCCAGCAAGAGCAAAGTGATCGCGGACTCCGAGCGGATCATCGCCCGGATGATCGCGGTGATGATGCGCCGGCGCATGGTGCAGGTCGGGATGGACACCGGCGGCGCCGAGCCGTGGTCCTATTTAATCGTCGGCGGTGTGCAATTGGCCACTCACTCGTGGATGTCCAATCCGCGGATGACCCGAGATGAATTGATCGACTACCTAACCATGCTCAGCTGGAACGCCCTGTGCGGAATCGTCGAGGTGGGCGGGTCTTTGGAGAAGTTCCGTGCCGAGCCGCATCCGTCGCCGATCGTGCCGCCGCGGGACTCCTGAACGGGCCGGCGCGGCGCTCGTTTTGCGCACCGCGCACTCATCGTGTAACCCTAGGTGTGGTCTGCGGCACACGGCATGAGCCTGCTGGAACCGCTAACATGCAGGAGGCATGCGCCGGAGGTGCATGGCATCCCCCGATTCGTCGGCCCGCACCTCTGGGATACAGGAAGGCTTCTTTCGTTATGGCCGTGCAGCTCACCCCCCATTTTGGCAATGTGCAAGCGCACTACGACCTGTCGGACGACTTCTTCAGGCTCTTTCTGGATCCCTCTCAGACCTACAGCTGCGCATTCTTCGAGCGCGACGGCATGACCCTGGAAGAGGCTCAGCTGGCAAAGATCGATCTGTCGCTGTCCAAGCTGGGTCTCGAGCCCGGGATGACGCTGCTCGACATCGGCTGCGGCTGGGGCGCCACGCTGCGCCGGGCCATCGAGAAGTACGACGTCAACGTCGTGGGCCTGACCCTGTCCGAGAACCAGGCCGAGCACGTGCAGAAATCGTTCGACCAGCTGGACACTCACCGCACCCGGCGGGTGCTGCTGGAGGGCTGGGAGAAGTTCGACGAGCCCGTCGACCGGATCGTGTCGATCGGCGCTTTCGAGCACTTCGGCCGCGCGCGGTGGGCGCGCTTTTTCGAGATGGCGTACTCGGTGCTGCCCGCCGACGGCACGATGGTGTTGCACACCATCGTGCGCCCGGCGTTCAAAGAGGCCCGGGCCAAGGGGTTGCCGTTAACGCACGAAGTTGTTCATTTCACGCAGTTCATCCTGGCCGAGATTTTCCCGGGCGGCTGGCTGCCCACCCCGGCGTTGGTCGAGGAGCACGCGTACGACGCCGGGTTTAAGCTCACCCAGACTCAATCTCTGCAACTGCACTACGCGCGCACCCTGGACATGTGGGCGGCCGCGCTGGAAACAAACCGGGACGCCGCCATCGCGATCCAGTCGGAGAAGGTCTACGACCGCTACATGAAGTACCTGACCGGCTGCGCGAAGCTGTTCCGCCAGGGCTACACCGACGTCGACCAATTCACGCTGGAAAAGTAGATGCGGTGGAGCACCCCCGGCCCTGGGCCGGGGTGTCTCGTCATTTCGCCAGGGTGAATTGCCCCACGTTGCAGATGCCTTACGGAAGAAGTTTTCGCAGCCGGTCAGGTACTTCATGTAGCGGTCGTAGACCTCTTAGACTGGATGGCGATCGCTCGTTCGTTGTTGGCCCCGAGATTGGCGGCCCACATGTTCAGCGTGCGGGCGTAATGCGGCTGCAGCACCATCCCAGCCGCACCCAATGTCGAGCAGCGTTATCCCCGGCTCGAGATTCAGCTTGCTCAGGGCCAGATCGAACTTGGCGTTCTGCGCCTCTTCCAACGTCATGTCGTCGCGCTCGAAATACGCGCATGTGTATCCCATTGTGGGATCCAGGAATAATGCGAAAACTCGTCGGAAACGTCGTAAATCGATTGCGATTCTTCGTAATAGGGTCTCTACTGCATCATGCCCGTGTGGATACCTTCCCTCGGTTGATTCGCGAGGATGGTATCCAAAAAGCTAGGTAAATGCCAGATAACCGAAGCCGTGGCGCCCGACCGGCGTCAGTACGCGTAGAAGCCTTGGCCGGATTTCTTGCCCAGCATCCCGGCCTCGACCATCTGCAGCAACAGCGGCGGCGGGCCGTAGTGCGCTCTTTGAATTCCTCGTACATCTTGTCGGCGATCAGCTTGAGGGTGTCCAGGCCGACCCGCACCACCCGTTTGCCGAGCACGGCGCCGGCAAACTCGTCGGTGCGGGCGGCCGCGGCTTCGTCGGTGACCAGCGTGCTGACCAACTCGACCAGCGGCAGCACCGGCACGGGGTTGAAGAAGTGCAGGCACCAGCACGCGCTGGGGATTCTTGGTGGCGGCGACGAGCTTCATGATCGGGATGCTGGAGGTGTTCGACGCCAGCACCGCGTCGGGATCGGTGATCACCTCGTCGAGCTTCGCGAAGACACCGGCCTTGACGGCCTCGTCCTCGACGATCGCCTCGATAACCAGCTGGCGGTCGGCGGGGTCGTTCAGGTCGGTGGTGAAGGTGAGCTGGCTCAGTCCGCGGTCACGCTCGCGCTCGGTCACCTTGCCCGCGCTGACTCCCCGCTCCAGCGACTTCACAATGCGGTTTTGGCCCGCGATGACCAGGGCGTCGGTGGTCTCGTACACGGTGACGGCGACGCCGGCGCGGACGGAGACTTCGGCGATTCCGTGTCCTATCTGCCCGGCCCCGAGGACCCCTACTCGCTGAATCCGTGTGTCGCTCACTGTAGTTTCTCCATTGTGTTCTGGTTGACCGCAATAGGCCCCGCCTGGCGATCCCGGGCGGGGCCTATTGCTACTTCAGCTAATCTTCACCGCTCCGAACGTGTACTGGGGGCGAAGATTCGATCGGAAACTCACCACCGATGCTACGTTCGGTCAGAGCCGCGCATCGTAAGTGGCTCACCTCGTGGTTCCACTTCCTCCTCGCGGTCAAGGGCCGCGCATCGTCAGTGGAACTGGCCCTCTTCGGTGGAGCCGGCCAGCGCAGTGGTCGACGACGTCGGGTCGACTGTGGTGGCGATCCGGTCGAAGTAACCGGCACCGACCTCGCGCTGGTGCTTGGTCGCGGTGTAGCCGCGCTCTTCGGCGTCGAACTCGCGCTCCTGCAATTCCACGTAGGCGCTCATCTGGTTGCGGGCGTAGCCGTAAGCTAGATCAAACATCGCGTAGTTGAGGGCATGGAATCCGGCCAGGGTGATAAACTGGAACTTGTAGCCCATCGCGGCCAAATCCTTCTGGAACTTCGCGATGGTCGCGTCGTCCAGGTGTTTCTTCCAGTTGAACGACGGCGAGCAGTTGTAAGCCAGCATCTGGTCCGGGAACTCAGCCTTGACGCCTTCGGCGAACTTGGCCGCGAGCTCGAGGTCCGGAGTGCCGGTCTCCATCCAGATCAGGTCGGAGTACGGCGCGTAGGCCTTGGCGCGGGCGATGGACGGCTCCAGACCGTTGCGGACGTGGAAGAAGCCTTCCTTGGTCCTCTCACCGGTGATGAACGGCTTGTCGCGCTCGTCGACGTCGGAGGTGATCAGGGTCGCGGCCTCGGCGTCGGTGCGGGAAATGATCACGGTCGGCACGTCGGCGATGTCGGAGGCTAGCCGGGCTGAGGTAACGGTCCGGATGTGCTGGCTGGTCGGGATGAGCACCTTGCCGCCCAGGTGGCCGCACTTCTTCTCCGAGGCCAGCTGGTCCTCCCAGTGCGAGCCGGCGATACCCGCGGCGATCATCGCCTTCTGCAGCTCGTAGACGTTCAGCGCGCCACCGAAGCCGGCTTCACCGTCGGCGACGATCGGGGCCAGCCAGTTCTCCACCGAGGTGTCGCCCTCGACCTTGGCGATCTGGTCGGCACGCAGCAGCGCGTTGTTGATGCGGCGCACTACCTGCGGCACCGAGTTGGCCGGGTACAGGCTCTGGTCGGGGTAGGTGTGGCCAGCCAGGTTGGCGTCACCGGCGACCTGCCAACCCGACAGGTAGATGGCCTTCAGGCCGGCACGGACCTGCTGGACCGCCTGGTTGCCGGTCAGCGCGCCCAGCGCGTTGACGAACTCGAGCTCGTGCAGCTGGTTCCACAACACCTCCGCGCCGCGCCGGGCCAACGTGCTCTCCTCGACGACGGTGCCCTGCAGGGCCACGATGTCCTCGGCGGTGTAGGTGCGGCTGATCGCCTTCCAGCGGGGGTTGGTGTCCCAGTCGTGCTGAATCTCTGCGGCGCTTCTCGGGGTGCCAACAACAGACATTGGGCTTGCTCCTTATGTTCTTCTGAGCCGGGACCGCGCGTCTTGCGATGACTGTGGCTCAACTTCGCTCGTATGCTCAACCGACAATGACACAGGGTGTTGATGCAGGTCCACCCATTTTCCTTGCCAATTTCGGCCATGACTGCGCGCCCATATTGCGAAGGTTGCGAAGATGCGGCTAACTGAACCGGTTCAGAAGCTACCCGCCGGTAACCGGAATGCGCAGGTCAGCGCACAATTTAACGGGACGCTTGTCCTGTTAAAGATTGAACAGCGCGGCGACCGCTTTAGTCTCGTCGCCGACCGCATATGTGAGCGTTGTAACAGGCCGATCGACGAGCCCGGGACCGAACTGATCGGTCGAACCGGCCGGATGGATGTGCGAGATGATCTCCAGCTTGTCGCCGAGCGCCACCGGTGCCTCGTGCTCGATGGTGATCCGCAGCGGCCGGGCCATGAGCGCCAGATGCGACGCCAGGTAGTCCTCGATGACGCTCCAGTACACTGAGTTGTTCATATGGTCGAACAGGTCGATATCGGTGACCCGGACCGGGAATTCGTGGATCTCTGTGGCATCGTCGCGGCTACCCGGCTTGAGATAGCCCTTCCACCGCAACCGGTCCACCGACGTCGTCTTGTGCAGGCCGGCGAGGAAGTCGTCGGAGATACGCGACGGCATCTGGGTATCGCGGTTGATGTTGATCCAGAAGGCCTCGGACTCGATCAGGCCGCCCTTGCGCCCGTCGATGCGGACCCGCATCTCACACCACCGGTTCGAGGTACCCGAACACCACCGTCGACACCGCAGCATATCCTGGAACTCGATGGGCCGCAGCAAATCGAGCATGGTGCGTCGCACGATCCACAGCGGGTGGGTCTCCTCGAAGCCCATCTCGCGCAGCTGGTCCTGGCCGATGTCCTGGATGTGCCGGCACGCGGCGTCCAGCCGCAGCCGGCCGGTGCGGTCGATGTCGGCCACGCGCAGCGGCCATTCGCGGTCGAACACGTCGGGGTGACCGTCGGGCACCGGCATCATTGATTTGTCCAGACTCACGACTTCGCTCCCCAGTCGACCTAATTAACTGACCCGAGCCAGCGACCCCCCCCCCGAGTCCACCTCAGGGCTCCGTGCGAATCATGCCAACGAGAAGGCAAAACGCCAAACGATGTCGAGAACCGCCGACGGCTGCCAAGTCTGCTAAGTCTTCCTTGGCATTGCAGGTAGGCGCGCTGGATGTCGAAAATGTACGTTGGTTCACGGGTTCGCCAACTGCGCAACGAGCGCGGGCTCTCGCAGGCCGCCCTGGCCCAGATGCTGGAGATCTCGCCGAGATACCTCAATCAGATCGAGCACGATGTTGCGCCTGCTGACCATGGCCGTGCTGCTGCGCATCACCGAACTGTTCGGGGTGAACGCGACGTTCTTCGCCTCCCAGGACGACACCCGGCTGGTCGCCGAGCTGCGGGAGGTGACGATGGATCGCGATCTGGGCATCAACGTCGATACCCTCCGAGGTCGCCGACACAGTCGGCGCCCATTCCGCGCGGTGGTCAACCTGTACCGGCACTACCGGCTCACCACCGTCCAGCTGACCGCGGCCACCGAGGAGCGTTACTCCGACGGCAGCGGCAGCGGGTCGATCACGATGCCGCACGAAGAGGTGCGCAATTACTTCTATGAGCGGCAGAACTACCTGCACGAGCTGGATACCGCCGCCGAGGACATGACCCTGCACACCCGGCTCAACCAGGGCGATCTAACCCACGAGTTGACCCGCCGCCTCACCGAGGTGCACGGCGTGCACATCAACCGGCGAGTCGATCTCGGTGACACCGTGTTGCAACCGCTACGACGCCAAGACCAAGACGCTGGAGATCAGCAATCACCTGTCGCAGGGTCAGCAGGTGTTCAAGATGGCCGCCGAATTGGCCTATCTCGCGTTCGGTGACCTGATCGACAGCATGGTCGCGGACGGCAAGTTCACCAGCCCCGAGTCGCACACGCTGGCACGGCTGGGTCTGGCCAAACTACTTGCCGCCGCCGCGGTCCTCCCCTATGGCCAGTTCCACGACGTGGACGAGAATTTCCGGTACGACGTCGAACGGCTGTCGGCGTTCTACTCGGTGAGCTACGAGACCATCGCGCACCAGCTTTCGACGATGCAGTGGCCCTCGATGTGGGGGTGCCGTTCTCGTTCGTCCGGGTGGATCGGGCCGGAAACATGTCAAACGCCAGTCCGCCACCGGTTTTCACTACTCGTCCAGCGGCGGGACCTGCCCACTGTGGAATGTCTACGAGACGTTCGCCAACCCGGGCAAGATCTTGGTGCAGATCGCCCAGATTCCCGACGGTCGCAACTACATGTGGGTGGCGCGCACCGTCGAACGCCGCGCCGCCCGGTAGGGTCAGCCGGGTAAGACCTTTGCGATCGGACTGGACTGCGAGCTGCGGCACGCGCACCGGCTCGTATACTCGGAAGGACTCGATTTGTCGGGTAACGTTGCCACCTCCATCGGTGCGGGTTGCCGTGTCTGCGAACGCGATAACTATCTACAGCGGGCCTTCCCGGCGCTGGGTCGCGCACTCAGTCTCGACGAGCACCGCAGCACGGTGTCGCCGTACCTGGTGAAGCAGCCATGACCGATCACCGGGCCACGTCGCCCGCATTCCGTCGTCCACCAAGTTGCGCCGGCTGGGCCCGATCAACTGGGCGCTGGCAAAGGCGGCCGCCCGCACCGTCTCCGCGCCGGAGATGCATCTGTTCACCACTCTCGGCCAGCGCCAAAGCCTGTTCTGGACGTGGTCGCTGTACGGCGGGCGGCTGCTGCGCGGCCGGCTGCTCCGGATCGACACCGAATTGGTGATCCTGCGGGTCGCGCATCTGCGCGGCAGCGAATACGAATTGCAGCACCATCGCCGGATGGGCCGCCAGTTCGGTCTAGACGCGCAGGTGCAGGAGGCGATCTTCGCGTGGCCCGACGCCCCCACCGGTGACGGACCGCGCGTGATCTTGAGCGCGCGTCAGCAGGCGCTGCTCAACGCGATCGACGAGCTGATCAACAACCGGTCCATCAGCGACCCCACCTGGCAACAGCTTGCTATGCATCTCGACCGGCGCCGTCTGATCTAATTATGTTTGCTTGCAACACAATACGATGGATTGGCGGCGACCATCAGCGCGCTGAACATCGAATTGGACAACCCGCGGTAAGGCGTCAAGCGAGCACGTCGACCAGCACGGCCAGCGTCAGAATCACCGGCAGCACCGGCAGGTCGAACGCGAACGCCGCCCACAGATACTTGCCTTGGCGCCGCAGTTGCCAACCGAAGATTGCGGCAGCGACGCCGAGCGCCACCGACGCCAGCAGCACCAGCGGCGCCCAGTGCCCGACGGTCGCGTTATCACTGACGACCGAAATGGCAAACAACCACAGCACATAGCCGGTCGCGGCCCCGCCGAGGGCACCGAGAATGGTCTCGCCGCGCAGCATGTACCGGCTCAGAAGTTGATCATGTGGCCGATGAGGCCATGGAAGCACTCCTGCAGCGCCTCGGACATGGTTGGGTGGGTGTGCACGTTGCGGGCCAGCTCGGTCGCGGTCAGATCCCACTTCTGCGCCAGCGTCAGCTCGGGCAGCAGCTCGGACACGTCGTGGCCAACTAGGTGGCCGCCGATCAATTCGCCGTATTTGGCGTCGGCGATCAGCTTGACGAAACCGCTGGCGTCGCCCACCCCGTGCGCTTTCGCGTTGGCCGTGAACGGGAATTTGGCGACGACAACGTCGCAGCCCTCTGCCCGGGCTTGCTCCTCGGTGAGCCCGAAGCTCGCGACATTCGGTTGGCAGAAGGTGGCGCGCGGCAACATCCGGTAGTCACCAAGCGCCAAAGTCTCTGCGCCGGCGATAGTTTCGGCCGCCACCACACCTTGGGCCTCGGCCACGTGGGCGAGCTGCAGCTTGCCGGTGACGTCACCGACTGCGAAGATGCGGTCCACGTTCGTGCGCATGTAGTCGGTGATCCCAATCGCCCCGCGATCGGTCAGCGCGACGCCGGCCTTGTCCAGGCCGTAGCCCTCGACGTTGGGTGCAAAACCGATGGCCTGCAACACCTTTTCGGCCTTGAGTTCCTCGGACTTACCGTCCTTGCTGACCGCGACCCGGACCACGGACCCCTCGTCGGTGATCGACTCGACCTTGGTGCCGAGCAAGATCTTGACGCCGAGCTTCTTGAACTGCTTCTCGACCTCTTTGGAGACCTCGGTGTCCTCGTTGGGCAGCGCGCGCGGCAGGAACTCGACGACGGTCACGTCGACGCCGTAGTTCTTCAGCACGTAGCCGAACTCCATGCCGATCGCCCCGCAGCCGGCGATGATGATCGACTCCGGCAACTCACGCGACATGATCAGTTCTTCGTAGGTGACCACGTTTTCCGACAACGAGGTACCGGGCACCAGGCGGGTGCTGCTACCGGTGGCGATGATGGCGTTGTCGAAGGAGGCCGTCTCGGTGCCACCGTCATTGAGATCGACCGAGAGCGTGCGCGGGTCGGTGAACCGTCCGTAGCCGTGGATCTCGGTGATTTTGTTCTTTTCCATCAGGAAGTGCACACCGGCGACGCGACCCTCGGCCACCTTGCGACTGCGATCGAACGCCACCCCGTAATCGAAGGACACCTCGCCACTGATGCCAAAAGTCTTGGCGTCTTTGGTGAAGATGTGCACGAGTTCGGCGTTGCGCAGCAACGCCTTGGACGGGATGCAGCCGACGTTGAGGCAAACGCCGCCCCAATACTTCGGTTCGACGACTGCGGTATTCAGGCCCAGTTGCGCGGCGCGGATGGCTGCGACATAACCGCCGGGACCGGCTCCGAGGACAACAACGTCATAGTGGGAAGTCACGAGCCCACATTAGTGGGCGGCGACTTCTCACCGCACGACACCGTGGGCCACACCACCCCGGCCGGTCGGTCAATACGGGACGACGCCGATCAGACAGTGGCCGACCCGGGCGCAGTAGTAGTAGCCGTACAGCGGGGCCGCGGCGAGCAGCGAGCCGAACGGTCCCGCCAGCACGGCGATGGACAGCGCCGCGACCACCGGCCGGCCCTGCACCATCGCCAGCATTACCCCGCCGACCACACAGGCGACCACGTAGACCAGCGTCACGAATACGGGCGCCGCCTTGTCGAGCGTGTGATACCACCAGTAGAATAGGCTCAGGCCGACCTCGGCGGTCACCGCCCACACGCCGAGGATCACCAGCGCCAGCTTCCACCATTTCAGGTATTGGTAGCGGCCCGGCACGGTGACCGACTGCACCGGCGTGCCGATCGGCTCCTCCGCCCCGGCGTCCGGTTCGAAAGCGTCCGCGACGTCGTCCTTGTCCGGTCCGCCGGCGTCCTTCTTCGGGGCCCGAGGCTCGCCGACGATGGGGATCGGCTGGGCGCCGGTGTCGTCGAAATCCGGCACGAATCCCTGCGTGCCGGGGCCGGTGTCGTCGGCGAAGTCGGGGACGAACGGCTCGGTGCCCGGGTTGGTGGCGGGACCGCGTTCGGTTTCGTTGTCAGCCACGGCCCGTCACCTCGATGGCCACCAGCACCCCGAACCAACCGGGCCCCAGGGCCAGGATGAACGCGCCCAGCATGGTGACCCATCGCCGTCCGGATAACAGGATGGTCAACAGCCCGAGCACGCTGGGCAACCCGACGACCAGGACAATCACCAGGTCGGGGCGGACCGGGGTATGTATCAGCACGGTCAGCGCCACCCCCACCAGCAGGCCGACCGCGGTGCCCATCAGCATCGCGCTGGCCAGTAACCAGGGACGCGGTAAAGGGATCACCTCATCGAGGTTACTGAGTCAGCGAATACGGGCGGGCACGTTTCTGGCACGGCTTCGTCAACCACCAGCTCAATCACGGGGTCAATCACCGGGCCCCGAACCGAGGGCCGCTCACCCCGTTCGTACACCGCCCGGGTGATCACCGATTCGGCCTCTAGCTGAGCTTTTCCTAATCGGTGAAGACGCGGCCGCGACTGAGAAAGCGCACACCCTCGGGGGCCTCCAAGCTAAACCCGCCGCCCTGTCCGGGCACCACGTCGATGATTAGCTGGGTTTTGTTCTCGCCTCGATAGTGAGCCTGGTACTGCGGACCCGAAATCCACACCGGGACGCCGTCGGCCCCCACGCCGAGGATGCCGAGCAGGACGTCGCGGTCGCCGACGAGGAAGTCGCCGGGTGGGTAACACATCGGCGATGACCCGTCGCAGCAGCCTCCCGACTGGTGAAACATCACCGGGCCGTGCCGATCCTGCAGCGTGGCCAGCAAATCGGCGGCCGCGGCGTTGACGACGACGCCGGCCGGGACCTAGCTCATCAGAACAAGCCCTGCGCCTTTTCGGCGTAGGACACCAGCAGGTTCTTGGTCTGCTGGTAGTGCTCGAGCGCCATTTTGTGGGTTTCACGGCCGAACCCGGACTGCTTGTAACCACAGAACGCCGCGTGCGGCGGGTAAGCGTGGTAGCAGTTCACCCACACCCGGCCGGCCTTGATCTCGCGTCCGGCCCGGTAGGCGGTGTTGCCGTCGCGGCTCCACACCCCGGCGCCCAGGCCGTAGATGGTGTCGTTGGCGATGCTCATCGCGTCAGCGAAGTCGGTGAACGACGTCACCGCCACCACCGGCCCGAAAATTTCCTCCTGGAAGATGCGCATCTTGTTGTTGCCAGAGAAGGTGGTGGGCTGCACGTAGTAGCCGCCGGACAGGTCGCCGCCCAGCTCGGCGCGCTCACCGCCGGTGACGAGCTTGGCGCCCTCCCCCTTGCCGATCTCGATGTAGGACAAGATCTTTTCCAGCTGATCGTTGGAGGCCTGCGAGCCCAACATGGTCTCGGTATCCAGCGGGTCGCCCTGGCGGACGGCCTTGGTGCGGATCGCGGCGAGCTCCAGGAACTCGTCGTGAATATCGGACTGGATTAGGCTGCGCGACGGGCAGGTGCAAACTTCGCCCTGATTGAGGGCGAACATGGTGAACCCCTCCAGCGCCTTGTCCTGGAAGTTGTCGTTGGCCGCCATCACGTCGGAGAAGAAGATGTTCGGGCTTTTCCCGCCGAGTTCCAGGGTGACCGGGATCAGGTTCTGCGAGGCGTACTGCATGATCAGCCGGCCCGTCGTGGTCTCCCCGGTGAACGACACCTTCGCGATGCGGTCGCTGGACGCCAGTGGCTTGCCGGCCTCGACGTCGAACCCGTTGACGATGTTCACCACCCCCGGCGGGATGACGTCGCCAATCAGCGACATCAGGTTAGAGGATCGAGGCCGGAGTCTGCTCGGCGGGCTTGAGCACCACCGTGTTCCCGGCGGCCAGCGCCGGGGCCAGCTTCCAGGCGCCCATCAGGATTCGGAAAGTTCCACGGGATGATCTGCCCGACGACGCCGAGCGGCTCATGGAAGTGGTAGGCAACTGTGTCCTCGTTGATCTGCGACAGCGAGCCCTCCTGGGCGCGGATGGCCGCGGCGAAGTACCGGAAATGATCGGCGGCCAAGGGGATGTCGGCGGCGAGCGTTTCGCGGATCGGTTTGCCGTTGTCCCAGACCTCGGCCACCGCCAGCGAGTCCCGGTTGGCCTCAATGCGGTCGGCGATCTTGTTCAGCACCGTTGCACGATCGGCGGGGGAGGTTTTGCCCCATGCCGGGGCGGCGGCGTGCGCGGCATCGAGCGCCTTCTCGACGTCGGCCTCGTCGGACCGCGCCACTTCGCAGAACGTTTGGCCGGACACCGGTGTCGGGTTTTCGAAGTACCGGCCCTTGTTTCGGTGCGACCCATTGACCTCCTATGAAATTGTCGTACCGCGACTCGTACGACATCAGCGCCCCAGCGGCACCTGGACGTGCGAAAACGGTCATCTTTCGGCTCCTCGCTCGGCCCGTCAACCACTCTTGTGCTACAGCTCATACTACCGCTGGGGCCACAATGGCTTCCATGACCGCAGAGGTTGCTGCCGCCGAGAATCGCGAGCAAGACGACCCCTACCTATGGCTGGAGGATGTCACCTCCGAGCAGGCCCTGGATTGGGTGCGCGCCCGCAACGAACCGACGCTGGCCGAATTCTGCGACGACGAGTTCGAGCGGATGCGCACCGAGGCGCTGGGAGTTCTCGACACCGACGCGCGGATCCCCTACGTGCGGCGCCGCGGCGATTACCTCTACAACTTCTGGCGCGACGCCACCAACCCGCGCGGGCTGTGGCGACGCACCACCCTGGACAGCTACCGCAGCGACGCGCCGGACTGGGACGTGCTGATCGACGTGGACGCGCTGGGGCACGCCGACGACGAGAAATGGGTGTGGGCCGGCGCCACGATGATCGAGCCGGAATTCACCCGGGCGCTGATCAATCTGTCCCGCGGCGGTTCGGACGCAGTGATCGTGCGCGAATTCGACATGGCCACACGAGAATTCATCGCTGACGGGTTCACCCTTGCGGAAGCCAAGTCCGACATCGGGTGGGTGGATCCGGACACGGTGCTGGTGGGTACCGACTTTGGCCCCGGCTCGCTGACCGAGTCCGGTTATCCGCGGATCGTCAAACGGTGGCGCCGCGGCACCCCACTCGAGGAGGCCGAGACACTGTTCGAGGGGACCCCCAGCGATGTCAGAGTCTCGGCGAACGTCGACCGCACGCCGGGTTTCGAACGCTGTTTCGCCGTCCGCTCGATTGACTTTTGGAACTCCGAGATCTACGAAGTCCTCGGCTCGGAGATGATCCGAATCGCCGTTCCCACCGACGCCAGCGTGTCGGTACACCGCGAGTGGTTGCTGATCGAGCTGCGCAGCGATTGGATCGTCGGCACCATCACCTATCGCGCGGGCTCCCTGCTGGCCGCCAAATATTACGAATTCATCAGCGGGACAATAGATTTACAGATTGTGTTCGAACCCTACGAGCACACCTTCCTGCATCAGAGCGCGTGGACCCGGGACCGGCTGCTGCTGGTGACGTTGGCCGATGTGGCCAGCCGCGTCGAAATCGTCACGACGGGAACCTGGCGACGCGAGGTGGTCACCGGGATACCTCCGGCGACCAATACCGTCGTTGTCGCCGCCGACGACACTGGCGACGAATTCTTTTTGGATTCAAGCGGATTCACTACGCCATCTCAGCTCTTGCGCGGTACCGACGCTCGGCACCTCGAACCTATCAAGTCCGCACCGGCGTTCTTCGACGCCGAGAACCTGGACGTGCAACAGTATTTTGTGCCGTCGAAGGACGGGACCCGCATCCCGTATTTCATAGTACGTTCGCGGGCCGCCGCCGGGCCCGGACCCACCCTGCTCGGCGGTTACGGGGGTTTCGAGTCGTCCCGGACACCCGGCTACAGCGGGGTGTTAGGCCGGCTGTGGCTGGCCCGCGGCGGCACCTACGTGATGGCCAACATCCGCGGTGGTGGCGAATACGGCCCGTGTTGGCACACCCAGGCGATGCGCGAGAACCGGCACAAGGTGGATGAGGATTTCGCAGCGGCGGCAGACGATTTGGTGGCACGCGGCATCACCACCGTGGCACAGCTTGGCGCGCAGGGCGGCAGCAACGACGGACTGCTGATGGGCATCATGCTGACCAAATACCCGGAGAAATTCGGCGCGCTGGTGTGCGACGTGCCGCTGCTGGACATGAAGCGCTACCACGTGCTGCTGGCCGGCGCGTCGTGGGTCGCCGAGTACGGCGACCCGGACAATCCGGACGACTGGGAGTTCATATCCAAATACTCGCCATACCATAATATTTCGTCGATCCGACGCTACCCGTCGGTGCTGTTCACCACGTCGACGCGCGACGATCGGGTACATCCCGGCCACGCCCGCAAGATGGTCGCGGCACTGCAGGCGGCCGGCCACCGGGTCTGGCTGTACGAGAACATCGAGGGCGGACACGCCGGCGCGGCGGACAACGAGCAGGCCGCGTTCAAGGCGGCGCTGAGTTATTCGTTTCTGTGGCGGACGCTGGGAGGCCAACCGTGAAGATTCTCGACATCATCGAATTCGGTTTGGTCATCGCCAGCCTGGTCCTGATCATCGCCGGTTGGGCGCAGTCCTGCTTTCGCTTCATCGCCCAGCGCCGCAAGGGGCGCTATTTCTACTGGGGCACCTCAGCGCTGGGCGTCCTCTTTTTCGCGTTCGGCACCGGCAAACTCTGGCCGAACGGGGTGATGACCACGCTGATCTTCGGCAGCATCGTCGTGGTGACGGCCTATCTGACGACGCCGTACCTGAAGATCGGCGACCGGATCTACGCGTCGAACCCGGAGAATCGCGAACCCGACCCGCCCGGCCAATAGCGCTAGCCCCACTCGGACTATGCCTGCATCGACGTTCGCGTTCCGCGTCCGACTTCGAAACCCTGCTCTACCGGACCGCTGGCCCGGTAGCCACCATCACGCTGAACCGCCCCGAGCGCCTCAACACGATCGTCCCGCCGATGCCCGACGAGATCGAGGCCCGAGATCGAGCTGATCAACGAGGCGGTGCCGTTCGCCCGTCTCGAGGCACGCCTCGCGGAGATCGCCGCCGAACTGGCACGGATTCCGTGGTCGCAGCTGCAGGCGCAGAAGCTCAACCAGGCCTACGAGAACATGGGGTTGGCCTCCACCCAGACGCTGGGCGGCATCCTCAACGGCCTGATGCGCAATATCCGGACGCCCTGGGCTTCATCCGCACCGCCGCAACGCAGGGAGTGCGGGCGGCGGTGGAGCGGCGCGACGGCCCGTTCGGCGACTACAGCCAGGCCCTGCCGGAGCTGCGCCCCGACCCCTCGCACGTCATCGTCCCTGATAGCGATAGCTACTAAGCCGAACTAGAAAGTTGGCGGAGACTCGCCCGCGTATCAGTCGAAGTGCTACCGTTATCTCTATGTCTCGGCTGAGTTCATTCCTGCACGCAGGCGCTGTCGCTGTTGCCCTCGGTATGGACGCTGTGGCCTTCCCACAGACCGCGGTCGCCGACTCCACGGAAGACTTTCCCATCCCCCGCCGGATGATCAACACTAGCTGCGACGCCGAGCAGATCCTCGCCGCCACCCGGGACACCAGCCCGGTGTACTACCAGCGGTACATGATCGACTTCAACAACCACCCGAACGTCCAGCAGGCGACGATCGACAAGGCGCACTGGTTCTTCGCGCTAGCGCCGCAGGACCGTCGCGGCTACTCGGAGAACTTCTACGCGCCGGTATCCGACCCGCTGTGGGTGGCCTGGCCCAACCACATGAAGATCTTCTTCAACAACAAGGGCGTCGTGGCCAAGAGCACCGACATCTGCATGCAGTACCCGCCCGGCGACATGTCGGTCTGGAACTGGGCTTGACCCGTTAGCCCCGAGACCCTCGCGAATTAGCCCGGCCAGGGCCGGGCTAATTGCTCATATGCGGAACGACGTCAATCTCGTTGCGCTCGTTGCGATTCGGCGACGAGACCGATGCAGGTGGCAGAGAGTACCCGGGTGAGGGCGGAGACGAAGTCTATGTTCCACTCGGGCGGGATGGACTCGGGCTGGTCGGCGAGTCGCTTCGGTGGGTTGGCGATCTGCCAGAACGCTGCCGCCAACGAATAGGCGGCGATCATGCTGTCGAACGCGCCGGAGCGACCGAGGCCGGGCAACGCACGTTCAATGGCGTCGGCGAGCGCGACCGCGGCCGCGGAGATGGTCCGCCGAATGTCGACGGCCCGCTCGACTTCGACCTCATGCTCGAGGTGCAAATGCAGGTTGGCGAGCAGATCACAGAACAACGGGTCGGCGGCCAGCCCGTCGGCCAACGTCTCGGCGACTCGTGTCGGCGACATCGGGCCCGGCTCCGCGAGCTTCTCGCACACCGAATCCGACCAGCGCACCCACCCTTCGGCGGCAAGATGCAACAGAACCTCTTTGTGCGAGGTGAAATAGCGGCGCACCGCCGAGTAGTGAATCCCGGCCCGGCCGGCGACCGCGGTCAAGGTGACCGAGGCGACGCCCTTCTCACGCGCCAGCGAGCGCGCGGCCTCCACGAGCACCGCAGCACGCCGGCGTTTATTCTCTTCCGAGCGGGCGCGCTGAAACGTGAGTTGCGCCACCGACCAAGCGTAACGCACAGTGCGTGCTTTTCGCTAGCCTCTTGGCCTGCGCATTGAGACGAAAACACTAAGGTTCATCACACTCGCTCCCCCGAATGGAAACCGGTGCCCCGAGGGTGTACAGACAGTTTTTAGGTAAGGTTTAGATAATCTGCGCATTCGAAACGTGGACACCGAACTCGTATGCCGTGGGCAACCCCACAGGTTCCACCCTAAGGCAATAGCGACAGCATCGGTTGCCGGATCACGATCGCCGGCGAGGTCAAAGCCGACCGGATTTCGCATGAGGTCAACGCATACACCTTCTGCCTAGGGAGATTCCGACAATTCGGCGATGATCGTGCTGGAGGCCGCCAAACCCCTCGGGGACGACGCGCACGCCTACTACGAGCGACTGGTCGCCAAGCTACGCGCCGAAACCCGGTATGTGCGAAGCGTTCCGGACTTATGGTTGGCCAGTGGATCACCGGTGCGTCGGTGATCGCTACCGACATGCATAACAGCGGCGACGAGTCGATGACGAAGATGGTCGCCGCCCGCGTCGTCGTGATCTCAATTGTCTTGCTGGTCGTCTACCGTTCGATCGTCACCGTCGCCCTGCTTCTGCTCACGGTCGGCGTCGAGACGACGGCGGCACGTACAGCCGTCGCAGTGCTCGGACACAACACTTCGATCGGGCTCACCACGTTTGCGGTCAGCCTGCTCACCTCGCTGGCCATCGCGACCGGAACCGACTACGGGATATTCGTCATCGGGCGATATCAGGAAGCCTGGCCGTCCGGCAAAGATCCCGAAACCGATTTCTACACAACGTATCGCGGCACCGCCCACGTCATCGCGGGTTCCGCGATTGACGTATCGTGGGAGCCACCTTCTCCCTCAGCTTCGCCCGGCTTGCGTATTTCAACACCATGGGACTGCCCTGCGCGCTGGGGACGATCGTCGCGGTCGTCGTCGCGCTCACGCTCGGACCGGCGGTCCTGTCATCGGCAGCTGGTTCGGCCTGTTCGACCCCATAAAGACCGCCCCAACACCGCGGCTGGCGACGGGTGGGTGCCGTGGTGGTTCGTTGGCACCTCCCCGTTCTGGCCGCGTCCTGCGCGTTGGCGCTCGTCGGCTTGGTCACGCTGCCCGGGTACACCGCCAGTTACAACGACCGCGCGTTTCTGCCGACGTCGCTGCCGGCCAACCAAGGATTCGCGGCGGCCGACCGCCATATTTCCCAGGCGCGGCTCAAGCCCGAGGTTTTGCTGATCGAGGAGGATCACGATCTGCGCAACCCGACCGACACGCTGATATTGGACCGGTTGGCCAAGGGCGTCTTCCGGGTTCCGGGAATCGCTCGGGTGCAAGGCATTACCAGGCCCGACGGAACCACGATGGATCACACCCCGATACCGTTTCAGCTGAGCATGCAAAACGCCGGCCAGCTGCAAACCATGAAGTACCAGCGGGGTCGGATGAACGACCTGTTGAAGGAGGCCGACGATCTCCAGCAATCCATCGACGCCTTGCAGCGCGTGTACGGCATCACCGCACAGACAGCAACGGTGACCCACGACATGGACGGCGTCACCCACAAAATGGTCCATGCCACAGACCAATTGCGGGACAACATCGCCGCAGCCGAGGAGTCCTTGAAGGGAACTTCGCTGGAAGACGCCAAGATCTACGTGGCGGGCACGGCTGCGGTTGTTCAAAGACATTTCCGAAGGCGCCAACTACGACCTCATCATCGCCGAAGTTTCCGCGCTGTGCCTCATTTTCGTAATCATGCTGATCCTCATTCGGGCATTCGTCTCCGCCGCCGTCATCGTGGGCACCGTCGCGTTTTCCTTTGACGCTTCCTTCGGCCTGACAGTCCTGATCTGGCAGCAATCTGCTCGGGTTCCCGCTGCATTGGTCGGTGCTCGCAATGTCGGTCATCGTGTTGCTGGCCGTGGGATCTGACTCCAACCTGCTTTTGGTGTCGCAGTTCCGGCAGGAGATTCATGCCGGGCTGAAACCAGCGTCATCCGTTCGATGGGCGGCACCGGCAGGGTGGTGACCAACGCCGGGCTGGTGTTCGCCATCACGATGGCGTCCACGGTGGTCAGCGATCTGCGGGTGATCGGCCAGCTGGGCACGACGATTGGGCTTGGTCTGCTGTTCGACATGCTGATCGTGCGATCGTTCATCACGCCCGCCATCACCGCCCTATTGGGACGCTGGTTCTGGTGGCCGATGCGCGTTCGGTCCCGGCCGCGGCCGGTTCCCGTCCCGCCGGCAACGGTCGCTGCGACGACGCGGGCGGTACCCCACTCGCCGCAGACAGTTACCGTGGTAAGTCACAGTCTTTGAAATCCCATCCGACACCCTGACGGCTGCGAATACCATTGTATGAACACCATTGCGCTCATCGGCCTCCTCGGCGGCCTGATCACCGGCATCTCGCCGTGCATCCTGCCACCAACCGGGCACGCTCCCGCGGCCTGGATTCCGCGATGCGACCCTACCTGGTGATCGCCGGGCTGGTGTGCAGGTTCAGCCTGGCCACGCTGATCGGGTCCGCCCTGCTGTCGGCACTGCATCTGCCGCAGGAGGCCATCCGGTGGGCGGCGCTGGTGGTGTTGGTCCTGATCGGCCTGGGGTTGATCTTCCCGCCGCTGCAGCACCTGGTCGAGCGGCCGTTTGCCGCACCCAGCGCCAATTCTGGTGCAACGCATACGGTTTCGTCCTTGTACTGACACTCGGCGCGTTGTACGTGCCGAGCGCAGGCCCGGTGCTGGCCGCTATCGTCGTCGCCGGGGGCACGGCGTAGCTCGGCCCCGCCACTATCGTGTTGACCACGACGTTCGCGCTCGGAAATGCATTGCCGCAGTTGGCTTTCGTGCTGGCCGGGCTGCAGGTGGCCGAACGGGTGGCGGCCTTCCGCCGGCGACAACGGGTGATTCAGATCGCCGGCGGGATCACGATGATTGTGCTCGCGGTGGCACTGGTGTTGAATCTGCCCGCGATGCTGCAGCGCGCGGTGCCCGACTACACGACGGCGATGCAGAACCGGATCGGCGTCGACGAGATCCAGCACTCGCTCAAACCCAGCAGCACACCGCGGTCCACCGCCGGGAACACGCTGCAGCTCGACCAGGGCATAACCAGCAGCGGCCTGATCTCCAACTGCAGCAACGGTTCTGCGCAACTCGAACAGTGCGCGAATGTCGACCATCAAATCCCGCATCCGCGACGCGCTGCGTGGACTACGCAACTGCTTGGACGTGGCATGACCTCTCCCAACGACTTCGAACTGCTCGAACTCGCCGCGCCGTACGCCCTGCACGCCGTGTCCGATGCGGAGCGCGCCGACATCGAGCGGCAGGTCGCAGCCGCGCCCGCGCCAGTCGCGGCCGCCTTCACCGACGAGGTTCGCGCCGTCCGGGAAACGATGGCCGTCGTCTCGGCCGTGACCAGCGTCGAACCGCCGGCGCATCTGCGGGCCGCCGTGCTGGCGTCGGCATCCAAGCGGTGCTGCGCCCCGAGTCACCACCGTCGGTCGCCGAGCAGGTGATGGCGGCGCCGGATGTGCGGACGGTGTCACGCCTGCTGGCCAACGGCACGGCCACCGTGGTGTTCTCCAGTGACCGCAACGCCGGTGTGCTGGTGCTGAACAACGTGGCGGCGCCGTCCCCGCGCACCATGTATCAGTTGTGGTTGATCGAGCCCAAGGGCCCGAAGTCGGCCGGTACGATGGCTAGTGCGGCGGTGTCATCGTCGATGACGGCGACGCTGACCGATCCCGGAAAGCCGCTGGCGCTCGCGTTCACCCTCGAACTCGGCGCCGGATCTCCGCGACCGACCACACCGATCTTGGCCACCCTGCCGCTGAGCTAGGCCTTCTTCATCAGGCTGCCTAGCATCACGAGGACGACGCCGAGCACCACGAGCGCCGCGCCGGCGGCCAACGTCAGGTTGAGCCATTGGCGCAGAGCCGCTTCCGCGTTGTGCACCATGACGTCGGCGATCTGGCGAACATCGCCCGTGCTGCGATTGAGCGCCTCGTTGAGATAGTGGGCACCGACCTCGATGCCCACCCAGCCGGCCGTGCCGACGAGCAGCGCCGAGACCCCGAGGCTGCTCATCGCCTTGCCGCGGCGTCGCGCCGCCAGCAGCGTCAGCAGGGGGCGCACACCCCGCACAGCCCGGCCGCCCCCAGACTCACCCAGGGGCCCCACACGGCGAGCCGGTGCAGGGCGCCCTGCCGCAGCGAATGCGGCACCGACGCGGTCAGCGGGACCGTCAGCGTCGCGGGCACCTGCACGTTGTGTTCGCTCAAGATCTGTTGGAACGCACTGTCGTTGAGCATCGGGGCGAGGTCGATGGCCCAGGAGTCGCCGGAGTCCGCTCCGTCGAACAGCCAGCGGTGCGCCGCGCGGTTTGCCGTCGCGATCAGCGGCGGGAATGCGGGTCCGGCCGTGAAAGTGGCCGCGGCATCATGTATTTGCGCACTGTCGACCGGATAACGTTCGCCGCCGTGCTCGGCGATCAGCGTCATCGTCCGGATGGTGAGTTCGCCGGCCATCGCGGACTGCAGGGCGGGATCGGTGGCCGCCCGCTGGGCCGGCGCGGCGTAGCCGTCCTCGTCGACGAGGGTTCGTTGGGCCCACATCGCTGGAACCGCGACCGCCAGCACCAGCGTGGTGGTCAGCCACAGCACCAGCGTCGCGAGGAATCCGCACGTGCCCAATGTACGGGCCCGGCTACGGCGCGATGCCGCGAATGTATGCCGCCTGCCCGAGGTGCTGGGCGCAGTCGTCGATGATGCTGACGATCCGCGCGCTGGCGGTCACCGGCGGGTCCCAGTTGGTGTCGACGATGCGGGCCAGCTCCGCCGCGGTCACCGTGGCGACGTAGTCGCAGGTGAACTTGTGCACCGCGTGGTAGTAGCTGGCCAACAGGTCGGCCGGCACGCGCACCTTGGCGACGTCCCGGCGCTGTGCTTGTAGCCGGTGTCGCGGCGGGGCAGGTCCAGGCCGAAGCGGTCCACCCAGCCGTCGCGGGTCCACACCTCCTCTACACCGGCGACGTCCGCCAGCTGAAGGTTCTGCACCCGGGCGCTGTGCCAGATCAGCCAGGCGATGGTGTTGGCGTCGGGCGCCGGACGGTAGGTGGACACCTCGTCGGTCAGTCCCTCGGTGAGTTCGTTGACGTGCTCGATCAAGCGGGTGAACGCGTCCCGGAGCATTTCGCGGGCGGCGTCGGTATCTGACATACCAACGACACTACGAGCCTGGGAAGCTGGAGGATTTTGGACAAATAAGGGCACGGTCGTAGATTGATTAGATGAGCTATGACCTCCTGATTCGCAACGGCACCATCGTCGATGGTCTCGGGGTGAGCCGTTCGTCGCCGACGTCGGGGTAGCCGGTGGGGTCATAGTCGCCATCGAACCCCGCAACGGCACCGCTAGCAGCGGCTCCGCGCAGCGCGAGATCGACGCGACCGGCCTGTTGGTCACGCCCGGCTTCGTGGACCTGCACACGCACTACGACGGACAGTCCATCTGGTCGGACCGCCTGACACCGTCCTCCGCGCACGGGGTGACCACGGTAGTGATGGGCAACTGCGGGGTCGGCTTCGCACCCTGCCGCCAGGAAGACCACGACGTCCTCGTCGACGTCATGGCCGGGGTCGAGGACATTCCCGGTGTGGTGATGACCGACGGGCTGCCGTGGAGCTGGGAGACCTTCCCGGAGTATCTGGACGCCCTCGGTGCGGGCAAGCGTGACATCGACGTGGCCGCCTACCTGCCGCACTCTCCGTTACGGGTCTATGTGATGGGCCAGCGTGCGCCGACCGGGAACCGGCCACCGCCGAGGATCTCGCGCGAATGCGCGCGCTGACCAAGGAGGCCATGGAGGTCGGCGCTGGGCTTCGCGTCGTCGCGGCTGACTATTCACAAGACCGAAAGCGGTTCTCCGATACCGAGTTACGACGCGGCCCGCGAGGAGATCGCGGAGATCGCCAAGGGCGTCGTGAACGGGGGCGGCGGGCTGCTGCAATTCGTGCCCGACATTCCGGCCGGCGGTTATCAACAACCCGTGCTGCAGACGGTGTTCGACGTCGCCGAGGAGGTCGACCTGCCGGTCACCTTCACCTTCGTCGTCGCCAACGCCGGCGAACCGACCTGGCCCGACGCGATCAACATGGTCGAGAAGGCGAACAAGAATGCGGGCGACGTCCGGGTCACCGCGCAGCTGCCCCCTATCGGGTTGATCATCGGGCTGCAGCTCACCGCCAACCCGTTCGTGCTCTTACCCCTCATATCAGCAGATCGCGCATCTGCTGCTGGCCGAGCAGGTGGCCGAGATGCGCAAGCCCGAGGTCCGCGCGCGCATCCTGGCCGACAAGCCCGCCGAGAGCCACCCGATTCCTCTACGTCGCGCAGATGTGGGACTGGATCTTCCCGTTGGGCGACACCCCGAACTACGAACCCGACCCGGCCGACAGCATCGGCGCCCGGGCCAGGGCGCGCGGGGTGGACCCGATGGAGGAGGCGTACGACCGGCTGCTCGACGACGACGGTCGGGCCATGTTGCTGGTCGCGACCAGCAACATGGAACGCAACTCGCTCGACACCGTGGGACAACTGCTGCACCGTGACGACGTCGTGCTCGGTCTCGGCGACGGCGGCGCGCACTACGGGATGATCTGCGACGCCAGTTATTCGACGTTCTTTCTGTACACACTGGGCCCGCGACCGCGCGTCCGGCCGCTTCTCGGTGCCCGAGGCGGTCCGCGAGCTGACATCGGTCCCTGCCACGCGTGGCCGGGCTGGCCGATCGTGGCCGCATCGCCGTCGGATACAAGGCCGACCTGAACGTGATTGACCACGCCAGACTACGTTTACAAGCCGGTGATCACCTACGACCTGCCCGCCGGTGGCCGGCGGCTGGACCAGACCGCCGACGGGTATGTGGCCAAGATCGTGTCCGGCGAAGTCATCGCCGAGCGCGGGAAACCCACCGACGCCCGCCCCGGAAACTAGTGCGGGGCCGCCGAATTGCGCCCGCCCCATAACGCCACAAAGACAGGTCCGTCCCGGTTAAGTTATTGCAGTGACGAGCCCGCATTATGCGTGTTTGCCGCCAGAGATCAATTCGGCTCTCCTTTACGCCGGTCCTGGAT
>NZ_LR655726.1 GCF_902168065.1 Mycobacterium tilburgii | reverse complement strand
CCGTGAGCAGCGCAGCAGCTGCGGCCAGGAAGTTCCGCATGGCAGCAAAGTGTAACGTCCGGACGTGTTCGGCGTCCGGTGCCTCACGGGCGCCAGGGCGGCACCGGGCAGAACGGCAGCGGCGGTAACGGCAGGTGGCGGCGGCTGTTTGAAAGGCAACGACGATCGCGAGTAGAAGACGCCGGTGCCGATGTCGTGGACGCTCTAGGTAATCCCAGTAGAAGTCGTGGCACACGTTCGGGTCCCAGGGTATGGGCCGCTCCGCCGGATCGGGATCGCCGGGGCACCAGCGCTGACACGAGCTGCCCGGTGCGCAATCGCCAGGAGCGGCCGCCGCCGGACGCTGCGCCTTGCTAAGCAGGCGAACCAAGCCATCTAACTGGGATTATTCACCTCACCGCCTTTGCTTGGTAGGGCGCGATCTGCGGCGGACGTCGCGGCCCGGACGGTCACTAGCGCGGCCGCCCGGGGACCGGTCGGGGTGAGCACCCGCGCGTTTCGGGCCGGCTCAGTACGCGGCACGGGATCGTGTTGAATCGATGCATGTTGAGCCTGGCCGAAATTTCCGACCGCCTGGAGATCCAGCAGCTGATGGTGGACTATTCCACCGCCATCGATCAGCGCCGATTCGACGACTTGGACAAAGTGTTCACCGAGGACGCCTACATCGATTACACGGCCCTGGGCGGAATTGAGGGCAGCTATCCCGAGGTCAAAAATGGCTGTCCGAGGTGCTGCCCAACTTTCCGGTGTATGCGCATATGCTCGGCAACTTCTCGGTGCAGATCGACGGCGACACGGCGTCGTCGCGGGTGTTGTGCTTCAACCCGATGGTGTTGCCGGGCGAGCCCGCGAAAAACGGCGACCCGGTGATGTTCTGCGGCCTGTGGTACGACGACGAATTCGTCCGCACACCAGCGGACTGGCGGATGACCCGCCGGGTCGAGACGAAGGTCTTCCAGGGGGTGATGTGACGCGACGGCAGCGTCGCGGCTCGGCCGAATTTCTGCCGACGGGCATCGTTCTGGCACAATGGGCGGCTGTCCGCCGCGCGACCCGCCCCGTGCCGGGGTGCTTGTTCGGCGGTCACACACGCGAGGCAAAACCGGATCCCGGCCATCCCGCCCGGATCGCTGAATTGCAGCGTGACACACACAGGAGAAATCGCTTAACCATGGCTGTCAAGATCAAGCTCACGCGGCTTGGCAAGATCCGTAACCCCCAGTACCGCATCGCCGTCGCCGATGCGCGCACCCGGCGGGATGGCCGCTCGATCGAGGTGATCGGCCGCTACCACCCCAAGAAAGACCCCAGCCTGATCGAGATCAACTCGGAGCGGGCCCAGTACTGGCTGTCCGTTGGCGCGCAGCCGACCGAGCCCGTACTCAAGTTGCTGAAGATCACCGGCGACTGGCAGAAGTTCAAGGGCCTGCCCGGCGCTGAGGGCAGCCTGCAGGTTCGCGCGCCGAAGCCGAGCAAGCTGGAGCTGTTCAACGCGGCGCTCGACGAGGCCGACGGCGGCCCGACCACCGAGGCCACCAAGCCAAGAAGTAAGGCCCCCGCCAAAAAGGCCGCCAAGAGCGAAGAGGCAGCCGGCGCGCCCGCCGAGGCTGACGCGCCGGCTGCCGACGCCGCGGCCGAGCCGACCGAATCCGCTACGGAAAGCTGGCCGTCGCAATGAGTACGGTGGTCGTCGACGCTGTTGAGCATCTGGTCCGCGGCATCGTGGACAACCCGGACGATGTCCGGGTCGACCTCGTGACGAGCCGGCGCGGACGCACCGTCGAGGTGCATGTGCACCCCGACGATCTGGGCAAGGTGATCGGCCGCGGCGGACGCACTGCGACCGCGTTGCGCACACTTGTCGCCGGCATCGGTGGCCGCGGTATCAGCGTCGACGTGGTGGACACCGACCAGTAGGGTCTTCGCACTCATGGAGCTGCTCGTCGGGCGCGTCGTGAAAGCACACGGCATCACCGGCGAGGTGGTGGTGGAAGTTCACACCGACGACCCCACCACCCGTTTCGCCCCGGGTAACACGTTGCGCGCCAAGCCGTCTCGCGGCAGCGTCGCGCCGGGCAGCTTCGTCGTCGACACCGTGCGTGAACACGGCGGGCGGCTGCTGGTGCGGCTGGCCGGCGTAGCGGACCGCGACGCCGCGGATGCCTTGCGCGGCAACCTGTTCGTGGTGGACTCCGATGACCTGCCGCCGATCGACGAGCCGGACACCTACTACGACCACCAGCTCGAAGGTCTGCACGTGCGCACCACAACCGGCCACGACGTCGGCGTCGTGGCCGAGGTGCTGCACACCGCGGCCGGCGAATTGCTGGCGGTGCGCCAGGGCGAGGGCGACCAGGTCCGGGAAGTGTTGGTGCCGTTCGTGACTGCGATCGTCACGTCGGTGTCGCTGGATGACCAGATGGTCGAAATCGATCCGCCCGAGGGTCTGCTGGATCTGACGTAGATGGGGCGCGCATCGGCATGAAGATCAACGTGATCACGATTTTCCCGGCCTACCTGGATCCGCTGCGGCAATCGCTGCCGGGCAAGGCGATCGAGTCGGGTCTGGTCGACATCGAGGTGCACGACCTGCGGCGCTGGACGCACGACGTGCATCGATCCGTCGACGACGCGCCCTACGGGGGCGGTCCCGGCATGGTGATGAAGGCCCCCGTCTGGGGCGACGTGCTGGACGAAATCTGTTCCGGCGAAACACTATTGGTGGTACCGACACCGGCGGGTAAGCTGTTCAAGCAGGCCACCGCCCAGCGCTGGGCCGCGGAAGCACATCTGGTGTTCGCGTGTGGTCGCTACGAGGGCATCGACCAGCGCGTCGTCGAGGACGCCGGTCGCCGGATGCGGGTCGAGGAAGTCTCGATCGGCGATTACGTGCTGCCGGGCGGGGAGTCCGCGGCCGTGGTGATGATCGAGGCCGTGCTGCGGCTGCTCGCCGGGGTGTTGGGCAATCCGGCGTCGTACCGCGACGATTCGCACTCGCCGACGCTGGGCGGCCTGCTCGAGGGGCCCAGCTACACCCGGCCGCCGAGCTGGCGCGGCCTCGACGTCCCCGACGTGCTGCTGTCCGGTGATCACGCGCGCATCGCCACCTGGCGCCGGGAGGTGTCGCTGCGGCGCACCCGCGAGCGCCGCCCCGATCTCGATCCGGGTCGGGATCAGGGTCTGCCGGCCGCTGACCGGTCGGTCTAGAAGGTGGGGGAGCCGGTCCGGCCGTTGGGGAACATCGTCTTGACGGCCTGGGTGATGGTGTCCGGTCGGTCAGCGAGCTCAGTGTGTTCACCACCGGCCGTCGGACGGCAGGGTCGTCGATGGCAATCCGTACCGGCTTGCGACCTGACTGATGATGCCGCTGCCGCCGCCCTGATCCCAGAACCGATCGGCGGCACCGTCGTCGGACGACTGCAACATGATGTCCAGCGCCCGGCGGTCGTCGGGAGACAGCCGAATCTTGCCCCGGGCCTCCTGCAGCAGCAGGTCGTCGGCGATGAACAGCTTGGCCACCGAGGCGGTCCCCACGATAGGCGAGTTGCCGTTGGAGACCAGCTCGTGGGTCTTGCGGTCGAGGATGCCCACCGAGAGCGTGGCACCGCTCGCGGTGGCCTGCTGGATGCGCGCCTGCAACCCATTGAAACCCGCCATCGGCGCCCCGGGCACTTGGTCGGTGTCCAGCAGCTGCACGAGCTGCGAGGAGCCGGGGGCCGGCTTGCCCGACGCTTTCGGAGTCCGGGCGCCCGGTAACGCCCCGAGCCGCGCCTCGTCACATCCGGCCAGCACCAGCGTCACCGCCAACCGCGGCGAGAGCAGTGAGCGGACGGACACGCATCGCTGTTCTCCCTGTACTCCGGCATCAGCATGTGGGGTGGGTGGTCTGCCTGCAACCTGCCCGGGTCGGGTTGAGTTCGGGTTGACAAGCGCAAAATAACCCAATTATATGTACCACTCACCAGCGTGTTCGGCGCAGCGCAAACCGCAGCGTTATATCTGTGATTTTCAATGCGCGCGGGGTGTCTGGCACAATTGACTAGTTGCCTTTAGCGGCTCCGCGGTTTTGCGCCTGCCGCGATACGACCCGAAGCCCGAATGGCTTGACCACCACCCCCGCGTGCGGGCCGTTGCCGCACGCCGTGACCGTAAGGAAGTGTCTCTCACATGAACAGGCTGGACTTTGTTGACCAGGTGTCGCTGCGCGACGACATCCCGGCCTTCAACCCGGGTGACACCATAAACGTGCACGTCAAGGTCATCGAGGGTGCCAAGGGGCGCATCCAGGTGTTCAAGGGTGTGGTGATCCGTCGGCAGGGCGGCGGCATCCGCGAGACCTTTACCGTGCGCAAGGAAAGCTACGGTGTCGGCGTCGAGCGGACCTTCCCGGTGCATTCGCCGAACATCGACCACATCGAGGTCGTGACCCGTGGTGATGTTCGCCGGGCCAAGCTGTACTACCTGCGCGAACTGCGCGGCAAGAAGGCGAAGATCAAGGAAAAGCGCTGATCGTGCCCGTCGCGGCGATGCCGACGGCACGTCCGGCCGGTCGTGACGACGCGTTACAGGCCCGCACGCCGTGCTGACTACGCTGATCTCGTGACGGATTCCACGGACTCGCCCAAGCCCCAGTCCGAGCCTGGTCAGTCGGAGCCGAAGGTCTCCACTCGCACCCCCGACACTTGGTTGGACTCAGCCGACCCTGAAGCCGACGACTCGTCCGGCGAGCCGGACGCCGGACCGGAGCCCGACGCGGCCGACGCGGAAACGCCGGAGCCCAAGAAGAATTCCGCGCTGCGCGAGCTGGTGGTGCTGGCCGCCACGGCGATCCTGCTCTACTACGTGATGCTGACCTTCGTGGCGCGCCCGTACCTGATCCCGTCGGAGTCGATGGAACCCACGCTGCACGGGTGCACCGGGTGTGTCGGCGACCGGATCATGGTCGACAAGCTCAGCTATCGCTTCAGGTCTCCGCATCCCGGCGACGTGATCGTCTTCAAGGGGCCGCCGAATTGGAACGTCGGGTACAAGTCGATCCGGTCGGGCAACACCGCGCTGCGTTGGGTGCAGAATGCGTTGTCGTTCATCGGGTTTGTGCCGCCCGACGAGAACGATCTGGTCAAGCGGGTCATCGCGGTCGGCGGGCAAACAGTGCAGTGCCGGGCCGACACCGGATTGACGGTCGACGGCAAGCCGCTCAGGGAGCCATACCTGGACCCGGACACGTTGATGGCCGATCCGGCCGTGTATCCGTGCCTGGTCAGCGAATTCGGCCCTGTGACTGTCCCGGTGGGACGGCTGTGGGTAATGGGGGACAACCGCACTCACTCCGCCGATTCGCGCGCCCACTGCACCAGCGTTCCGGCCGACGCGCTCAAAGGCATTCTGTGTACCGGTGATCCGGTGTCGGGGACG
The DNA here is from genome assembly GCF_902168065.1 of Mycobacterium tilburgii. Classification (GTDB taxonomy): domain Bacteria; phylum Actinomycetota; class Actinomycetes; order Mycobacteriales; family Mycobacteriaceae; genus Mycobacterium; species Mycobacterium tilburgii. Next base: position 23,530 of record NZ_LR655726.1, on the reverse strand, counting down.
GTGCCGGTGGCCAACGTCATCGGCAAGGCGAGGTTCATCGTCTGGCCGCCGACACGATGGGGTGGGGTGGGTTCGACGAACCCGCAGCAAGGTCAGTAGCCGTGACCATGTGGCCGCCGCGGACGGTCATCCGTAAAGCGTCCGGGCTGCGCGCCCTGGAGTCCGCCCTGCACCGCAACGGTCTGGGCCCGGTGGCCGGGGTGGATGAGGTGGGCCGCGGCGCCTGCGCGGGCCCGCTGGTGGTGGCGGCCTGCGTGCTCAGTCCGAATAGGATGGAAAGCCTTGCGGCCCTTGATGATTCAAAGAAGATGACCGAGAAGATGCGGGAGAAGCTGTTCCCGTTGATCTGTCGCTACGCGCTGGCCTATCACGTGGTGTTCATCCCCTCGGTCGAGGTGGACTGCCGCGGTGTACACGTCGCCAACATCGAAGGCATGCGGCGCGCGGTGGCTGGGCTGTCAGTGCGGCCCGGTTACGTGCTCAGCGACGGCTTTCGGGTGCCCGGGCTGCCGATGCCGTCGCTGCCGGTCGTCGGTGGCGACGCGGCCGCCGCCTGCATCGCCGCGGCCAGCGTGCTGGCGAAGGTGAGCCGGGACCGGCTGATGGTCGCGATGGACGCCGAGCATCCCGGCTACGGCTTCGCCGAGCACAAGGGGTACAGCACGCCCGCGCACAGCCACGCGCTCAACCGGCTGGGTCCCTGCCCCGAGCACCGCTTTTCGTTCATCAACGTCCGCCGCGTGGCCTCGCCGTCCGGAAACGGATCCGGCACCCGGGTGGTGGCCGAATGCAAACCGGACCTACCGGCCGAGCGGGCCGAGTACCTGTGAGGAAAGATGGATGCAGACTCCTGACAGAGCGGTAATGCTGGCAGCAGTGGCCCCGCGGGGAGTCGCGACACTGGCAGGGAAAGGGACGTCTGAGCAGGTGAGTGGCAGATGAGCGCGGAGGATCTCGAAAAGTACGAGAACGAGATGGAGCTCTCGCTCTACCGCGAATACAAGGACATCGTCGGCCAGTTCAGCTACGTGGTGGAGACCGAGCGCCGCTTCTACCTGGCCAACAGCGTAGAAATGGCGCCCCGCAACGCCGACGGCGAAGTGTACTTCGAGCTGCGGCTGTCCGACGCCTGGGTGTGGGACATGTACCGGCCGGCACGGTTCGTCAAGCAGGTGCGGGTGGTCACCTTCAAGGACGTCAACATCGAAGAGGTCGAGAAGCCCGAGCTGCGGCTACCCGAGTAGTGGCTCGCCGTCGGACGGCAGGCTCCCGCGTCGCGCGATGACCTCCGGGCCACGTCGGCCAGCTTGATGTTCAGCGCTTGCGGGTGCCGGCGCAGCAGGTCGAACGCCTACTCTTCGGTCGTGTCGTGCAGCAGCATCAGCATGCCGACGGCCTTGCCGATTTCGCGGTTGCTGAGCAGTCCCCGCCGCAGGCTGGCCGCGTCCTGGCCCTTGGCCGCGGCGTTGAGGGCCTCGCGGCGATGCAGATGGCCGCATACATCTCCTTGGCGTCCGAGCCCTGGTAGAAGATCTCGGCCAGCTCCGTAAAGGACCGTCGCCGGTCGGCCTTCTCGCCGCCCGGTGTCTCGGTGCGTGCCCCGTCCTGCGATGCTTTCGCCATGTCGTGCCTCCCCGGCGATATCACCATATCGCCCACGGTAAGCCGCTGCCAACCGCGCGCCAACCAGGCCGTACTCGCTGTGTTTCCCCGCGCTCGCCGGCAATCCGGCGAGCCAAGTCGACCCTAGAGCAACCGGCCCGGTCAGCATCGCCTTTTGGTGTTGCTGGTGTCCGGGATGCGGCAGGCTGGATTGGGCGCCGCGACTGCCCGCCGGGTAGTTTGACTGGTGAGGTTCATGCCGCGGGGAACGTGACCGCGCGCTGGCGCGCCCTGCATCTCAACGCGGGTGCGGCCGTCAACCGGCCCGAAACCCTGGCCGTCAAGGAGCCGCTGGAACTGCGCGTCAACGGGACGTCGGTGACCGTGACGATGCGCACACTCGGATCGGACTTCGAACTCTCCCAAGGCTTTCAGCTCACCGAAGGCGTGATCACCCGGCGCGGCGCGCCGCCCGGTCTCGACGTGACCCGCAACTTCTACACCACCTCCTCGTGCGGGGTGTGCGGCAAGGCGTCCCTGGACGCGGTGCGGGTGATCAGCAGCTTTTCGCCGGGGATGGACCCGGTTGTGGTCAGCGCCGACACCCTCGAGGCGCTGCCCGGTCGGCTGCAGTTCCGGGCCCGCGGCATGATCCAGCACCTGCCGGTGTCCACCGGCACCGAGACCCTGCCAACTCCGAGGACACCACCTCGTTGAAGGCGTCCTCGTCCCAGGCCATCAGCATCCGGCCCGCCGAACCGACATACAGCGGGATGATCTTGCCGATATGCATTTCGTGGCGGATCCCGTGTCGCGTCTCCGCGAGGGCGACACACACCCGGAACTGCCCCTCGCGCCGGAAAAAGCACGCCGTCTCGCCGCTGGCGTCGCGCAACGACTCCAGCGCCGGCGTCACCGCATCGATCAATCCCATGCTGCTGGCGACCGGAGCCGCCCAGTAGGCGACCCGCGCGCCGACCCGGAACCGGTCACCCGCCCGATCGAGAAATTCCTCGGTGACCAGGTTGGCCACCAGCCGTTGCACCGTGGACGTGGGATACCCGGTTCGAGTGTGGATTTCGCTGAGTGTCGACTCGGGTTTGGACAGGGGTGAACGCGTCCATGATGCCGCGAATCTTGGCCAACACCAGCAAAGGCTTCATGTCGGCAGACAGCGTTCGCGACGGCGCAAGGGCGGAATGTCCAAACTCTCGGCTTCGCTCATCTGTCCATTGTCCCGGTTTGTGTCCGCCGCACGGCGCATTTGCGCGCCCCGGTGGTGGCCAACCTGCGCCGCCGGCCCGGCTCGTATAGTCGGGGGCCGGGTCTGAACAGGAGGACACCTGGCAGGTTGACCCCTTCAACGTTTCGAGGTCGACGCTGCGGCCCGCCGCATCGCGCTGGACATTGTGGTGCACGGCGTTGCCGGCGTCTGGGCGGCCTTCGGCCGAGCCGGGTCAGGTAGATCCTACCTGATGGGGTTCGGCGGCGCTTACACCCCCGACTGGCACTTGCTGGCCGGCGACGAGTCGGCGCTGCCTGCCATCGCCACCGCGCTGGGAGCGTTGCCGCTCAACGCAATTGGCACGACCTTCATCGAAATCGCCAGCCCCGAGGACGAGATCCCGTTGACCGCCCCGGACGGCATGCAGCTGAACTGGGTGTATCGCGGCGGCCGGGCCGACCTGGTGACCGAGGACCGCGCCGGCGACTTCGCGCCGCTGATCGAGGCGGTCACCACGACACTGTGGCTGCTCGGTCAGGTGCATGTGTTCATCCACGGTGAGGCTCGAATGGTGATGCACAATCTGCGGCCATTCGTCCGCAAGGAGTGTGGCATCGACGCCAAGTGGTCGTCGTCGATCTCCGGCTACTGGCGACGCGGCCGCAACCGAAGAGACCTTCCGACAGTGGAAGAAGGAACTGGCCCAGGCCGAATCCGGGGCGGAGTCGGCCAACTTACCGTCCTTTGAGCATCCGCACCTGGCATTCTCTACGCATGGCATACGGGGACTACCAGAACGAGATCTACTTCCAGGGCCTGGGCGGGGTGGTGCCTACGCTGCCGATGGCCTTCGCGGAGTTGGAGGCCCGGGCCGAGCGGGCCATGTCGCCGTCGGTGTGGTCCTACGTCACCGGCGGCGCCGGTGACGAACGTACGCAGCGGGCCAACCGGGAGGCGTTCGATCACTGGGGCCTGATACCGCGCATGTTCGTCGGTGCCGCCGAGCGCGACCTGTCGGTGGAGTTGTTCGGCCTGACCTTGCCGTCGCCGATCTTCATGGCGCCGATCGGCATCATCGGCATCTGTGCGCAGGATGGCCACGGCGACCTGGCCGCGGCGCGCGCCGCCGCGGCCACCGGCGTCCCGATGGTCGTGTCCACGTTGACCGCCGACCCGCTGGAGGACGTCGCCGCGCAGTTCGGTGACACGCCCGGGTTTTTTCAGCTGTACACGCCGAAGAACCGGGAGCTGGCCGCCAGCCTCGTGCAGCGCGTCGAGGCCGCCGGGTTCAAGGGCATCATCGTCACCCTGGACACCTGGATTCCCGGGTGGCGCCCGCGCGACCTCAGCACGGCGAACTTCCCCCAGCTGCGGGGCCTCTGCCTGAGCAACTACACCAGCGATCCGGTCTTCCGCGCCGGCCTGCAGCGCCCACCCGAGGAGCACCCGCAGGCCGCCGTCCTGCAGTGGATTACCACCTTCGGAAATCCGCTGACCTGGGACGACCTCGGCTGGCTGCGGTCGCTGACCGACCTGCCGTTGATCATCAAAGGCATCTGCCATCCCGACGACGCCCGCCGTGCCAAGGACGGTGGGGTCGACGGCATCTACTGCTCCACACACGGTGGCCGCCAGGCCAACGGTGGCCTGCCCGCGCTGGACTGCCTGCCCGGCGTGGTGGAAGCCGCCGACGGGCTACCGGTGCTGTTCGACTCGGGGATACGCAGCGGCGCCGACATCGTCAAGGCGCTGGCGCTGGGAGCCACCGCGGTGGGCGTCGGCCGGCCCTACGCCTACGGGCTGGCGCTCGGCGGCGTCGACGGCACTGTGCACGTGCTGCGCAGCCTGCTGGCCGAAGCGGACCTGATCATGGCCGTCGACGGCTATCCGACCCGCAAAGATCTCACCCCGGACACGCTTCGGCGCGTCGGCTGACCGGCGGCGGCCGGTCCTGCCACCGTGGGGGAGTGCAGGCCATCCTCGACGAGTTCGACGAATACCTGGATTTGCAGTGCGGCCGGTCCGCGCACACCCGCCGCGCCTACCTGGGCGACCTGCGCTCGTTGTTCGCCCATCTGGAACGCCAGGGCGCGAGCCTGGACGCGATGAGCCTGTCGCTGCTGCGGTCGTGGTTTTCCAGCGAGGCGGTCACCGGGGCCGCCCGCACCACGCTGGCCCGCCGTACCTCGGCGGTCAAGGCGTTCACCGCTTGGGCGCTGCGGCGCGGGCTGCTGAGCACGGATCCCGCCACCCGGCTGCAGGTGCCCAAGGCGCACCGCACGCTGCCGGCGGTGCTGCGCCAGGATCAGGCGCTCGACGCCATGGCTTCGGCGAAATCCGGTGCGCAGCAAGGAGATCCGTTGTCGCTGCGGGACCGGCTGATCGTGGAGATGCTCTACGCCACCGGCATACGGGTCAGCGAGCTGTGCGGCCTAGACATCGACGATGTCGATACTCGGCAGCGGGTGGTGCGGGTGCTGGGCAAGGGCAACAAGCAGCGTACCGCACCGTTCGGGGTGCCAGCCGCCGACGCGCTGCACGCCTGGCTGGCCGACGGGCGTCCGGCTCTGGTGATCGCGGAGTCCGGCCAGGCGCTGCTGCTCGGCGCGCGGGGCCGCCGGCTCGACGTGCGCCAGGCGCGCACCGTCGTGCACAAAACCATCGCGGCGGTGGACGGCGCTCCCGACATGGGGCCGCACGGATTGCGGCACAGCGCCGCCACGCATCTGCTCGAGGGCGGGGCCGATCTGCGGGTGGTTCAGGAGTTGCTCGGCCACTCGAGCTTGGCCACTACCCAGCTCTACACCCACGTCGCGGTGTCGCGGCTGCGGGCCGTGCACGATCAGGCCCATCCGCGCGCCTGACGTGTGCAGTCGCGGCATTGAGTCTGCGCCCTGGGTGCCGACACGCCGCGGCCACCCGCTGCGTGTGCACGCTCGACGCGCTAGAGGTCAGCTGTGCAGCGGCTTGAGCCGGACCGGTGTATACCAGCAGGCCCAGCGGATCGACGTAATCCGCGCCGGACGCCGGACCCCACATCGCGCCCCAGTGGCAGACACGCCCCGCCGGCTCAGCAGCCGCGATGCCTGGGCAGCAGCTCGCCCAGCACCGTCTGAGCGGTGACCTGCTGCCCGGCGCCCGCACGAACGCCCCGACCGGCTCGTAGCTGGTACGCAGGCCGCTGGGATGGGCCAGCGCGACACCACCGGCCGTCCGGCCAGCAGCCCGGCGAACACGACGGTCGCGTCGGCGGCGGCGTACACCGGCTGGCCGGCCCGGGCGGCCAGCCGACCGCGATGTCCGGGATGCCAATTGGATGCCCGGGATGCCAATTGGGTGACGGGGCGTCGAATCGCCGCACGACGGCCGAGGCCGGGCGCAGCCGGCCATTGCAGCGGACGACGTCCGCTGCCGCAAATATGCTGCGCAGCGCCAAGGTGAGGGTCAAGCCCACCATCAGCGCCGCCCACCGCACCCGCCCAGTTCAGCCCGGTGTCGACACCGCGGCCACTCGGGTACGCCCGATCTGTGCAGCCGGGCCCGGTCTGGATAGGGCCTGGCAGGGTCCGTGCCCGTGACCCCGCGTGGAAAAAGCACCTGCTGAATCGGTGTAAACTGCTCGTCGCAGCTCGTTCGCGGGCTGACTTCGCGCGTCTGCCCCGCGTCTCCGGTGTCACTAGGAGAACGCAATCGCATGCCGGGAGGTCTCGGCCGGGTTTCCCGGGCGGGTCCGGCGTCGTAGCAGGCGCCTGGGCCCGTCATCACCCGACGCCGGGCGGCAACCGAAACATAAGGAATGGCATCACCATGGCCGTCGTGACCATGAAACAGCTGCTCGACAGCGGCACCCACTTCGGGCACCAGACTCGGCGCTGGAATCCCAAGATGAAGCGGTTCATCTTCACCGACCGCAACGGTATCTACATCATCGACCTGCAGCAGACGCTGACCTTCATCGACAAGGCGTACGAGTTCGTCAAGGAGACCGTCGCCCACGGCGGCACCGTGCTGTTCGTCGGCACCAAGAAGCAGGCGCAGGAGTCCGTCGCCGCCGAGGCCACCCGCGTCGGCATGCCGTACGTGAACCAGCGCTGGCTGGGCGGCATGCTCACCAACTTCTCCACCTTGCACAAGCGGCTGCAGCGCCTCAAGGAACTCGAGGCGATGGAGCAGACCGGCGGCTTCGAGGGCCGCACCAAGAAGGAAATCCTGGGCCTGACCCGCGAGAAGAACAAGCTGGAGCGCAGCCTCGGCGGTATCCGCGACATGGCCAAGGTGCCCTCGGCGGTGTGGGTCGTCGACACCAACAAGGAGCACATCGCCGTCGGCGAGGCCCGCAAGCTGGGCATCCCGGTCATCGCGATCCTGGACACCAACTGCGACCCCGACGAGGTCGACTACCCGATCCCAGGCAACGACGACGCCATCCGCTCAACGGCGCTGCTGACCAAGGTGATCGCTTCCGCGGTTGCCGAGGGGCTGCAGGCCCGCGCCGGCGTGGGCCGCGGCGACGGCAAGCCCGAGGCGGACGGTGCCGAGCCGTTGGCAGAGTGGGAGCAGGAGCTGCTGGCCTCAGCGACGACCACAGCCACCACCGACGCCGCTGGGGGCGCACCCGAAACAACCCCCGAATCCTCTTAGGAAGGCTGAAATGGCGAACTTCACCGCGGCTGACGTCAAGCGTCTGCGCGAGCTCACCGGTGCCGGCATGCTCGACTGCAAGAACGCGCTGGTCGAAAGCGACGGCGACTTCGACAAGGCGGTCGAGGCCCTGCGGATCAAGGGGGCCAAGGACGTCGGCAAGCGTGCCGAGCGTGCCACCGCCGAAGGTCTGGTCGCGGCCAAGGACGGTGCGCTGATCGACCTCAACTGCGAGACCGACTTCGTCGCTAAGAACGCCGAGTTCCAGCAGGTGGCCAACGACATCGTCGACGCTGCGGCTGCTGCGAAGGCCACAGACGTGGAGGCCCTCAAGGCCGCCAAGGTCGGTGACACGACCGTCGAGGAGACCATCGCCGCACTGTCGGCCAAGATCGGTGAGAAGCTCGAACTGCGCCGCGTCGCCTACTTCGATGGCACCGTGGAGACCTACCTGCACAAGCGTTCGGCCGACCTGCCGCCCGCGGTGGGTGTGCTCGTCGAATACACCGGCGGCAACGCGGAGGCCGCCCACGCGATGGCCCTGCAGATCGCGGCGCTCAAGGCGCGCTATCTCTCCCGCGACGACGTGCCCGAGGACGTCGTGGCCAGCGAGCGGCGCATTGCCGAGGAGACCGCGAAGGCGGAGGGCAAGCCGGAGCAGGCGCTGCCCAAGATCGTCGAGGGCCGGCTCAATGGCTTCTTCAAGGACGCCGTGCTGCTCGAGCAGCCGTCGGTGTCCGACAACAAGAAGACGGTCAAGGCCCTGCTCGACGAGGCCGGCGTCACGGTGACCCGATTCGTCCGCTTCGAGGTCGGCCAGGCCTAGCTCGGGGCGTTTGCGGCGTGAACGGCTGCGTCAGTGCCATGCGACGCGTGCACGCTTTCGGCGACGATGCCCTCGGCGACTCGATGCGACGGGCCTCAGCGAGGCCATCCGAGCGGGGTGGGTAAGCAGATCCGAGGTCGTCGAGGCCGCGATCGCCCACGCCGAGGCCGTCAATCCCGTGCTGAATGGGTTAGCGTACAAGGCATTCGAACAGGCGCGCGGCCGCGGCGGCCAAGCCGCCGAGTGGGCCCGTCCGGTTCTTCGAGGGCGTCCCGACGTTCATCAAGAACAACGTCGACGTCGCCGGCCAGCCGACGATGCGGGGCGCCGACGCCTGGGCGCCGCGCAACGTGGTCAGCGACGGGGAGTTCATCCGGGAGTACCTGGCCACCGGGCCGATCTCGCTAGGCAAGACCCAGATGTTGGAGTTCGGCTTCAGCGCGGCTGCCGAGCATCCAAGGCTGGGGTCGGTGCGCAACCCGTGGGACACCACACCACCGGTGCGTCGTCGTCGGGGTGGGGTGCGGCCGGGTGGTGCCGATCGCGCACGCCAACGACGGCGGCGGCTCGATCCGCATTCCGGCCGCCTGCAACGGCATCGTCGTCCTCAAGCCGTCGCGCGGCCGGTTGCCGCTGGATGCTGGGCTGCGCCGGATGCCGGTCGGCAGCGTCGCCAACGGCGTGCTGACCCGCTCCGTGCGGGACATCGCGGCGTTCTACCGCGAGGCGGAACGACTCTGGCGTAACCCCGAACTTCCACCCGTCGGCGACGTCACCGGGCCGGGCGGCAACGGCTGCGGATCGCGGTCGCGACGACCTCGCTGCGCCGCTGCGCCGCGAATGCGGCCCGGAGCTGCGGGAGCTGACTCTCAAGACCGCCGGCGTGCTCGAAGAGCTTGGGACATTGTGTCGAACACCTCGAACAGCACCCGGTGCCGGGCAGCTTCGTCGACGACTTCGTGCTGTATTGGGGATTTTTGGCGCTGATGCAGGTGCACGCCGGGCGGCGGTTGTTCGGCAACACGTTCGACCGCACTCGGCTGGACGCTTTGACGCTGGGTCTGGAACGTCGCACCGGGTGCAACCTGCACTGGCTGCTGGGCGTGATCGTGCGGCTGCGCAAGATGCGCAAGCGCAGCGCGGAGTTCTACCGCAGCTACGATGCGCTGCTCACCCCGACACTCGCCGACACGACGGTACGGGTCGGTCACCTGGCGCCGACCGACTACCAGCAGGTGATGGACCGGCTGATCGACTGGGTGGCGTTCACGCCGCTGCAGAATGTCACCGGAATCCGGCGCTCTCGTTGCCAGTGGCCCCATCTGCAGACTGCATGATGCTCGCCGCTGCCCTGGGGCAAGAGGCGCTGTTGCTGGAATTGGCCTACGAACTCGAAGAGGCCCGGCCATAGGCCAAAGATCCAGGCTGACGGCTAACCGCGGTCAGTCGCTGCCGAGTTTTTCCAGCATCCGCTTGAATTCGCGCTGCTGCGCCGCGGTCAGCTTGCTCAGGATGCGCGAATCTGCTTTTCGCACAGCGATTTCGGCGCGTTTCAACAAACTGCGCCCTTGGCTGGTCAGGGTGGCGGGCAGCGCGCGACCCGAGGACACCGACGTAGGGCGTTCGACGGCGCCCACCTCTTCCAGCCGGCGCAGCACGGTGTTCATCGCCTGCGGTGTGACGTTGGTGCTGCGGGACAATTCGGCGCTGGACAGCCCCGGCGACATCGAAAGCAAGCGCAGACAAACGAATTCGGGAAGGGTCAGCCCGAGCTGGCCCAACACGGCGGACACCTCGGGCCGCAGCGTGGCGCCCACCCGGTAGAGCAGGTAGCCAAGCGGCGCGTCGTCGGTCTGACCCATGTCAGCGATCTTGACATACCGACACGTTGTACGGACGGTAACCCCGGCGCGTCGATCCGATTGAGTGGATCGATGCAGGGTAGCCGGGGCAGTTGACCCCGCGAGGAGTTTCGATGCCCAAGACCACACCACGCGGTGCCGCCAAAACCGGCGAGCTGCCCGGCACGTTGCGGCGTTCGAGTCCCAAAGCGCAGTGCACCTTTGCCGAGGCGCATGATTCGGCGGCGCAGGAGTACGGGAGCCAAGAGCGGGCCCACCGGGTCGCATACGCCATGTCAAGTACAGCTTCGAAAAAGTGGGCGACCACTGGGAGGCCAAGGCGCAGAAAAGGCCCTCGGACCGACGCGCCGAACGCAGCGGCCTGCGCAACACGGCGCGTAGGCCGAGGGCGTGGACGCAACGCCGGCAAGAAACAGGCTCGACCACTGCACCTGTGCGGTCCCGAACTCGAGCCCGGCACTAGCGACGATACTCGGGGTCCCCGTGGCCGTCGAGCCGAACCTGACTCCGGCGCCCGGTACACCGCCGGGACCGGCTCCCGAGCAGGCCTGACCCGGTAGGCCCGGCACGGGCTGACACCTGCGAACTCCCCGCGTCACATCCGTGATGCGGGGAGTTCGCGTGCCAAGGAATTTGGCGGCACCAGGCGCGTCGGACGCGACCGGCCTGGGTACCCGACAAGAATGAGTTACACATATCACAGGTCGCCGGACGTGCGGGCCCAAGCGCAACGGTATGCAGAACAGGCCCGCAACACGAGGGACGAGCGCCGTAGGGACCAGGAGGGCGGAATCATCGGCTGGGTGGCCGAGCGCGCGGGGCAGTGGGATCTTCGCGGCCAGGACGAGACCACCCTGCAGCGTCAGAAATTCTTCTGGAATCTGTTGGTCGACTACTGGTTTTATGATCGCCACGCCGGCACCGGTCGTAGCGGCCGTCGAGGTTTTCCGAAAGCGGAACGCGCCGAATCTTCTGCGTCAACGACTGCACGGTCGGCAATGCTTCGTCGAAATCGTCCGCGTTGGAAAGCAGTAGAACGTCCAAACACATCTCCAAACCTCTTGGGTTCCGGCGCCGCCCCTGACCGCCCGGCCACCTCGCGAGAGGCGAGCGTTAGCGCAGCGCTGGATACCCCATTAGGACTACAACTATGCCAATTCTTCCGGCCGGATTCGGTGGATTGCGGCACTTGACCGGACGGCAAATGGAGATGGTTTTGCCTGGTTACCGGCGAACAGTCGATGGGTCCGGCCCGTTCATACGGGCCGGACCCATCGGTGTGTCACGCTACTGATTGGCCTTCTGGCCTTCCTCGGCCACCTTGGCGCTGCCGCGCGCGGCCTTGGCCTCGGCCTCTTTCTTGGCGGCGTCGCGCTAGGCTTCCGCTTTGTCCTGCTGGGCCTGTCCCTCGCGGGTGAGGTCGTCGAGACCGGCCAGCGCGCCGGCGGCCTCCTTGGCCTTGCCCTTGACGTCCTCGACGACGCCCTTGACGGCTTCCGCGGCTCCGGAGTTTTCGTTGTGCGCCATGATCTGATCCCCTCCGTGGCGTACGTGGTGGGAGCGATGAACGCCCCTGTCGGTCGCCTTGCGATCAACGTCGATAATCGGGCAGGTATCGGTCCTGTTGCTTCAAGACCATGCTGTACCGCCGCCATGCTGTACCGCCGCGCTGGTCCGGATTCCCAGGCGGTCGAATGCTCAAACATCGGACACCGGAACCGAAGTCGTGATCGGGCTCCCGACGCGGGTCAGCCACCCGGCCGCACCGAACACGTCGCCCGGCGGCCCCAGCGCGCCAGCGCGGGGGATAATGCACCCCGCCGATCCCAGATTGTGCTGCGATGGGGCAGGATATGAAACTGCCGTTCCGGGTGGGTAGCAGTGGCCGAGTTCCGGGATGGCACTGTCATGCGAGGAGTCTGATGACGGAGCCCGAGCCCGTGAGCGCCAACGGCGTGCCGACGTCGTCAACCGGCCACCGACAGCGGCCGTCCACGTATTCGAGGGTCTTGCTCAAGTTGGGTGGCGAGATGTTCGGCGGCGGCCAGGTCGGCTTGGACCCCGACGTCGTGGCGCAGGTCGCCCGCCAAATCGCCGAGGTTGTCCGCGACGGTATGCAGGTCGCCGTGGTGATCGGCGGCGGCAACTTCTTCCGCGGTGCACAACTGCAACAGCGGGGCATGGAGCGCACCCGTTCGGACTACATGGGCATGCTCGGCACCGTGATGAACAGCCTTGCGCTGCAAGACTTCCTGCAAAAGGAAGGCATCGACACCCGGGTCCAGACCGCGATCACGATGGGTCAGGTGGCCGAACCCTACATCCCGCTGCGCGCCGTCCGCCACCTGGAGAAGGGCCGCGTCGTCATCTTCGGCGCCGGCATAGGGCTGCCGTACTTCTCCACCGACACCACGGCGGCGCAGCGTGCCCTGGAGATCGATGCCGACGTGATCTTGATGGCCAAGGCGGTCGACGGTGTGTTCACCGCGGATCCGCGAGAGGACCCCGATGCGCAGCTGCTCACCGTAATCAGCCATCGCGAGGTCATCGATCGGGGGCTGCGGGTGGCCGATGCCACCGCGTTCAGCCTTTGTATGGACAATGGCATGCCGATCCTGGTCTTCAACCTGCTGACGGACGGCAATATCGCTCGAGCGGTCGCTGGTGAGAAGATCGGAACGCTGGTTACCACGTGATGGGGAAGACGCGAATGATCGGCGCTGGCGACGACGCGGAGCGTGCGATGAGAAGGAGCGGCGCACATGATTGACGAGGCTCTCTTCGACGCCGAAGAGAAAATGGAGAAGGCCGTTGCGGTGGTCCGCGACGACCTGACGACCATCCGGACCGGTCGCGCCAACCCGGGCATGTTCTCGCGGATCGTCATTGACTACTATGGGACGAGCACCCCGATCACCCAGCTGGCCAGCATCAACGTGCCTGAGGCGCGGCTCGTCGTGATCAAGCCGTACGAAGCCAGCCAGCTGTACGCCATCGAGACGGCGATCCGCAACTCCGACCTCGGCGTGAACCCCACCAACGACGGCACCCTGATCCGGGTGGCCGTGCCGCAGCTGACCGAGGAACGCCGCCGGGAGCTGGTCAAGCAGGCCAAGGGCAAAGGGGAGGACGCCAAGGTCTCGGTGCGCAACATCCGCCGCAAGGCGATGGAGGAGCTGCACCGCATTCGCAAAGATGGGGAGGCGCGCGAGGATGAGGTCGGCCGCGCTGAAAAGGACCTGGAGAAGACCACCCAGCAGTACGTCAACCAGATCGACGAGTTGGTCAAGCACAAAGAAGGCGAGCTGCTGGAGGTCTAGGGGCCGCTCAGCAACCAAGTCTGTGGCAACCTCTGACGCCGGCCCAGGCACCCCGCCGGACCACTCGGCGCAGGGCGCCGAGCCCCCCCCGAACCCCCCCGGCAAAAAGACCTCCCGGGCGGGGCGCGACCTGCCCGCCGCGATCGCGGTGGGCGCGGCGATCGGCGCCCTGCTCATCGCGACGCTGGTGTTCGCGCCGCGGTTCTGGGTCCTGATCGTCGCCATCGCGATCTTCGTAGCGAGCCATGAAGTGGTGCGCCGGCTGCGCGAGGCCGGCTACATCATTCCGGTCATCCCGCTGCTGGCCGGCGGCCAGCTTACCATCTGGCTGACCTGGCCCTACCGGGCGGCCGGGGCGCTGGCTGGTTTCGGCGCGATGGTCGTGCTCTGCATGATCTGGCGGTTGTTCATGGCGGACCCCGGCCGTCGGGCCTCAGCCGCTGGCTCGTCGTCGAACTACCTGCGTGACACGTCGGCGACCGTCTTCCTGGCGGCCTGGGTCCCGCTGTTCGCCTCGTTCGGCGCCATGCTCGTTTACCCGCACGACGGCTCGGGACGGGTGTTCTGCCTGATGATCGCCGTCGTCGCCTCGGACGTCGCCGGCTACACAGTCGGGGTACTGTGGGGCAAGCACCCGATGGTCCCGGCGATCAGCCCTAAGAAGTCCTGGGAGGGCTTCGTCGGCTCGCTGGTCTTCGGCGTCACCGCGACGACCTTGACCGCCACGTTCCTGGCCGACAAGGCACTCTGGGTGGGCGCGCTGCTCGGGGTGGTGTTGATACTCACCTGCACCCTCGGTGACCTGGTGGAGTCTCAGGTCAAACGGGACCTCGGCATCAAGGACATGGGTCGGCTGCTGCCTGGCCACGGCGGTCTGATGGACCGGCTGGACGGGGTGCTGCCCGCGGCGGTGGCGGCCTGGATCGTGCTTACGCTGCTGCCCGGGTAGGACGTCCAGTAAAGTCGAGGCCGATACTGGACAGATCATGGCCCAACAACTGGTGTTCGAAGCGCCGCGCGCGAAACTGCCGCCGCGGCATCTCGCTGACCTGGACGCGCAGGCGCGTGCCGCCGCCGTCGCCGAGCTCGGCTTGCCGGCGTTTCGGGCCAAGCAGCTCGCCGCCCAGTACTACGGCCGGCTGATCGCCGACCCGCACGAGATGACCGACCTGCCGGCCGCCGTCCGGGACGCGATCGCCAGCGCCCTGTTCCCTACCCTGCTCAGCGTCGCCAAGGAGATCAGCTGCGACGCGGGTCAGACGCGAAAGACGTTGTGGCGGGCCGTCAACGACCCGTCCGGCACCACCTTCGAGTCGGTGCTGATGCGCTACCCGCAGCGCAACACCATCTGCATCTCGTCGCAGGCCGGCTGCGGCATGGCATGCCCGTTCTGTGCGACCGGCCAGGGCGGGTTGACCCGCAACCTGTCGACCGCCGAGATTCTGGAACAGGTCCGGGCCGGCGCGGTCGCCCTCCGCGACGACTTCGGTCCCACTCAGTGCCTGTCGAACGTCGTGTTCATGGGGATGGGAGAGCCGCTGGCCAACTATGCCCGGGTACTGGCCGCGGTGCAACGCATCACCGCGGCGCCGCCGGACGGGTTCGGCATCTCCGCCCGCTCGGTGACGGTGTCGACGGTCGGTCTGGCCCCGGCCATCCGCAAGCTCGCCGACGAACGGCTGGGCGTCACGCTGGCGCTCTCGCTGCACGCGCCGGACGACGAGCTGCGCGACACGCTGGTTCCGGTCAACAACCGGTGGACGACCAGCGAGGCGCTCGACGCCGCGCGGTACTACGGCGATGTGACCGGACGGCGGGTGTCCGTCGAATACGCGCTGATTCGTGACGTCAACGACCAGCCCTGGCGCGCCGACCTGCTCGCCAAGCGGCTGCACGGCGCCCTCGGGCCGCTGGCCCACATCAACCTGATCCCGCTCAATCCCACAGCGGGCAGCGATTGGGACGCCAGCCCCAAGGACACCGAGCGCGAGTTCGTCCGGCGCGTCCGGGCCAAGGGGGTGTCATGCACGGTGCGTGACACCCGGGGCCGCGAGATCAACGCCGCGTGCGGACAGCTGGCCGCCGAAAACAATTAGCGAAAAGGTTTGACGGGGTTGCTGAACCCGCTGCCCGGCTACTCCGTCGTGTGAGATGGAAGCCAGGAATGATCGTTCGTTTGCTGTCGCTCGGAAAGCTGTTTGCCGTCGCCTGCGTCGCGGCGCTGCTGATGTCCGTCGCCGCGCCACGCGCACTGGCAGCCGACGACCGGCTGCAATTCACCCGCAAGACGCTGAGCGGCGCGCCGTTCAACGGCGCGAGTCTGCAGGGCAATCCCGCGGTGCTGTGGTTCTGGGCGCCGTTCTGCCCGTTCTGCAACGCCGAAGCGCCCGGCGTGGCTCAGGTGGCGGCCGCCAATCCCGGGGTGACCTTCGTCGGCATCGCCGGGCACTCCGGCGTCGGGGCGGAACAGGCATTTGTGTCCAAGTACGGGGGCCTAAACTTCACCAACCTCAACGACGCCGACGGCTCGATCCGGGCCCGCTACAACGTGCCTTGGCAGTCGGCCTACGTGTTCTACGAAGTGCAGACGGCAGTTCGATATTCGTCAACAACCCGACCGCGGCGATGTCCCAGCAGGAGCTGGCCGGCCGGGTCGCCGCGCTGCGCTAGGCCGCGGACCTTCCGTGGATCAAGGTCTGGTCGGCCTGGCCTTCGCCGCCGAGCTGGTGGCCGCCCTCAACCCGTGCGGGTTCGCGATGCTGCCGGCCTACCTGCTGGTGGTGCGCGGCCAGGACCGCGAACCGCCCATCCGCTGGCCGGCGTGGGGCGCGCGGGCTGCCACGCGGGCATGGCGCTGGGCTTTTTGACCGTGTTCGGGCTGTTCGGCGTGCCGACCATGTCGGCGGCCACGACGGTGCAGCGATATGTGTCGTACGCGACGGTGGTGATCGGTGTCGTCCTGGTGGCGCTGGGTTTGTCTGCTGTCCGGGCGGGAGCTGACGCCCGGCCGCTCGGGCCGCACTGGGCCCCGACCCGGCAGGGTCCGCGGCTGCTCGGCATGTACGGGTACGGAATCAGCGACGCGATCGCCTCGCTGCCGTGCACGGTCGGGCCGTTTCTGGCGGTCGCTGGTCGGCGTCCGGCGCCGACGGGTGCGCTAGCTACCTGATCCAGCCGCGGCGGCGGCCCCACCAGTCGCGCACCACGATAAACAGGGCGAGCACGGCAAACCCGATCAGGAAGTTGTCCTCGACGTGGCCGACGTGGTTGCCGCGTAGCATGGCCAGCAAAAACACGATCGCGAACACGCCGACGGCGTGCCAGGTGCGGACGTTGATCTTGCTCCATCCCCACGCAGCGGACGGCACTTCGGCGGGGTCGACCCCGTTGTAGTGCTCCGCCTCGGTACTGGCCACGGCGATTCCTTTCGCGTCGTATCGGCTTGTGTTCATAAATTCTGGCACACTCCCGTGCGGCCGGCACGGCCGATCGGGGCGTGTGCCATGGCCCGCACCAGCAACCGAGCGGCACAATGAGGGAGTGACCGACCCCACCGCCGCACCGGCCGACGGCCCCATCCGTGTGCTCGTGTTGGGCAGCACCGGTTCCATCGGGACTCAGACGCTGGAGGTCATCGCCGCAAACCCGGACCGCTTCCGGGTGGTTGGGCTGGCCGCGGGCGGGTCGAATCCGGACACGTTGCAGCGTCAGCGCGCCGAAACCGGGGTGAGCAATGTCGCCGTCGCCGATGAGCGGGCGGCCGCCACCCTTGGCGACATCCCCTTCGCCGGGCCCGACGCGGTGACCCGGCTGGTCGAAGAGACCGAGGCCGACGTCGTGCTCAATGCGCTGGTTGGGGCGCTCGGCCTACGGCCCACCCTGGCGGCGCTGCACTCCGGTGCCCGGCTGGCCCTGGCCAACAAGGAATCACTGATCGCCGGCGGGCCGCTGGGGCTCCAAGTGGCGCGGCCCGGGCAGATCGTGCCGGTGGACTCCGAGCATTCCGCGCTGGCGCAGTGCTTGCGCAGCGGCGAACCCAACGAGGTCGCCAAGCTGGTGCTCACCGCCTCGGGTGGGCCGTTCCGCGGCTGGGCGGCCGCTGACCTGGAGGCCGTCACGCCCGAGCAGGCCGGCGCGCATCCGACCTGGTCCATGGGCCCGATGAACACGCTGAACTCGGCGTCGCTGGTCAACAAGGGCCTGGAACTCATCGAAACGCACCTGTTGTTCGGCATCCCCTACGACCGGATCGAGGTCGTAGTGCACCCCCAGTCGATCGTTCATTCGATGGTCACCTTCGTTGACGGTTCGACGATCGCCCAGGCCAGCCCACCCGACATGAAGCTGCCCATCTCGCTGGCGCTGGGTTGGCCGCGCCGGGTCGCCGGTGCCGCGTCCGCCTGCGACTTCTCCACCGCGTCTAGCTGGGAATTCGAGCCGCTAGACAGCGACGTATTTCCGGCCGTCGAGCTGGCCCGGCAGGCCGGCGAGATCGGCGGCTGTCTGCCCGCTGTGTACAACGCCGCCAACGAGGAGGCGGCCGCGGCGTTCCTGGCCGGCCGTATCGGCTTTCCGGCCATTGTCAGAACAATCGCCGACGTGCTGAGCGCCGCCGACCAATGGGCCGTTTCACCCGCTAACGTGGATGAGGTACTGGATGCGCAGCGCTGGGCGCGGGAGCGCGCGCAGCGCGCTGTGGCAGCCGCAGCCCCTGCGGGAGTCCCCTGACACGGTCTCGGGAATGGTCTGAGAAAGGTCTTGGCGCCTGATGATGTTCGCAATCGGCATTGTGCTGTTCGCGCTGGCCATCCTGATCTCAGTGGCCCTGCACGAGTGCGGCCACATGTGGGTCGCGCGCGCCACCGGTATGAAGGTGCGTCGTTACTTTGTCGGCTTCGGCCCCACGCTGTGGTCGACCCACCGCGGGGAGACCGAATACGGCGTCAAGGCCGTGCCGCTGGGCGGCTTCTGTGACATCGTCGGCATGACCCCGGTCGAGGACCTGACACCCGATGAGACCGCACGGGCGATGTACAAGCAGAAGACGTGGAAGCGGGTCGCGGTGCTGTTCGCCGGGCCGGGTATGAACTTCGTCATCTGCGTGGCCCTGATCTACGTCATCGCGCTGATCTGGGGCCTGCCCAACCTGCATCCGCCCACCCAGGCGATCGTCGGCGAAACCGCTTGCATCGCACCGGAAGTGGCGCCGGGCAAGGTCGGCGAGTGCACCGGCCCCGGGCCCGCGGCACTGGCCGGCATCCGGGCCGGCGACGTCGTGGTCAAGGTCGGCGACACCCCGGTGCACACCTTCGACGAGATGGCTGCCGCGGTCCGCAAGCTGCACGGCACCGTGCCGGTCGTGGTCGAGCGCAACGGCAAGGCGATCACCACCTACGTCGAGATCAGCCAGACGCAGCGCTTCGTCAGCGCCGGCGGCAACGGGCAGGACGGTAACCCGGTGGCGTCGACCGTCGGGGCCATCGGGGTCGGCGCGGTCAAGGTCGAGCCAAAGCACTACGGCGTGTTGGCCGCCATTCCCTCCACCTTCGCGTTCACCGGTGACCTGACGGTGGAGGTGGGCCGGGCGCTGATAACGGTTCCGACCAAGGTGGGCGCCCTGGTACACGCCATCGGCGGTGGACAGCGCGACCCGGAGACGCCGATGAGCGTGGTGGGCGCCAGCATCATCGGCGGCGACACCGTCGACCACGGGTTGTGGGTGGCGTTCTGGTTCTTCCTGGCCCAGCTGAACCTGATCCTCGGCGCGATCAACCTGTTGCCGCTGCTGCCGCTCGACGGCGGCCACATCGCCGTGGCGGTGTTCGAAAAGATCCGCAACCTGGTCCGCTCCGCCCGCGGCATGGTCGCGGCCGCGCCGGTGAACTACCTGAAGCTGATGCCGGCGACCTACGTGGTCCTGGTGTTCGTGGTCGGCTACATGCTGCTGACGGTGACGGCCGACCTGGTCAACCCGATCAGGCTTTTCCAGTAACCCACGAGAGGGGAAACAGTGACGATTGGATTGGGCATACCGGAGGCCCCGGCGCCCACGCTCGCCCCCCGGCGGACCACGCGTCAACTCATGGTCCGCGACGTCGGGGTCGGCAGCGAGCACCCGATCTCGGTGCAGTCGATGTGCACCACCAAAACGCATGACGTCAATACGACGCTGCAGCAGATCGCCGAGCTGACCGCCGCCGGCTGCGACATCGTCCGAGTGGCCTGCCCGCGTCAGGAGGATGCCGACGCGCTGGCCGAGATCGCCCGGCACAGCCAGATCCCGGTGATCGCTGACATTCACTTCCAGCCGAAGTACATATTCGCCGCAATCGACGCGGGCTGTGCTGCGGTGCGGGTGAATCCGGGCAACATCAAGGAATTCGACGGCCGCGTCGGTGAGGTCGCCAAGGCGGCTGCCGCCGCCGGCATCCCGATCCGTATCGGCGTCAACGCCGGTTCGCTGGATAAGCGGTTCATGGAGAAGTACGGCAAGGCGACGCCGGAGGCGCTGGTCGAGTCGGCGCTGTGGGAGGCCTCGCTGTTCGAGGAGCACGGCTTCGGCGACATCAAGATCAGCGTCAAGCACAACGACCCGGTCGTGATGGTCACCGCCTACGAGCAGCTCGCCGCGCAGTGCGACTACCCGCTGCACCTCGGTGTCACCGAGGCCGGGCCGGCCTTTCAGGGCACCATCAAGTCGGCGGTGGCCTTCGGCGCGTTGCTGTCGCGCGGCATCGGCGACACCATCCGGGTGGCGCTGTCGGCGCCGCCGGTCGAGGAGGTCAAGGTCGGCCTCCAGATCCTCGAATCGCTGAACCTGCGGCCGCGGGGGCTGGAGATCGTGTCCTGCCCGTCCTGCGGGCGCGCCCAGGTCGACGTCTACACGTTGGCCAACGCCGTCACCGCCGGCCTGGACGGGCTCGATGTGCCGCTGCGGGTCGCGGTGATGGGCTGCGTGGTCAACGGGCCGGGGGAGGCACGCGAAGCCGACCTGGGCGTCGCGTCCGGAAATGGCAAGGGCCAGATATTCGTTCGCGGCAAGGTCGTCAAGACCGTCCCGGAAGCGCAGATCGTCGAGACCCTGATCGAGGAGGCCATGCGGTTGGCGGCGGAGCCGGGAACCGATAACGGTCTTGGCTCAACAGCAAGCGGTACGCCGGTTGTGACCGTAAGCTGAGTAGGTCCCACTTTTGCTCTAACTGCACTTTTGCTCTAACTGACCGTCGGTTCGCCACACAGAGAGTTCGCCAGATGTCGGCTCCGCCGCTTTTCCGCCTGGTCGGCGCCAGACGGGTGTCCGTGGTACGCGACGCGGCCGCGGTGTGGCGGGTGTTGGACGAGGACCCGATCGGGTCGTGCATGGTGGCTTCCCGCGTCGTGGATCACGGGATCGACCCCGGAGCGATCGGTGGCGAGCTGTGGACCCGCCGCGGCACCGACGAGTCCCTGTGCTTTGCCGGAGCCAATCTGATTCCGTTGCGGGGGTTACCCGCCGATCTCAACGCGTTCGCCGACGAGGCAATGAGCGGCACCCGGCGCTGCTCCTCGCTGGTCGGCCGGGCCAGTCTGGTGCTGCCGATGTGGGAGCGGTTGGAAAGAGCCTGGGGGCCGGCGCGCGATGTGCGCGAACGCCAGCCGTTGATGGCGCTGACCAAGCATCCGATGTGCGAGCTCGACCCCGAGGTGCGACAGGTGCGGCCCGAGGAGCTGGACGAGTACTTGGTTGCTGCGGTCGACATGTTCATCGGCGAGGTCGGCATCGACCCGCGGCTCGGCGATGGCGGCCGCGGCTATCGCCGCCGGGTGGCCAGCCTGATCGCCGCCGGGCGGGCCTGGGCCCGGTTCGAGCAGGGTCAGGTGGTGTTCAAGGCCGAGGTGAGTTCGCAATCGCCTGGCGTCGGTCAGATCCAGGGCGTGTGGGTGCATCCGGAGTGGCGGGGCATGGGTCTGGGCGCCCGCGGGACCGCGATGCTGGCCGCGGTGATCGTCGGCAGCGGCCGCATCGCCAGCCTGTACGTGAACGACTTCAACACGGTGGCCCGCGCCGCCTACGCGCGGGTGGGCTTCACCGAGGTCGGCACCTTCGCCACAGTGCTGCTCGACTAGCACCCGTCGCTGACGGCGCGAGGGTGCGGCGAGACGCGCACTCAGTCTTGACTGTGCGGGAGCACGCACAGTGACGGGATCCGGGTGTCTGCCGCGTTCCATCACGGTTCGGTCTCGGTGTGTCGGCGGCGCGGCGCACACCCCAGTTCTTAACATTCAGCACTGATGGTCACAAAAACCTCAGCAGTATTAGCCGTTTCGTCGGCCGCGTCGATCGTCGCGGAAGTGCTGCTCGTCGCGGCTGTCGCGCTGTCCGGCTGCACGCCGCGACCCGACGGGCCCGGTCCGGCCGCGGAGAAGTTCTTCCGCGCCCTGGCGGTCGGGGACACCACGGCGGCCGCGCAGCTCAGTGACAGCTCCAACGAGGCGCGCGAGGCGCTCAACGCGGCCTGGGCCGGGTTGCAGGCCACCCATTTGGACGCGCAGGTCCTCAGCTCGAAGTACGCCGAGGACACCGGCACCGTCCACTACCGGTTCATCTGGCACCTGCCGAAGAACCGCACCTGGAGTTATGACGGGCAGCTGCGGATGGTCCGCGATGAGGGGCGCTGGGAGGTCCGCTGGGCGCCCAACGACCTGCATCCCCGGCTCGGCGAACACCAGACCTTCGCGTTGCGGGCCGACCGGCCGCGGCGTGCGTCGGTCAACGAGCTCGGCGGCAGCGACGTGCTGACTCCCGGCTTCCGCTACCACTACACGTTGGACGCCAGCAAGGCCGGACCGCCGCAGTCGCTGAGCTTCACCACGCACTCGATCGTCAATGTGCTGCGGCCGTTCAACGACGCGTTGGCGGACCCGCAACTGCTGGCCGAGGAAGCCAGCTCGACACCGCACCAGGTGGATCTGGGCGTCACGCTGCTGCCGGCGGACAACGACAAGGTCTTCCCGTTGATCGGGCGGCTGCCCGGCATAGTGGTCACGCCGCAGGCCGATATGCTGGCCACCGACCCGCATTTCGCTCCGGCCGTGATCAGCGAGGTCAAAAAGGAAGTGAGCGACCAGCTCGACGGCCAGGCGGGCTGGCGGGTGGTCAGCGTCAACCAGAACAACGTCGACGTCGCGGTGCTGCACGAGGTAGAGGGGTCGCCGGCGCCCTCGGTGACGATCACGCTGGACCGAGTGGTGCAGAACGCCGCCCAGCGGGCGGTGGACAACAAGGGCGGCAAGGCGATGATCGTCGCGATCAAGCCGTCGACGGGGGAGATCCTCGCCATCGCCCAGAACGGCGCGGCTGACGCCGACGGCCTGCCCGCGACCAACGGCCTGTTCCCACCAGGGTCGACGTTTAAGATGATCACGGCCGGCGCGGCCGTCGACCGGGACATGGCCACCCCCAACTCGATGGTCGGCTGCCCGGGCCGCCTCGACATTGGGCACCGCACCATCCCCAACTACGGCGGGTTCGACCTCGGCGTGGTGTCGATGTCGCGCGCGTTCGCCAGCTCGTGCAACACCACGTTCGCGGAGCTGAGTAGCAAGATGCCGCCGCGCGGCCTGACTCAGACGGCGTTGCAGTACGGCATCGGGCTGGACTATGTGGTGGACGGCATCACCACGGTGACCGGGTCGGTGCCGCCGACGGTGGATCTGGCCGAGCGCACCGAAGACGGCTTCGGTCAGGGCCGCGTGCTGGCCAGCCCGTTCGGCATGGCGCTGGTGGCGGCGACCATCGCCGCCGGAAAAACCCCGGTGCCGCAACTGATTGCGGGCCGCCCGACCACCGTCGATGGCGAGACCGCACCGGTCAGCCCGAAGGTGATCGACGCGCTGCGGCCGATGATGCGGTTGGTGGTCACCAACGGCACGGCCAAGGAGATCAACGGCTGCGGCGAGATCTACGGGAAGACCGGCGAGGCCGAATTCCCGGGCGGATCGCACTCCTGGTTCGCCGGATACCGCGGCAACCTGGCCTTTGCGGCGCTGATCGTCGGGGGCGGCAGCTCGGAGG
>NZ_LR655725.1 GCF_902168065.1 Mycobacterium tilburgii | reverse complement strand
CACCGCGCGGTCGGTCGTCACCGACAGCGACACCAGGTAGTGCTCATTACCGGACTGCGCGATGATGTGCCGGCGCGAGGTGTTCAGCGTCATGTCGCCCTCGCGGTAGGTGCCCTCGATCACCGACGAGGGGAACCCGTCGAAGTTGGCCATTGAGGCGTTGGTGGACTGCCAAGCCAGTAGCTTCTGGCTGTCGACGTAGCCGTGCGAAATCGCTTCCCGGGGATCGAAGTTGCCCACCAGCTTGTACACCACGACCTGCGCGTTCGAGCTGTACACGCTGCTGCCCTGCCGGTCGGCGATCACCGCGAAGGCATCGGGCACGTTGGGGTCGGGCACCGGGGTCCATCGCGGCGGCACCGGCAGCGTGATGTCGAGAGCCTTGAACCCCTGCGGCTTCTGCGCCTCCATCTTGACGCCCTTGGACTGGAAGTATTCGCGCAGCGTGCCCGAGGACGCGGGCGTCACGGTCTGCACCGGCGCTACCGGAGCAGCGTTGGGTGCGGCGGCCGGGATGTACTGATTCGCCGGCACCGGCACGATGGGGCCCGGCGGTACGGGAGCCACAGGATCGGCCGAAGCCGTACCGCCCGAGAATAGGGCGAACCCGATCACACCGGCGGCGAACCCGCCTGCGACAACGCGCCACGGGGCGGCGATCTGAGTCATCTCTGTCGGTCCTTCCGAATGGCTGGCCAACCAGCATCCGTCGTATAGAGTCCGACTGTAACCAGAAGTCAAAGGCCCTGGACAGGGCCGCAACACAGCTGGGATGAACCTCTGACTGGTGCGCAATGCAACCTTTACCAACCTGTGGCCGGGCGGGGCGCCGCGGCCGCCCTTATACGCTGTGCACGTGACTCAATCGCCGACCGACTCGTCGAGGAGCGTCCCCGTGGGTGCTCAGCCGGAGACTGACGCGCCGCCATTCCGTTACACGGCGGCGCTTGCCGGCCGTATTGAGCAAACCTGGCAGGACAACTGGGCGAGGTTCGGCACTTTCCAG
Source organism: Mycobacterium tilburgii (assembly GCF_902168065.1). Lineage (GTDB taxonomy): Bacteria > Actinomycetota > Actinomycetes > Mycobacteriales > Mycobacteriaceae > Mycobacterium > Mycobacterium tilburgii. The sequence goes on along the minus strand of NZ_LR655725.1, from coordinate 30,920 downwards.
GTGCCCAACCCCGTCGGGTCGCTGGCGCCGACGGATGGCACCTTGATTCCCGACGACAAGCTGTTCGTCCAGGACATGTTCCCGTACCCGTCCGGCGACGGGCTACACGTCGGGCATCCGCTGGGCTACATCGCCACCGACGTATACGCCCGCTACTACCGGATGTTGGGACGTAACGTGTTGCACGCGTTGGGATTTGACGCCTTCGGCCTGCCGGCCGAGCAGTTCGCGGTGCAGACCGGCACGCATCCGCGCGCCAGGACCGAAGCCAACATCGTCAACTTCCGCCGGCAACTGAACCGGTTGGGTCTCGGGCACGACAGCCGGCGCAGCTTTTCGACCACCGACGTCGACTTCTACAAGTGGACGCAATGGGTCTTCCTGCAGATCTACAACGCGTGGTTCGACAGCGCGGCCGGCAAGGCCCGGCCGATCGGCGAGCTGATAGCCGAATTCGAATCCGGTGCCCGCCGCCTCGAGGATGGCCGGGACTGGGCGGCGTTGTCAGCGGGGGAGCGGGCCGACGTGATCGACGGGTACCGGCTGGTCTACCGCTCCGATTCGATGGTGAACTGGTGCCCCGGGCTGGGCACAGTGCTGGCAAACGAGGAGGTCACCTCGGACGGCCGCAGTGACCGCGGTAACTTCCCGGTGTTCCGGAAACGGTTGCTGCAGTGGATGATGCGAATTACCGCCTACGCCGACCGGCTGCTTGACGACCTCGACCTGCTGGACTGGCCCGAGAAGGTCAAGACCATGCAGCGCAATTGGATCGGCCGCTCCACCGGCGCCGCGGCGCTGTTCTCGGCGACCCTGTCGAACGGTGAGCGCGCCGGATCCGCCGTCGACATCGAGGTGTTCACCACGCGCCCGGACACCTTGTTCGGCGCCACATATCTGGTGCTGGCCCCCGAGCATGACCTGGTGGACGAGCTGGTCGCCCCCGCGTGGCCTGACGGCACCGACCCGGTCTGGACGTACGGTGCCGCCACGCCGGAGGAGGCCGTGGCGGCCTACCGGCGCGCGATCGGCGCGAAGTCCGATCTCGAGCGTCAGGAGAACAAGGAGAAGACCGGCGTCTTCCTGGGCAGTTACGCCACCAACCCGGCCAACGGCAAGCCGGTGCCGATCTTCATCGCCGACTACGTGCTGGTGGGCTATGGCACCGGGGCCATCATGGCGGTGCCCGGCCATGACCAGCGGGACTGGGATTTCGCCACCGCGCTGCATCTGCCGATTGTGGAAGTGATTGCCGGCGGCGATATTTCGCAGGCCGCTTACGCCGGAGACGGTGTGTTGGTGAACTCTGGCTACCTCGACGGGCTGGAAGTCGTGACCGCCAAGGAAACCGTCACCACACGCCTGGAGACCGAGGGGCGCGGCTGGGCGCGCGTCGAATTCAGGTTGCGTGACTGGCTTTTCGCGCGCCAGAGGTATTGGGGTGAGCCGTTACCGATCGTCTACGACAGCAACGGGCGCCCGCATCCGTTGGACGAGTCGGCGTTGCCGGTCGAGTTGCCCGACGTGGCCGACTATTCGCCGATGTTGTTCGATCCCGACGACGCCGACAGCGAGCCGTCGCCGCCGCTGGGCAAGGCGACCGAGTGGGTACACGTGGAGCTCGACCTGGGTGACGGCCTCAAGCCCTACACTCGCGACACCAACGTGATGCCGCAGTGGGCGGCCAGCTCCTGGTACGAATTGCGCTACACCGATCCACACAACGCAGAACGGTTCTGCGTCAAAGAAAACGAGACATATTGGATGGGCCCGCGGCCCGCCGAGCACGGGCCGCAGGATCCCGGTGGCGTTGATCTGTACGTCGGCGGTGCCGAACACGCGGTGCTGCACCTGCTGTACGTGCGGTTCTGGCACAAGGTGCTCTACGACCTGGGCCACGTCAGTTCGCGGGAACCGTTCCGCCGCCTGGTCAACCAGGGCTACATCCAGGCGTTCGCCTACACCGACGCCCGCGGCTCCTACGTCCCCGCCGACGAAGTGATCGAACGGGACAACCGATTCTTCTATCCCGGGCCCGACGGTGGGGTTGAAGTCTTTCAGGAGTTCGGCAAAATCGGTAAGAGCCTGAAGAACTCGATATCCCCCGACACGATCTGCGACGAATACGGCGCCGACACCCTGCGGGTGTACGAGATGTCGATGGGTCCGCTCGACGCGTCGCGGCCGTGGGCCACCAAGGACGTTGTCGGGGCATACCGCTTCCTGCAGCGCGTCTGGCGGCTGGTGGTCGACGAGAGCACCGGTGACAGCCGGGTCACCGATACGCACGAGCCGCTGGACATCGACACGCTGCGCGTGCTGCACCGCACCATCATCGGGGTCGCGGAAGACTACGCGGCGCTGCGGAACAACACTGCGACGGCCAAGCTGATCGAGTACACCAACCACCTCACCAAGGCGCATCGCGACGCGGTACCCAGGGCGGCGGTCGAACCCCTGGTGCTGATGTTAGCCCCGTTGGCGCCGCACCTGGCCGAGGAATTGTGGGCACGGCTGGGGCATTCGACCTCGCTGGCGCACGGGCCGTTCCCGCAAGCGGATCCAAGCTACCTGGTCGACGAAACCGTGGAGTACCCGGTGCAGGTCAACGGCAAGGTGCGGGGCCGTGTGGTGGTGGCCGCCGACGCCGACAAGGAGACGCTGAAGGCCGCCGCGCTGGCCGACGAGAAGGTGCAGGCGTTCCTTGCCGGTGCCACGCCGCGCAAGGTGATCGTGGTCGCCGGCCGGCTGGTCAACCTGGTGGTCTAGTCGCCCTGGCGCAGCACGAGCTAGTCCAGGTGCCCGTCGCGAGGTGTGGCCACCGCGTGCGCGACTGCCGCCGCGACGGTTTCGGGCCGCAGAAACTTGGCGGCGTCGTACTCGCCGCCCTCATACGCGATGAGTTCGCGTTGCATCTCGATGTCGGTGCGACCCGGAAAGGTTATGGTGACCCGCAGGGCCGGTTCGTCGGCGCGCAGCGCGTCGGCGAACGCACGCAGCGCGAACTTGCTGACCGAGTAGGACGCCATCCCCGACAACACCGTGCGCCCCGCCCCGGAGTTGATGAACACCACCCGGCCGCCGGTGCTGCGCAGGGCCGGCAGCAACTGCAGCGTAAGTGCCACTGCGCCAAAAACATTCACCTTAAAGGTAGCGCGCCACTGCTCGATGTCCGGCTCGGCAACCCGGCCCGGGATGGACAGGCCCGCGTTGTGCACCAGGAAGTCGAGCTCGTCCACGACCTCGCAAATGGACTCGATGTCGCCGGCATCGGTCAAGTCCAGGGGAGTGGTGGCACCGGGCCGCTGCGCGACGGCGTCGAGCCGTTCGGAGGTCCGACCGGCCAGCAGCAGCGTGTAGGTGGGCGCCAGCGCGGTGGCGAACGCGGAACCGATGCCGCCGGCGCCGGTGATGGGTGCAGTCGGCATCCGGCCAGTTTACGGGCAATGCGAAAATGCTTGGAATCCAGGTACTTTCATGCACGCTTACGCGCGGTGGGTTCGCCTCCCGCGGAACCCGACGTCAGTTCGCCGGAGGCCAGACGCTCCAGCGGTGCCAGCGCCGCGGTCAGCGTGTTCAAGTCGTCCTCGGTGAGCTGGCTCAGCATGGCGGCCAGCGTGGCGTGCCGGTTGGCCAGCGACTCGGCGTGCACCGCACGGCCCCGCGGGGTGATATCGACCAGCACCGCACGCAGGTCGGACGGGTCGCGAGAACGTTTCACCAACCCGATCTTCTCCAGCCGGCGGATCGCCACGGTGGCGGTGGGAGTGCGCACCCGTTCGTGGGCGGCCAGGTCGGTCATCCGGATGGGACCTTGATCAAGCAAGGTGAGGAGGATCGACAGCTGCGCCAAAGTCAATTCGCCAGCCACGACGCCGCTCGGATCGCCCCGGCGCAGTATTGAAAACAGTTTGGACAGCGCACGGTGCAATCCTTCCGCAAGCTCCATCACCTCGGTCGTGGTGGAATCGCTGTCCGCCATAAATCGGCAGTCTAACCTGATATGAGTGGCGTACAAGGTAGCTACGGCAACAATTTTTAGCTCATCAAAGCACTTTTGAAAGGAAGCGCTGCAGCCGCTCGGTCTCGGCGGCCTCGAATATCTGCTCTGGCGGCCCGGATTCCACGACCTTGCCGTGATCCAGGAATACCACGGTGTCGGATGCCGACCGGGCGAAGCCCATTTCGTGGGTGACCACGATCATCGTCATGCCGGCGGTGCCGAGGTCGGCAATGAGTTGTAGTGCCCCCTTGACCATCTCCGGGTCCAGAGCCGACGTCGCCTCGTCGAAGAACATCACCTGCGGCGCCATGGCCAGTGCCCGGGCGATAGCAACGCGTTGTTGCTGCCCGCCCGACAACATCCCGGGGCGGACACCGGCTTTGTGCTTCAGGCCAACTCGGTCCAACTGTTCGAGCGCCAACTGGCGGGCGGCGTCCGCGGACAAGCCGCGCAGCTTCCGGGGCCCCAGCGCAACGTTTTTGAGGATACTCAGATGGGGGAACAGGTAGTAGTTCTGAAACACCATGCCGATGCGCTGGCGTAGCTCGTCGGGATCGTCGCGCAGCACGGACCTTCCATCGAGCAGGACGTCACCACTGTCGGGCTCGTGCAGGCGATTCAGCGCCCGCAGCAACGTCGACTTCCCCGAGCCGGACGGTCCGATGACGGCCACCGTGGTTCCCGCAGGCGCCTCGAAGGTGACGCCGCGCAGCACCCGCGCGTCGCCGAGCTTCTTGTGAACATCCTTGGCCTCCAACGAAACCGATGCCCGCGCGACGGTCATGTCATCCCCTGTCCGAGCGTGGAGGTGACCACCGTGGCGGGGTCCTCGGACACCTCGGCGGGACTGCCGCGCCGAAGCCGATTGTCGATGTAGTTCACCAAGTGCGTCAACGGAATGGTGAGCAGCAGGTAGCACAGACCCGCCGCCACCAACGGCGACAGGTTGCCGGTTTGCGCGTTGAGGTCGCGGCCCACCTGAAACAGCTCCCGCTGCCGGGCAACCAAACCCAAGAAGTACACCAGGGCGGAGCCTTTTAACAACGCGATGAACTGATTCACCAGCGCCGGGAGCACCCGGAGGATGCCTTGCGGCACTACCACCAAACGCATCGCGGCCGGGTAACTGAAGCCCAGCGCGCGCGAGGCCTCCAGTTGGCCGACATCGACACTCTGGATACCCGATCGCAGGATTTCGCCGATGTAGGCGGCAGCCATCAACCCCAGCGCGGCGATGCCCAACGGGTACGGGTTGTTGCCGGTCAGCCCACCGACCAGCGGGCCGACCCCCATCCCGATGATCAGAATGATCACCACTTCGGGTAGCCCCCGGAAGATGTCGGTGTAGATCCGCGCGGGCCAGCGCACCCAGCGTTTCTGTGACAGCCCGGCCATCGCCAGCCCCATGCCGAAGACCAGTCCGATGACGCCGGCACTGATCGTCAGTGTCAACGTGTTGGGTAGGCCCGTGGTGAGCAGCGCCGGGATGGCCTCCTTGTAGAGATTCCAGTCTAAGAACTGCGAAAGCAGTTGTGCGAGTACAGATTTCGTCATATCGTGGCCGACCTGTTTATGATTCTTGCTGGCCGCGATCGTGGCGAAATCGGGCAGGTGCGGAGTGGGGGCGGTTTTCGATCCGGGTTTCCATCCGGGAGGCAGCGGGCGCGGTACCCATTGGGAGTACAGCAGCGACCAGGTGCCGTCCGCGATCACCGCGTCCAGCGCGGAGTTCAGGGCGGCGGTCAGCGCGGTGTTGTCGTTGGCGACGGCATAGGCGACGAAATCGCCGGGTGTTAACGCGTTGGCGACCACCACCGCGGCGTCGCCCGGCCGCATCAGGTTAGTGGCCAGCGCCGCCGGGGCCACCCAGGCGTCGAGCTGGTGCATCTTGAGGCTGGCGTACACGGTGGCGAACCCCGGATATTTCACCGGATTCAGGTGCAGGGTGTCGACGACATAGTCCTCCTCGACGGTGCCCTGCACGACGCCGATCCGCTGCCCGGCGGAGAGATCGTTGAAGTCGTCGATCGGTGATCCGGGCGGTACGATGAGCGCGTAGTATCCGAAGTCGTAGCCGTTAGTGAACCCGACGGTGTGCCGCCGCGTGGCGGTGGCCTTTACCGACGCCGAACCGACGTCGAAGCGATGCGACGCCACCTCGGCCAGCAGTGCGGAGAAGTCGGTGCTGGCGAAACGGATTTGTAGGCCCAGCTTTTTCGCCATTGCACGCAGCAACTGATTATCAAAGCCGCTGTAGGTGCCGGTGGAGTCTACGCAGATGGACGGCGGCGCATCCGACAGGGTGCCAACGCTGAGCACCCCGGGAGTGCCCAGCCTCAGCGCGTCGACGTTCACCGAGCTGAGCGGATCGGTGGTGGGGGTCGTGTGATCGTCGTCCCGACCGAGGTCGTTGAGGGTCGTCAAACCCTGCGGCAAGGTGGTGGCGCTGTCGACCCCGCCCGGCGCGCATTGGTTTATGTCGGCGAGCGCGGGTCCGGCCATCACCAAGCCGCAGACGATCAGGATTGTCGCGGCCAGGCCGAACAGCGTTGCGCGCTGGCTTTCGCACGGAATCATCACCCGCAACCGTATAGATCGCCCGGTGGCTCGTCGCGGCGAGCGGCGAATTCAGAGTGCCAACAACGATTCGGCGCGGACGGCTTCGGCTGCCGCGAGGACGTGCAGCGGAGTGGCAGTAACCTGACGAGGGTCGTCCGGTGCGGCAAAACCCTGCGCCGGAACAGTTCAGCCAGCATTGCCTGCGCCATCAGATAAGAGCGTCCGACGCATGCGGATCGCGCGGCACCGGGATCGCGCCGATTGGATCGCCGCGGTTTCCTCTTCGTACGACGGCAACACGTCGTCGCGATTGTTTTGATAGGTCATCCAGAACGTGCGGGGATCAGATCCTGCGAGGCGCGAATGGTGGCGTGCAGTCGCGGCCCCGCGTACTCGTCGTTGATGGTGTGCGCCGGTACTCCGTGGTGAGCTCCGAAACGTGCGGGCGTCTTTCGCGGCACGCATCGCGCGCATCAGGGCGTCGAGCTGGCCGAGGATTCGCGACGTCGGGGCTGGTCGCGGCGCGCGCCGAGGCGATGCCGTCGAGTTCGAGCTGGACCAGGGCCTCCTGGATCGGGACTCGACTGACACCGAGGCCCAAGACGATCTCGTTGCGGTTGACCCGGTCACCGTTGCTCAGCTTCCCGGTCAACACCATGTCAGGACGTGGTTGACCACCTGGTATTTTTCTTTGACCCCATATTTCTTCGGCATGAGTGTCTTTCACGATGGTCCGGCCCCGCTGCAGCGATCAGCGCAGGAAATTTTCTCATGACTTCGCGCCTTGGTTAAGGGTGTTTCGCCTATGAATTGCCTGTAAACGTAACTCAAGGCGCATTGCGCCAGCGGCACAGGGCCTCGGCCGCGCTCAGGTCGTAATCGGGGCCGTTGACACCGACGGTCAGCAGGGTTTCACTCCCAACGCGGTCAGGCCCTCGGCATTGGCGATCAGCCCGTCGATCCCTTCGCCACGCCGCACGCCGGTGTTGTCCCCCGCCGGCCGACCTTTCGATCGTCGAGGGGTTACGACCGACGGCGGTGCAGTGCTGTTCCAGGACGACGGCCGCCTGCGAGTAGGTGTCGACGGTGGTGAAGCCGTGCCAGATGTCGGCGTATTCGGCGACCAGCCGCAGCGTCTTCCGGCGACCCTTGCCACCGATCAGGATCGGGATGTCGCGGGTGGGCGGGGGTATTCAGTCTCACCAGCCGCGACATGATTCGCGGGAATGCGGCAGCCAGGTCATCGAGGCGGCTGCCCGCGGTGCCGAATTCGTAGCCGTACTCGTCGTAGTCGCGTTCCTTCCAGCCCGACCCGATGCCCAGGATCAACCGGCCACCAGAAATGTGGTCGACGGTCCGCGCCATGTCGGCCAGCAGTCCGGATTGCGGTAGGAGTTGCACGTCACCAACGCCCCGAATTCGATGCGCGACGTCTGCTCGGCCCACGCCGCCAAACACGGTCCAGCATTCGAAATGGGGGCCGTCGAGATCACCGTAGAGCGGGAAGAAATGATCGCAGGCGAAGGCGACGTCGACCCCATGTCCTCGCAGTGGCGCACGCCGTCGCGGATGAGTCGGTACTGCGGGGTGTGCTGGGGGCTGCAGTTGCACACCGATGCGGACGGGACGATCAGCAGAGGTCATGGCGTCCACCGTAGGAGCCGCCGGCGTTCAGCGTGCGGCGAGTATCCCGCTCAACAGGTCGATCAGCGCCCGGGGTTGGTCGCTTTGGACGGAGTGCCCGGAGTTCTCGACGAAGTGCTCCTGCCGGAAATATGTTGCGCGGCTGGCGGGTTCGGCGGCGTCCTGATCGGTCACAATTGGCGACGAGCCGCCCGCACCAGGGTGACGGGGCGGTCAAGGCGTCGACGTCGTTCCACAGGTCGTCGAAGTCGGGGACGACGCGGATGGCGTCGTAACGCCACGCCCAGTTGCGTTGTCGAAGCGCCGCGAGTTGTGGAACACTCCACGGCGCAGCGCTTTGACCTCGTGGTGCGGTGCCGCGGCGACGGTCAGGTCCAGCATGGCCTGGAAGCTGGGGAACTCGCGCTCGCCCTGAACCAGCGCCACCGTGCCTGCTGCTCGGTGGTCAGCGCGGCATACCGCTGCAGTGCCAACGGAATGACGTCGACGAACACGAGTTCGCGCACCAGCTCGGGGGCGATCGCGCCCACCCGGATCCCGGTCAACCCGCCCAGCGACATGCCCACAAGGAGATCGGCGTCCGGTGCGAGCTCGCGCAACACCGGCGCCAGCGCCTCGGCGTTGTGTCGCGGCGAGTAGTCCCCGTCGTCACGCCGGCCGGAGTGCCAGTGCCCGGGAAGGTCACGGCTAGCGCCGGTTGACCGAGCCCGACGATGACGGTGTCCCAGGTGTGCGCGTTCTGCGCGCCGCCGTGCAGGAACACCACCCGCGGCGACTTCGACCCCCAACGCAGCGCGCTGACTCGGCCGCGCGGGGTCTCGGTCGCCACGCGCGCGCCCTCGGGTAGCGGACCCGCGACCCCGGCCGGCTCCGCGTTTTCGGACAGCAGGGAAAATTCGGACGGTCCGGCCGGCTCGTCTTCGGGGATCTCGGTCAAGATCTTTGACGTTAGAGGACATAGCAGCGGCGAATGCCGTGGAATCGCTCCCACATGGCGGCGCTGCGTTCTTGGGCGGTTACGGTGGCGGTGTCCGACGGCAGCGCACGCGGAATGTCGTGGTGCTTGACGACTTTGGTGTTTAGCACGAGCGGTTCGCCCTCCAGCATGTGCCGGTAGGTCAGATTGCCGCGGGTGAAGCCCTGGGGCGTAGTCAGTTGTGGACGTTCGGATCACGATGCACCATGACCAGGAGGATGCGGCTGTCGCCGTCGGCCTTGGTGCAGCTCGGGGTGTAGCTCACCGGGCAGGTACAGGTAGTCCATGCTGTTGAAGAACACACCCATGTTGGTCAGCATCCACAGGCCGTCGTGGGCGTCGAACTCGACGATCAGCGCTTCGTCGGCCGCCAGCTCCCAGTACATGTTGGCGGCGGCGTGGCCGCGTTTGGCGTTTGCGTCGGTTGCGCGCCTCGATCGTCTCGGCGCCGATCGGGTAGCGGTTGCGGTCCTCGATGAACTCCGGCCGCGACGTCAGCAACCACCGGCATACCTGCTCGGCGGCGCGGACGCCGTCGGCGTCCATGCCCAGGGCGTTCAGGTGGTCGGCGGCCACGGCGAAGCGTTCCGGCAAGGTCGGGTCGCCGTAGTCGTCCAATCCGGTTTCGGCTTCGGCGGCGCGCAGCAACTCGGCGGCGTCTAGCCGGGAGGTCACGACACGTCTCCGCACAGTCGTAGCAATTCGTCTTCTGCGGCACGAATATTCGCCGACCGAGGACTCGGCGTAAGCCAGCCCGGCCATGGCGCTGTAGTCGAGGATTTTGGCACGCCGGCCAGCAGCATCTCGGAGCGCACGTCGTCGAGGAAAGCCAGGATCCGTTCGCGGGTGGGCACCGCGGGTCGATGTCCTGAAACCCGCGCCAGTTCTCGCCCATCGGGTGCTCGAATCCGAAGCCGCGCAGCGTGGTTGCCGAGACCTGCAGCAAGAACGCCTTCACCAGCGGCGCCCGGACGATCTCGGCCAGCGCGTTGTCGTCAGCGCCGATCAGGCATATCTGCATGAAGCCCGGCGTGATCGCCATCGGATCACGGCCGGCGCGCTCGGCGGAAGTCCGCACCGCCGAGAGCATTTCGGCATAGTGCTCCGGTGTCCAGTCGCCGGCGGGCCACCATCCGTCGGGGTGCCGGCCGGCGATGTCGAGCATGCGAGGACCTCTGGCGCCGATCCAGATCTGCGGCGGGGTGTCCCGGTAGGGCTCGGTGTCCAGGCGGGCGTGCCGCAGCGTGTAGAACTGGCCGTCGAAGTCGACCGGGCCGTCACTTTGCCAGAGTAGCCGGATGACCGTCAGCGCCTCCTCGAGCCGGCTGGACCGGTCGCGCGAAGTCGAACCCGTAGGGCAGCGTGTTCTCGCTTTCGCCGCTGCCCAGCACGAGAATGAATCGCCCGTGGGCGAGGTGGTCGATGGTCAGCGCGGTCTGGGCAAGCAGGGCGGGACGGCGCCGCACGGTGTCCACCACGGCGCTCACCAGCGGCACCCGTTCGGGTGAGCACGGCCGAGGCCCACCGCCAGGCCGTCGAGGTGGCGGTGCGGTGACGGCGACGCCGTGGCGAGGTCGGTGAATTCGGGTGTCCAGATCGAGTCGGGCCAGAAACCGAACATGTGGTCGGGCAGGCCAGATCGAGTGGTAGCCGGCGACCGTCGAGCTCGGCGAGACGGGACAGGTCCAGGGGAGCGTCGTGCGCAGGAACGCGGCGGGCTGAACGTTCATCGAAAGATGATGCTAAGCATTCGCACAGCACCGTGTCGATGATTTGGCGATGATGCGCCGTGTGGGCCCCTTTTGGTATGGGGACAGCCCCGTATGCGTCCCTAGGGCCCACACTCGACGGTTAAAGAAAGGCCTTAGCCCGAGATGATGAACTCTTCGAGCTGAGTGCGCGCGACATCGTCGGGCAGCTGCTTTGGCGGGCTCTTCATCAGGTACGCCGAGGCCGGCACCACCGGGCCGCCGATGCCCCGGTCCTTGGCGATCTTGGCCGCACGCACCGCGTCGATGATGACGCCGGCGGAGTTCGGCGAGTCCCACACCTCGAGCTTGTACTCCAGGTTCAGCGGCACGTCACCGAACGCGCGGCCCTCCAGCCGCACGTAGGCCCACTTGCGGTCGTCGAGCCAGCCGACGTGGTCGGACGGGCCGATGTGCACATCCTTGGTCTTGAACTCGCGTTGCAGGTTACTGGTGACGGCCTGGGTCTTGGAGATCTTCTTGGACTCCAGCCGCTCGCGTTCGAGCATGTTGAGGAAGTCCATGTTGCCGCCGACGTTGAGCTGCATGGTGCGGTCCAGCTGCACGCCGCGGTCTTCGAACAGCTTGGCCATCACGCGGTGCGTGATCGTCGCGCCGACCTGACTCTTGATGTCGTCACCGACGATCGGGACGTCCGCGTCGGCAAACTTCTTGGCCCACACCGGGTCGGAGGCGATGAACACCGGCAGCGCGTTGACGAACGCGACGTCGGCGTCGATGGCGCACTGGGCGTAGAACTTGTCGGCCTCCTCGGAGCCCACCGGCAGGTAGGACACCAGCACGTCGACGTTGTTCTCCCGCAGCACCTTCACCACGTCGACCGGCTCGGCGTCGGACACCTCGATGGTGTCGGCGTAGTATTTGCCGATGCCGTCGAGCGTCGGGCCGCGCTGAACGATCACGTTGGTCGGCGGCACGTCGGCGATCTTGATAGTGTTGTTCTCCGACGCGAAGATCGCCTCCGACAGGTCGAAACCGACCTTCTTGGCGTCCACGTCGAACGCAGCGACGAACTTGACATCGCGGACGTGGTACCGGCCAAACTTCACGTGCATCAGGCCGGGAACGGTGCCGTTTTCGTCGGCTTCGTAGTAGTACTGGACGCCCTGAATCAGCGACGACGCGCAGTTACCGACGCCGACAATGGCGACTCGTACCTCGGTCGACGCCTGCGAAGCGTTGTGCTGACTCATAGGGCGTTCTCCTTACTTAATTACCTAATGTCTGTAGGGTCGGGGGGAAATTTCTTGGTGGGTCGTGCGGAGGATCTACGTCTGCTCAGTGAGCCCGGGTGCTGCCCGTTCCGCGGCGATCAGCTCATTGAGCCACTTCACCTCGCGCTCGCTGGACTCGAGCCCGAGCTGGTGAAGCTGTCGTGTGTAGCGGTCGAGTGAGCTGCTGGCCCGCGCCACGGCTTCACGCAAACCTTCCCGGCGCTCCTCGACCTGCCGGCGGCGGCCCTCGAGGATCCGCATCCGCGCCTCCGCCGGAGTCCGGTTGAAGAACGCCAGATGCACGCCGAAACCGTCATCGGTGTAGTTGTGCGGACCGGTGTCGGCCACCAGCTCGCCGAAACGCTGGCGACCTTTCTCCGTCAGTTCGTAGACCCGACGAGCACGCCGGACCGGGGTGCCGGCCGGCGCGGCGTTGTCGGCGATCAATCCATCCGTCTGCATGCGCCGCAGCGCCGGATAGAGCGAACCGTAGGAAAACGCACGGAATGCGCCGAGAAGGCCGGTCAGCCGCTTGCGCAACTCGTAGCCGTGCATCGGCGATTCGATCAGCAGGCCAAGGATGGCGAGCTCCAGCACGAGTCACCTCCTTCGCGCGACTGAGTACGACGGACGACACCTCGCAGCATCATATCGGGTCGATATATTTGCCACAACACCACCGAATGTTGGCGTGCAGTTAGTTCACGTCGATCGGCGGCTGGCTGGGACTCAGCTGGAGGGGTAACTCACCCGCTTGATGGTACCGTCACCAGCGAACTCGATCGACCCGCCGCCGTAATCGCTGGAGACGTAGACCGACCGGGTCAGCGTTCCAGGGGCGGTCGGGCCCTTCGCGGGTTCGATGATCAGGTAGGTCGATCTGACGTCCGCAGCCTTGATGCCCAGTGTCTCGGGCGCCCCGCGCAGGATACCGACCGCCGCCTTGACGTCGAGCTTGCCCAGGTCGGCCGTGACAGCCTTGGAATCCGACTTCGCCGAGGTGGCCGGATTATCCTAGCCGCCGCGGTAGTCGTAATCCAGCACGCGACGGTCGTCGGTCGGGTCCGGGCGGTAAAACGAATTTCTTGCGGGCCTGTTCCAACAGCCCGGTCGGCCGCCCAGCGAGTGCAGTTGCTTGGGCGGGGTCAGCACCATCGGCGCGACCCCGTCGGGCTTGGCGCCCCGGATCACTGGTGAAGTCCAGCGGCGAGCCGGTGTTGCCGTACAGGCCCCAGCCGAGGCCGATGCCGAAGAGCACCGACACCACCAGCGCGGCGATCGCGATGCCCCGCCCGCCGACGCGCGGCATTGCTCGTGCCACGCGCAGCCGCCACCGGGGCGTGGTTGCCCTGCAAATCCGACACGAGCTGCTTGAGGTCCCCGAGCGTCACCGCATTGGTCGCCTTGCGGATGCGCTCGCGATGTTCCTCGCCGGACAGTTCTCCGTCGGCCAAGGCGTTGTCGAGCAGTGTGCAGGTCTCTTGGCGGTCGGTGTCCTTGGCGCGAGTCGAGGTCGTCACACCGCCGCCGAGTGGGGCGCCCAGCTATTTCGCCATGGGGGGTGATCGTAGAGGTCACCGCGCGTTCGCGCGGCGCGGACGGCGTTGGCTGCGTGGCGGCGGTGCCGACGGCGACGTACTCTGGTCAACGTGCGACTGCAGCGACAGGTGGTGGATTACGCGCTTCGGCGACGCTCCCTGCTGGCCGAGGTGTACTCCGGCCGCACGGGGGTGTCCGAGGTCTGCGACGCCAACCCGTATTTGCTGCGCGCCGCCAAGTTTCACGGCAAAACCAGCCAGACGATGTGCCCCATCTGCCGGAAGGGACAGCTCACCCTGGTGTCCTGGGTGTTCGGCGATCACCTCGGTGCGGTGTCGGGTTCGGCCCGCACGGCAGAAGAGCTGGTTATGTTGGCGACCAAGTTCGACGAGTTCTCCGTCCACGTCGTCGAGGTGTGCCGGACATGCAGCTGGAACCACCTAGTCAAGTCGTACGTGCTCGGTGCGGAACGCCCGGCACCTTCGCCCAAGGGAACCCGGTCCTCTCGGACGGCACGTAACGGCGCGCGCACGGCCATTGAATAACGAAAGGCGCCACGATCCGTCACCCGAGGACCTGAGCGGCATGGCTGAGCGAACCGGCGAAGAGGCCATTCCCGACCGTCCCGACGACCGGATGACGACGATCCTGCCGCCGGTCGTCGACGACGTGTCGCCGCGGCGGTCTGACCCGATCGACGAGATCCGGGCCGCGCTGGCCGATCCACCGGCACGGCCCGGTTCTCGTGCCGCCCTCGACGAGGTGAAGGCCGCGCTCGACGAACGGGCGGCGACCGGGCCGCGCCGGGCGGGCGGTCCGCCGTCACGGACGTCCCCGGAGCCTCCGCCAGCGCCGGGCGCGGGGCTGGACTGGAGCTGGGTCGAGCGGATCAACTGGCGCTGGGTGCGGCGTGGCGCCTACCTCGGTGCGGCGGTGTTGGTGTTGTTGCCGATCGTCACATTCGTGATGTCGTATTTCATCGTAGACATCCCCAAGCCGGGCAACATTCGCACCAACCAGGTGTCGACCATCTTGGCCAGCGACGGCTCGGAGATCGCGAAAATTGTTCCACCCGAAGGCAACCGGATCGACGTCAACATCAGTCAGGTCCCCGTGCATGTGCGGCAGGCCGTCATTGCGGCCGAAGACCGCAATTTCTACTCGAACCCGGGATTCGACTTCACCGGCTTCGCGCGGGCCGTGGAGAACAACCTGTTCGGCAACGGGGGCCTGCAGGGCGGATCGACGATCACCCAGCAATACGTCAAGAACGCGTTCGTCGGCTCCGCGCAGCACGGCTTCGCCGGCCTGATGCGTAAGGCGAAGGAACTGGTGATCGCGACCAAGATGTCGGGGGAGTGGTCCAAAGACGATGTGCTGCAGGCCTACCTGAATATCATCTACTTCGGTCGGGGCGCCTACGGGATCTCGGCCGCGTCGAAGGCCTACTTCGACAAACCCGTCCAACAGCTGACCGTCTCCGAGGGCGCGTTGTTGGCTGCGCTTATCCGCCGGCCGTCCACGCTGGACCCGGCGGTGGACCCCAAAGGCGCGGAGGCGCGGTGGAACTGGGTCCTCGACGGCATGGTGGAAACCAAAGCCCTGTCGGCAAACGACCGTGCGGGGCAGATGTTTCCCCAGACAGTGCCGCCCGATCTGGCCCGCGCGCAAAATCAGACCACCGGCCCCAGTGGGCTGATCGAACGCCAGGTCACCAAAGAGCTGCTGGAGCTGTTCAACATCGACGAGCAGACGCTGAACACACAGGGCCTGCAGGTGACCACCACGATCGACCCAAAGGCTCAGCAGGCTGCCGAGAAGTCGGTCGCGAAATACCTTAACGGCCAAGACCCCGACATGCGGTCGGCCGTGGTGTCGATCGATCCGCGTACCGGCGCCATCCGGGCGTACTACGGCGGCCCCGACGCCAACGGCTTCGACTTCGCGCAGGCCGGGCTGCAGACCGGGTCGTCGTTCAAGGTGTTCGCGTTGGTGGCCGCCCTGCAGCAGGGCATCGGCTTAGGTTACCAGGTCGACAGCTCGCCGCTGATCGTCGACGGCATCAAAATCACCAACGTCGAGGGCGAGAGCTGCGGCACCTGCAATCTCGTCGAGGCGCTTAAGATGTCGCTGAACACGTCGTACTACCGGCTGATGCTCAAGCTCAAGGGCGGACCCCAGGCCGTCGCAGACGCCGCACACCAGGCCGGCGTCGCCAAGGGCTTCCCCGGCGTTCCGCACACCCTGTCCGAGGACGGCAAGGGTGGCCGGCCTAACAACGGAATTGTGTTGGGCCAGTATCAAACTCGGCCCATCGACATGGCCTCGGCATACGCCACGCTGGCCGCCTCCGGGGTGTACCACCCGCCGCACCTGGTGCAAAAGGTCGTCAACTCCGAGGGCCAGATGCTGTTCGACGCCGGCGACTCGGACAAGGGCGCCGAGCAACGCATCGACAAGGCGGTGGCCGACAACGCCACGGCGGCCATGGTGCCGATCGCCGCCTACTCGCGCGGCCACGCCCTGGCGGGCGGCCGGCCGTCGGCGGCCAAGACCGGCACCGTGCAGTTGGGCGACACCCAAGCCAACAAGGACGCGTGGATGGTCGGCTACACGCCTTCGCTGTCCACGGCGGTCTGGGTGGGAACCGTGCAAGACAACGTTCCGCTGGTAACCGCTTCCGGCGCAGAGGTCTACGGTTCGGGCCTGCCGTCGGACATCTGGAAGGCGACCATGGACGGCGCGCTGAAGGGTACGCCCAACGAAAGCTTCCCCAAGCCTACCGAGATCGGCGGCTATGCCGGGGTGCCCGCACCGCCTCCGCCGCCCCCGCCGGCGGAGGAGGTCATCCAGCCCACGATCGAGATCGCCCCGGGCATCACCATCCCGATCGGACCGCCGACCACGATCACCGCCGTGCCATTCCCACCGCCCGGCGAGCACGCCCCGCCGGGCGGGCCGCAGCCGCCGGCCCCGCCGTTCGGGCAACCGCCACCGTGACCGGCGCTCAGGGGGAGAGCGCCACCATTTCACCGCGGCCGCTCGCGGACGATCTGCGGTGCGCTGGCAACCGCGACTGCCCAAGCCGCACCGACACTTTGGGGACTGCCTTCGCCGATGTCATCGGCGGACCGGTGGGCCGGCACGCCCTGATCGGTCGCACCCGGCTGATGACCCCGCTGCGGGTGATGTTCATGATCGCGCTGGTGTTCCTGGCGCTGGGCTGGTCGACGAAAGCGGCGTGCCTGCAGAGCACCGGTACCGGACCGGGTGACCAACGCGTCGCCAACTGGGACAACCAGCGCGCGTATTACGAGTTGTGCTATTCGGACACCGTCCCGCTGTACAGCGCGGAACTGTTGAACCAGGGCAAATTTCCGTACAAATCCAGCTGGGTCGAAACCGATCCGAGCGGGGCGCCGCAAGTCCGCTACGACGGCAAGCCCGCGGTGCGCTACGTGGAGTATCCTGTCCTCACCGGCGTCTATCAGTACGCGTCGATGGCGTTGGCCAAGACCTACACGGCGCTGAGCGAGCTGGCACCGCTGCCGATGGTGGCCGAGGTGGTGGTGTTCTTCGACATCGCGGCGTTGGGGCTGGCGCTGGCCTGGCTGGCGACGGTGTGGGCCACGGCGGGGCTGTCCGGCCGGCGCATCTGGGATGCGGCACTGGTGGCCGGGTCGCCGTTGCTGACCTTTCAGATCTTCACCAATTTCGACGCACTGGCAACGGGTTTCGCGATGGCCGGGTTGCTGTTCTGGGCACGCCGTAAGCCGGTGCCGGCCGGTGTGTTGATCGGGCTGGGCGCCGCGGCCAAGCTGTATCCCCTGCTGTTTTTGGGCCCGATGCTGGTATTGGGCCTGCGAACGGGGCGCCTGCGTGCGGTGGCGCGCGCGGCCGCCGCCACGGTGCTGACGTGGACCGCGGTGAATCTGCCTGTACTGCTGCTGTTTCCGCGGGGCTGGTCGGAATTCTTCCGGCTCAACACCCGCCGCGGCGACGACATAGACTCGATCTACAACGTTGTAAAGTCCTTCACCGGGTGGCGGGGGTTCGACCCCAACCTCGGATTCTGGGAGCCCCCCGCGGTGCTCAACGGTGTGGTCGTGGTGCTGTTCCTGGCGTGTTGTGCGGCGATCACTTACATAGCGCTCACCGCGCCGCACCGGCCGCGGGTGGCTCAGCTGCTGTTCCTGGTCGTGGCCGCATTCTTGCTGACCAACAAGGTGTGGAGTCCGCAGTTTTCGCTGTGGCTGGTGCCGCTGGCCGTGCTGGCGCTGCCGCACCGGCGGGTGCTGCTGGCGTGGATGACCATCGATGCGGCGGGATGGGTACCGCGGATGTACTTCCTGTACAGCAACCCGAACCGGTCGCTGCCGGAGCAGTTCTTCACCACGACGGTGCTGCTGCGCGACATCGCCGTCATTGCGCTGTGCGCCTTGGTGATTCAGCAGATCTACCGGCCCGCTGAGGATCTGGTGCGCTGGGGCGGCCGGGTCGACGATCCGTCCGGCGGGCCGTTCAACCGCGTTACCGACGCCCCGCCCCGCTGGCTGCCGGATTGGTTGCGCCCGGCCCGGTCGCGCGTTTCGGGTACCGCCGCCACAACGCCGGACACCGAGAGCGAACTCGAGACAGTCACCGGACAGAGGCAGGCATGATGTTGGTCGCCATCCCGTTGTTCCCTCGCTTCACCGCACTCGACGCCGTCGGGCCTTACGAGGTGTTTCAACGCATTCCGTCCATTGACGTCAAGTTCGTCGGCCACACCCGCGGCGAAGTGCGCACGGAGAACGGCATGCTGGGCGTCTGTTGCGACGCGACCTTCGACGAGATCGATTCGGCCGACGTGCTGGTGGTGCCCGGCGGCATCGGCACCCGCACGCTGATTCACGACGAACCCATCCTCGGGTGGTTGCGGGCGTTGCATCCGACGACGACGTTCACCACGTCGGTGTGTACCGGCGCGCTGTTGCTGACCGCCGCCGGTTTGCTCGATGGGCTCACCGCGACGACGCACTGGGGGGCCGCGGATCTGCTCAACGAGTTGGGCGCGCACTATGTGCCGGGCCGGGTGGTCGAGCATCTGCCCGAACGGATCATCACCGCGGCGGGTGTGTCCAGCGGCATCGACATGGCGCTGCGGCTCACCGAGCTTCTCGTCGACCGGGTGGCCGCGCAGGCCGCGCAGCTGCTCATCGAATACGACCCGCAGCCGCCGTTCGACTTCGGTGCGCTCGCCAAGGCCGACGAGGCGACCAAGGCCAGGGCCGAGGAGTACCGGCAGCAGCGTCACTGACCGCCGACTTCAACTTCGCCTGGCCCGCCGCACCGGCCGCAGGCGGACTCGTGCGGTCGAGTGGAGGTATTTCCACAACTGAAGTTCGTCCTCCGGTAACCGTCTGGTCCCCTCGGCTGCACCGGTCCGCAGAACTATTCGGACGTCTGCTGTGCTCGCCTGCTCAATTCGCCGCCCTAAAGGAGAAACCGGATGTTGACTCGCCCCCGACGCCCGTTCGGCTTAGCCGCGCTGGTGGTGCTGACGGTGGTGTTGTTGGCCGCGTGTGGCCATAGCGCCAACGTCGGCCGGAAAAGCAGTAGGTCCGCCGGCGCCCGCAACCCCGACGAGCTGGTGTTGGCCGCGGTTCCGTCGGAGAACGCGCAGGGCCTACAGCAGGCCTACCAGCTGCTGTTGACTTTGCTGCAGCGGGCAACCGGCAAGCCGATCCGGTTCCAGAGCGCGACCAGCTACTCGTCGGCCATCGAGGCGCAGCACGCCGGCAAGGCCGGACTTCGTCCAGTACGGCCCGTTCTCGCTGGTCACCGCGCAGAACAGCGGGGTGAAAGTCACTTCGATCGCGGCGGAGACGGTCGCCAAGGGCAACCCCGCCCGGCTACCACTCCTAACGGCATCACCCGGCCGGGAAGCGGGATTAACAGCGTCGCCGACTTCCGCGGCAAGAAGATCTGCTTCGCCGACACGGGTTCGCGCAGGAAAGCATGATCGACACGACCCTTCCGGCGCGCGGCCAGCTGAAGCCGGGCCAGCTGTCGGCGGTGTGGAAGTCGGATCTGATCCCGGTTCGCCGATCGGCGTCAGCGATGATCTCGCACCGGACCTGAAGGCCAAGATCGTCGCCGCGTTCCCGAACGCCAACGTCGATTACATGAACGCCAACGGCATCTACACGCCGGCATGTGAGCATCTCGGCGAGATCAACGGCTAGGGCTACGCGCCGGTGGACAACGCCTTCTACGACGGTGTCCGCAACGTGTGCCGCACCACGCACGCCAAGCAATGCGCGGGGCAATCATGACCGGTGCGGTGGCCCATTCGAATTCGACCGCGTCATCAAGGCTTTCGGGTCCCAGATCCGTGCACTGGACGACATTTCGTTCTCCGTCGCGCCGGGTGAGATCACGATCCTGCTCGGGCTATCCGGCTCCGGCAAATCCACCCTGCTGCACCACGTCGACGGCCTGCATGCCACCGACCTCCGGCACGGTGACCGTACTGGGCACCGACATCGCAGCCCCCACCCGCGCCGAGCTACGCCAGCTCCGACACCGGATCGGGTTCGTGTTCCAGCACTTTCACCTAGTCGGCCGGCTCAGCGTGTTGGAGAACGTGTGCACGGAGCACTGGGCTGGTTGCGCTGGCCGCGGCTCGGACTTTTCACCTACCCCGCGACGTGCGGTGCGAGGAGCTGGCCCATCTAGACCGGGTTGGCTTGCGGGACCGCGCCTTTCAACGCGCCGGCACCCTCTTCGGCGGTCAGCAGCAGCGGGTGGCGATGGCCCGGGCACTCATGCAGCGTCCGGAGATCCTGCTCGCCGACGAGCCGGTCGCGTCGCTCGACCCCGAGTCGGCAGCCCAGGTGATGCAGTTGATCAGAGATATCAGCACCGAGCAGCGGCTGACCGTGCTGTGCAGCCTGCACCAGGTTGGCCTCGCACTGAGCTGGGGCGACCGGGTCATCGGGTTGCGCGCCGGGCAGGTGGTCCTCGATTGTCCTGGGGGGACTCGACCACGACGACGCGATGTCGTGTTCGCCAAATCCGCCAAAGTGGATGCGGGCCCACTGCTCGCCGTCGGCACTCCTGCGTGACCACCCACCGTACCGCGGGTGCAACGCACCTGCGCCGTTGCCGCTGACTCCGCGGAAGGAAACCAGAATGATAGAACCCTTGGGCCATACCCGGCCGGTGTCGACATCCTGCTGGTGACCGACACGACGGACGCCTGGTCGGTCTGCCCCGCACCACCACGATCACCGAGGAGAACTGATGGGGTATTCGGGAGTCCGTGATGGCCTGGAAGCCATTCTTGCCGCCGAGGAATTAGTCTGCCGCGCAATCGATTTCGCACCGGTGCCGTGGGCAGCCACGGAGCAGATCGTGGCGCGGTTCCGGCTGGCCGTCGACCGGGTGATGGGGAGGCGGGGTTGTACGACTAAGCCGCCGCGGCCGCCGCGCTGCGTCAGGCCGAGGGCGACCCGCTGGAGGCCGCGCACCTGCTGCGCGCACCGCTCCACGTTGCCGCGGCTGGCCGTCTGCGCACCCATCGATCCGGACCGCATCACGATCATGCGCCGTATCGTGCCGGCCTTCCGCGAGCCGGACGGCCCGCAGCTGCTCGGCCGCACCACCGACTACACCCGCCGGCTGGTGGACAAGTCGGTCGCTGCGCCCGCCGGGCCGGCCCCGACAGACCCGCCGCCTGAGCCGGCACGGCCGCACAGCGCAGCCCGCGGCGGTTCCTCGAGCTGCTGCGCAAGGCTGGTCTGGTCGTCGACCACCGCACCGGGGATGACCCGGAACCCTTTGACATTACCAGGGTTCCGCTGCGGTCACCCGCGCCGCGGTCGGCGGCGCTGGGCGCGATGGCGTGGGCGGAGACCGGCACCCTGGTCGGACTGTGGTACCGGTCGATCCTCGGCCCCGATGGTGACGATCGGGGGAGGTCCGGGTCACCGAGGCAGAGGCCATCGAGGATCTCGACGGCGCCGAGGAGGACCGCAGCCGTTTCGATGTCTGCTACGGAATGTGCTTCGGGCACAACGAACGCAAGGTGATCGCGATGGCGAACCTCGACATTGCTAACCGCCGGTTCGACCGGTCCGGCCCGCTGTAGCAGCTGCTGTTGCTCACCACCGACGGCCTGGACTCCGGTGGATTTCTGGACCACCTCAAGCTCCCGCACTACGTGACGTTCCGTTCCATAGTGGAACGCAAGCAAGCGCTGCAAGAGGCGGGCACTGTCCGCAGCGCGCATTCCCGAGCCCGCCGGAAGGGATTGCGAATGACGACGACCGACGAACTGCTAGCTGAACTGACCGACGACGAGGCGCCGTCGGGCATTCTCGACGAGAGCGGTAAGCTCGCACGGCCGAGGCCGCTCAATTCAGTGCTCAGCCCGACGCCGCCGAGGCGGTCCTGGTGCGGCGCTGGGACGACAACGCGAAGAACCCGCACGGACCCGAGATCAGCCTGGACCGGGTGCTCGACGCCTACGACCGGTTGACACGGCGCTGAGGTCCGTGAAAAGGCGCGATTTCGCAGCTCAGCGCGGGATGCTGTAGCCTGATCCGGTTGCCGACGCAGGCGACCCTCCTGCCACGGAACGCCCGTGGCCGTACAGACCAGAGGAGGTGAGTGAGGTTTCCATGCGTCCATACGAAATCATGGTCATTCTTGACCCCACGCTCGACGAACGCACTGTCGCTCCATCGCTGGAGACGTTCCTCAACGTCGTCCGCAAAGACGGCGGAACCGTCGAGAAGGTGGACATCTGGGGCAAGCGGCGGTTGGCCTACGAGATCGCCAAGCACGCCGAAGGCATCTACGTGGTCGTCGACCTCAAGGCGGAGCCGGCCACCGTGTCCGAATTCGACCGCCAGCTGAGCCTCAACGAGTCAGTGTTGCGCACCAAGGTCATGCGCACCGACAAGCACTAAGTCTGGTAGCGAGCCGCTCCCCGTCGTCGGCGCCTGTGCGTAGGCTCAGCGAGGGAATGCTCATGACCGTTTTCCGTTTCCGGGCGAGAGCCAGGACGGAACCAGGAGGACACAGTGGCTGGTGACACCGCTATCACCGTTGTCGGAAACCTGACTGCCGACCCTGAACTGCGGTTCACGCCGTCGGGTGCCGCCGTCGCGAACTTCACCGTAGCGTCGACCCCGCGGATGTACGACCGCCAAAGCGGAGAGTGGAAAGACGGCGAGGCACTGTTCTTGCGATGCAACATCTGGCGTGAGGCTGCCGAGAACGTCGCGGAAAGCCTCACCCGGGGCTCCCGGGTGATCGTCACCGGCCGGCTCAAGCAGCGTTCGTTCGAAACCCGCGAGGGCGAGAAACGCACCGTCATCGAGGTCGAGGTCGACGAGATCGGACCGTCGCTGCGGTACGCCACCGCCAAGGTCAACAAGGCCAGCCGCAGCGGCGGCGGAGGCGGCTTCGGCAGCGGCGGCGGTTCTCGCCAGGCACCGCCACAGTCCGGCGGCGCCCCGGCCGACGACCCATGGGGAAGTGCTCCCGCGTCGGGCTCGTTCGCCGCCGGCGACGACGAACCGCCGTTCTGACACCAGAACCCTCAAACCACACAAGACCATCAGCAAATGGAAAGAAAGAAACACATGGCCAAGTCCACGAAACGGCGCCCGGCTCCGGAAAAGCCGGTCAAGACACGGAAATGCGTCTTCTGCGCCAAAAAAGGTCAATCGATCGATTACAAGGACACCACCCTGCTGCGCACCTACATAAGCGAGCGCGGCAAGATCCGGGCACGTCGTGTCACCGGTAACTGCGTGCAACACCAGCGCGACATCGCGCTTGCCGTGAAGAACGCCCGCGAGGTGGCCCTGCTGCCCTTCACTTCGTCGGCCCGCTGACCACCAACGTCCAAACTGAAAGTACGAAAACGATGAAGCTGATTCTGACCGCCGACGTCGACCATCTCGGCACCGTCGGCGAGACTGTCGAGGTCAAGGACGGGTACGGCCGGAACTTCCTCCTGCCGCGCGGCCTGGCGATCGTCGCGTCGCGCGGCGCCCAGAAGCAGGCCGACGACATCCGTCGGGCCCGCGAGACCAAGGCTGTGCGCGACCTGGGGCACGCCAACAAGATCAAGTCCGCGATCGAAGCTCTCGGCCCGGTTGCGCTGCCGGTTAAGACCGCGGCCGACTCCGGGAAGCTGTTTGGCTCGGTGACCGCCGGCGATGTCGCCGCGGCGATCAAGAAGGCCGGCGGCCCGAATCTGGACAAGCGCATCATCCGGTTGCCCAAGGCGCACATCAAGGCTGTCGGCAACCACCCGGTCGAGGTGCTCCTGCACCCGGAGATCACCGTCGACGTCGTCCTCAACGTCGTCGCCGAAAGCTGACTTGGCGCCTTTCCTGACATCCGGCGGCTGCCGTAAATCGGTGGCCGCCGGATATTTGTCGTGCTCGTAAATTGAGTCCCGACCGGCCGAGAAATGCCGGCAACTCCACGCCCGGCTGGCGAACTATTCAGGCCCCCTTATCAGCGGCACCCCTTAACCGGCCCGTAATGTTGCGAAAATCTGGCCGAAAGCCAACACGCCCGGCGCAGTAACCTGCGACGACACGCCGAAGAGATTGTTCTCCACACCAAATGCGCACTGGTGTACTGCTCGTATCTGTGGAGATGTTGCACTGCCTCGCTTTGATCCACAGGTTCTCCACAACCCACTCAACACAGGTGTCGAAGGATATGCACAGGCGATGCACAGCCTTATGAGCAACGCCTCTTTCATGCACCGGCCAGCAACGTTTATGGTCTTCCCGGCGCGAGGCTTACGGGTACTTGTCTTCGGGGTGTGTGAGGGCCTGACCTACGCTGCAAGTGTCGTCTATCGAATGTATGTTCGTATGCATGCTGCAGAGGGAGGTTGGGCCTGTGGCGGTCTTGGATGACCGGGCGCCCGGCACGGACGCCGCACCGCCCAACGAGGAATTCAACCGTCAACCGCCCCAGGATCTCGCCGCCGAGCAGTCGGTGCTGGGCGGGATGCTGCTGAGCAAGGACGCCATCGCCGACGTGCTGGAGCGGTTGCGGCCCGGCGACTTCTACCGGTTGGCGCACCAGAACGTCTACGACGCGATCCTGGACTTGTACGGGCGCGGGGAACCGGCCGACGCGGTGACGGTGGCCGCGGAACTGGACCGCCGCGGGCTGCTGCGCCGGGTCGGGGGCGCGCCCTATCTGCACACCCTGATTTCGACGGTTCCAACGGCCGCCAACGCCGGCTACTACGCCGGCATCGTGGCCGAGAAGGCGCTGCTACGCCGCCTCGTGGAGGCGGGCACCCGTGTGGTCCAGTACGGCTATGCGGGGGCCGAGGGCGCCGACGTCGCCGAGATCGTGGACCGCGCGCAGGCCGAGATCTATGACGTGGCGGAGCGCCGGACGTCGGAGGATTTCGTTCCGCTCGAGGACCTGCTCCAACCGACGATGGACGAGATCGACGCCATCGCCTCCGGCGGCGGGATTGCGCACGGCGTGCCCACCGGCTTCACCGAACTCGACGAGGTCACCAACGGTCTGCATCCGGGGCAGATGATCATCGTCGCGGCGCGGCCTGGAGTGGGCAAAGCGCTCTCGTTGGATACACCGCTGCCCACCCCGACCGGGTGGACAACCATGGGCGACGTCGCGGTCGGTGACGAGTTGCTGGGCGCCGACGGGCGTCCCACGCGGGTGGTGGCCGCCACCGAGGTGATGCTGGGGCGGCCTTGCTACGAGGTGGAGTTTTCCGACAAAACCGTCATCGTCGCCGATGCAGAGCATCAGTGGTTGACCGAAACACACGCGTTCCGGAAATCTGCAAAGGCGGCGGCAGTCGGCCACAACCGCTCCAAAATCCAGCGCACCTTCACGGCGGTGCGCACGACGGCAGAGATCGCCGGCAGCCTGCGGTGTGAGACGAAGGACCGCCAGTTGAACCACAGCGTGGTCAACGCACGGCCACTCGAGTTTCCGGATCGTGAATTATTAGTTCCCGCATACACTCTCGGTGCCTGGCTCGGCGATGGCACTAGTGCCGCGGCCCAGATCGCCATGGTCGACCCGGAAATCATCATGCGGATCGAGGCGGAAGGCGTTATAGTAGGGACGTTGCAGGTGCGACTGCGAACCCTCGGAGTGCTTGGCAACAAGCACATTCCGATCGAGTATCTGCGTGCCTCGGAAACTCAGCGGCGTGCCTTGCTCGCGGGTTTGCTCGACACCGACGGAACGGTGACGGTGGGCGGGGCCATACAATTCTGCGTCACCAACCATCGGCTGGCGGGCGACGTCGCCGAGCTGATCGTCAGCCTTGGCTATCGCTGCCAAACATCGACCAAGCGCGTGCACGGGAGCTCGGAATCGTCCAGCACCGCCTACACCCTCACTTTCTCCACCGACGACGTGGTCTTCGGATTGCAACGAAAGGCCATAACGCACAAGGAGCGTCGCGCCGCTACCGGCGTCCAGCGCTCTGGGTCGCGCGTCATCGTGGATGTCCGCCCGATCGCGACGGTTCCCGTCCGGTGCGTCGAAGTGGACAACGACAGCCACATGTATCTTGCGAGCAACGCCATGGTTCCGACGCACAACTCGACCCTGGGACTGGATTTCATGCGGTCCTGCTCGATCAAGCATCGGATGGCCAGCGTCATCTTCTCGCTGGAAATGAGCAAGTCCGAGATCGTGATGCGGCTGCTGTCGGCGGAGGCGAAGATCAAGCTCGCCGATATGCGGTCGGGGCGCATGACCGACGACGATTGGACCCGGCTGGCGCGGCGGATGAGCGAGATCAGTGAGGCGCCGCTCTACATCGACGACTCGCCGAACCTGACCATGATGGAGATCCGCGCCAAGGCGCGCCGGTTGAAACAGAAGGCAGACCTCAAGCTGATCGTGGTCGACTATCTGCAGCTGATGACCTCGGGCAAGAAGCACGAGTCGCGACAGGTCGAGGTGTCCGAATTCTCAAGGCACCTCAAGCTTTTGGCCAAGGAGATCGAGGTTCCGGTGGTCGCGATCAGCCAGCTGAACCGCGGCCCGGAGCAGCGCACCGACAAAAAGCCGATGCTGTCCGACCTGCGTGAGTCGGGATCGCTGGAGCAGGACGCCGACATGGTGATCCTGTTGAACAGGCCCGACGCGTTCGAGCGCGACAACCCGCGCGGGGGAGAGGCCGACTTCATCCTGGCCAAGCACCGCAACGGCCCGACCAAGACCGTAACCGTCGCACACCAGTTGCACCTGTCGCGCTTCGCCAACATGGCACGCTGAGCGCCGCGGCGGGTACTTATCTTCGTGCTACAGCGAGGTTCTTCGTTCGGTGTCCAAGCACACCGGGGTTGCGTCCACGTCAACCAATGTGGTCTGTAGACAACGACACTGATCGCCATTCCTCGAGTTCTCTGCGCTGCTCGGCGAGCACGTCTTCGATCCGCGCGACGCAATCCTACCCCAGCGGAAATCTCAGCGCCGGGTCGTCGTGGTGGGCGAGGTCGACGATGATGGCGGCAGCTTTTGCGGATCGCCCAGCTGTGCGTGGTTGGTCTCTTGCTCCTAGCGGCGGGCGTTTCCTGCTGTCGCGGCGTAGTCGGCGATTGGCACACCCTTCGGTCAGCAGGCTGCTGTCCAGAAAGTCGGTCAGGAGCGGCCCCGGTTCAATCGCGGTGACCCGGATACCCAACGTTGCTACCTAGGCATGAAGCGCGGCATTGATCGCCTCGACGGCGTGCTTGGTCGCGGCATAGATGCCCCAACCCGGTGATGCTGACTGGCCCGCAACGGAACTCAGGTTCAAGATGGTGCCGAAGCGCTGTACCCGCATTGTCGGCAGGACCACCCGGGTCACGTTGAGCAACCTAAACACGTTGACGTCGAACACCGTGCACTGCCGCGTCGCTGACTTCCTCGACCGCACCGAGTAGTTCATGGCCCACGTTGTTCATCACGACGTCGATGCGCCCGAATCGGGAAAGTCCCTCGGTTAGGGCGGCGGTAACGCTGTTCGGGTCGGTCACGTCGGCGGCAACTGCCAAGGCATTTTCGGCGTTGCCGCCGAGTCGGTCGGTCAGCCCGTCGGTTTTTCGCGCAGTGGCAATCACCTGATCACCGCGCCGCAGCGCTTCCTGCGCGACGAGCAGTCCAAAGCCCCTCGATGCGCCGGTGATGAACTAGGTATGTGGTCTGCGTGGTGCTAGTCATGCGTCCATGATGTTCCGGACTGGCCTGGTGATTGAGGGGTTATCAGGTTTGGCTGTAATCACCTAGGTTCTTGATTGCCATGCCGGAGCGGCGATGATCGGAACATGACCTTCAACGCCGAACTCGCCATTTTCCTGCGTTCGCGACGCACCGCACTGACTCCCGACGACGTTGGTCTGTCATGGGATGCCGGGTCAAGGGGCTAAAGAGAGCCGAGGTGGCGGCGTTGGCCGGCGTGAGTGCGGACTACTACGCGAAACTCGAACAGGGCGGCGTGCGGCAGATTTCCGAGCAGGTGCTGCACGCACTGGCCCAGTCGCTGCGTCTCGACGATCTCGCACGACGCCATCTCGTCACGCCCGCTGGGTCTGCAGTAACGACTGGGCCGCCGGGAGGAGTTCGGCACCGGCTGCGACCGGCGATGCAGCAGATTCTTGAGGCGATGGACTTAGCGCCCGCCTACGTCCGTGACGTGAGCATGGATATCCTTGGCGGCAACCGTATTTGGGAACTCACCTTCCCCGATCTTGCCCGTCTCAACCGGCGCGAACGCAACACCGCATCCTGGACTCTGCTGGATCCGGCTTCGCGGGCGGTCTATCCGGACTGTGAGCAAGTGGCCCGCGAGGTGGCGCACACATTGCAAGTGTCGGCGGGCAACGAGCCCCGCAATCCGCGGATTGTCGAACTCGTCGGCGAGCTGACGATGCGGTGTCCCGAGTTCACAGGGTGGTGGTCCGAGCACAGGCCCTTCGAGCGCACCAACGGCGTCAAGAGGATTCGGCACGCGGTGGTCGGCGAGCTGGAATTCAACTACGAGGCCTTCACCTCGACCGCAGACCCAGGCTTGACGGTGATTGTCTATTCCACGCCGCCGGGATCGGTCAGCGAAGAGCGCCTGACGATGTTGGCAAGTTGGGGCCGCCCGTGATCCGTACTCTCGGCCGGCCCCGAAACCGACCACCTGGCCGGACTCGACAAAGGGGTCTCGGGTCTGCGGATCGGCTTGATCGAGGATTACAGCCTGACCGATCTCGACCCCAACGTGGAGGTGGTGCGCCGGGTCCTGCCTCTGCTCGAGCAACTCGGCGCGCAAGTCACGACCGTGAAGGTCGATAACCTCTCGACGATGCTGGCTTTCACTCCCGCGTTCACCATCCTGCGCTGGGAGTTCGCCCAGGCGATACGCGACGTCTACGGTCCGGTCGCCGACAAGAGCGTCTTCGGCCTGGCCGTCCGTGCCGACATGGCGGCGGCCGCGAAAATCACCCAGGCCGACTACGACGCCGCGGTGGCGCGGCGGTCCGCAGATGTGGCACCCATGCGCGCCACGCTCGACCATGTCGACCTGCTGCTGACGCCGACCATGCCCACCGTGGCGCCGCGGCTTGACACCCGGTCCGACGAGTTATCCTGCGGTCGGCGCTACACCATCCCGATCAGCTACGCGGACCTGCCGTCGATCTCGGTGCCGTGCGGCCGGTGACGCCGAGGGGCTCCCGTTGGGGATACAACTCATCGGCCCCGAGTTCGGTGAGGCGCTGCTGTTCCGCGCGGCCGGCCGCCGACATCGAACGTCACACGATCGGCTGGTAGCCACGCGAAAAACTGCCGTCCGGCTAACGGGAGTGCGGAGTCCTGCAATAGGAGTGCGTGGCGTGGATCAGTGCCCGTCGGGCGAAGCCGTCGAGTTGGCGTGTGTGCGCCACCGAGTTCCTCGCTTCGTCGAGATAGGCGCTGCACGCCTGCGAATGCAGCGAATCCCATTGCGCCGCGATCTCATCCACCAGGATCTGGTCGAGACGGTCTATGACGGTGCGTGCCTGCGCGAGGTCAGGTGCCGCCGCCGGGACCGCATCAGGGTCCAGCCGCCAATCGGCGAATCGAAAATGTTCGATGGCGTTGGTGGCGTCGATCTGATCGCGGAATACCATGCCGACAAACTCCGGATCGATACCCTTGGCGGCGGCCGCCGCGGTTGCGCGATCGATCACTTGTTGTTCGCGCACCGGATCGTCGACGGTGCCGCCGGTCGTGAATTTCAC
Source organism: Mycobacterium tilburgii (assembly GCF_902168065.1). Taxonomy (GTDB): domain Bacteria; phylum Actinomycetota; class Actinomycetes; order Mycobacteriales; family Mycobacteriaceae; genus Mycobacterium; species Mycobacterium tilburgii. The sequence goes on along the minus strand of NZ_LR655725.1, from coordinate 945 downwards.
CGCGGCCACCACGCCGGCCGTCTGGATCCGCTGTGCTGCCGCGTCGATCAAAGCATAAAGAGGACCGGGATTTTCGCTGTTTGAAGAGCCTGTGGCCACTGAACTTGCCGATGCGTGCAGTCGGGCCTGTCCGGTCATCGAGTTCATCCTCTTCTGGTCCGTAAGCAAACTCCGCTGTGTGGCGAGCCTATCGGAACCAGCAAGCTTGTACATGCAGGCGGTCCGCGAATGAGTGGTATACATTGTGCCGGTTAGTGTTTCGCAATTTATGTTGTCAAGATCACTACCTCCTCGGGCGCTTCGGATAGCAGAATCGGGGCCTGTTTGCACCCGAATGATCCGAGTCGCGTTCTGAAGCAGGTGCTAGAGGGGGTCGTGGGCAGTGCGGTGCGACGAGCAAGGAAAGCGCCGACGCCAGTCCGAGCGCACGGGCGACTACCCGGTGCGCCGATCTGGTGAGGTCATCAACCTGGCGTTGGTCGCGACGGCGTTGGCCGGCCTGCGCCTTCAACTAGCGGTCATCCCGGCGTGGCTCCTACCGTCGAATCCGGCCTGGGGATGGCTGCTGGCGCCGATCGCGCTTCTGACAACACCGTTTTGGTCGCTCATCCATGACGTGATCCACGGTTACTTGCAGCGCGACCGAGTACGGAACGATCGGCTGGGGCGCACACTCGCCATCGGCTACGGGGCACCGTTCTCGGTGCTCAAAGCGGACCATCTGCTCCATCACCGCTACAGCCGGACCAGTTGGGACCGGACCGAGATCTACGATCCCTCCACAACGAGCTGGACCGCCATGGCGCCTGGCTATTACCTGCGGCTGATCGGCGGGCTCTACTTCGCGGAGGTCGGCTGCGTGCTGCTGGTCTTCGCACCGCGCCGGCTCTGGGTGCTACCTGGCGCCGGCTCGATACTCTGGATACGGTCGCAGGCCTCTTACTG
>NZ_LR655724.1 GCF_902168065.1 Mycobacterium tilburgii | reverse complement strand
ACGGTGGGTGGGGGGAGGTTTGGTGGGCGTGCCAGTGATCCTGGGCGCAGTGGTCGTCCGTTGCGGTCGGTGATGGTGGGTTCGGTGGCGGGTCCGGTTTATGGTGATGACGCCGCGGTGGTGTGCGCGATGGTGATACGGGCACAGCAGGACCAGGTTGGCCAACTCGGTGGGGCCGCCGTCTTCCCAGTGCCGCAGGTGGTGGGCGTGCAGGCCGCGGGTGGCGCCACAGCCGGAGACCGCGCAGGTGGGGTGGCGGTTGCTCGAGAGCGCTACAAAGCCGCCGGTTGACGGTGCGGGTGGTCCGCCCGGCGCCGATCACTTGCCCGTCGCGTTCGAACCAGATTTTACCGCTGGCATCACAGGTCAGGTAGCGGCGTTCGGCGTCGGTGAGCAACGGACCCAGATGCCGCGCCGCGGACTACTGTGCGACGTCGAGATGCACCACACGGTGGTGTACTGCCGGTGGGCGCCGGGCGGGTCGCTTCAACATCCCATCCGGCCTCGACCGGGCGCAAGAACGCCTCCACGGTGCCCCTGTATCGACGCCGTGCTCTCGGATGCACCCGCGCCGTTGCCGCGATCGTGTTGCCACTCGGCGATCAGCGCCTCACAGTGCGACGCCAGCGCCGCGTCGAACTTCGCGCCCCAGGGTGATCCGCCAACAGGTGCATTCCTCGGTCGAGGTGCTGGTGATCGAGGGTTGCGGATGCGGGCGGGAGTGGGGTCGGGTCGCGGTTCCAGCTTGACCGCGGTGCGCAGCTGGTTGACCGTAGCGACCTGCGCCAACTGCGCGTGCGAATCGGATCCCGCCCCTGCGCGGGCCGCAACGACGCCGACCTGATCCAGCGACAGCCTCCCCTGCCGCATACCCGCCGCGCAGCGCGGAAACTCCTCGAGCCGGTGCGCGACAGTGGCGATCGTGTGAGCGGTTGCCGATGACGAGCCCAGTTTCCTGGCCAGCAACGCCGCCACCGACCGCGCACCCGCCGCCCCACACAAGTCGTCACGGTCGATCTCGGCGGCGATCTCCACGATCCGCGTATCGATCGCGTTGCGCTGCCCGGCCAACTCTGCCAACTCCTCGAACAACACCTCGGTCCGCTCCGCAGGGCTCACCCCCATCGAAGCCGACGCGGTCGAATACACAACCACATCATCGCGACCAGGTACGACACATTCGCACCCAAACCCGCGCCAGGCCGCACCGTCACACACCACCCGACACAGCCCACTAACCGCCGACGCCGTCCCCGAACACCGCATCAATACCCGCCTTCGCGACCGCCCGAGCACCCCATAGCCCATCCAAAAACCGACGCGCCCATGCCGTGGCGCAGTCGTAGACGTCGTCGGGGGCCACCATCTCGTCGATCAGGCCCAGTTGCAGGGCTTCCTCGGCGTCGACGAAGCGCCCGCTAAAGACCAGTTCCTTGGCCTTGCTGGCTCCGGCCGTCCGGGTCAGGCGGGCCATGCCGCCACCACCGGAAACCAACCCGGCCAGGATCTCCGTCGCGCCGCACTTCACGTTGTTTCCGGCGATCCGCCAGTCCGCGGCGAGCGCCAGAGTCAGACCCGCGCCCAGGGCGTAGCCGGTGACCGCGGCCACGGTCGGCTTCGGGATGGCGGCGACGGCCTCGACCGCCTGCACGCGCACCCGCTCCGCGACGGCGGCTTCGGCCGCGGTCAAGGTCGCCAGCTCGGGCATGTCGTCGCCGGCGGAGAAGATCTCGTGCCCGCCGAACAGGATCACCGCGGCAACATCGGCACGCCGGCCCAGCTCGTCGGCCGCGGCGGCGATCTCCCGATAGACCTGCCGGGTCAGCGCGTTGGTGGGCGGGCGCGACAGCAGCAGGACGGCCAGTCCGGCGTCCTGGGATCCGTCGCTGACGACGACGTGGACGAACTCGCTCAAAGCGGCCACTCCATGGAACCGCCCGCCTCGCGCGCCCGGTGGTAGCGGTCGGAGTCGAAAAACTCGAAAACCCAGTTGTCGCGGCGCTTTTCGAGCAGCGGCTGCACGGTCCGGATCTGGCGTTCGACCGCTAGCACGTCGGCGACGCTGCGGCCGGCCAGCGAGTCCAGCTGCGTCCAGGTCGGCGGCAGCAGGATGTTGCAGCCCGCCTCGAAGTCGTCGATCGCGTCCTGCGGTGACGCCCAGCCGGCGCGGTCGGACTCGGTGTTCTGCCCGTCGGCGCGCTGCCCCTCGGGCAGCGCCGCCACAAAAAAGTAGGTGTCGTAACGGCGGGTGCGATCGGCCTCCGGGGTGACCCAGTTGGCCCACGGCCGCAGCAGGTCAGAGCGCAACACCAAGTTCTCGGTGCGCAGGAAGTCCGCGAACGACAGCGTCCGGTCGTCCATGGCGCGCCGGGCGTCAGCGTAGACCGATGCGTCGCGGACGATGCCCTCCGGCGCCGACGTCGACTGCCCGGCCGAGCCGGCGAACAGCACCCCGGACTCCTCGAACGTCTCCCGGGCCGCCGCACAGACCAGCGCCGCGGCCAGCTCGGTGTCGACGCCGAACCGCTGTGCCCACCATTCCGGGGACGGACCGGCCCAGGCGATATCGGCGTTGCGATCGCGGTCGTCGACGCCGCCGCCGGGGAACACGATCACACCCGGGGCGAACTCCATCTTCGAGTGGCGGCGCATCAGGAAGACGTTCAAGCCGGCGGGCGCGTCGCGTACCAGCATCACGGTGGCCGCTGGCCGGGTCGGCAGGGGTTCGGGGGTGGCGTTCATTCCGCCCTCCTACGGTGAGCCGCGCGGGGACGGAGGCGCCGCGCAAAGTATCGCCCGTCGATGACCTCGAGGGCGATTTGCTGCCCGAACGCGGCCGACAGGTTCTCCGAGGTCAGCACGTCCGCCAGCAATCCGACCGCCACCACCTGGCCCTCCGAGAGCAGCATACAATGGGTGAAGCCTGGCGGCACCTCTTCGACGTGATGGGTGACCAAAACCAGTGCCGGCGCGTCGGGATCGGCGGCCAAGTCGGCCAGCCGGGCCACCAGTTCCTCGCGGCCGCCCAAATCGAGGCCGGCGGCGGGTTCGTCGAGCAGCAGCAGTTCCGGATCGGTCATCAGCGAGCGGGCGATCAGCACCCGCTTACGCTCCCCCTCTGACAGCGTGCCGTAGGTGCGGTCAGCGAGGTGCTCGGCGCCCAGGCTCTCGAGCATGTCCAGCGCGCGCCGATAGTCGACGTCCTCGTAGCGCTCCCGCCAGCGGCCCAGCACCGAGTAGCCGGCCGACAAGACGAGATCGCGCACGATCTCGTCTCTGGGTATGCGCTGCGCCAGCGAGGAGGAACTGAGCCCGATCCTGGCCCGCAGTTCGGAGATGTCGACCCGGCCGAGCCGCTCGGCGAGCACGAAGGCGACGCCGCTGGACGGGTGCTCACTGGCCGCGGCGATCCGCAGCAGCGAGGTCTTTCCGGCGCCGTTGGGACCGAGAATCACCCAGCGTTCTTCGAGTTCGACCGCCCAATCTAGCGGACCGACCAGGACGTTACCGCCGCGGCGCAGCGAGACGTTTCTGAAATCGATCAGCAGATCAGGATCGGCCACAGGCTCATCTGTTTCGGGGCCGGTTTCGGGCACCCGACCATCGTGCCGTATGCCACGCGAGGCACCCAATCGGGGGAATCTCAGGGAACCTCGGGGCGGCGCACTTCGCCGTGGACGGCGTCTGCAGCCTCGATTTCGCCGCGGGTCACGCCCAGCAGAAAAAGCACGGTGTCCAGGTACGGGTTGGTCAACGATGCGTCGGCGACCGCGCGTAGCGCCGGTTTGGCGTTGAAGGCCACGCCCAGACCGGCCGCGCTGAGCATGTCGATGTCGTTGGCGCCATCCCCAACCGCGACGGTCTGCGCCATCGGCACCCCGGCTTGTTGGGCAAAGTCGCGCAGCGCCTTGGCTTTTCCGGGCCGGTCGATGATCTGGCCGACCACCCGGCCGGTGAGTTTACCGTCGACGACCTCGAGCTCGTTGGCGGCAACGAAGTCCAGCATGAGTTCCTCGGCCAGCGGTTCGATGATGCGCCGGAACCCGCCGGACACGACGCCGCAGTGATAGCCCAGCCGCCGCAGAGTGCGCAGCGTGGTGCGGGCGCCGGGCATCAGCTCCAGCTGATCGGCGACCTCGTCGATGACGGTGACGGGCAGCCCTTCCAGGGTGGCGACCCGCTGTACGAGCGACTCGGCGAAGTCCAGCTCGCCGCGCATCGCGGCCTCGGTGATCGCGGCGACTTTGCCCTCCGCGCCGGTCTTGGCGGCCAGCATCTCGATGACCTCACCCTGCACCAGGGTGGAGTCGACGTCGAACACGATCAGCCGCTTGGCCCGCCGTTCCAGGCTGTAGTCTTCGACCGTCACGTCGACGCCCTGTTCGGAGGACACCTTGTTCAACGCGGTCCGCAGTGCGGCGTCGACGCCCTGCGGCACCGACACCCGCAGTTCCAGCCCGGTGACCGGATAGTCGGAGACACCACGGATGAGATCGATGTTCACCCCGAGGCCCGCCACGGCCCGGGCGACCGCGCCAAATGCCCCGGCGGTGATGGGCCGGCCCAGCACGAAGATGGTGTGGGTGGATGGTTCCCGGATGACCGGCACGGCGTCGCTGCGCTCGATGGTGACGTGGAGCCCCAGCCCGTGAATGGCGTCCTGGACGTCGTCGCCCAGCACGATGCTTTCGGCGACGTCAGGCGGGCAGCAGAGCAGCACACCCAGCGTCAACCGGCCCCGGATGACGACCTGCTCGACGTTGAGCAGGTCTATGCCGTGCCCGGATATCGCATCGAAGAGAGCCGAGGTCACGCCTGGCTGGTCCACGCCGGTGACGGTGATGAGCACCGACACCTTGGGTGGCGTGCTCACTCCCGATTGCCGCGACGGACCATCAGCTGCGTACGTCGACGTCGTCGAGCCGGGTCACGTCGTTGCCTTCGTGACCGTGGCCCGGCCAACGTGCGATTTGGCACGCATCCGTTCGACCATGTGCGGGTAGTGCAGTTCGAACGCCGGACGCTCCGACCGGATGCGGGGCAACTCGGTGAAATTGTGCCGCGGCGGCGGGCAACTGGTCGCCCACTCCAGCGAGTTGCCGTAGCCCCACGGGTCGTCGACGGTGACGACCTCGCCGTAGCGCCAGCTCTTGAACACGTTCCATACGAACGGGAACATCGAGGCGCCCAGGATGAATGCCCCGACCGTCGAGACGATGTTGAGGTTCTGGAAACCGTCGGTGGGCAGGTAGTCGGCGTATCGGCGCGGCATGCCCATGTCGCCCAGCCAGTGCTGCACCAGGAACGTGGTGTGGAAGCCGATGAACGTCAGCCAGAAGTGCAGCTTGCCCAGCCGCTCGTCGAGCAGCCGGCCGGTCATCTTAGGGAACCAGAAGTAGATGCCGGCGTAGGTGGCGAACACAATGGTGCCGAACAGCACGTAGTGGAAGTGCGCGACGACAAAGTAGCTGTCGGTGACGTGGAAGTTCAACGGCGGGCTGGCCAGCAGCACACCGGTCAGACCGCCCAGCAGGAAGGTGATCAGGAAACCGACCGAGAACAGCATGGGTGTCTCGAACGTCAACTGCCCCTTCCACATTGTGCCGATCCAGTTGAAGAACTTGATCCCGGTCGGCACGGCGATCAGGTACGTCATGAAGGAGAAGAACGGCAGCAGCACGGCGCCGGTGGCGAACATGTGGTGCGCCCACACCGCCACCGACAGCGCCGCGATCGACAGCGTCGCGTAGACCAGCGTGGTGTAGCCGAAGATCGGCTTGCGGGAAAACACCGGTAAGATCTCCGAGGTGATCCCGAAGAACGGCAGCGCGATGATATACACCTCGGGGTGCCCGAAAAACCAGAACAGGTGCTGCCACAACAGAACTCCACCGTTGGCCGAGTCGTAGATGTGGGCGCCCAGGTGCCGGTCGGCGGCCAGACCGAACAGCGCCGCGGTCAGCAGCGGGAAGGCGATCAGCACCAGGATCGATGTCACCAGGATGTTCCAGGTGAAGATCGGCATCCGGAACATCGTCATACCCGGTGCGCGCATGCACACACAGGTCGTGATCATGTTGACCGCGCCGAGGATGGTGCCCAGACCGGCGACGGCCAGGCCCATGATCCACAGGTCGCCGCCGGCGCCCGGTGAGTGGATCGCGTCGGTCAGCGGGGTGTAGGCGGTCCAACCGAAGTCGGCAGCACCGCCCGGCGTGATGAACCCGGCCATACCGATGGTGGCGCCGAACAGGAACAGCCAGAACGAGAACGCGTTGAGCCGCGGGAAGGCGACGTCGGGCGCACCAATCTGCAACGGCAGCACCAGGTTTGCGAAGCCGAACACGATCGGCGTCGCGTAGAATATCAGCATGATCGTGCCGTGCATGGTGAACAGCTGGTTGAACTGTTCATTCGACAGGAACTGCAGCCCCGGCGCCGCCAGCTCGGTACGCATCAGCAGCGCCAGCATCCCGCCGATAAAGAAGAGGATGAAGCAGGTGACGCAGTACATGATGCCGATCAGCTTGTGATCGGTCGTCGTGATCAGTTTGTAGATCAGGCTCCCTTTGGGACCGGTCCGGGCCGGGTAAGGCCGAACGGCCTCGAGTTCCCCCAACGGGGGCGCTTCGGCTGTCAACAGCTCCTCCAAAACATCCGTCCCAGACAGGGGTTCACCCAAAATCTTAGCCCCCAGCCGGGCCCACTGACAGGCCTGGTCCTACATACTGTCGTAAATGGCTGATCGAGGGCGCCGGACCACCTCGTCAGAACGGTTCCCAGCTGGCCAGATGTTAGCGTCGATGCGTGCTATTCGTCCGTCGGAAGCCCACTGTGAGGTCCGGGTCGGAACCCATCAACAGGCATCTGATCGCTTCTGTCGCCGCCGTGACCGCCGTCGCCACCGCGGCGGCGCTGGTGTGTGGTGCGTGCGGTTCCAAGCAGTCCGGTTCCACGTCGTTGGTAACGCCCACCACGCAGATCGCGGGCGCCGGGGTGTTGGGCAATGACCGCAAGCCCGACGAGTCGTGCGCCCGCGACCCGGCACCGGCCGACGCCGGTCCGGCGACCCGGCCGGCCCACAACGTCGCGGGCGTCACGCCCGACACGGTCCAGGTCCCGGCCGAAGCTCAGCGGATCGTGGTGCTCTCCGGGGATCAGCTGGACGCGCTGTGCGCGCTGGGTCTGCAGTCGCGAGTGGTCGCCGCGGCGCTGCCCGACGGCTCGCCGGGCCAGCCGTCTTATCTGGGCGCCGCCGTGCACGCGCTGCCCGGCCTCGGCAACCGCGACAACCCCAACCTGCGCGGGATCGCCGCCGCGCACCCGGACCTAATTCTGGGCTCGGTCGAGTTGACGCCGCACATGTACCCGAAGCTGGCGGCGATCGCGCCGACGGTGTTCACGGGCGCACCCGGGGCGAGGTGGGAAGACAACCTGCGCGCGGTCGGGGCGGCGACCGCGCGCTCCGGCGCCGTCGACGAGCTGATCAGCGGCTTCAAGCAACGCGCCGAACAGATCGGGCCCCGCCACGACGCCGCGCACTTCCAGGCGTCGATCGTCCAGCTGACCGTCAACAGCCTGCGCATCTACGGCGCCAACAACTTCCCCGCCAGTGTGCTCAGCGCCGTCGGCGTGAACCGGCCGGCCGCCCAGCGTTTCACCGACAAGCCCTACCTCGAGATCGGTGCCACAGACGCCGACCTGGCCAACGCGGATTTCTCGGCGGCTGACGCCGATGTGGTCTACATGTCGTGCGACACCAAGGCTGCCGCGGACCGGGCCGCGACGGTGCTGGACAGTGCCCCGTGGCGCAAGCTGTCCGCCAATCGGGACAACCGGGTTTACATCGTCAACGACGAGATTTGGCAGATCGGCCAGGGCATCATCGCCGCCCGTGGCATAGTCGACGACCTGCGTCTGGTCAATGCCCCGATCAATTGACCGAGTCGGACCGACTAGCCCGAGGCCATTGCCTAGCTAAGCTTTTCTCGGACACGTCACATCGAAGAGGGATCGCAATAAGCGCTGTTTCCGCGTATATCGCCACGTCAGCAACCAAACCGCTGACGAAAGGGACTATTTGAGCGCCGCGCGCGGGCCGCACGACGTCGTCATCGACATCAAGCTCGCGGGGATCTGCCACTCCGATATCCACACGGTCAAAGCCGAATGGGGGCAACCCAACGACCCGCTGATCGTCGGCCACGAGATCGCCGGCGTGGTCAGCCAAGTCGGCCCCGAAGTGACCAAGTACTAAGGTGGGCGACCACGTGGGCGTGGGTTGTTTTGTCGATTCGTGCCGCGAGTGCAGCAGCCGTAAGGCCGGCATCGACCAGTACTGCAAGCAGGGTGCGACCTTCCGTCGACAAGTACGGCCAGTTGACCCACGACGGGTACAAGCCAGGCGATCGTCGTCGACGAGAACTACGTGCTGCGCATTCCCGCGTCGCTGCCGCTGGACAAGGCTGCGCCGCTGCTGTGAGCGGGTATCACGCTCTACTCACCACTCCGGCACTGGAAAGCCGGCGAGGACACCCAGCGGGCGATCATCGGGCTGGGCGGCTTGGGCTACATGGGCGCGAAGCTCGGGACGGCGATGGGCGCCCAGGTCACCGTGTTGTCGCAGTCCCTGAAGAAGATGGAAGACGGGCTGCGCCTGGGCGCCAGCCAGTATTAAGCGACGTCGGACCGCGACACCTTCCGCAAGCTGCAGGGCAGCTTCGATCTGATCCTGAACACCGTCTCGGCGAATCTGCTGCTCGACGACTACATGAACCTGCTCGACGTCGACGGCACGCTGGTCGAGCTGGGTATACCCGAGCATCCCATGCAGGTCGGCGCGTTTCCGCTGGCCCTGATGCGGCGCAGCCTGCCCGGATCGAAACATCGGCGGCATCAGGGAGACCCCAGGAGATGCTCGACTTCTGCGCCGAGCACGGCGTGACCCCCAAGATCGAGGTCATCGACGCCGATTACATCAACGAGGCGTACGAGCGGGTACTCGCCAGCGACATGCGCTACCGCTTCGTCATCGACATCTCAACTCTGTGACACGCCCTCGGGTAGGTCGTCGCGGCGGCAGGCAATTTCCTCGGCCACCTCGCCGTGTTCGTCTCCGGGGATTGGCCCGCTTTGCTGCTTACCGAACTACGATGAGCGGGCCGAAGACGGCCTGAGCCCGCCAGGGCAGAACCGGGCAGAACGGAGTGGTCATGTCTGGTCTGATGAGCAAGCTCGCCGTCACCCTGGTTTTGGCGTTTGCGGCCACCACGACCGCGAGCTGCACCATCGATTGCACACCCGGCGAGCTCTGCAGCATGACCTGATCCGGCGGATCAGCTGTTCTCCTCACGCAGCGCCTGAATAGCCAGGTTGTTGAGCAGTTTGCGGCCGGGATCGGTGCGCAACTGAGGCAGCATCGCCGAGACGACACCGGCCGCGGTCAGCGCGAGCCGCACCAGACCGTCGGGGGCGGTGGCGGCATCGCGCAGTACCTCGTACTCGACGCTGGTGTGTACTCGACGCTGGTGTCTCCGGAATGCTGTGCTATCGCCATGCGGGCCACCAGCCGGTTGTCGCGATCCAGATACAGCTCGTCGGCGGCGGACGCCGAGATCAGCGTGTCGCCGATCTCGGCGATCTCGTACGGCTCACACAGCTGCGCGACCAGCTGCCACAGGATCGACACCGTAGCCCGGATCAGCTGCGCCAGCCGGTCGGCCGGGATGACCTCGTCGTGCACGATCACGCGCATGCCCGCCTCGTCGCCGCGCTCGCCGTGCTGAATAAGTGCTAACGCGCGACGAAAGTCCGCAGCACCGACCGGGTCCTCATTGCTCACCCCGTCCATTTTGCCCGCGGCGTCGACCGACGGCGCACCGGCGAGAAGGTAGCGCGGGCTTGGAGCGCTAACACCCTTGCTGCCAAGCCTGCGCTGTAGGTACCGGGCTCTGCGCATTGCGGCCTTGGCGTTGCCAGCGCTTCCGTTCTAACGTCGAAATGAAAATGACTGCGGTGCAGTGCGATTGGCAACGAGCGCCCTGGGCGAAAGATGACGGCCGGAGGGTTTGTAACACACGCATGAATGTCGGTTTGGTGAGTGAGGCGTTGAACAGCGTCCTATCGCCTACCACGATGATGAAGGCGTCTTGCCGAGTCGACTCCGTTTGGGTACCGAATCCGTCTCAATGCCATGCTGCCGCGCGCGGTCGCTACGTCACGACTTCGGAATGGCTCGGGTCGTCTTGCCGATCAGGTAGGACAGACCCGCAGCCGGAGAATAAGGTCGTGATTCTCATCGCTACCTTGCGAGCGGACAATTCCGATCTAACCAGACGAAACGATCGCATTAACTCAATGCTAGTTATCTGTAACCGTGGGCAAAATGTCGGCACCGTGGACAGGTACAGGGTGAAAGGCGAGTCCCCGGCACCCAGCTAAGAGCAGGCAGTTAGTCAAGGGGCTGGGATCACCACGGCACCGGGTTACTGTGGAAGAAGCGCCATAGCGGCGCATCCTGCGGCGGGGGCATCAAGACAGTGGCGCTCGTGAGGGTGCCTCCCGCCGCTACGTCAGCACGTTCTCGACATTTGGGAGGGGTGGTTGGCTGGCGCCGCATCGCGTCAGTAATGAAAACGCGAACGGGGATCGGTTGGGTGACAGGATTCGACGGCTTCTCGGGAAGCTGTTTGGGAGAACGCCAGAAACCGAGAACAGGACAACCGCCGCTATAAACGCCACAGCGCCCTTGCGAAATTGGCGCAATAGGCCCTTATACGCGTTCGACATGTCCCGATAGTAAGCGGTTTCCTCGACGGTGCCTATCCGTTGTTGGAGGTCGTCGAGTGACTGACGGCCACCAGATCGCTGAGGTGGTCGTGAACCTCCGTCGCGGCCTCGTCATAAGCCTTAAGCAAGTCGGTCACCGTCTCGTAGGTGCCGAGCAGTAGGTTTTTCGGGCGATAAGTCAGAGGACATCTAGAGCTAATCTGCCCGCCTTCTCTTGGCCTTTATCGAGCGCACCCGCCGGCATCTCTGCGTTGGCGAGTTCTATAACCGTGCAACGCGGGACGGTCAGGATCTTGACCGTTCGAACCAAGAGAACAATTGTGGGGGGGACAATGTGGTGACGACTGCCACTGCCGCCAAGGCGGCGCCCCACGGGTTACGGTCAGAGTAGTTGACGACTTGAGCGCCTGCGACAATGGAGGCAACAACCGCTCCCGCCGCGGCAACCAGCCACTTTACCGTGGATCTGAGGTTCTCCAGCGCGGGCCCGTAGTGGCTTCCTAGCTGGGCAGATGCGTCGTTGCTTGCAGCTACCGGCTGTGATATCAGACAAATATAGTACATTTGGAGTAGTTCTGCGCTATGTTTTCGTTTGAACGCGTCAAAAGCTATGGGGGATTGGAGGCCAAGAGATGACGCAAGGCGTGTCCCACGACATTGACCAGGTCCAGGTGTACACGATGCGGGAACTGAACCAGCACACGGCCGACACGATCGAGAAGATCAACCGTTCGGGAAAGCCGACGATCGTTACACGCCACGGCCGGTTTGTCGCCGCGATCTATCCGCTGGCTCACAAGCCTGGGATCGAATCTCGGACACTCGCGCGTGCGCTTGAGGAACTTGATGCTGATGTCCGGAGCCAACTAACCGGGGAATCAAACGTGAGCGGAATCTACACTGCTCAGGAGGCTGCCGACGACTTCGGTGGTGTTGATGCAAACGTTGACGGGGCCGATCGAGAACTCGACAGGAGTCCGCACTGGCAGCGCTGATTCAGTCAGCGTCCACGCGGGGAGGTCGATGAAGCGGGCAAGGTATGCGCTGGAAACTACGGAAACCATCAGCAGCGTGTCGCCATCAAGATCGGATTCGATGACTTCCTCGTCTGTAGCCCAGGAGTATCAGGAGTATATGGATACGTAGTTCCAGGCGTTTGATGGAGAGTTTTCGGTATCACCTCAAACTGCTAAAAAGCGGCGGGGTCGTTTCGACACACCGCACGCTGCCACATGACCGGGACCGGTCTCTTCAAGATCCCTTCACACGTTGGGCTCTGTGACTTCTTGAGCTCTTCGGCGTTGATCTCCATGAGTTCGGCGATAGTCCACGGCTGAAGATTTAGGTCCCGGATGCATTCCAACGCGTACGCGGAATAGGCCACCCCCTACGGTGACGATGAAAAATATTCCCCCGCACGTAACCACGTAACGTATAAGACCACGCCGAGAAGAGGGCACGACAGGCTTTCAGCAGTGCTCAGCAGCGCCCAGTGTTACCGAATGATCCGATCAACGGGCACAGATTGCCCGCCGTGGATCCTAATTCAGAGCGGAAGCAACCACACACATTGCTTCGCATTTTTACGCCCGTACGTATATCCGCAGGCCCGGAAGGTAGTCGCCGACAATGGCCCTATCCAATGATTATCGCCTTCCCGCTGCAGCGGCCGCACCGTGCCGGCTCCCTGAGTTCCTAACAGGCGTATCTGGCACGCCAGTGCGAGGGTCAGGGCCAAGACGAGCTGCTGTGGTCCGACGATGACGGGAAACATCTGAGACGGCCGCATCCGGCACGACCTCGACATACCGCCGACAGCCTTGCAGTGAGGGCCGGGGCCAACGTCAAGGCGGTCCAGAAGATGCTGGGGCATGCCCGCGGCGGCGATGCCCTCCTTGGACATCTACGCGGGCTCGTTCGACGACGACCTCGAGGCGGTCGCCACCACCCTGAACGACGCACCCTCTCGAATCGTCGAAATACTAGCAGTCCCCCCGGATCACTTGAAGCTTAGGCCTGGCAGTAATATCAGTCGCGCCGCCCGGACCAAAACCGCCCTCTGCCACGACAACTAATCCGGACACATAACTGTTGAATTCCGACAGCGGCAGACCGAATTGTGCTGCCATCTTTCGCGTCGTCAAATTGACAGTTCGCAACGCTGCCATTACCTTCCTGAGGAGCTGAGACGATTCTTTAGGGATTTGCGAACCTGGTTCGGACGAAAATCACGCTTACTCAACTCAATACACACCGAGCGGTATCCCCAGTCAGTCAAAAGGTTGAGTGAATTGAGTCGTCTCGCAAGCGCCATGGCCGAGACATGCCACTTGCTCTTCGCCCGGATTACGTCGTCCACGGTAGCACCAAATAATCCAGCGGCCAGAATCTACCCCGCGGCATCAGAAACACGCTGGCGAAGTCATTCGCCTAACGCTCAGCCTCATGACCTTGAGGGCACTCATGTTCACCATTCATAACCAGGGGTTCACCAACAGAGGTTCGGTCACTGCAAGTTTCTCTCTCGTAAATGAGGATGTCTACAAAATCTACCACGAACGAGGTGTCAAAACTGGACATCTAACACGGCGGGTCGGCCCGGCTTAGCCGCGGGCCCTTTGTCAAATGTGGGCAGAAAGTGGGCACGGTGTCCGCACAAGCTCCAACCTGACCAGCAGGACAAATTCGGTGAAGCACGAGGTCTAAAACAGCGATAAGGACATGAACAGCAGGTTTAGAAGTCCCAGTCCTCGTCTTCGGTGACGACGGCCTTGCCAATCACGTATGACGAACCCGAACCGGAGAAGAAGTCGTGATTCTCGTCGGCGTTGGGCGACAGCGCCGACAGGATCGCGGGGTTGACGTCGGTCTCGTCGCGCGGGAACAGCGCCTCATAGCCGAGGTTCATCAGGGCTTTGTTTGCATTGTAGCGCAAGAACTTTTTGACGTCCTCGGTCAGCCCGACCTCGTCGTAGAGGTCCTGGGTGTACTCCACCTCGTTGTCGTAGAGCTCGAAGACCAGCTCGTAGGTGTAGTCCTTGAGTTCGGTAAGCTTGGCCTCGTCGACCATCGCCAGGCCCCGCTGGAACTTGTAGCCGATGTAGTACCCGTGCACGGCCTCGTCGCGGATGATCAGCCGGATCATGTCGGCGGTGTTGGTCAGCTTGGCCCGGCTGGACCAGTACATCGGCAGGTAGAAGCCCGAGTAGAACAGGAAGCTCTCCAGCAGCGTGGAGGCCACCTTGCGCTTGAGCGGCTCGTCGCCGCGGTAGTACTCCATCACGATCTCGGCCTTGCGTTGCAGGTTGGGGTTCTCCTCCGACCAGCGGAACGCGTCGTCGATCTCGGCGGTCGAGCACAACGTGGAGAAGATCGAGCTGTAGCTCTTGGCGTGCACCGACTCCATGAACGCGATGTTGGTGTAGACGGCCTGTTCGTGTGGCGTCAGCGCATCGGGAATCAGGCTGACGGCCCCGACCGTGCCCTGGATGGTGTCCAGCAGCGTCAGTCCGGTGAAGACGCGCATCGTGAGCTGCTTCTCGTTGGCGGTCAGCGTCCCCCACGACGGTATGTCGTTGGACACCGGCACCTTTTCCGGCAGCCAGAAATTGCCGGTCAGCCGGTCCCAGACCTCGGCGTCCTTGTCGTCTTGTAGCCGGTTCCAGTTGATCGCCGAAGCACGGTCGATCAGCTTCATGTTTTCGGTCACCAGAACCCCACTTCACCTGCCGATTTGCCTACAGTGGCTTCAGGCTCTAAACACTACCCCTGGTGTCCGACAACCTGTGGCAACACAAGAAGTTGTGTTTGCGTGTCGCGGGCGGGGTGACGTCTTCGCCCATTCTCCCACCGTTTGTCAGGCAGGCGGCAGATCCCACCCGTCACCGGGAGGCGAGCATGACCCCGATCAGGGCGACGGCGGCGATCCACACGGTGGAGACGATCGCCAGGACGAACGGGCGGGGACCGACCTTCTTGAAGACGGACGCATGCACGCTTGTGCCCAGTACGAACATCGCCGCGGTGAACAGGGTGCCCTGGACGACTTTCGCGTACTGCAGCAGGTGCGCGGGGACGACGTCGGCGGAGCGCACGCCGACACAGACCATGAACGCTAGAACGAAAAGCGGCACCAAGGGGGGACGCGTGATGCCGGTTCCGGTCCCGGTGATCCGGCGCTGCCGAACGCTGAGCACCGCCATCACCGGTGCGAGCATCAGCATCCGCGCCAACTTCACCACGACCGCCACTCCGAGCTCGCCGCCGCCCATCGTGGCCACGGCGGCAATCACCTGCGCGACTTCGTGAATCGACCCGCCCGCCCATACGCCGGCAGCCAGCTCGGACCGCCGCAGCGCATGCGCCAACGCGGGAATGAGCGGGATCATCAGCGTTCCGCAGATCACCACCAACGTCACGGCGGTGGGAACGTCCTCGTTGTCCTCGGCCTGGATCACGCCGTCGACTGCGGCCACCGCCGCGGCGTCACAGATCGAGAATCCACAGCTGATCAGCAGTCGCTGTGTCCAGGTCAGGCCCAGCAATTTGCACGCATACATCGTGCCGGTGACGCCCAGACCCACAATGGCGACGACGACGATAATGACGCCGTAGCCCAAATGCAGGATGTCGCTCAGCACCAGCTGCAGACCGAACATCGCGACCCCGATGCGCAGCAATCGTTTAGCCGAGAACTGCAGTCCGGGGTGCAACCAATGCGGCAACGGTGCGACGTTCGCCGCCACCGCTCCGAGCACGATCGCGATCAACAGCGGACTCACCGTGGGCAACCAGTGGTTGACCCCAACGCCGCCGCGGTCGCAAACGCGCACAGCGCAACGCCGGTCCCGACCGGAACCGGGTTTCCGTCTCGCCGAGACGATGTGGCCGCCCGCGAGGCGTTGCGTGTGTGTTGCTAGCCCAGTGAACTTACCATGCTTCAACGGTGGCCCACCAGCCACGGACGAGGTAGCCGTCAAACGGATATTCCGTCATATCAAAATGCATATCTAATCGGAATGACGGTCATATAGTTCGGAATGACGGTCATATAGTTACGTGTATGTCGGTGCGACTACCCGCTTTTGAAGCGCTGCAACTGCTTGTTGGTGTCGACGATCACGGAAGTCTCAGCGCCGCCGCACGTTCGGTGCAGATGTCGCAGCCGAATGCCAGCCGCGCGATCAAGGGGCTGGAGCGCCGGTTCGCGCTGCCACTCGTCGAGCGCAGCCCCAACGGTTCGACTCTGACGGCGCAAGGAACGGTGCTGGCGCATTGGGCGCGCCAGATTCTGGTCGACATCGACAAGCTGCTGAGCGTCGCGGAGGGGCTTCGGGCCCGACGCATCCAATCTCCTTGCGGCGGTTAAATTTTGCGAACTTGCGCTCCGCCGTCGATCAGCAACTTACCGGCGTAGCCACCGGCTATCCGATTGCTGACCTCCACGACGCGCAATCCGTGCAGCGGCGTCGCTCGGTCACCGGACCCCTAGGTCAATTGCATCCGCCCTTCCGACCGACACGCGATCAGAGATGCTATTTATACGATTCCTGCTAAAATAGCTAATTATATGATTCCTGCTAAAATAGCTAAGCTAACAGAGTGCGCGGGCCCTGATCGCGCCGCTCTTCCCGCTGCTCCTGCGAGGACTGTATGACCACCCTGGGAATGGGTCCCGACGCCCGTCGCCGATTGTCGGCGCCAAGGATTGCCGAAATCGTAGCCGACGAGTTGCGTCGCCAGATCATCGACGGCGAGCTCGCCGACGGCGATCTGCTGCCGCGCCAGGAGGTGCTGGTCGAACAGTTCAACGTCAGCCTGATCTCGCTGCGTGAAGCGCTGCGCATCCTGGAGACCGAGGGACTGGTGTCGGTGCGACGGGGTAACCGCGGCGGCGCCATCGTGCACGCGCCGGCGAAGACCAGCGCCGCCTACATGCTCGGCCTGTTGCTGCAAAGTGAATCCGTTGAGGTCGCCGATCTGGGTATGGCGTTGCAGGAACTCGAGCCCGCCTGCGCCGCGCTGGCGGCCCAACGTCGCGACCGGGCCGACACCCTGGTACCGCAACTCAAACAGATCAACGACTCCATGGCCGAGAACTCGACGACGGCCGGTTGTTCACCGAAATCGGCTGCCAGTTCCACGATCTCATCGTTCAGGGCTGCGGCAATCACACCATCATCGCGGTGGTGTGCAGCCTGGAGACGTTGTGGAAAAGCCATGAACGCCAGTGGGCCGACGAGAGTGCGGCCAAAGGCACCTACCCGTCGCTGACCCAGCGGCGCGCGGTGCTCAACACACATATCAAGCTCACCGAAATGATTGCCGAGGGCGACGTGGATCGCGCCCGCCGCGTCGCGGGCCGTCACCTGGCCGACAACCAGACCTATGTGCTGTCCGGCCGTCCCCAGCAACGGATCTACACGCTTTCGCCGCAATCGCTTTCCCGTTCGGGATCACGCCCGGCGGGCCTACGGCAGTCCTGAGGAAAACCACCACGCCATACGAACCGCATTGGTCACCGGTGGCAGCGGCGGTAGGGTAGGGGAGTTCCATCATCCGCGGTCCACTGCTACCCCAACCAGCGGTATCGGGTGGTTGCGTTTCGGCAACTGACAATGTCGTCCGCGGCCGTCCCGTCACCCCAGTACTGCTTGATCAGGTCCAAATGCCGGCCGAGCTGCCGGACGCGAGCCACCGCATCCTGCTGCCCGACGTCGAACCTGGTGAACTCGGCCGGCCAGGAACCCGAGCCCAAACCCAGATCGAACCGGCTTCCCGACGCATCCGAGAGCGTGACGGCCTGCTTGGCGAGGACGGCCGGGTGCCGAAAGGCGTCGCACAGCACCAGGTGACCGATCCGCAAGCTCCGTCTTCGCCGCCACCCAGGTGGCGGCGGACATTGCCTCCCAAATGCTTTCGCCGGGCAACCCCGGGTCCTAGAGGTGATCGATGAACGCCATGCCGTCGAAGCCGTTGGCCTCGGCGTGACGGGCGCGTTTCGGTGATGTTGCCGATCGACAACAGCACCTGCGGCAGGAACAGATACCACTCGACCATCCGCCCACCTATGCTCGTACCGATTGCCACAGCCCGGCTAGTTTACTATCTTTATTAGATTATGGAGTCTTATGGATGTCGGGTTGACTTCCGATCAGCTGTCGCTGCGCTACATCCTGCGCACCGAAAGCCCTCCTGACGCGGCGAGGCAGGCGCTGACGGATCCGGAGTGATGGCGCACCTTGTGGACGAAGTCGACCTTGGCTGGACCGAGCTGGCCGCGCCCGGGGCGGGCGACTACGGGCCCGTCGAGCTGCTCGTGGTGCTCGAGAAATGCGGCGTGGCGCTTGCCCCCATCCCGTTGCTCAACAGCGTCGGGCTGGCGGCGGGCGCCCTACGTGCGGTCGGGCTGGATTCGGTACGCACCGACATCGCCGGCGGCGCCGTCGCGACCCTGGGCCGTGCACGCCAACCGATCTCGACTCGCCGCGGCACCGCGCTGACGCTGCGGCACGGGCGGGTTCGGGGCCGAGCGGTCGCGGTGCCCAACGTTTCCGGGCCGAGGTGATCGTCGGGCTGGCCAAGTCCATCGACGGGTATGTCGCCGTCGTCGTACGAGGCTGTGACAGCGTCACCGTCATTCCGGGCGAGTCGATCGACCCGGCCCAGCCGGTTTCCGACGTCGAGATCGACGCCGAACCGTTGACTTCCGCACCCATCAACCTCGAATCGGCGCTGACGGCGCCGCTGGTGGCGGTGGCCGCGGATCTGGTCGGCGTGGCCGGTGCCGTGTTGCAGCGCTCGGTCGAACACGCGAAGACCCGCCGTCAGTTCGGCACGCCGATCGGCGCATTTCAGGGAGTCAAGCACGCGCTGGTAGATAACTACGTCGCCGTCGAGCGCGCCCGCAGCCTCACCTACACGGCGCTGCCCGCCTCACCCACCAGGTCGCCGTACCCCTGCAGATAGGTGGCCAGCCGGGCGACGGTCTTCTTCAGCCGCAACTGTTCGGGAAGATGATCGCCGACAGTGGCGAAGCACGACCACACCCGCATGCTGTCCGGGTCGCGACCGGCCTTCTCCGCCGCGGATTTAACGGTCTCGACGCAGCGCTGCAACGTTTCCGGCGTGAAGTAGGTGCGCAGGATGACGTCGTCGAAGGCACGGCCGCCCAGGGCGAGGGTGTTCGGGCCGAACACCACCAGCGCCAGCCGAATGTCTTCGTCGAATGCGGGGTCCAGGAACAGGATTGGGTATTTGCCCATCGGCCCGTCGTGGTTGAAGATCATCTCGCCTGCCAGAGCCGTTGCATCACCTGGGCCCAGTACTCCATCTGCGCGGTGGTGACCGCGGGTATGCCGAACGCGCCGTGGATCGCCGCGATGGTGCCCACCGTGATGGGTGCGGCCGGTGCGCCATAGGGGTGTCCACCGTGACGTCACGGACATGGGAATCGAAGAACGTGTAGAAGCCACTCCTGCCGATCACTGCGAGCATCTGCGCGGCTCCTCCCTCATTGCTGGGGCTCTGCATCAACGGCGGGCACCCGCCCATTCTGGTGCATAGGGCAGGATGCCCTGGTGGCCAGTTTCGCGCAGTGGATCTCGGGTGCCCGGCCGCGGACACTGCCCAACGCGGTCGCACCCGTGGTTGCCGGCACCGGTGCCGCGGCGTGGCTGCAATCGGCGGTGTGGTGGAAAGCCCTGCTGGCGTTGACCGTCGCGCTCCCGCTGACCGTCGGCGTCAACTACGCCAACGACTACTCCGACGGCGTGCGGGGCACCGACAACGTCCGGACCGGACCGGCGCGGCTGGTCGGTTCGCGCCTGGCGACGCCGCGCTCGGTGCTGACCGCCGCGGTCTGCGCGCTAGCCGTCGGCGCGGTGGCGGGTCTGGCGCTGGCGCTGCTGTCCGCGCCCTGGCTAATCGCGGTCGGGGTGGCGTGCCTCGCCGGCGCCTGGCTGTATACCGGCGGGTCGCGGCCCTACGGCTACTCCGGTCTCGGCGAGGTTGCGGTGTTCATGTTCTTCGGACTGGTCGCCGTGCTGGGCACGCAGTACACCCAGGCGCTGCGGGTGGACTGGGTGGGCCTGACGCTGGCGGTGGCGACAGGCGCACTGTCGTCGTCGGTTCTGGTCGCCAACAACCTGCGCGACATCCCGACCGACGCGCAGGCGCACAAGATCACGCTCGCGGTGCGTCTCGGCGACGCCCGCACCCGGCTGTTCTACCAGAGCCTGCTGGCCACCGCCGGGGTGCTGACCCTGGTGTTGATGCTGGCGACGCCGTGGTGTGCGGCCGGGCTCATCGCCACGCCGTTGGCGGTGCGTGCGGCCCGGCCGGTGCGGTCGGGCCGAGGCGGTCCCGAGCTCATTCCCGTGCTGCGCGATACCGGCCTGACGATGCTGGTGTGGGCGGTCGCGGTGACGGCGGCGCTGACGCACTGACGCACACCCCGTGCGGGGGGTGCCGCGGAGCTCGTTCGATGTGCGGCCGTGGCGTTGCGTGTGCGCCGCAGGTGGGCTCCGTCGGCGTGCGTGCACGGCCGAGCCGAAGCGCACGAACCTCGTTCGCCAAGACTTCCGCGGATTGCGACAATAAGCGTTAGCGTCGGATGTGACCGCCCTTACACCCTGAGCGCGACGACACTGAACGAGGAGCGCATGCAGCAGATCGCCGCCGCGAACAGCGGACCCACCAACGTCGGCCTGCTTAGCGTCGGCGCATACCGGCCCGAGCGGGTCGTCACCAACGAGGAGCTGTGCCAGAACATCGACTCCTCCGATGAGTGGATCTACAGCACGGCATCAAGACACGCCGCTTCGCGGCCCTCGACGAATCTGTTGCGTCGATGGCGATCGAGGCCAGCCGGCAGGCGCTGTCGCGGGCGGAACTGTCGGCGACCGACATCGACGGTGTGATTGTCGCGACCAGCACCCAGTTTCTGCAGACCCCGGCTAGCGCCCCCGCGGTCGCCTCAGCCCTGGGCACCGCCGGTGTGCCCGCCTTCGACATCTCGGCCGGGTGCGCCGGCTTCGGCTACGCGGTCGGCGTCGCCGCCGACATGATTTGCGGAAGCAGCGTCGCCAAAATGCTAGTGATCGGTTCGGAGAAACCGTCGCCCACCGTGGACATGCTCGACCCCAGCAACTGCTTCATCTTCGCCGACGGCGCCGCCACGGTCGTCGTCGGGCAGACCGCCGAACAAGGGATCGGGCAGACGGTCTGGGGCAGCGACGGCGAACAAGCGATGGCCATCGACTGGATCGCCTACACGGAGAACCCGACCGACCCGCGCCCCCGTTCCTCCGGCTGGAGGGCAGCGCCGTATTCCGTTGGACCGCGTTCGAGATGGGCAAGGTTCGGGCGGCAGGCGATGGACGCCGCGGGCGTCAGGTCAGACCAGATCGACGTGTTCATCCCTCATCAGGCCAACGCCCGCATCAACGAAGTACTGGCCAAAAACCTCAACCTACGCGCGGACGCGGTCGTCGCCAATGACATCGAGCACACCGGAAACACGTCCGCGGCGTCCATCCCGCTGGCGATAACCGAACTGCTGGCCACCGGGGCGTCCAAGCCCGGCGATCTCGCGCTGCTGATTCGGTTACGGTGCGGGGCTCAGCTACGCCGCACAAGTGGTGCGGATGCCCAACGGCTGAATTCACTTCGCATCCGATTCGTTCTCGGACGCCGACACCACCTCGCCGCGCAGACGGGCCCGCAGCTGTTCGCGTTCGGTGCGGCGCCGTTCCCCCGCGACGGCCAACGACGTGGTGGCCCGGCGCCGCAGCGGCGCGAACACCCAGATGCCCAGCGGCATCGCGATGATCAACGCGAACAACGCCGCGACGACGACCGGGAACGGGCTGACCCCCAGCAGTTGCGCAGCGAGATAAATCACCCCGGTGAGCACCACCGCCAGCAGCAACCGCGCCACGGCGTAAAGCAACACGTCAACCACGACTCGATCACAAGCGCGATCCACGCCGCCGTCTCCAGTGCTGTTGTCGCTCGGCTCTTCTGGCACAGCATGAGCCTACTGCGCGAGTATATTTGCTTAAAGGAGGTGTTGAGTGCTCTACCTGGTGGTCGTCCTGGTTTTGGGGACGCTGATCTACGTTGGCTGGCGCGCGGCGCGGTCGCAGACCCAGCGACCGAAGATGCGCGTCATCGGACCCGACGACGATCCAGACTTCCTGCGCCGGTTGGGCAACGGGGACAACAACCCCTACTGAACGCGCTACCCACCCCTAGATTGGGCTGTCTCCCGGAAACCCTTCTGCCACAGCGGCAGCCAGCCCGGTGAATGCTTCCCGGGTCTCCCGCCGCAACTGATCGACATGAATCTTGGCGCCGTCGTCGAGGTGGGCGTCGTAGGGCACCTGCAGCACCGCGCGACGCCGCCGGGAGAAGTGATCGACGACCTTGTTCATGTCGAACTTGCCACTGCGCAGGCGCACAGCGTTGATGACCGCGATGGAATTGCGCACCAGCGCTTCGTGGCCGTGAGCGTCCAGCCGGTCCAGCGTGCCGAGGCACTGCGCGCCCCGTCGATCGAGCCCGAACTCACCACGATCAGCGCATCGGAGTGCTCCACAGCACCGACGACATGGCCGAGTGCCGCAGGCCGGGCCCACAGTCGGTGATCACCAGGCCGTAGTAGCTCTCCAGGATGCCCAGCACACAGTTGTAGTCCTCAGCGTCGAACGCCTTCGAGACGGCCGGATCGCTGTCGGACGCCAGGACTTCTAGCCCGCTGGGTGTCTCCCTTCGAGGTGTAGCGGCGCACGTCGCTGTAGCGCTCGACGGTGCCGGCGTCCTGCAGCAACTGACGGACGGTCGCCGCGGTCTCTAGCGGAACCTTCTGGCTCAGCGCCCCGCGGTCCGGGTTGGAGTCGACGGCCACCACCCGGTCGCCGCGGATGGCGGCGAACGTGGCGTCCAGCGCGGCCGCGACGGTGGTCTTGCCGACGCCGCCCTTCAGCGAGATCACCGCGACGCGGCAGGAACCCCGTACGGCCGGTTGACCTGCGCCACCAGATTGTTCTGCCGGGCCTCCCGTGGGCCTCGCCCAGTTGATGATCCGGCCGGACAGCACGTAGTCCAACCGGCGCCAGCCTTCCGACGGCGGCGGCTTGATCGGCCGCAGCAGCATGCCGGTGGACAGCTCCGGGTAGGGCATGTGCGGCAGGTGCTCGGGGGGTACAAGGTTGCCGACGAATGCGGCGGAGCCTCCGCCCGACCGTTGTAGTAGGCGCTAAAGGCGGTCCGGCTCGACGCGCGCACTGGTGTCGAATCCCAGGGCGGCATCCCCGCCGGCGGGCGACGCTTCGCGCCGCTCGGTCGCGGGGACCCGGCGCTCGGTACGGAAACCGGCGAAGGCGCGGCTCGGCGCGTCGGCGCCGGGATTCGCCGCGTCGCCGGGGTGCGGCGCGGGCTCCTGCGGCGACAGCTCGGTCACCGGATGTTCAGGCTCCCCACGCCACTGCTCGATTGCTCAGACACGTGCATTCCCCCTGGTTGCGCTGTAGATCCCCAACTGTCAGCCGACGCCCGCATACGAATGCAGGCCCACCGTGACCAGGTTAACGAAGAACAAATTGAAGACCATGGCCACAAATCCGACCACGTTGATCCAGGCGGCCTTGCGGTCGCGCCATCCCGCCGTCGACCTGGCGTGCAGGTAGGCCGCATAGACCACCCACGCGACGAACGAAACCGTTTCCTTGGGGTCCCAGCCCCAGTACCTGCCCCACGCCTCCTCGGCCCAGATGGCCCCGAAGATCACCCCGAAACCGAACACCGGGAACGCGAAGATCGTGGTGCGGTAGGCGATGCGGTCCAGGGTCTGGGCGTCCGGCAGCCGCCGGACCAGCCTGGCCAGCGGGCTGTCGGGAGCTTCGGCATGGGCTTCCGAGGAGGCGGGTTCGCCCAGCCGGGAGGTGCGCAGCAGGAACAGGATGCTGGCGACGCCGGCAACCAGAAAGACCCCGGAACCCAGGCTGACCACCGACACGTGGATGGGCAGCCAGTAGGACTGCAGCGCCGGCACCACTGGAGCGGCGTTGGTGTAGAGCCAGCGACCGGACACCGTGAGCAGGATCAGCACCGGCAGCAGCAGGAACACCCACAGCGGCCGGAACTGCGGGCGGCGCAGCACCACCGCGCCGGCCACCAGGCCGCACAGGCAGGTGAGGTTGATGAACTCGTACATGTTTCCCCACGGCACGCGCATGGTGGCCAGGCCGCGCAGCACGAGGCAGGTGAGCAGCATGCCGATGCCGAGGTAGGCCACCGCCAGGCCGCCCCGACCGACGCGTTCGTCGAGCGGCCGGCGCGGACCGTCGTCGACGATGTCGGGCCTGATGCTGTCGGCGGTGACCCCGCCGGCCAGGACCCGCGCCCAGTCGTCCGCCCGCCGGCCGCCGACATAGGCCAGCTCGAACGCGAGCAGCAGCAGCGCGACCGCCAGCGCCACCACCGCAGAGGTGAACGCCCATTCGGAGTACCGCGCCAGGCCGATGTTGACGTGCAGCGTGTTCATGTGACGTCCACCTGAGAGCTCCTTCGGGACGCTGGATGTTCGGCCTGGCCTGCGCCGGAATCGAGTCCGGTCAACAAGCGTGCGGTGAGTTTCCCGAACTCGTCACCCCACCCGGAGTTGTCGGTGCGGGCCAAGCCGCCCAGCTCGACGTTCACTGTACCGGGGGTCGACCCGAGGCCGTCCGCCCCGCCCGTCGGGACCGGCGTCAGCCGCACCCAGACGCGGCGCCGGCGCACCAGCAGCGACACCAGCAGCCCGGCCATCATCGTGATCGCGAAGACCAGCACCCAGACCTGGCCGGGGTCGTGCGAGACCTGCAGGTTGACGAACGGCACGGCTCCGTCGAAACGGATGATGGTGCCGGCCGCCGGGCCCTGGTCGATCCGCACCTGTTGGCCGGCGTGCAGGTTGACCCGCTTCTCCTTGGTCAGTCGGCCCTGCTCGAGTAGCCGGTGATCGAGGGTGAACAGCGACTGCGGGCGGCCGGTGTCCAGGCCGGTGTCGCCGCGGTAGATGTCGATGGCCACAGCCGGGGCGTTCAGCGCCGGGAACCGCGACGACAGCAGGGTGCCGTCGAGTTGCTCGGTGGGCGCCAGCAGGCCCTGGATCGCGATTTGGTGTTGACGACGCTCGGCCGCGGTCGGGTAGCTGCCGGCCGGCGGATCGATGCGCGCCACACCCGAGGAGAGCAGCGTCTGCGGGTTGTCCGGCCGCCACTGCACGGTCGAGGTGCGCTGCTGCCCGTCGGGGAAGGTCACCGTGAAAGTGGGCGCGTAGCCGTGACCCTGCAGGTACACCCGGTCTCCGCCGACCCGCAGCGGATAGTTGACCTCGAGGCGGTAGGGCCGCCAATTGTTGGCGGCCAGGTCGGCGCCGTTCTGGTAGTCGATGTCGGCGGCGAACGACGTGGCCTGCCCGGACGGCAGGTAGTGTGCCTGAAAGTCGTTGACCCGCACGCAGATCGGGTGCAGCGACGTGCCGTCGACGGTGTTGCCGGCGCGGAACGAGTCGAACGCGGCCGGCGATGCCGAGCAGAACCCGGGCCCGCCGTCGGCGATGACAATGACGTTGCCCTCGTAGCCGAACAGCTTGCCGACGGCCACCGCGACCAGCAGGCCCAGCAGGGAGAAGTGGAAGACGATGTTGCCGAACTCGCGCAAGTAACCTTTCTCCGCCGAGACCTCGACGGTTTCGCCGTCGTGCCGGATCGCGGTGCGCCAGCCGTGCAGCCAGCCGGTGACGGTGTTGGCCACCGCGTTCAGGTCGGCCTCGTCGGCCAGCGTCAGCGTCGCGCGAGCGTGCTTGGGCAGCCGGGCCAGGTTGCGCGGCACGCCGACGGGCGTGGCACGTAGGCTACGGGCGTGCTCGAGCATCCGCGGGGTCAGGCAGCCGACCAGCGAGACGAACAGCAGCACGTAAATGGCGGTGAACCAGAAGCTGGAGAACACCTCGAAGGCCTGCACCCGATCCAGCCACGGGCCGATGGTCGGATGCGCGGCCAGGTACTCGTCGACCTTGCCGGCGTTGAGGCTGCGCTGCGGCAGCAACGCGCCGGGAATCGCGCTGAGTGCGAGCAGGCACAACAGCACCAGCGCGGTGCCCATCGAGGTCAGCGCGCGCCAGGTGTTGCGCACGTACGCGACTACCGGCGCGATCAAATCGGCAACCTCACGTCGGACACGAAGGCGTCCCGCACCCAGGAGGTGAAGTCGTTCCACACGCCGGTGACCAGCAGCGCGCCGACAGCGATCAGCTGCGCTCCACCGAAAATCTGGATGCCTCGGCTGTGGCGCCGCAGCCAGCCCAGGCCGGCGACCGCCCGCGCCGAACCGAAGGCCAGCAGCACAAACGGGATGCCCAGCCCCAGGCAGTAGGCGATCACCAGCAGGATGCCGCGGGCGACGTTCGCCCCGTCGGTGGCCGAGGCCACGGTGATCACGCCGGTCAGCGTCGGGCCCAGGCACGGTGTCCACCCGAGCGCGAACACCGCGCCCAGCACCGGCGCCCCGGCGACGGTCGTCAGCTGTTGCGGGGTGAACCGGACCTGGCGCTGCAAGGCCGGGATCAGGCCCACGAACACCAGCCCCATCACGATCGTCAGCACGCCGCCGACCCGCTGCAACACCAACTGGTTGGTGATCAGCGTCGTCGTCATGCCCAGCACTGCCACGGTGCCCAGCACGAACACCGCGGTGAATCCGGCGACGAACAGCAGCGCCGCGCCGGCGACCCGCCACCGCGCCGCCGGCGCGGCCTTGACCGTCCCCCCGACCGGCTGCCCGTCTACGTCCTCGCCGACTATGGCGGCCAGATACGACAAATAGCCCGGCACCAGCGGCACCACGCACGGTGAGGCGAACGACACCAGGCCCGCCAGCACGCAGGCGCCCAGCGCCAACAGCAACGGCCCGGCGGCCGCGGTCTGCGCGAACCCGGTCATTGCGGCGAACCCGGGGTATTCAGACCCGGCGGCGCTTCCCGGGTCAGCTTCTGCACAACGGGTTGCAGGTCGGCGGCCAGCAGCTCGCGCAGAAACACCGCCGCGACCCGGTGCTGGCGGTCCAGGACCAGCGTGGACGGGATGACGGTGGTGGGGTATTTGCCGCCGAAGGCGATCAGCGTGCGCATCGCCGGGTCGTAGATCGACGGGTAGGTCACCGCGCGGTCGTTGACGAAGTCCAAGGCAGCCTGACGGTTGTTGTCGCGGACGTCGATGCCCAGAAACGACGCCCCCGAGCCACGGGTGGCGTCGTAGACCTGCTGCAGTTGGGTGACCTCGGCACGGCACGGCCCGCACCACTGCCCCCACACATTGATCACTACGACGTTGCCCGCGAGGATCGGGTCGTCCAGCGACAGCGGGTGCGACAGGTCGGCCAGGTCGGGCCCGGACAGCGGGCCGGGACGGCCGCGGCTCGACGGCGGGTCGTAGGCGATGTCGGTCTTGCCACCGGGCGAGACGAACTCGAAGGTGCCGCCCTGCGTGACGGCGTCGTGACCCGCCGAGCAGCCGGTCAGCAACCCGCAGATCGCCAACACCACTCCGGCGAGCACAGGCCGTCGTCTTCTGGTCATAGCGCAGGGCGGGAGTATTCGACATCAATCAGCCGGTCGCCGTCGTAGATCAGCGTGGTCAGCGAGGCGACATCACACTCGCGGCGCCGCGGATCGTGCCACAGCCGCCGGCCGGTCACGTGCAACCGCAGCGTCCACACCGGCAGCTGGTGGCTGACACACACCACCTCGTGGCCGGCCCCGCGGGCGCGGGCCTTGTCCACCGCCGTAGACATCCGGTCGGCGATCTCGCGGTACGGCTCCCCCCACGACGGCCGCAGCGGATTGCGCAGCTGCCACCACACCCGCGGGTCCCGCCACGCCCCGTCGCCGGGACTGACCCGGCGGCCCTCGAAGAAGTTGGCCGATTCGATCAGATCGGGATCGGTATTGATGGCCAGGCCGTGCTTGTCGGCGATCGGTGCGGCGGTCTCCTGGGCCCGCTGCAGCGGGGAGGCGATGACCGCGACAATGTCGCAGCCGGCCAGCGCGTCGGCCACCGCCTGCGCCTGCGCCCGGCCCCGCTCGGACAGGTGGAATCCGGGCAGCCGGCCGTAGAGGATGCCGCCCGGGTTGTGCACTTCGCAGTGCCGCATCACGTGCACGCGGGTTTGTTCGCCCATCAGGACTGCCCCTCCCCGGTCGCGCTCGCGGCGGCGCGGGCGGCGGCGGGCAGCGCCTCCGCGATTCGCTCGAACGCGGTGTCATCGAGCGCGGTCGAGACGAACCACGTCTCGAAAGCGCTGCACGGCGGGTACACGCCCGCGTCCAGCAGGGCGTGGAAGAACGACGGGTAGCGCCAGGTCTGGCTGGCGCGCGCGGACGCGAAGTCGGTCACCGGGGTGTCCGTGAAGAACACACTGATCATGTTGCCGGCCCGCGAAATCTGGTGTGGCACAGCAGCATTGGTCAGCGCGTCGGAGAACAGCCCGGCCAGGCAGTCGGCGTTGGCGTTCAGCGTGGCGTAGACGGCGTCGTCGGCGGCGCGCAGCGTGGCCAGCCCGGCGGCCATCGCGACGGGGTTCCCGGACAGGGTGCCAGCCTGATACACCGGGCCCAGCGGCGCCAGCCGTTCCATCAACTCGGCTCGCCCGCCGAACGCGGCGGCCGGCAACCCGCCGCTCATCACCTTGCCGAAGGTGAACAGGTCGGCGGCGACCGGATCGATTCCGTACCAACCGCTTCGGCTGACCCGGAAGCCCGTCATCACTTCGTCGATGATCAACAGCGCACCGTGCTCGGCGGTGACCGCGCGCAACGCCGCGTTGTAGCCCGGCGCCGGCGGGACGACGCCCATGTTGCCGGGGCTGGCTTCGGTGATCACCGCGGCGATCTGGTCGCCGAACCAGGCGAACGTTTCCCGAACCGCGTCAATGTCGTTGTAGGGCAACACGATGGTGTCGGCCGCGGCCGCGCCGGTGACGCCGGGCGTGGACGGCAAACCCTGTGACAATCGCAAGCCCGGCGCAGCCGGGCGCGACGGGTCGTCACACAACCCCAGCGTCGCCAACCCGGAACCCGCGTCGGCCAACAACGCGTCCACGTGACCGTGGTAGCAGCCGGAGAACTTGATGATCTTTACCCGGCCGGTGAAACCGCGGGCCAGCCGCACCGCGCTCATGGTCGCCTCGGTTCCGGAGTTCACGAAGCGCAGCCGCTCGACCGGCGCGACCCGCTCGATGATCGCGGTGGCGAGTTCGGTCTCCCGCGGCGTCGGCGCCCCGAATGACAATCCGGTCGCGGCGGCCCGGGTGACGGCGTCTACCACGGCCTGGTGGGCGTGGCCGAGGATCATTGGGCCCCACGAGCAAACCAGGTCGACGTAGCGGTTGCCGTCGGCGTCGGTGAGCCAGCAGCCCTGGGCCTCGGTGATGAACCGCGGTGTCCCACCGACCGCGGTGAAGGCGCGCACCGGAGAGTTCACGCCGCCGGGAATGACCGCGCACGCGTCGGAGAAGAGCTGCGCGGACGTCGCAACCCCGGCCCGAGGTTGGGCGATTGCCTGGTCACTGCTAGCCATGTCGACCAGTGTTCCAGCTTCGGCGAGCAGACCAACTACAGGGTGTTAAGAGTCGCCGTTGCGTCTTGATGCCGCCCGCGCGGGACGAGTTGGATGGTGCTATGCAACTTCCGCAGCGGCTGGCCCGCTTCAACCGGCATGTCACCAACCCGATTCAACGGCTGTGGGCCGGCTGGGCCCCGGCATACGCGATCATCGAACACACAGGACGAAAGTCCGGCAAGCAGTTCCGCACCCCGGTGAGCGCGTTCGACGCTACCGTCGACGGCAAACCCGGCATCGCGGTGCTGCTGACCTACGGTCCCGACCGGGACTGGCTGAAGAACCTCAAGGCGGCCGGGAGCGGGCGGATGCGCCGGCACGGCAACACGTTCGGCATTTCCGCCCCGCGGATCGTCAGCCGGGACGATGCGGCCGAGCAGGTGGGCAGCGGCGTGCGCAGGGTGTTCGCCAGGCTGCCGTTCGAGCAGGCGGCGCTGTTCACGAAGACGGACTGATATCGCCGTCGCCCGGCCCCGGGCGAGTGAGGGTGTAGATCGCCAGCACCACCACCCACGACAGCAGGCTCAGCCACAGATAGCTGCGCGTCGCGTCGTCGAACGCCATCTGCACCAGCGCCGCGCTGACCGTGGCCAGCGTGAGGATCGACAGCACCGGGAAGAACCACATCCTCACCCGCAGCCGCGCGGCGGGAGTGCGGCGGCGCAACAGAATCTGGGTCAGCGCGATCAGCCAGTAGACGAACAGGATGATCGCGCCCGAGGAGTTGAGCAGGAAGAGAAACACCGTGTGAGGCGACAGCCACGAACCCGATCGCCGACGAGAACAGGACGGCGAGGTGCGGCACCCCGCGGCGGCTGAGTTTGACCAGCCGCAGCGGCGCCTCGTGGCGGTCGGCGAGGACGAACAGCATCCGTGAGGCCGTGTAGAGGCCGGAGTTCAGGCAGGACAGCAACGCGGTCAGCACGACCGCGTTCATCACCTGATCCGCGCCGGGCAGGCCCAGCTGCCGGAACGCCACGACGTACGGCGAGGCGCCCGGCTCCACCGAATTCCACGGCAGCATCGCGACGAGCAGGAACACCGAACCGACGAAGAAGATCCCGATCCGCGCGACCACCGAACGCGTCGCGCGCTGCACGGCTCGCACCGGATCGTGGCTTTCGGCGGCGACGTTGACGATCTCGACGCCCACCATGGAGAAGATCACCACGACGATCACGGCGAACACGGCCCCGACGCCGTTGGGGAAGAACCCGCCGTAGGGGGTCAGGTTGGCGAACTCGCCGCCGTGACCCGGCCCCAGCCCGAGTACGAACGCGGTGCCGAAGGCGAGGAAGACCATGATGGTCGCGACTTTGATTCCGGCGAACCAGAATTCGAACTCACCGAACGAGGTCACCGAGAACAGGTTGGTCGCCGTCATCAACACCATCAGGCACAGCGACAGCACCCACAGCGGGGCGTGGAACCAGTAGCCGAGGACCTTGCCGCCGGCGACGGCTTCGAATCCGACGACGATCACCCAGAAGTACCAATACAGCCAGCCCACCGAAAACCCGGCCCAAGCCGCCCAGCGCCGTGGCCGCGTAGTCGGCGAACGAGCCGGTCGACGGGTTCGCGGCCGCCATTTCGCCCATCATCCGCATCACCAGCGCGACCAGCACGCCGCACAGCGCGTACGTCAGGAAGGCCGCCGGCCCGGTGTCGCCGATCACCATCCCGGACCCGACGAACAGCCCGGCGCCGATCACCCCGCCGAACGCGATCATGCTCAACTGACGCTGCGAAAGGCAGAAGTACAGGTCAGCGTCGCGGATCAGCGCGGTGGCGATCACTCTGATCACCGCCGTCGCCACCAGATACCCACACGCCAGCCACGGCGCGCCGCCGACCACAGTGATCAGCGCGCTCAGGATCATCGGGGTGACCCCGGACGCGTACGCCGGAGAACTGGTAGGCGAACGACAACCCGGTGTAGCGCGTACCGGTGTGATACAGCGACGAATACAGCGTGCCCTGCGCCCCGTAGAACAGCGCGTGCACGACGCTGAACACCAGCACCATCGCCAGCCCGAACCAGAGCAGGTTCTTCGTGCGAACAGGGCGAACGCCGGGAACGCCGCGATCCCGTAGATGGCCACGCCGGCCAAATACACCCGACGGGCGCCGAACCGGCCGGTCAGCGCCCCCAACACCGGCAGCAGCAGCCACCGCCATCAGCACGGCGGCGATGGTCACCACGATCAGCACCGACACTTTGTTGAAGCCCAGCGCACCGGTGGCATAACTGATCGCAAACACACCCCAGGTGTTGAACGCCGAGCCCTACGCCCAGCGAGACAGCAGTCCCAGCCGTGTTTCGCCGGGAACGGGGTTCGCGGACGATTTCGCGGATCGGCACGGTAGCCGCGGCCTCGATGTCGCGCAACTGCCGAAACGCCGGAGTCTCGTCCACCCGCAGCCGTACCAGCGCGCCGATCACCACCAGGACGATGCTGAGGAGAAAACCGATGCGCCAGCCGTAGGCCAGGAACCGTACGGGCCCAGCGCCACCTACAGGACCGCGAAGATGCCGGTGCCCAGCGCCCAGGCCGACCTGCGGGATGGCGCCGTACCGCCCGCGCCAGTCCCCCGGAGCTGTGTTCCACGGCCAGCAGCACCGCACCGCCCCATTCGCCGCCGAGGGCGAAGCCCTGCAGCGCCCGCAGCACCAGCAGCAGGACCGGAGCCCACGCCCCGATCTGGGCGGCGGTCGGCAGCGCCCCGATCAGCGCGGTCGCTCCGCCCATGATCAGCATGGCAACGCGAGGCTGCGTTTGCGCCCGATGCGGTCCCTGATGTGGCCGAACACCAGGCCGCCGATGGGCCGCATGACGCACCCGACGGCGAACGTCGCGAACGCCAGCAGCGTGCCCACCAGAGAACTCGCGTTGGGAAAGAACACCTTGTTGAAGACCAGGCCGGCGGCGGTGGCGTAGAGGAAGCAGTCGTACCACATCCACCGTGGTGCCGAGCAGGCTGGCGACCACCACGGTGCGCAGCCACCGGCGCCGGTCCGCATCGGACTCGTCGGCCGGCTCGGGCGCCGCTCCCACCGCGGTGGGCAGGGTGGTCTCCACGGCTACTGCGCCGACGCGGCCGCGAACGGCGTCGCCGCCGTCGGCTGGGCCTTGCGGTTGGGGTGCTTCCACACGCCACGCCGCTCGAGCAGCGGCAGCACGCCTTCGCCGAACCAGTACGCCTCTTCGAGGTGCGGATAGCCGGACAGGATGAAGTGGTCTATACCGAGGTCGGCGTATTCGATCAGCCGCTCAGCCACCTCTGCGTGCGACCCGACCAGCGCCGTGCCCGCGCCGCCGCGCACCAGGCCCACCCCCGCCCACAGGTTGGGCGCGACGAGCAGCTCGCCGCTGTCGCCGCCGTGCAACTCGCGCATGCGGCGCTGCCCCTCGGATTCGCTGCGCGCCAAGCTGTTCTGCACGCGCTCGATGTCCGCCGGGTCGATCGCCGCCAGCAGCCGGTCGGCCTCGGCCCACGCCTCCTCGGCGGTGGGCCGGCTGATCACATGGATGCGCAACCCGAATTGCAGCGTCCGGCCGGCGGGGCCGGCTTGGGCGGCCAGCCCGCGAATCCAATCCAGCTTCTCGCCGACGGCCGGCAACGGCTCACCCCAGGTGAGATAGACGTCGGCGTACTTGGCCGCCACCGGCCCGGCCGACCCGGACGATCCGCCGAAGAACACCGCGGGTACCGGGTCAGGCGGGTTGTTGAGCTGCGCGCCCTCGACGCGAATGTGCTCCCCGGAAAACGTCACCGGCTTTCGCGAGGTCCACAGTTGTCGCACCAAGTCCAGGAATTCGGCGGTCCGCGCGTAGCGCGCCTGCTTGTCCAGGAAGTCGCCGTACGCCCGTTGTTCGTGGGGTTCGCCACCGGTGACGACGTTGAGCAGCAGCCGCCCGTCCGAATGCCGCTGGAAGGTGCCGGCCATCTGGGCGGCCAGGGTGGGGCTGAGCAGCCCAGGACGGAACGCGACCAGAAACTTCAGTGTCTCGGTGCGCTCGATCAACGTCGCCGTCGTCAACCAGGCGTCCTCACACCACAATCCGGTCGGCGTGAGCACCGCCTCGAAACCAGTGTCCTCGGCGGCGGCGCAAATCTGGTGCAGATAACGCAAAGTCGCGGGCCGGTCACCATGCATCGCGGTGCCGTGCCCACCGACGACGAGGTTGCGGGAATCCCCGTAGGTCGGCAGAAACCAGTGAAACGCCAAGCTCATCCAAATCCTCTTTCGTTCTTCGAGGCCAC
The DNA here is from genome assembly GCF_902168065.1 of Mycobacterium tilburgii. Lineage (GTDB taxonomy): Bacteria > Actinomycetota > Actinomycetes > Mycobacteriales > Mycobacteriaceae > Mycobacterium > Mycobacterium tilburgii. The sequence goes on along the minus strand of NZ_LR655724.1, from coordinate 1,930 downwards.
GCACGAAGGTCCTAGCGTGCCGAAGCTCGGCGCGGCGGGCGAGGGTTGAAACCTGGCAGATTCCATCCGCACGGATTCGGCTCGCACCCGGGCGGCATGCGGTAACCGCGCGATGACTGGCGCATCACAATGCCTTTGCAATCCCCGCGACGACCTCGGAAAAGTGCTCTGGGCGCGGCATTATCACCGTCGTGCCTGATCTCAACCGCCGCACGGTGCTGCGAATGGGCGCCAGTGCCAGCGCCGTGGCCGCGGGCGCATGGGCTTTGAGCGCCTGGCTGGATCCGCTCGAACCGCGAGCGGCGCCCCTGCCGTCCCCGTTCGAACCGTCGACCGCGAGCAGTAACCTGCCCAGCCGACTCACCGGGTCGTTCGTCTCGAAGGCGCGCGGCGGCGTCAAGACCAACTGGGTGATCGCGCTGCCGCCCGGCCGCACCTCGCAAAGCGGGTTGCTGCGTCCGGTGATCGCGTTGCACGGCAAGGACGGCGACGCGAATATGATGCTCGACTGCGGTGTCGAGGACGCGCTGGCCCGATTGGCCAAGGAGGGCAAGCCGCCGTTCGCGGTGGTCGGCGTCGACGGCGGCAGCGACTCCTACTGGCACAAACGGGCCGACGGCACCGACTCCGGCGCGATGGTCCTCGATGAGCTGCTGCCGATGCTGGGATCGATGGGCCTGGACACCTCCCGGGTGGGCTTCATGGGCTGGTCTATGGGCGGCTACGGGGCACTGCATCTGGGCGCCAAGCTGGGGCCGTCGCGGACCGCGGGGATCTGCGCGATCAGTCCGGCGCTGTACACGTCCTACGCCGACTGCGCGCCCAAAGCGTTTGACGGCGAAGAGGACTGGATGACCAACAGCGTGTTCGGCCTGCCGGCGCTGTCGCAGATTCCGTTGCGCGTCGACTGCGGGACATTCGACCGGTTCTATCCCGCGACACGCCAATTCGTGAGCCAACTCAAAACGCCTCCGGCGGTAAACTTCACAGTTGGCGGCCACGACATCACGTGGTGGCGTTTACAACTACCCGGCGAGCTTTCCTGGCTGGCGACCTAGCGAGGCATCCCGACAAAGGCATGACAGTCCGGCAGGAAACCAGCGCCAGCCCGTCCCAAGGGGCGGAGGATAGTCCTACCCGACACGTACCGCGACGCGGATTCCGTCCGGGCCTCGAGGGCCTGCGTGCCGGCGCGGTGATCGCCGTTGTGCTCTCATCACGCGGGCATACCGGGTAGTGGTGCCGGCTTCATCGGTGTCGACGTCTTCTTTGTGATCTCTGGCTTCCTCATCACCGGCCTGTTGTGGCGTGAGGTCGCCGCGGCGAACACCTTTGCGCTGGGCCGCTTTTACGTTGCCCGTGCTCGTCGCCTGATGCCGGCCGCGGCCACCGTCGCCGTCCTCACCGCCATCGCGACCGCCGTCGCTGCAAGCGCGCAACGTGCTTCCCGACGGCATCGCCAGCGCGCTGTACGTCGGTAATTACCGGTTCGCCATCCAGGGTACCGATTACCTGACCGCGGATGTGCCGTCACCGTTCGAGCACTACTGGTCGCTCGGCGTGGAGGAACAGTTCTATCTGGTGTGGCCGGTGTCGATCATCGCGACGGCCTGGGTCGTCGGCCGGGTGCGCCGCGCCGCCAAGCCCGATTCCCCCAATTCCACGGCGTGGCCGTACGCGGTGGTGCTGGCATCGGTCGCCGCGGCCTCGCTGACGGCGGCGGTGCTGTGCACCCGCACCTCGCCGCCGTGGGCGTTCTTTCTCGCTGCCCACCCGCGCCTGGGAGGCCGTCGGCGGCCTGGTCGCCCTGTCGATCCAGCAGTGGCGCCAGTTGCCGCTGCTGCCGGCGGCCATCGCCGGATGTGGCGGGGTTTTGGGGGTCTTGGTGGGCGGGAGCCCGGTGGGGGCGGGGCCGGCCCGTGCGGGGGCG
>NZ_LR655723.1 GCF_902168065.1 Mycobacterium tilburgii | reverse complement strand
CCTACCCGATCGTCATGGACCGGTGGACCAACCTTGCCGTTCTTACCAAGTTTACGCTTGACGAACACACTCCACCAGCGTTGTTCGAGCAGATCCGCCAGGGGGCGCGGTGCGCTCGGCCATCGGCGGTCAACATGAACCGGCGCCGGATGATCCGGTGCCGGGGTGACCTACGGCGCGGCACTTCCCGAGGGCGTCGACGACGACGGCGCCGACCGGGGCATCGCGGCATTCATCATCTGCGCCAGCCTGGTACGCTAATTCGAGTTAGCATAGAACGTGTGGATCAACGACCGCAACTTCCACGAGCTGCGCAACGAGCACGAACCCATCTGTGGAACTCAAAACGGCACAATGGAATTCAAGATTACCAAGCGTCCCATTTGTAAAACCCTCAAGGGCCTGCCGGCCTTAACCACACTCACCGGCGGTGTGTATTTCTTTCTCTCGAGCCTCAACGGCCTTCGATACCTGGCTAGTGGGGACACCATGAACACACCCACGCGCACCTAACAACCAGGCACATCTGCCGCGCGAACACACGCCGGGCCGCCGCCGCATCAGCATCTACTGGACCTGGAGCTATCCCTGGGAGGCCCAGCGGGACGTCGCCGCGCTGGACAACCGGTTTTCCACGACGACCGAGGTCCGCCGGGAGACGTGGCCCGCCTATGAGACGCGGAGTGTGACGAGGCGCATTTCCTGAAATCCGTCCCGAACAAACGATTTCGATACGGCACGGCGATTTGATCGTGATCGCCAGCGACGGCATCGCCGAGGACCACCTGGAACAGATCGACTTCGCTGCCGGCGACCGTGATTACCGACCACATTCTGGGCAAACACACGCCAAGGAAACCGACGACGCCATGGTGCTCGCCGCGCGGCTCCGGGGGCCTCGGCATGACCGCCACCGACGAGTTCCACGTCCAATACAACGCCGTGCTGCGCGCCTACCTGGCCGCACGCGACGAGGACACCTCGCCGTCGGCCACGAGCTGGGACGCCGGGCACTGCAGGAACGGATCAGCATGCTCGACATCATCGAGCACCACGTCCGGCTGATCCTCGAGGTCGCCCAGAACATTCACATCGAGGCACCCATCGCGCTGGAGTTTCTGTTGCAGACCCTGGCCCCGCAGCGCCATCGGCGTCCAGCGCGTCATCGCGGTGACCTGGCCCGCCGGTGACGGCGAGCCCAGCGTCCAGGTGACGGGGGAGCCCGCCGAAACGACGTGGCGTGGCCTGGATCCGTGGCTACGCAACACCTTTCAGGAGTCGCACCAGCAACTCCGCTGACCGCAAAGACCGTCGAGCAACCGAACAAGCCCGGCAAGGCGCAGAGATTGGTCGCGGTGCTGTCCAGCGCGGGCGACCTCGCGCTGTGGTTGGAGCTGGGTGCGCCGCGCTGGGTCGCGCGAAGGATCAACTGTTGGTCACGGTGCTGATCGGTCACCTCAGTTTGATTATGCAGCATGTCCGGCCATGCAACCGCCGCCGGGCTTCGCGATGCGTTACGAACCGGCGGCCCCGCCGTTGGAGGACTGGTATGACGTGCTGCCCATCGGCGAGCACCGCATCGGCATCGTCGTCGGCGACTGTGTGGGCCGGGGTCTGCCGGCTGCCGCGATCATGGGTCATTTACGCAGCTCGGCGCTGGCCCTGCTTATCAACGGCGCCCAGCCCGCATTGCTGCTCGAGCAGCTCGATCTGGCTGCCTCACTGATTCCAAATGCGTACTGCACCACCGTGTTCTGGCGATCCTCGACACCGCCACCGGGGTCATGGAGTACAGCAACGCCGGCCACATGCCCGCAGTACTCGCCGGCCCGTCGGGCACCACGCTGCTCAGCGACGCCCGATCGGTTCTGCTTGCGGTGCGCCGCGACGAGGCGCGCCCGCAGATCTCGTGCCGGCTGACCTCGGGTTCGACGCTGCTCGTGTTCACCGATGGGCTGGTCGAACGCAAGCACGAGTCCATCGACGACGGAGTCGCCCGTGCCGCTAAAGTTTTGGTGGAGACCAGGACCCTGCCGCTGGACGCGGTCGCGGATGCAGTGCTTCGCCGGCTCGCGCCGCCGTCCGGGTATGACGACGATGTGGCGATGGTGATCTACCGCCACCAGCAGGCAGCCTTGCGTATCGAAACCCATGCCATCGCAAACGAGTTGGCCGTCATCCGGCATAGGCTGGCCGACTGGCTGCGGGGAGCCGATATTCCCCGTGAGTTGATCGACGACATCGTGCTGGTTGTCAACGAGGCATGCACCAACTGCGTCGAACATGCCTACCGCGGCCACGGGGTGGGCACCACGCTGGTGGAGGTCGAAACCGTCGACGGTGAGATCCGAGCGCGCGTCAGCGATCGCGGCTCCTGGAGGCCACCGGCGGCCAACGGTCGACATCACCTTCCAGGTACTGACGTCGCCCGACGCAGTCGATGACTGGTCCGGTGGCCGGCCCGGCGCGCCGACACAGCTTGACCGGCACGCGGGCAACCGTCTGCGGGGATGCCGATCGTGGTACCTTTAGCAACGTGACCCGCACGTCGATCGTGCTCGAACCCGCCCTTCCTGCAGCACACGGTCCGTTGTCAACGGCCGTGCACCGCGCGTTGACCGGCCCACCCTCCGGTGACCATCTCGCGCGGGTGAGCGCGTCGGTGCGTGACTCGGACCCGTACGGCCTGGACCTGCAGCTGGCCCTGTGCATGTGCTACGAGCTACACTATCGGGGTTTCGTCGGGGTGGACCCCACCTGGGAGTGGAACCCGGACCTGTTGCAGCTGCGAGCCGAACTCGAACGCGCCTTCCTGGCGGGGGTACGCCGTGACGTCGGCCCCATCGACCCGGACCGCACCTCGGCGGCGGAGATGGACTCGCTCTCGATCGAACCCGCCGAGGGGACCGGCCCGTCGTATCACCTGCGCGACACCGGGACCTGGCAGCAGATGCGCGAATACTTCGTGCAGCGGTCGCTGTACCACCTCAAAGAGGGCGACCCGCACGCGTGGGCCATTCCGCGGCTGACCGGCGGCGCCAAGGCAGCGTTCGTGGCGGTCGAGTTCGACGAGTACGGTGCCGGGCAGGGCGCCCGGGTGCATCAGCAGCTATTCGCGAACCTGCTGAGCGCCGCCGATCTAGACCCGACCTATCTGAGTTACCTAGACTTCGTTCCAGCCGAAGCGCTCGCGGCGGTCAACCTGATGTCGCTGTTCGGTCTGCACCGCTGGCTGCGCGGCGCGGCCATCGGGCACTTCGCCGCCACCGAGATCACGTCATCGCCCGGTTCGCGGCGCATGGTCCAGGCGCTCGAGCGGATGGGCGCGCCAGCAGCGTGCGTCATCTTCTACCGAGAACACGTCGAGGCCGACGCCGTTCACGAACAGGTCATGCGGCATGACGTGGTCGCCGACCTGGTGACGCGCGAGCCGAAGCTGGACCGCGACATCGTATTCGGCATGCGTGCGTTCGCGGCGGTCGAAGACCGGCTGGCGGAGCGCATCATGGCGTCCTGGACGCAGGGCGCCAGCTCGCTGCGGCAGCCGCTCAGTTAGGTTTCGCGGCAACGCTTTCGACGTGCCGGCACCGCCGGTGGCTGGTGTCGCACAACGGGTATCCCTTGCTGCGGCTACAGGTGCAGATGGCGACCATGAATCGGTCGGACTCAACCACGCCGCCGCCGTCGATCTCGACACGTACCGGCCCCGACACCAGGATCGGGCCCTTGGGCACTATCCGCACCCTGGTTCCGCTCACGGCTTGTCCGCCCGGATCACGATCAACTCCTCTTCCCGGCAGCCTCGCGGCACGAGACCGACCTGCTCGAGCCAGGCCGCCCGTGCCGACAACACCGGCCCGAACGGGATCCGCTCGCAGGCAACGATGTCGGCCTCCAACCCGGTCGACCGCAGGCAGTCCAGCGACCGGTGCGCACCGGCCAGTGCCGACTGTACAAGCAACAGCGAACCACCGCGGCATAGCAGATTCGTCGCCGTCTCACACAGCGGGTTCAGCACCCGCCGCCCGTCGGTACCGGCATTCCACGCCCACGAGGGACCGACACCGGGCTTGACGGTGTCGATGTCCTCCTCAGGGGGAGTTGGCACGTAAGGCGGATTCAACACTACCACCTCGAACGGCTCGCACCGCAGCGCGGCGATCCACGACCCTTCCCGGACGTCGATGTCGACGCCCGCGACCGTCGCGTTGCCGCGGGTGGAATGCACGGCGTGCGGGCAGATATCGAACGCGGTGACACCCGCGCAGCCCATTTCGGCCGCCGCGATAGCCACGAATCCGCTGCCGGTACACAGATCCAATACTCGTCGGCCAGGAATCAATCCGCTGTATTGCATTGCGCGGACCAGCAATCGGGAGTCGTCTTGTGGCTTATACACCGCGGGGGCAACCGACACCTCGGACACAATGGGGTACGTGCTTGTCAATTGTGGGCCTTTCGCACTGGTCGCCGCGGTTATCACGGCATGTTGTGTGATTAATGCCCACTGAGAAAGGGTTGAAACCGTCAACCCGCTGGCCAGGCCTATCCCGTTGTCACGTGCGCCAACTGCTCGATAATGGCCGAGCAAAATGCCGGCAAATCAGACGGGGAGCGGCTGGTGATGATTGCCGTCCACGACGACTTCCTTGTCGACGACGTCCGCGCCCGCATTGCGAAGGTCGGCGCGGATGCTCGGGTAGGAGGTCAGCGTTCGCCCCTTCACCACGTCGGCCTCCACCAGCGTCCACGGTCCGTGACAGATCGCCGCGACCGGCTTCCCCGATCGGACGAAGGCGACGGCTGTGTCGTCCTTGCGGAGCTTGTCGGGATCCACCGTGCCCCCGGGCAGCACGAGGCCGTCGAATGCGTCTACCGAGGCTTCCGACACCGCGCGATCGACCAGAAACTGGCCGGCGGGTTCGAGATCGTGTTCGCGCGCCTGGATTTCACCGGTCTTCAGCGACAGCAGTTCGGTTCGGGCACCGGCCTGTTCCAGCGCCGCACGGGGTTGTTCGAGCTCAACTTTTCCACCCCGTCGGCGGCCGGGAAGGCGATCGTCTTGTCTTGCAATTGGTTTGCCATTCTCCTTCACCGTTAGCCGGCGCCGCGGGCGCCCTAAGGGCTCCCGTTGGCCGTGCCGAGGCTCCCCCACGGCTACGGCGATGCCGCCCGCAGCACACTGAGCAGGGGTTCTGCTGCTTCCTTGAGAAATTGCTCCTGCGCGGCCCCACCGATCTGAATCAGCGCGATATCGGTGAAACCGGCTTCCCAGTACGGCCGCACGGCGTCCACGATGGCGTCGAGGTCGGGCCCGCAGGCGATGCCGTGGGCGACGTCCTCGGGGCGCACGAACTGGGTGGCGCCGGCGAATCCGGCGGGCGTCGGCAGGTCTGCATTGACCGCCCACCCGCCGAAACACCAGCAGAACTGCTCGTGCGCGCGTTCGATCGCGGCGTCGCGGTCGGGGTCCCAGCACACCGGTACCTGCCCGATCACCCGTCCGCCTTCAGCGCCGTTGGCGGCCTGACGCGCCGCATGCCAGGCGTCCACCAGGTCCTTGTCGGGCGTGACGGCGATCAAGTGGTCGGCAAGCTTGCTGAGTTTCTCGACACTCTTGGCACCGCTCATCGCCACACCGAGACCGACCGGGACGTCGGGCAGGTCCCATAGGCGGGCGGAATTGACCTGAAAGTACTCGCCGCGCCAGTCGACCAAGCGGCCTCCGAACAACTCGCGTATGATTTTGATGGCCTCGCGCAGCATGTCGTGGCGCTGCTCGATGGTCGGCCACCCCTTGCCGACGACATGTTCGTTGAGGTTCTCACCGCTGCCCAACCCGAGCGTGAATCGCCCGTCGGCCAGGATCTGAACGGTAGCGGCCTGTTGCGCGACGATCGCCGGGTGGTAGCGCATCGTCGGGCAGGTGACATAGGTGTAGAGGCCCACCCGCTCGGTCGCGTGTGCCACCGCGCCCAGGACCGCCCAGGCGTTGGGCGCATGGCCCTGCGATGTCAGCCAGGGCGAGAAATGGTCGCTGCAGACCTCGAAATCGAACCCGCGCTTCTCGGCCGAAACTGCGTATCGCACAAGGTCTTTGGGCCCGCTCTGCTCGGACATCAAGGTGTAGCCGAACCTGGTCATAATCAACCGGATACCCCGGCAGGCCCGGAACAAACGGACGGCATCACATGCTACAGCCGCTCTTTGACCGCGGCGGAAAGCCGGGCGCCGTCTGCCTTTCCGGCCGCGATCGCGGTAGCGGCCTTCATGACCTGCCCCATCTGTTTCATGCCCGAACGCTCAACGATCGCCTCAGCAACTTGGGCGATGGCCGTGTCAGCCGCATCGACTAACTCGGCCTCGGTAAGCGGAGTGGGCAGGTACTCGTCGATGATCCGCGCTTCGGCATGCCGCGCCGAGCTCACCGCGCCCGTTCTTGTGTGTAGATCTCGGCGGCTTCGCACGCTTGCGGGATTCCCGGGCCAGCACTTTGACGATTTCGTCATCGGTGAGTTCCCTGGCTTCCTTGCCGGAGACCTCCTCGGTCTGCACCGCGGCCAGCAACATACGCAGGGTCTCGCGGTCCGCAATTTATCTTGAGCCTTCATCGCCCCGGTCAGGTCTGCCCGCAGCCGGGCCTTAGAGTTCGGCCATGATGGAGACGTTACGCTTCCGGACGGTGCAGGCCAGCGTGGGCGGCACGCAAAACTCGGGATGATTGAGAAAAGCCCTGAGCGCCGACAGGATGGACCCCATGACTAACGACTACGGCTGCCGGACCCGGTGAGCACGCCGCCGCCTGGCTATCCGACCGGCCCCCCGCCGGGAGGGCCCGCATCGGCCGGCTCTCCACCGGCATACGGCACGCCCGGCTACGGTCCCCCGCCCGGGTATGGCCCCAGGTATGGGCTCCAGCCGGGCTATGGCGCGCCACCCGGCTACGGAGCTGCGCCGGGGTATGGCCCGGCCCAGCAGATACCGGACGCAATCAAACCCGGCATCATACCGCTGCGGCCGTTGACCTTGAGCGACATCTTCAACGGGACGGTCGGCTATATCCGCACCAACCCGAAAGCCACCCTGGGGTTGACCGCGATCGTCGTTATGCTCATGCAGATCGTTTCGCTGATCGCCACCGTCGGACCGGTGGCCGCTTTCGGCAACTTCTACGGCGATGAGCCGAGCGAGGTGAACTGGGGCATCTTCGGCGCGTGGTTGGGGTCGGCCGGCGCGGGCCTGCTCGTCACCTGGCTGGGTGGCATGCTGTTGTCCGGCATGCTCACCGTCATTGTCAGCCACGCGGTGTTCGGCTCGACGATCACCATCCGGGAAACGTGGCTGAAGATCCGCGGGCGGTTGCTCGCGCTGCTCGGCCTGGCGCTGTTGGAGGCGGCAGTCGTCGCGGTCCTGTTCGGGCTGGTGGTCGTCGTCATCACGATGATCGCCGCGATCGGTAACGACGCCGCGGCGGTCCTGCTGGACGTCCCGCTCGTCTTCGCCGTGTGCGCGTTGATGGTTTACCTGTACATGGTGGTGTTGTTCGTTCCCGTGCTGATCGTGCTGGAGCGGCTGCCAGTGCTGAACGCGATCACCAGATCCTTTACGCTGCTTCAGGGTGGATTCTGGCGTGTGCTCGGCATCCGGTTGCTGACGTTCATCGCGGCGGGTGTGGTCTCCGGCGCGATAGGCGCGCCGTTCAGCATCGCCGGTCAGGTAATCATGGCCGGCATGCCCTCGACCGGAATCCTGCTGCTGGGCACCGCGATCACATCCATCGGTTCGGCGATCGGCCAAATCGTCACGGTGCCGTTCAACGCGGGTGTCATCGTGTTGCTGTACACCGACCGCCGCATCCGGGCCGAGGCGTTCGATCTGGTGCTGCAATCCGGCGTGGCCAGCGGCCCCTACGCGGCGGCCTCAACCGACATCCTCTGGCTGACCCGGCCTTTCAACGGCCGAGTGAGGATCGGCTGCCGTGCCTTCCATTAACATCGACCGCGATGACGCACATCAGATCGCCCAGATCGAGCTGAACAAACCGATCTACCCCAAGGCGTCCTCGACCCAGCAGGTCCTCGATTGGATCAACGAAATGCTGTACCGGCTGCTGCAGAAGTCCGCGTCGATCCCCGGCGGATGGTTGACCACCGCCGTGCTGCTCGTCCTGGTCGCCGTCGCCGTGGTGATCGCCATCCACATCGCCCGGCGCACCATGCGCACCCGGTACCGCGGCGACTACCAGCTGTTCGAAGCCGCCCTGCTCACCGCGGCCCAACATCGCGAAACGGCGGAACGCTATGTAGCCGAAGGCGATTGGACGGCGGCCATCCGCCATCGGTTACGCGCCGTGGCACGTCAACTCGAAGAGACCGGCGTGCTCAATCCGGTGCCAGGCCGCACCGCCAAGGAGCTGGCCTGCGACGCCGCTGCGGCGCTGCCTCACCTGACCGACGAATTGACCCAGGCCGCGACGGCGTTCAACGACGTCACCTACGGTGAACTGCCGGGAACTCAGGACGCCTATCAGATGATCGTTGACCTCGACGATCATCTGCGCATGCGAACACCGGTCGCCGGGTCCACGGCGTGCCACGCCGCGCCAGCCCGATCATCGGCCGAGGTGCGGTGATGGCCACGGTCTCACCGCCCTCGCCGACCGCGCTCACCGCGACCGGGCGGTGGCGTGTGTGGCGTTGGGTGGCGCTCACGCTCGTCGTGCTGGGGCTCATCGCCTGGATCGGTGCCTACCTAACGGCGCCACGCCCGGGGCCGCGCATGGACCCGGAGTCCACCGGAACCGACGGTACCCATGCACTGGCGACGTTGCTGCGCGACGGCGGCGTCCACGTCATCGTCGCCGAAAGCCTCGACGACGTCGAAAAGGCGGCCCGTCCCGACACACTGATCCTGGTGGCCCAGAGTCAGTACCTGACCAACGACGAACAATTGCGGCGCCTGGCCGATGCGCCCGGCGACCTGTTGCTGGTCGAACCGACCGCCCGAACCCGGGCGGCCCTGCTGCCAGGTATCCGCGTCTCGGCCAGCAGCGACTTCGACAGCGATCCGGATTGCACGCTGCGCGAAGCTGTTCGGGCCGGATCGGTGCACTTCGGGCCGAGCGACACCTTCGACGCCAAGGATGGCCGGCCGATGGCCCGCTGCTACGACGGGGTCCTGATCCGGTTCCGGGACGGCGGGCGTACCGTCACCGCGGTCGGCAGCAGCGACTTCATGACCAATGACGGCCTGTTGCACGCGGGTAACGCCGCGCTGGCAATGAACCTCGCGGGCGCCCGCCCTCGGCTCATCTGGTACGCGCCACACCACGCCGAAGGTGAAACGTCCTCTCCCACATCACTTCTCGATCTCATCCCGGACAACGTCACTTGGATCGTCTGGCAACTGTGGGTGGTGGTGCTGCTGGTCGTGTTGTGGAAGGGCCGTCGCCCCGGACCGCTGGTGGCCGAGGAGCTGCCCGTGGTGGTCCGCGCGTCGGAGACCGTGGAGGGCCGCGGCCGGCTGTACCGCTCGCGCCGGGCCCGCGACCGCGCGGCCGCCGCGCTGCGCACCGCCACTCTGCAGCGGCTGTCGCCCCGGCTGAGCCTGGTGCCCGGCGCGCACCCGCAGGCGGTGGTGATGACACTCGCCCAGCGCACCGGTCTCGACGCGGGATTCGTCTCCTACCACCTGTTCGGCCCGCCGCCGGGCACCGACAATGACCTGGTCCACCTTGCCCGCGCGCTCGACGAAATCGAAAGGCAGGTCACAAACTCGTGACGCAATCGCCGACCGCTGAATCCGTCACCGCCGACTCGGCGCGTGATGCCCTGCTGGCGTTGCGCAGCGAGCTCGCCAAGGCCGTCGTAGGACAGGAAGCAGTGGTCAGCGGCCTGGTGATCGCGCTGCTGTGTCGCGGGCATGTGCTGTTGGAAGGCGTTCCGGGAGTGGCCAAGACGCTCCTGGTCCGGGCCTTGTCCGCGGCCTTGCAATTGGCGTTCAAACGGGTGCAGTTCACCCCCGACCTGATGCCGGGTGACGTCACTGGTTCCCTGGTCTACGACGCGCGCACCGCCGACTTCGTGTTCCGCCCGGGCCCAGTGTTCACCAACCTGCTGTTGGCCGACGAGATCAACCGGACGCCGCCCACGACCCAGGCCGCACTGCTCGAGGCGATGGAGGAACGTCAGGTCAGCGTCGAGGGTGAATCGCGGGCGTTACCAGACCCATTCATCGTCACCGCCACCCAGAACCCGGTCGAATACGAGGGCACCTACCAGTTGCCCGAGGCCCAGCTCGACCGCTTCCTGCTCAAGCTGAACGTGACACTGCCTCCGCGGGACGCCGAGATCGCCATTCTGAGCCGGCACGCTCACGGCTTTGATCCTCGCAACCTGTCCGCAATCAAACCGGTGGCCGCACCCGCCGAGCTGGCGGCTGGCCGGCAAGCGGTGCAACAGGTTCTGATCGCCGACGAGGTGCTAGGCTACATCGTCGACATCGTCGGCGCCACCCGATCCTCCCCCGCCCTGCAACTCGGCGTGTCACCGCGCGGGGCCACCGCCCTGCTGGGCACGGCGCGCTCGTGGGCATGGCTGTCCGGCCGCAACTACGTCACGCCGGACGACGTGAAGGCGATGGCCCGCCCGACGCTGCGGCACCGGGTCATGCTGCGCTCCGAAGCCGAGCTGGAGGGCGCGACGCCCGACGGTGTGCTCAACGGCATCTTGGCGTCGGTCCCGGTGCCACGCTAGTGGTCCTGACCGGACGCACCGGCCTGGTGGCGCTGTTGTGTGTCATTCCGATCGCGCTTTCCCCATGGCCGGCAAGGGTTTTCGAAGCACTGCTGGCCGCCCTGGCGGCGGTGGTGGCGGTCGACATCGCCCTGGCGGCCAGCCCCCGGCGGCTGCGCTACGCCCGCTCACCGGACAGCTCGGCCCGGCTCGGTCAGCCGGTCGATGTGACGCTGCAGATTCACAACGACGGGTCGCGCCGGTTCCGCGGGCAGGTGCGAGACGCTTGGACGCCCAGCGCGCGCGCCACGCCCCGGATCACCCCGGTGCAAATCCCCGCCGGCCACTACCAGCGGATCGAGACCCTTCTGCGGCCGCTCCGGCGCGGTGATCAACGCGCGGCCGTCGTCACGGCCCGCTCCATCGGCCCACTGGGGCTGGCCGGGCGGCAGGCATCACGGCCGGTGCCCGGACAGATCCGGGTGCTGCCACCGTTCCTGTCGCGCAAACACCTGCCGTCCCGGCTGGCCAAACTGCGCGAGATCGACGGACTGCTGCCCACCCTGATCCGCGGGCAGGGAACCGAATTCGACTCGCTGCGCGAGTACGTCGTCGGCGACGACGTGCGTTCGATCGACTGGCGGGCGTCCGCGCGGCGGGCCGACGTGATGGTGCGGACCTGGCGCCCCGAACGCGTCCGTCGGGTGGTGATCGTGCTCGACACCGGACGCATGGCAGCCGGCCGCATCGGCGTTGACCCCACCTCGTACGGTCCAGCGGCCGACCCCGCGGGATGGCCGCGGCTCGACTGGTCGATGGATGCGGCACTGCTGCTGGCCGCCCTGGCCTCGCGGGCCGGCGACCATGTCGACTTCCTGGCCCATGACCGAGTGAGCCGGGCAGGCGTGTTCGGCGCATCACGCACCGAGGTGCTCGCCCAATTCGTGGACGCCATGGCCCCGCTGCAGCCAACCCTCATCGAAACAGATTGGCGGACAATGGTTGCAGCCATCACCCGGCGGACCAGACGGCGCGCGTTGGTGGTGCTGCTGACCGATCTCAACGCCACCGCCCTCGACGAGGGGCTGCTGCCGGTGCTGCCGCAGCTGTCGGCCAAGCATCATCTGCTCATCGCGGCGTCCTCCGACCCCCGGGTCGACCAAATGGCCGCCGGGCGTTTGGACGCCGCCGCCGTCTACGACGCGGGCGCCGCCGAGCGATCCCGTAATGACCGCCGCGCCATCGCGACCCGACTGCGCCAGATCGGCGTGGAAGTCGTCGACGCGCCGCCCACTGATCTGGCGGCCACGCTGGCCGACCGCTACCTGGCCATGAAAGCGACTGGGCGCCTGTAGAAGTCAGCTCGTCGGCACGACGTCGGGGGCGTCGTCGATGTCACCGGTTTCGCCGGCTTTGACGGCCCGGCGCCCGAAATAGATGACATAGGACAAGAACGTCGCCTCGGCGACCACCCCGATCCCGAGGCGGACAGACATCGGCAGCGGTGACGGCGTCACCAGCGCCTCGCTCAGACCCGAGACCAACAGCACACCGACCAGTCCCACCGCGACCGACACCACGGCCCGGCCCTGTTCGGCCAGCACCTGCCAGCGGGACCGGTCGCCGGGCGCGATCACCGACCACCCCAGCCGCATCCCCGCCGCCCCGGCCAGGAAGACCGCGGTGAGCTCCAGCAACCCATGCGGAATCAACAGACCCAACAGGATGGCGCCCTTGCCTGCGTGAAACATCAAGCCGGCGATCAGCCCCACGTTGGCGGCATTTTGAAACAGCACGATCGGGATCGGCAGGCCCAGCAGCACCGCAAACGCGATGCACTGTGCCGATACCCAGGAGTTGTTCACCCAGACTTGTAGCGCGAACGCCGCGGACGGGTGTTCGCTGTAGTAGGACGCGAAATCGTGGTTGACCAATTGGTCGATGTCGCTGGGGGTTCCGACTGCCGACTGCACCTCGGGATTGGTGGCCACCCACACCGCGATGATTGCCGCGACCGCGAAGAACGCCGCCGCGGTACCCATCCACCATCGCCAGCTGCGGTAGGCGACCACCGGGAAAGACACCGTCCAGAACCGCGCAAATGCGCTGGTCACCGGCGCGTGCGCAGCCGTCACCGCCGAGCGGGCCCGGGCGATCAGGCTCGATAACCGGCCGATCGTCAGTGAATCCGTGGACACCGACCGCAGCATCGACAGATGCGTGGACACTCGCTGGTACAGCTCGACGAGCTCGTCGACTTCGGCTCCCGTCAGCGACCTGCGCTTCTTGACCAACTGGTCGAGCCGGTCCCAGGTGCCGCGATGGGTCAGCACGAATGCGTCGACGTCCACCTTGCGCAGCCTAATCGCATTTTCGGGATAGCTGAGTCCAGCCGGACCGACCCGTGCAACGGGTACCGTTCGGAGTTATGTCGGAGGTGGTGACCGGGGACGCGGTGGTGCTCGATGTGCAGATTGCCCAGTTACCGGTACGCGCACTGAGCGCGCTGCTCGACATCGCCGTGATCTTCCTGCTCTGTATCGTCGGGCTGATGCTGTGGGCCGTCACGCTGACGCAATTCGACGGCGCACTCAGCGCCGCCATCCTGATCATCTTCACCGTGATGGTGCTGGTCGTGTACCCGATGATTTTCGAAACCGCCACCCGCGGTCGGTCGGTGGGCAAGATCATCATGGGCCTGCGTGTTGTATCCGACGACGGGGGCCCAGAACGCTTCCGGCAGGCCCTTTTTCGCGCCCTGGCAGCGCTGGTGGAGATCTGGATGCTCGCCGGCGGCCCCGCGGTGATCTCAAGCATATTGTCGCCCAAAGCCAAACGGATCGGTGACATCTTCGCCGGCACCGTCGTCGTCAGCGAGCACGGCCCGCGCGTCGCGCCCCCGCCCCCGATGCCCCCGTCGCTGGCCTGGTGGGCAGCCTCACTGCAACTGTCCAACCTCGACGCCGGTCAGGCCGAGGTGGCACGCCAATTTCTCTCGCGTGCACCACAACTCGATCGCCAGCTGCGGCTGCAAATGTCTTACCTTATCGCCGGCGACGTGGTGTCGCGGATCGCGCCGCCGCCCCCACCCGGCGCGCCGCCGGAGCTGGTTCTGGCTGCGGTCCTGGCCGAACGACACCGCCGCGAGTTGGCGCGACTGCGCCCGGCGATGCCGCCGCCCGCGCCGTGGGTGGGCGAACCCCAGTACCCCGCACCCGCCGCACCGCAGCCCCAACCGATGCCGGCGCCGCAGGCCACGCCGCCGTCCGGACAGCAGCCCGGCGGCTTCTCACCGCCGTCCTGAGCACGCGCTAGAGGGCGACCGTCACCACCATCAGCGCGACGTCGGCGATCAGCAGCGCCCAGCCAACCAGCGGCACCGCAATCCCGCCGCGGTGCTTGGCGGTGAAAAACGACACCAGAATGACGACGAAGGCGACCAGCAGCGCCCCGTAAAACCCCGAAATCGATCCCGCCGCGGGCACGTGCGGCCGATGTACCCATCGGTGCTACATCACCGCCCCGAGCGCGAATAAGGATGACCAGCGCGGCGTCGGGCACCGTGGAGAACGCCAGCCCCAGTTGACCCACAACCAGACGGGCCGGTCTTGGTCACTGCCGCGCTGCGGACGCTGCGCCGTCCCTCCGGTGTGGGGGTGAACCTCACGTCGGAGTTCTTTATGTATGAACAACTCCTTCACTCCCCCTGACCAGCCATTCACCGGCCACCAAGGATTCGGTTTCGGCCCCAGGCACGGCCCGGGTATCGGGCTGGGGGCTCCCCCCGGCCGGGCGGGCCGACGCGCCCGGCGGCAGGCCCGACGGGAATTCTTCGACAACCCTGCGCGAGCACGCCGGCGACGGCGGTCTGGGTGGGTTCGGTCCCGGCTTCGGCAAGTTAGGCCCCGGCTTCGCACCGGGGTTCGGCCCGGGTTTCGAATTCGGCCCCGGCGGACGCCGCGGCGAATTTCGCCGCGGCGGCGGTCGCGGGCGTCGCGGTGACGTCCTCGCCGCGATCCTGATACTGCTTGGCCGAGCGGCCCATGCACGGCTACGAGATGATCCAACAGATCGCCGAACGCAGCAACGGGCTCTGGAAGCCCAGTTCCGGGTCGGTATACCCGACGCTGCAACTGCTCGATGACGAAGGACTGGTTACCGCGAGCGAAACCGACGGCAGCAAGAAGCTTTTCGAGCTGACCGCAGACGGGCGCACGGCGGCCGAGAAGATCGCGACCCCGCCATGGAACGAGATCGCCGAAGGCGCCGATCCAGGTCAGATGAGTCTGCGCTCGGCCGTCGGTCAGCTGTTCGGCGCGGTGGCGCATTTCGCGCACACCGCTACGCCGAGCAGCAGCAGCGCATCATCGAGATCCTGAACACCGCGCGGCGCGAAATCTACGGTATTCTCGACGAGGATTGACCACGCGCACCCCGGGTGTCCGCCGGCTCAGCGCCGGCGGACACCCGGGTAGGACATGTCGACCCAGTCCAAGGTGCGCAGCACCGCTTTGCGCCAACCCGCATATCCGTTGGCGCGCTGGTCGTCATCCCACGCCGGCGTCCACCGTTTGTCCTCCTGCCAATCGGCCCGCAGGTCGGACGGGTCGGCCCAGAACCCCACCGCCAGGCCGGCCGCGTAGGCGGCGCCCAGCGCGGTGGTCTCGGCGACCACCGGCCGCACCACGTCGACCCCCATCACATCGGCCTGAATCTGCATGCACAACTCATTTTGAGTGATACCGCCGTCGACCTTCAAAACCTTAAGTCGCACACCGGAATCCGATTCCATAGCGTCCACCACATCGCGGCTCTGGTAGCAGATCGCCTCCAGCGTCGCGCGGGCCAGATGGGCATTGGTGTTGTAGCGCGACAGCCCGACGATCGCGCCGCGCGCGTCCGACCGCCAATACGGGGCGAACAACCCGGAAAACGCGGGCACGAAATACACCCCGCCGTTGTCAGGGACCTCGCGTGCCAGCGATTCGCTCTGTGCGGCACCGCTGATAACGCCCAACTGGTCACGCAGCCACTGCACCGCCGAGCCCGTCACCGCGATCGACCCCTCCAGCGCGTAGACGGGTTTGGCGTCGCCGAACTGATAGCACACCGTGGTCAGTAGCCCGTTGTCGGAGCGCACGATCGTCTCGCCGGTGTTGAGCAGCAGGAAATTGCCGGTGCCGTAGGTGTTTTTCGCCTCCCCCGCCGACAGGCACACCTGTCCCACCATCGCGGCGTGCTGGTCACCCAGCATCCCGGTTATCGGCACCTCGGCGCCGAGCGGCCCATCGTCGATCGTCACGCCGTAGGGCTGCTTGGGCGAGGAGGCCGCGATCGCGGGCAGCATCGCGCGCGGAATGGAAAAGAAAGACAGCAGCTCGTCGTCCCAATCCAGCGTCTCCAGATCCATCAGCATGGTGCGGCTGGCGTTGGTCACGTCGGTGACGTGCACCCCGCCCCGTGGGCCGCCGGTCAGATTCCACAACACCCAGGTATCGGCGGTGCCGAACAACGCGTCACCGCGTTCGGCCGCCGCACGCACCCCGTCGACGTTCTCCAGAATCCATTGCAGCTTGCCGCCGGAGAAATAGGTGGCCGGGGGCAGGCCCGCCTTCCGCCGGATCACGTCGCCACAGCCGTCGCGCTGCAGCTCCGACGCGATCCGGTCGGTTCGGGTGTCCTGCCAGACGACGGCGTTGTAGTACGGTCGCCCGGTGCGTTTGTCCCAGACCAGCGTCGTCTCGCGCTGATTCGTAATACCCAGTGCGGCTATGTCTTTCGCCGACAGTTTCGAAGTATTCAGCACCGACATCAGCACCGAGGCGGTGCGTTCCCAGATCTCGATCGGATTGTGCTCGACCCAGCCAGCCCGGGGCAGCACCTGCTCGTGCTCGAGTTGGTGGCGAGCCACTTCGGCGCCGCCGTGGTCGAAAATCATGCACCGCGTGCTGGTGGTGCCCTGGTCGATCGCGGCGACGAACTCGGCCATCTGCTCTCCTTCGTCGTGAACTCTGACACACCATCATCCATGATGGTCTACCGAGCCACCAGAACCGCACCTAATCGGCCCGGTCCGGGTGCCCGGGCGCGCCGCTCTTGCGTTACCGCGGGTAACCTTGTTGAAGGCGATGAGGTCAAGCACACCACGTATGACCGTGCACATCGGCGAGAGTACCGGCGCAAGGTGCAGCTTTGTCTGGACGTCTTCGAGGCAATGCTCACTCAGGCGCGTTTCGACTCCGACCAGCCGCTCACCGGCATGGAAATCGAATGCAATCTCGTCGACGGCGACTATCAGCCCGCCATGTCGAACCGGCACGTACTGGACGCGATCGCGGATCCGGCCTATCAGCGAGAATTGGGCGCTTACAACCGCTTACAACATCGAATTCAACGTGCCGCCGCGGCCACTGCCCGGGCATACCGGCCTGGACCTGGAAGCCGAGGTGCGTGCCAGCCTCAACGAGGTACAGATCCGGGCCGGATCCCGACGGCACCCGCATCGTGATGATCGGCATTCTTCCCAACCCTGATGCCCGAGCATTTGTCCCGCGACGGTGGATGAGCGAGTAGACGCTCCGGGTCGGAGCCGCTGAACTGGGACACCGCGATCATTGCCCCGAATCCGCTTCACCAGTACGCAATTGCACTTGCAGGTGGCGCCAGACGATTTCGTCCCCAACTGGAATGCGACGCAGGTGATGGCCGGTCCGCAGCTGGCGGTGGGAGCCAACTCCCCGTACTTCTTCGGCCACCAACTCTGGTCGGAAACGCGCATCGATGTGTTCTCCCAGTTCACCGACACCCGGCCCGAGGAACTCAAAGTCCAGGGCGTGCGACCCTGGGTGTGGTTCGTCGAACGCTGGATCACTTCGATTTGGATCTGTCAAGGAGAACATCCGCTACTTCCCCTCGCTGCTGCCGAACTGTCCGACGAGGACCCGGTCGCCGAGCTGACCGCCGGGCGCATCCCGCAGCTGGCCGAACTGCGTCTGCACAACGACACCGTGTACCGCTGGAACCGGCCCGTGTACGACGTGTTTGAGGTAGAAGGGGTTGGGCGCCCGCACCTGCGGCTGGAGAATCGGGGTGCTGCCGACCGGCCCCACCGTAGTCGACATGCTGGCCAACTCCGCGTTCTACTACGGCACCCTGCGCATCCTGTCCGAAGAGGAGAATCCGCTCTGGGCGAAGATGAGTTTCACTGCAGCACATGGCAATTTCCTCGAAGCGGCGCGCCGTGGAATCGACGCCCGGCTACATTGGCCCGACCTGGGCGAGGTGGCCGCCACCGACTTGGTGCTGCACACGGTGCTGCCGATCGCCCACGAAGGATTGCGGCGCTGGGGTGTCGACGCCGACGTGCGCGACCGGTTCCTCGGCGTCATCGAGGGCCGCACCAAGGCCGGCCGCAACGGCGCCATTTGGCAGGTCGCGACCGTGCAGGAGCTGGAGGAAGGCGGCATGACTCGACGTGCCGCGCTCGCCGAGATGCTGCGCCGGTACT
Source organism: Mycobacterium tilburgii (assembly GCF_902168065.1). GTDB lineage: Bacteria > Actinomycetota > Actinomycetes > Mycobacteriales > Mycobacteriaceae > Mycobacterium > Mycobacterium tilburgii. Next base: position 17,844 of record NZ_LR655723.1, on the reverse strand, counting down.
GCGATCACATGCACGCCAACGAGCCGGTACACACCTGGCCCTGCTGAGTCAGGTCACGGACCCATGATTGCCAGGCCTAGTCGAGGTGGCCCTGCCATACGCTTGCGATGCGAACGCCCTGCACCGCGGGTTTGGGATCGCCGATGGGTCCGCCGGCGGCCCGGATCGCCGCGACGGTCGCGTCCAGGTCGGGCGACCACAACGTAAGCTCGATCAGCGCCGGGTCGGCCCCGGCGGCGACCACCTCGATGAAGGCCTCCCCCTCGCGGTAGAACGCCACTTCGGGTCCGTGCGGGCCCAGCGGATGAAAGCACCGGCGCGGCGCAGCGCCGAACACGGCGGACAGCGCGGTGATGGCCGCGTCCAATTCGGCCACCGTGTAGACCACCGTGGTCGACGTGCGTGACACCGCAGGGGTGCTCCGCGGCGGCGACCGGCGGGTGGACCGCCGTCGTCGGTACCCCGAGATCGTCGGGCCGCGCATAGATTTCGTCGAACCCCCAACCGCGCTCGTCGGTCAGGGCACAGCGAACCCGCCCGATCCGGATCGCGCAGTCCTCGACCACGAATCCCAGTGCACTCCATGCCTTCTCGTCACCGGGTACGCCGAAGGTGGCCATGCCGGTGCCGGTCATGTCGCGGTCACCGCGGTCGCGGCGATCAGCGCTTCGGCGAAGATTTCCAGGTCCACCGCGGTAGTGTAGGCGTGCGGGGAAATCCGCAGCACCGGCGCCGTCATGCTCAGCGGCGCGCGCTGGATGCCGGCGAAGGTGCTCAGGATTCCGCCGTTCGGTGAGCAGCCAGTCCCGCACCGCCTGCACATCGGCGCCGTAGAACGGCGTCAAAGTGGTTATCTCGCTGGGTTCTTCGACTTGTTCGACCACCGCCCACCCCGGTACGTCGGCCAGCGTGGCCACCGGGTTCGACGACCGCCGCGGCGGCATCGGCGGCGACCGGATCGTCGAGCAGCGTGGTCAGCGTGAACGCCATCGCGGGCCAGTACCGGTCCGGCGTGCTGTCGAGGTAGCGGAATTCCAGCCATTGCCTGGGGCGCACCGGCGGGAACAGCGTGGTCAGTATAGTAGTCGAGGTCGGCGAGGGTGGGACGACGGCCGCACAGCTGCGCCGAGCCATCGGCCCAATCGGCGAAGGACACATAGTGGGTGAGCGACGAAAGTCCGCGGCCTCGGGGCTGTGCACCATCATCACCGGCGCCTTGAGCATAGCGGGACGAGTCGGTGCCGGGGTCGTCGCCGCTGGCGCTGAGGATGGGCCCGCAGCGCGCCGAGTCCATCTGCCCCACACCCGCGTCCCGACGGTACGGCTGGTATCAACATTCGACCTCACCGGCTATTGGGCCAGCGCGTTCTGCATGGCACCGGCCAGCACGTTGACCGCGGGCCCCGCGTTGCCAAACTGGCAAACCTTCGCCTGCAACACCACGTTTTCGCGCAGCCGGGTTTGAGTGAAGCACCGTCGATCGGTGCCCACTTCCTGCTTGGTCCAGTTCGCGTCGGTCCCGGTGGCGGGGGCGCCGGCGAAGGACCACACCTGCGTTTGCCCGTTGCCCAGATGCATCGCCGTGGTCTGCCCCGAGCAGCCGACGGTCCGGTCGACTACCCGTTGGTAGGCCCGGCTCGCGGCGTCGGTGGTGGCGAACACCCCGACCGCCTGCTTGACCAGATGGGTCTGGTCGGTGGCCGACGTCTGCGTGGTGGCCCCGTTGAACGACGCCAGGTCGGGGTCGTTATACACCTCGGGCAGGCCGATGTCGGCCCAGTTGTTGCAGTCGGGCTGGTCGACGAAGAAACCCTGAAACGGCTCGGTGAAAACCGACTCCCAGCCCATCGGGCCGCCGACGACGTTGCCGACCGAGCCTTTGCCGAGCACCGCGTAGGACACGACACCGGGATCGGAGGGATGGGCGGACGCGGTGGGGATGGCCGAGCTCAGCGCCACACCGGCGCTGAGCGCCACGGCGGAGATCCGCATCATGAGGTTCGATCATGCCAGGGTGATGCCGTCTCGTGCATCCGCCTCACCCGGGCAAACTATTGACCCCGAATGCCTTCTTCCACCTTCTTGCTGAGATCGGGGTCGACGTTGCGCCAGTACTCGAAGACCCGGGACAGCACCGGCTCCTTGACCCCCTTGGAGACGTGTCCAATGATGTTGTGCGCCAATCGTTCCCGCGCTGCGTCGTCGAGCACCTCGCGGACCATGGTGCCCGCCTGGCTCCAGTCGTCGTCCTCGGCGTGCAGCGTGTACGCCGCGCGTATCATCTGACCGTCGGCATGCCAGCGAACCTCGGCCGCCCGCGCCGGGTCCGCGTGCAGACCGCTGTAGGAGTTGGGCGCATACACAGGATCGGTGACGTTCTTAATGCGCATCGCGCCGTCTTTGGAGTAACTGTTGACCTCCACCTTGGGCTCATTGACCGGGATTTGCCGATAATTCGCACCCAGCCGGGCACGGTGTGCATCGGAGTAGGAGAAGCCCCGCGCCTGCAACATCTTGTCTGGGCTCAGGCCGGTGCCGGGCACGGTGTTGTTCGGTTCGAAGGCCGCCTGCTCGATTTCGGTGTGGTAGTCGGTGACGTTGCGGTTCAGCGTCATCTTGCCGACGTCGATCAACGGATAGTCGCCGTGCGGCCACACTTTCGTCAGGTCGAACGGGTTGAACCGGTAGTCCTTCGCCTCCTCGTACGGCATAATCTGCATCTTGAGTGTCCAGCTGGGATGGTCGCCCAGCTCGATGGCGTCGTACAAGTCGCGCTGGTGATAATCACCGTCCTCACCGGCTAATCGGTCGGCATCCTCCTGGGTCAAAAAGTCGATGCCCTGATCGGTGATGAAGTGGTACTTCACCCAGAAGATCTCGCCGGCGGCGTTGATCCAACTGTAGGTGTGGCTGCTGTAGCCGTTCATGTTGCGCCATGTCTTGGGAATCCCGCGATCGCCCATCAGCCACGTCACCTGGTGTGCGGATTCCGGCGACAGGCTCCAGAAATCCCACTGCATGTTGTGGTCACGCAAATTCGTTGCCTGCATCCGTTTTTGGGACCGGATGAAGTGCTGGAACTTCAGCGGATCGCGCATGAAGAAGACGGGCGTGTTGTTGCCGACCATGTCGAAATTGCCCTCGGAAGTATAGAACTTCAGGGCGAAGCCACGCGGGTCCCGCCATGTGTCCGGGCTGCCGCGCTCCCCAGCCACAGTCGAAAACCGGGCCAGCATCTCGGTTTTGGTGCCGGGCTGAAACACCGCGGCCCTGGTGAACTGACTGACGTCATGGGTCACTTCGAACTGACCGAAGGCACCACCACCCTTGGCGTGTGGCTGCCGTTCCGGGATGCGCTCCCGATTGAATTGAGCCATCTGCTCGATCAGGTAATGGTCCTGCAGCAGAATCGGGCCGTCGGGACCGACCGTCAGCGACTGCTCGTCGCTGGGCGCGGGGATCCCGGCATCGGTCGTAGTGAAGCGCTCCATCATCTCATATCTCCTCGTCATCTGCGCGTCGGCTGGGGATGCCGCACTCCGAGGGCAGTGAGTGCCACGGGTACCAAACAGCACCAATACGAACCGGCGTCAAGACCTTCCACCAGTAAACCACGACGGCCCGGCACCGCGGTGGGCGCCGGGCCGTCCGGGCTGGAGGTTCAACGCTACGAACGCGGTCCCGGCGCCGACGTCGGAACGCTGGTCGCCGGTGCCGGACCACCCGGCCCACCGGGCCCGGCGATCGGACCGCCGGGGCCGCCCGGACCGAACGGACCTGTTGCGGGGCCGGGCCCGTATGGGCCGCCCGGATACATCCCGGGGCCACCCGGTCTCCGCCGTACTGCCAGGGCCCCGGAGCGCCCGGGCCACCCGGCCTGAACATCACGCCGTGATGGCGGCAGTGATGGTGCTGATAGCCGAAGATCACGGCGCCAGAGAAGAAGACCACCGACAGGATGAAGACAATCCCCGCGACGATAACCACCCACGCCGCCGCGGCGTCGGAGGCGGAGCGGTGTCAACGTGCGTCGGCGGTGTTGCGCGTTCCGGTGTTTCACTCATGTCTTGCATACTGCCCCTGGATGGCGCTGCCGCAATGGATTCCGGTGACAAAAGTTGCTGTGAAATCGATGGTGCGCGATCGAGGCCCGATATCGGCGAATCGCCAGTAGCCCGGCGCTGTGTGGAACGCCGGCTACTGCGTGTTTAATATTGTGGTGGCCCCCGGGGGTTCTCCATTTTACCCCGTGACCATCTGAAGGTTTGAGGTGTGTCGCACGGGGGTGGCTACGGTGTACGAGACGGCGCGACCGACGTCTGAATCTGGCGGGGCCCTGGGGCGCCCGGCGCTACCGAGGCGGGCGCATCGGGCTGGTTGGCACCGGGCCAGCCGACGGGGCCGCCGAAGCGGTGCGGATGGAACATCGCGTGATGCTTATGGTGGTGATGGTGGCCGGGGTGGTGTCCTGTCGACCTACCGAGCATGAAGCCGGTGCAGAAGATGACCGCAATGACGAACACGGTCCCGGCGACGATAGCGACCCAGGCCGCGGCCTGGAAGACCCTGGCGGGCCGGTGCACCACCGGATCCGCAGGAACCGGTGCGGTTGCGGTCGCGGACCGCGCTGTGGGGGTTTCAGATGTTTCACTCATGAGACACATGATGCGGGGGTAAACAATAGTTGCGCTACTTATGTAGCAGCTGTGAGCAAAAACCCGTTCTGAGCTGGTTAAATACGGGCTGGGGCGGCAGGCTCAGGGGCGATTTGCCCGCCAGACCTACTCGGGCTTGAAGGGGTTGACCGCGAATTGAATCACCCGGTAGGGCGCCGCGACGCGCGCGCGCGTATCCCATTGGCTGACGAAGATTCGCAGCTCGTCGAGTGTGGAACCGGGCGAGATGTACCCACCGTACGGCTGCGCGAGCCGGTTGTCTTCCGGCGGCGGCAGGCTCTCCGCCGGTTCGGGCCACTCGACGTGCTGCACGACGGTGGTCACCGGCGCATCGCCCAGCGAAGTCGCGTCGTTGGCGACCCGGACCTCCATGTTGCCGTTGCTGGAGTTGAAGTAGGACAACACGCTTTTGCCGTCGACCTGGCGAAAGCACATCTCGCCGACCATGTCCGGCCACAACGGCGTCGGCGGCTTGTTCCAGCCGCCGCCCGGTCCGGCCGCCCAGCCCTGCCACCGAGAGCGGTCCGTAAAGTGTTGTGGTGCAACACGATACAGGATGACCGGCTGACTGCGGGTGAAGCTGTTGGTGACGATGTATACCCATCCGCTCGGCGACTCGGGCGTCGGGATCGGGTCGTAGTAGCCGCTGATCTGCGTCTGCGCCCCGCCCTGATACGAGGCTTCACGCTTCGATCCCGCAACGGTCCGCCAGCCCGCATGCGCCGGTTCGGCGGTCACCAACCGCGAGCTCTGCGGATCGAGATCCTTCGTCGTCGTCACCATCAGGTAATTGCGTCGGTTGATCTCCACCACGCCGGCCGGCAGCTGCGAATCACCCGCCGGCGTGGGATCGGCCAGAAGCGGCTTGCCGGTCCCGGTGACGCCGGTGTAGCGTACCCCGGCGGGATCTTTGATCGAGGCGGTGTCGACGTGCAGCGCGATCGGCGAGTACCAGCCGCCGAATCCCACGCCCTGCCCGGCGAAACTGTCGCCGCACACCTGGAGAAGTTCGGTGGGGAACTCCAGAAACTCACAGAGATCCGTCGCACCTACACCGTAATCCCTTGTGGAAGTACCGGTTCCGGCAGTCGGCCCGATACGCAGCACTTCACCGGGCGCCAGCGGGCGCACGATAGGTCCGGGTGCTGGTGCCGGCGGTTCGGCGTGCACACGCCAAACTGATTGTTCGACAATCAAACACACCACAATGAGCAGCGCGATTCGACCGCCGGTCACCGGTAGATCAGAGCGCTGCGGCTAGCAGCTCGGCGATCTGAATGGCGTTGAGCGCCGCCCCCTTGCGCAGGTTGTCCCCCGAGACGAACAGCGCCAGTCCACGCCCATCCGGTACCCCCAGATCCTGGCGGATGCGGCCGACCAAGGACTCGTCGATGCCGGCGGCATCCAGGGGGGTCGGCACGTCGACCACCTTCACGCCGGGAGCCGCGGCGAGCAGTTCACGCGCGCGTTCCGGCGAAAGTGGCTGCGCGAACTCGGTATTGATCGACAACGAATGCCCGGTGAACACCGGAACCCGCACACAGGTGCCGCTGATCAGCAGATTGGGAATGCCGAGGATTTTGCGGCTCTCGTGGCGCAGCTTTTGGTCCTCGTCGGTCTCCCCCGAGCCGTCGTCCACCAGCGAACCAGCCAGCGGCACCACGTTGAACGCGATCGGCGCGACGTAGGTCTTGGGCGCCGGGAAGTCCACCGCCCGGCCGTCGTGCACCAATTGCTCGGCGTCGCCGACGACGGCGCGCGCCTGGCCGGCCAGCTCCTCGACACCGGCGATGCCGCTGCCGGAGACCGCCTGATAGCTCGACACCACCAGCCGCATCAGCTGTGCCTCATCGTGCAACGGTTTGAGCACCGGCATCGCGGCCATGGTGGTGCAGTTGGGGTTGGCGATGATGCCCTTGGGTCGCCGGTGTGCGTCGCGTTCGAAGTTGACCTCCGACACCACCAGCGGCACGTCGGGGTCCTTGCGCCAGGCCGAGGAGTTGTCGATCACCGTCACCCCGGCCGCCGCGAACCGCGGAGCCTGCACCAGCGACATCGTCTTGCCGGCCGAGAATAACGCGATGTCCAGGCCGCTCAGGTCGGCCGTCGCGGCATCCTCGACCTCGATCTCCTGCCTCCGGAATGGCAGCTTGCGGCCCTGCGAGCGGGCCGAGGCGAAGAACCGCACCGAATCCGCCGGAAAGTCGCGCGCTTCGAGCAAGTTACGCATGACCTGACCCACCTGACCAGTGGCGCCCACTACTCCGATCGCAACCATCTACCGACCCGTCCCCGCATAGACCGTGGCTTGCTCGTAGCCGCCGAGCCCGAACGCCTCATGCAACGCGACGACGGCCCTGTTCAATTCGGTATCGCGGCACAGCACCGAAATCCGGATCTCCGAGGTCGAGATCAGTTCGATGTTGACGCCCACCTTGGCCAGCGCCTCACAGAACGTCGCGGTGACCCCGGGATGGCTGCGCATGCCCGCCCCGATCAGCGACACCTTGCCGATGTGGTCGTCATAGAGCAGCTGGGTGAAGCCGATCTCCTCCTTCAGCGAGTCCAGCTTGGCCACCGCGGTGGGCCCGCTGTCACGTGAACAGGTGAACGTGATGTCGGTCTTGCCGTCCTCGACCTTGGAGACGTTCTGCAACACCATGTCGATGTTCACGTCGGCGTCGGCGACCGCGCGGAACACGCTGGCCGCATACCCCGGGATGTCCGGGATGCCGACGATGGTCACTTTGGCTTCGCTGCGGTCGTGCGCGACGCCGGTCAGCAGGGGGCTTTCCATGTCTATGTCCTTGATCGATCCGACGACGGTGCCTAGCTTGTCCGAGTACGAGGACCGGACGTGCACCGGAAGGTTGTAACGACGGGCGTACTCCACGCAGCGCAGCATCAGCACCTTGGCGCCACAGGCGGCCATTTCGAGCATTTCCTCGAAGGTCACCGCGTCGAGCTTGCGGGCGTTGGGCACGATCCGCGGGTCCGCGCTGAAAATGCCGTCCACGTCGGTGTAGATCTCGCAGACGTCGGCTTCCAGCGCGGCGGCCAGCGCCACCGCGGTGGTGTCCGAGCCGCCGCGGCCCAAGGTGGTCACGTCACGGCTGTCCTGGCTGACGCCCTGGAAGCCCGCGACCAGCACAACGTCACCCTGCTCGAGCGCGGACTGCAGCCGCGTCGGCGTGACGTCGATGATCTTCGCGTTACCATGCGTACCCGTGGTGATCACGCCGGCCTGCGACCCGGTGAACGACCGGGCCCGGGCGCCGAGCGATTCGACGGCCATCGCGACCAGCGCGTTGGAGACGCGTTCCCCGGCGGTCAGCAGCATGTCCAGCTCGCGCGCCGGCGGCACCGGGCACACCTGCTGCGCAAGATCAAGCAGGTCATCGGTGGTGTCGCCCATCGCCGAAACCACCACGACGACGTCGTTGCCCTGCTTTTTGGTCTCGACAATGCGTTCCGCGACGCGGCGGATCCGGTCGGCGTCGGCCACCGAGGATCCGCCGTACTTCTGTACAACCAGCGCCACTGTTTTCCTGCCTGCCCTTCCCGCCCACAGACATGGTTCAAGTTCACCTCAGAATACGTGGCGCCACATCTCGTTTGATGCCCCGCCAGCGAGGGCCACGGCCTGCGGTTTTAGTTCTCGGTCGGCGCCGATTTGGCTCGCTTCTCTCCTAGCCGCCGGGCGCGGTAGAGTTGCGGGCGTGCAGCGGGTGCTCCTTCTCGGACGCCGCGACGGGGTCTAATCCAGACCGGCTTCCCGTCGCGAGTGTTCGCGATGCGCCGGTCTGAAGTCCCTTCTGACATCCCCGGAGCAATTACCGTGATCATTTTTTCCGAAACCGACGCATACACCTCGCCCCGAACCCTGACCAAGCCCGCGGGCCCACCACGGGCAGGCCAGCCCTCCTGGAACCCGCAGCGCGGCTCGTCGATGCCAATCGACCGGTACCGGCCCTTCGCCGACGAAGTCGAGCCGATCACGCTGCCCGACCGCACCTGGCCCGACCGCGTCATCGACAGCGCGCCGTTGTGGTGCGCGGTGGATTTGCGCGACGGCAATCAGGCGTTGATCGATCCGATGAGCCTGGCCCGCAAGCGCCGCATGTTCGATCTGCTGGTCGCCATGGGCTACAAGGAAATTGAGGTCGGATTCCCGTCGGCCAGCCAGACGGACTACGACTTCGTTCGCGAAATCATCACCGAAAACGCCATTCCCGAAGACGTCACCATTCAGGTGCTGACCCAGTGCCGACCGGAATTGATCGAGCGCACCTTCGAGGCGTGCCAGGGTGCGCACAAGGTGATCGTGCACTTTTACAACTCGACGTCAATCCTGCAGCGGCGTGTGGTTTTTCGCGCCGACCGGGCCGAGGTGCAGGCCATCGCGACCGAAGGCGCCCGCAAATGCGTCGAGGAAGCGGCCAAATACCCTGGCACGCAATGGCGATTCGAGTACTCGCCGGAGTCCTACACCGGGACGGAACTGGAGTACGCCAAGCAGGTTAGCGATGCCGTCGGCGAAATCATTCAACCGACACCGAACAACCCGATCATCTTCAACCTGCCTGCCACGGTGGAGATGGCTACCCCCAACGTCTACGCCGACTCGATCGAGTGGATGAGCCGCAACCTGGCCAACCGGGAATCCGTCATCCTGAGTCTGCACCCACACAACGACCGCGGAACCGCTGTTGCCGCAGCCGAATTAGGATATGCGGCCGGTGCTGACCGGATCGAGGGCTGCCTGTTCGGCAACGGGGAACGGACCGGAAATGTGTGTCTGGTTACGCTGGGGCTGAACCTCTTCTCCCGCGGCGTGGATCCGCAGATCGACTTCTCCAACATCGACGAGATCCGCCGCACGGTGGAGTACTGCAACCAGCTGGCCGTGCACGAACGCCACCCCTACGGCGGCGATCTGGTGTACACCGCGTTCTCCGGCAGCCACCAGGACGCCATCAACAAGGGCCTGGACCAGATGAAGGTCGACGCCGACGCCGCCGACACCGACGTCGAGGACATGCTCTGGCAGGTGCCGTACCTGCCGATTGACCCGCGTGATGTCGGCCGCACCTACGAGGCGGTGATCCGGGTCAACTCCCAGTCCGGCAAGGGCGGGGTGGCCTACATCATGAAGTCCGACCACGGGCTGGTGCTGCCGCGGCGGCTGCAGATCGAGTTCTCCCAGGTGATCCAGAAGATCGCCGACGGCGAGGGCGGCGAGGTGTCGCCGAAGGACATGTGGGACGCGTTCGCCACGGAATACCTGGAGCCGGTGTGGCCGCTGGAGCGGATCAAGCAGCGGGTCGAGGCGGCCGAGGATGACGGTGGCGTGACCAGCGTCAGCGCGATTGTCAAGATCAACGGTGTGGAGACCGAGGTCAGCGGTTCCGGCAATGGGCCGCTGGCCGCGTTCGTGCACGCGCTCGGCGGCGTCGGGTTTGACGTCGCCGTGCTCGACTACTCCGAGCACGCGATGAGCGCTGGCGATGACGCGCAGGCCGCGGCGTACGTGGAGGCGTCGGTCGCGATCGCGAGCGCGGCGGAGCTGGGCGAAGCGGGTCGCGGCCCATCAGGTCCCGTCGCGGGTCGCACTGCGTGGGGCGTGGGCATTGCCCCGTCGATCACCACGGCGTCGCTGCGGGCCGTCGTTTCGGCGGTCAACCGGGCCGCGCGTGGATAGCGGCCGGCTACACCGCATCCCGGATCAGGTCGGCGGCCTTCTCCGCGATCGCCAGCACGGCGGCGTTCCGGTTCGCGGCGGGCAGGGACGGCATCACCGCGGCGTCGGCGACGCGCAGGCCCTCGACACCGTGCACGCGCAGTTCGGTGTCGACCACTGCGTTCGGTCGCCGCCGATCCGGCAGGTGCCCACCGGGTGGAAGTACGTGCCGACCGCGCGGCGTAGGTGGGAGATGAGTTCGTCGTCGGTGGACACCTGCGGGCCCGGGATGGCTTCGGCGGCGCGCCACGGCGCCAGCGCGTCCGACGCCCCACCTCGCGGGCGGCGCGGGCCGCCTCGAGCATCAGCGCGACGTCGCGTTCGTCGGAGAGAAACCCCAGATCGATCAGCGGTGCCGCGGTGGGGTCCGCGAACGCCAAACGCACCGATCCGCGGCTATGCGGGCGTAGCACAGCGAACTCGATCGAATAGCCGCGCTCCGGCGCCGACGTTCCCGGCGGCGGCAGCGGAATGTCGACGAACAGCAGATACGTGTCCGGCATCGTCGCACCGGGCATTACCCGCAGCGCCGCCAGCGCATCGACGTGGTTGTACGCCCCGCCAGCACTGGCTGGGCCGCCGAGTACACCAGCGCGGCGAACGGGTGGTCGCACAGGTTCGCCCCGACGCCTGGCAGGTCGACGACCATGCCGATGCCGTACCGCCGCAGAGGTGCCCGGCCGGGCCGATCCCGGATAGCTGCAGCAGCCGCGGTGATCCGATCGCGCCTGCGCACAGGACGACCTCGCGCTCGGCCCGTACGTTATGCCGTTCAGTCGGCGAAAGCTGGGTACGTCACACCGGTGCAGCGACGGAGAGTCAACGTCAGGCCGGTGACCAACGCCCCGGTGCGCACCGTGAGATTGCGCCTGGAAAGGGCCGGGCACAGATATGCGTCGGCCGCCGACTGCCGTACCCCAGCGACGGTGTCGCGGTCATACCAGCACACGCCCTCCGACTGCGCGCCGTTGAGGTCATCGGAGACCGGATGTCCGCATTCCTTGCACGCCTGGAAGAACGCCGCGGCGGCCGGATGAACTTCCGGGGCACATTCGCTGATGGTCCGGGCCTGACCGGGCCGGAAACCCGAGGTCTCGAGGTCGATGACGGCCCAACCCACGTCCGGATCGCTCGCCGGCCGGCCCCAGATCGCCGGAGTTGTGGGGCTCATGAACGACAGAATCGCACGTCGGGCCGACATCACCGCGTCGCTGCGCGGTGATGTCGGCAGTTAAGTCCGGGCGGCAAAAGCGCCACCCTCGCCAACGCCTTTAAACTGCGCGGGTGGTCACCATTCGCGCACGTCTGGCCCTCGCCGCGGGAGCGAGCGCCCGGTGGGCGTCGCGGGTCACCGGACGCGGCGCCGGGGCGATGATCGGCGGCCTGGTGGCAATGACGCTGGACCGGTCGATCCTGGGCCAGCTCGGCGCGAGACGGCGCACGGTCATCGTCACCGGCACCAACGGCAAGTCGACGACCACCCGAATGACCGCGGCCGCGTTGGGCACGCTCGGCCCGGTCGCCACCAATGCCGAGGGCGCCAACATGGACGCCGGCCTGGTCGCGGCGCTGGCCGCGGATCGGGACGCCGCGCTGGCGGCCCTGGAAGTCGACGAGATGCACGTGCCGCACGTGTGCGACGTCGTGCAGCCCAGCGTCATCGTGTTGCTCAACCTGTCCCGCGACCAGCTGGACCGGGTCGGCGAAATCAACGTGATCGAACGCACGCTGCGGGCCGGGCTGGCCCGCCATCCGGATGCGGTGATCGTCGCCAACTGCGACGACGTGCTGATGGCCTCGGCGACCTACGACAGCCCGAACGTGGTGTGGGTGGCGGCCGGCGGCGCCTGGACGAACGACTCGGTCAGCTGCCCCCGCAGCGGCGAGGTGATCGTCCGCGAGCGGGGTCACTGGTACAGCACCGGCGCCGACTTCAAGCGCCCCAGCCCACACTGGTGGTTCGACCCGCACGAAGGCGGCAACCTTTACGGCCCCGACGGGCTGGCGTTGCCGCTGCGGCTGGCGCTGCCGGGGGCCGTGAACCGGGGTAACGCCGCGCAGGCCGTCGCGGCCGCGGTCGCGCTGGGCGCCGACCCGGCCAAAGCCGTCGCGGCGGTGTCGGCCGTGGACGAGGTCGCGGGACGGTACCGGACCGTGCGCATCGGCGTGCACGACGCGCGCATTCTGCTCGCCAAGAACCCGGCCGGATGGCAGGAGGCGCTGTCGATGGTCGACACCCGCGCGGCCGGCGTCGTCATCTCGGTCAACGGGCAGGTGGCCGACGGCGAGGATTTGTCCTGGCTGTGGGACGTGCGGTTCGAGCATCTCGCCGAGCACCGACCCCGCGTCGTCGCCGCGGGCGAGCGGGGCACCGACCTGGCGGTACGCCTCTGCTACGCGGGCATCGAGCACACCCTGGTGCACGACACCCTGGCCGCGATCGCGTCCTGCCCGCCCGGGCAGGTCGAGGTCGTCGCCAACTACACGGCCTTCCTGCAGCTGCACCGAAAGCTGGCGCGCCATGGCTGACTCCAGGTCGATGTCGACCATGCGGATCGGGCTGGTGCTGCCCGACGTGATGGGCACCTACGGCGACGGCGGCAACGCCGTGGTGCTGCGCCAGCGGCTGCGGCTGCGCGGCATCGCCGCCGACATCGTGGAGATCACGCTGGACGACCCGGTGCCCGAGTCGTTGGATCTCTACACCCTGGGCGGCGCCGAGGACTACGCGCAGCGGCTGGCCACCCGGCATCTGCTGCGGTACCCCGGCCTGCAGCGCGCCGCAGAGCGCGGCGCACCCGTGCTGGCGATCTGTGCCGCCGTCCAGGTGCTCGGCCACTGGTACGAGACGTCGTCCGGGGAACGCGTCGACGGCGTGGCCATGCTCGACGCGACGACCTCACCGCAGCAGGCACGCACCATCGGCGAGTTGGTGAGCACGCCGTTGCCGGCCGGGCTGAGCCAGCCGCTGACCGGCTTTGAAAACCACCGCGGTGGCACGGTGTTGGGCCCCGCGGCCGCGCCGCTGGGGGCGGTCGTCAAGGGCGCGGGCAACCGCCTCGGTGACGGTTTCGACGGCGCGATCCAGGGCAGCGTCGTCGCGACCTACATGCACGGGCCGTGTCTGGCCCGCAACCCGGAGCTGGCCGACCTGCTGCTCGGCAAGGTGGTGGGCAAGCTGGCGCCGCTGCAGCTGCCCGAGGTGGACCTGCTGCGCCGCGAACGACTGGCGGCGCGCTGACGTGCGAATCCCGACGGCGAGGTTCGACACACGGTTCGCGGCCAGCGCCGCGGCGCTCGGCGCGGCCGTGATCGTCGCGTCGTCGATACCCGGCGACCATCCACTACAGCTTCGACGCGGTGACGCTGGCCGGCGAGGGTGAGACGACGACGTCGGTGTGTGTGTGGAGGCGCCTTCACCAGGCAATTCCGGCTGAGCAAGGCGTGAAACGTCAGACCATCGAGCGGCGGCCGGTGAGCGCGCGTCCCAGCGTGAGCTCGTCGGCGAACTCCAAGTCGCCGCCCATCGGCAGCCCGGACGCGATCCGCGTCACAGTCAGGCCGGGGATGTCGCGCAGCACCCGGACCAGGTAGGTGGCGGTCGCCTCGCCCTCGGTGTTGGGATCGGTGGCGATGATCACCTCGGTGATGTTGACCCCGTCCACCTGCTCACCGATGCGGCTGAGCAGCTCGCGGATCCGCAGCTGGTCGGGGCCGACTCCGGACAGCGGATCGAGCGCCCCGCCCAGGACGTGGTAGCGGCCGCGGAATTCGCGGGTGCGCTCGACGGCCTGGACGTCCTTGGGCTCCTCGACCACACACACCTGCGAGCCGTCCCGGCGCGGGTCGGCGCAGATCCGGCAGCGTTCGTCGTCGGAGACGTTGCCGCACACCGCGCAGAACCGAACGCCGTCGCGAACCTTGGCCAACACGGCGGTCAATCGGTCGATGTCGGACGGTTCGACCGACAACAGGTGAAAAGCAATGCGCTGCGCGCTCTTTGGCCCGATGCCCGGCAGCTTGCCTAGCTCGTCGATCAAATCCTGGACGGGTCCTTCGAACATGACGGGATGCGGGTCAGAGCCCCGGCATTTGCATCGGCGGGGCCGACGGGTCCGTCGGGTTTGGCGGCACGCCCAGGCCCGCGGTCAGCGATCCCAACTGTTCCTGGGCCAGCTTGGTGACCTGCTTGGAGGCGTCGGCCATGGCGCCGACGATCAGATCTTGCAGGGTCTCGACGTCTGAGGGGTCGACGACCGAGGGGTCGATCTTGACCGCGATGACCTCACCGCTGCCCTTGACGATGGCTTCGACCAGGCCGCCGCCCGCACGACCGTGAATTTCGGCGTTAGCGAGTTGATGCTGAGCCTCCATCAGCTTTTGCTGCATTTGCTGCGCCTGGGCGAGCAGCGCCGACATGTCGCCACCGGGTTGCATGACAATCCTCTCGCATCTTGGTCTCGAGTTGGTTTCGCCTGTGGATGTCTGGCGATTCGAAACACCCAGCGTAGACCGCGCGAGGTTACCTTTGCGCCGTGCAGCTACGAGTGAGCAGGCGTGTCGGAGTCAAGTTCGTCATCGGGGCAGTGATTGCCGCGTCGACAGCGGTCACTCCGGCCGCCACCCCGACTGCAAGGGGGGTCCCGTCGAACATCGCCGGCATGATCGTTTTCATCGACCCCGGCCACAACGGCGCCAACGACGCCTCCATCAGCCGGCAGGTGACAACCGGGCGCGGCGGCACCAAGGATTGCCAGACCAGCGGAACCGCGACCAACTCCGGCTACCAGGAACACACCTTCACCTGGGACACCGCGCTGCGGGTACGCGCGGCGCTAAACGCCCTGGGGGTTCGGACCGCGCTGTCGCGGGGCAACGACAACGCGTTGGGGCCGTGCATCGATGAGCGGGCCAACGTGGCCAATTCGTTGCGGCCCAACGCGATCTTGAGCATCCACGCCGACGGCGGTCCACCGTACGGCCGGGGATTCCACGTCAACTATTCGGCCCCGCCGCTCAACCAGGTGCAGGCGGGACCGTCGGTGCAGTACGCGCGCATCATGCGCGACCAGATGCAGGCCTCCGGCATCCCGCCGGCCACCTACATCGGCCAAAACGGGTTGTACGGACGCTCCGACTTGACCGGCCTTAACCTCGCGCAATACCCCGCGATCCTGGTCGAGTGCGGCAACATGAAGAACCCGGTCGACTCGGGGCTGATGGAGTCGCCGGGGGGTCGGCAGAAATACGCCGACGCGATGGTCCGTGGCGTCGCGGGCTTCCTGGCCACCCAGGGTCAGGCCCGCTGAGCTGACTTTCCGGGACCACCTCCTTGGGTGGCGGCGGGACGGTACGCGGTAGCGTTGTCGGTAATTCACATCGGGTTTCCGATTCGCCGCTATCGCCACCGTTTTTCGGGTCGCTCCGAGACCTGGTTCGCAGCGAACTGGAGTACGAGGCGTCGGCGGATTATCTAGCCGATCAGGCCTATTGGAGCAGTCACCTGCTGTCGGCGCCGGCCCCGACTACCCGCACGGACCGGCCCGGCCGGATGCGTCGCAGCCGTCCCCACCGGTTCAGCTGGATCCGTCGGTGGTCGGCCGGATCAAGGCCTGTCCAAAGCGCTGGGTGTCCGGCGATCCTCGGTGCTCACGGCCGCATGCGCCTGCTGGTGCGCGGCTGTGCCGGCGGTTCGGAGGTCGTCCTCGACTTTCCGGTCAGCAGGCGCGTGCACCCGGAAACCAAGTCGTTGCCCGGGATGGTGCCGCTCGTGTTGCAGGCCGCACCGGCGACGCTGTCGCCGATTTCTGCCGGCACGTCGATCGGCAGACCCGAGCGTTGCACCATAATCGATTTCCAGTACACACGCTCGGCGACTACGGCGGAATCCGGGAGAGCGGGCAGGGCGCGAACCGGGTGATCGTCAACTCCATCCCGTCTTGGCTCACCCTGGAGTTGGGCGGTATTCCGGCTACCGCCACCTACACCAGTTTCGGGCCGATCGGTCATTTCGGCTTGTTCTGCGTCGGCGTTGGCGACGAACAGTTCCGCACCACCGCGGGCTCCGGGCAACCGTATTCGGAATTCGACCTCTCGGAATTGGCGGTCCGGTTACAGCAGATATTGACCGCGATGACGGCCGACCCGGGGCGCGACCTGTCCTACGTCGTGTCGGTGGACGCCGATGAGCACGCCGTGTTGGATCGTTGGGGCAATCGGGAAGTGCTGGACCGGCACCCGGCTCGCGCGTCGGTGCCGGACCTGTTCGCCGCGCAGGTCGCACGCACGCCCGACGCGGTCACGGTGACCGGCGCCCGCTGACGTACCGCCAACTCGACGCGAACGCCAACCGGCTGGCGAACCTGCTTGACGAACGTGGTACCGGACCGGGAAGGCGTTGTCGCGCTGATGTTTCCGTGTTCCCTCAAAGGGGTCACCGCGATCCTGGCGGTCCTGAAAACCGGGGCGGCGTACCTGCCGATAGACCCGACGCGCCCCCGGGCGCGCATTGACTTCACACTCACCGACGCGGCGCCGGTTGGCCGCCGTGACCACTGCGGACCTGGTCGATCTCTTTGACGGATGCGCTAGCCTGCGTGTCATCACTACCGACGATCCTCGCCTTGCCAGTCAGCCCGACACCGCGCCGCCGCCCCTCCCCGAACGACATCGCCCACATCATCTACACCTCGGGCACCACCGGAGCACCCAAAGGTGTGGCCGTCACCCAGCACAACATCACCCAGCTGTTCGATTCGCTGACCACGGGCCTGCCCCCGGTGCAGGTGTGGAGCCAGTGCCACTCCTATGCGTTCGACTTCTCCGCGTGGGAGATCTGGGGGGCGCTGCTGCACGGCGGGCGCCTGGTGGTGGTGCCCGAGGCGGTGACCGCCTCACCCAACGACTTCCAGGCGTTGATCGGCGGCGAGGGTGTCACCCTGCTGACCCAGACCCCGTCGTCGGTGGCGGCGCTGTCGTCCGAGGCGGTGGGCCCGGCTGCGCTGCTGATCGGCGAGGAGCCGCGCCCAACCGGCGTCGTGGACGGGTGGGCGCCGGGGCGGGTGATGCTCAACGTCTACGGCCCCACCGAAACGACCATGTACGTGGCCAAGGGCGCACCCCGAGTCCTTCTTCGACCTCGGTAGGGACAGCATCTTGTCGATGCAGGTGGTGTCCCGGGCCCGCGCAGCCGGCGTATTGTGCCGTCCGCGTGACATTTTCGTCGAGCAGACCGTCGCACGGTTGGCCCGCGTTGTCCCCCTCGCCACCACCGGCAGCGACGTCGTCGACGAGGGCACAGGGCCCGTGGCGGCCACCCCGATCGCGCGTTGGCTGCAGAACGTGGATGGTCCCATCGAGCTGTTCAACCAGGCCATGGTGGTGCAGGCACCCGCCGCGTGACCGAAGCTGGCGCAGCGGTCGTGCTGC
>NZ_LR655722.1 GCF_902168065.1 Mycobacterium tilburgii | reverse complement strand
GGATACCGGGAGGCTGCAAGTGGGTCTGGAGAGGCCGACTTGAGGAGCTTCTGGGCCCGGAGAGGCCGCCGGAAGGGAAAAACTGGGCCTGGAAAGGCCGTTGTGAGGAATGAGCCCCATGGGCCTGAAAAGGCCACTGGCAGGCGGGAGCTGGGCCGGCCGGAGCGGCGGGGGGGCCGGGGCTTGGGGCGCGGGGGGGCGCCGGCGGGAGGGGGGCGGGGGGGGACCCCGCCTTAAGGGGCCGGGGGGCCCCGGCCCGGGGCGGGGGGAGCCTGAC
The DNA here is from genome assembly GCF_902168065.1 of Mycobacterium tilburgii. Taxonomy (GTDB): domain Bacteria; phylum Actinomycetota; class Actinomycetes; order Mycobacteriales; family Mycobacteriaceae; genus Mycobacterium; species Mycobacterium tilburgii. The sequence continues at coordinate 36,858 of NZ_LR655722.1, read as the reverse complement.
CCCCCGCCGACACCGCCGCATCGACCGCGGCCGCCGCCGCCAGCGCCTCGTCGGCAGCGACATGCAGGAACGCACCGTAGCGGTCGTCGCTGGCCGCGATCCGGTCCAGGTGAGCCTGGGTGATCTCGACCGAGGACACCTCCTTGGCCACCACCTTCGCGGCCAGCGTCGCGGCGTCCGAGCGGATGATCTCGTTCACTCGCGGTCCCCCAGGATCTGCGGGACCGCGAACCGTCCGTCGACGGCCTCGGACGCGGCGGCCAGCGCCTCGCGCTGCGTCAGGCACGGCCTGAGCGTGTCGGGGCGGGTGACGTTGACGCTCTTAAGCGGATTGTCGGTCGCTTCGACGCCGGTCACGTCGACCGCCTGGATCTGGCTGACGTGGGTCAGGATAGCGTCGAGTTGGCCGGCGAAGCTGTCCAGCTCGGTATCGGTCAGCGCCAGCCGGGCCAGCTTGGCCAGGTGCGCGACCTCGTCGCGGGAGATCTGGGACACGAGCGAAAAGCCTAACGGGGCTGAAATGCCGCGCGCGGCACTGTGCAACAGTGAGCGCGTGCCGTCGTATCTGTTGCGCATCGAGCTGCTCGACCGCCCCGGAAGCCTGGGGCGCGCTGGCCGTTGCGCTCGGCTCGGTGGCCAAAACCAGCGCACCAAAAGCTTTTCGACAGAAGGCGTCATGAATGACCGCGCGATCAGTATGTCTAACAACAAACCGAGGCCGATCGTGGTCCCGATCTGGCCGAGAACCTGGAACCCGCTGAACACGAACGCGCACGTGGTGACCGCGAACACGATGCCCGCCGAGGTGACCACCGAACCGGAGCCGGCCGGGTGTCGTAACTAGTCTTGTAGCCGGGCAACGTGATCAGGCCCACCAGGGCCAATGCACTCGCCGCCGCGGGCACCACGCCGGGCCAGCACACAATGGCGGTGCGGACCAGCCGCCAGCCGCGGGTTCGTATCGCCCGTTTGGGGTCTATGCCCACCTTAGCGCCCAGTGCCAAGATCGCCGGCCCCAGGGTCAGCGCGGCGAACAGCGCCACCAAGATGCCCAAAGCTGCTGGAATGCCCAGGCCTTGGAAGTAGGGCAGCCGGGTGAAACTCAGACACGCCACGGCACTGGCCACTGTGAGCCCCCGAGCCCAGCACGATGTGGGTGGTGCCGCGATACATGGTGTAGAATATGGTTTCGTGGTCCGGCCGGTCGCATAAACCTTGACGCCGAGGCGGGGCCGCAGGTGGTCGATAATGTCGCGGATGGCTCCGACGCCCTCATTGGCCAGCGCGGAGCCCTGGTTGCCGGCGAGGTTGACCTGAACATAGGCGGCCTTGCCGTCGCTGCTTCTGGGATCTGGTTCTGGGATCTGGCCGCGGTCAGCGTGTCGCCCCAGAGTCCTGCACGTGCTGAACGTGTTTACGTCCTGCTCGATCTTGCGGATCATCTCGTCGTAGAACTTGTGCGCGTCCACACCGAGCGTCTTGTCACCTTCCAAGACGATCATCGCCGTGCTGTCGGTGTCGAACTCACCGAACTTTCCCCGATACGCTTGATCGCCTTGAGCGACGGGACATTAAAGTGTAGGCGTCGACCTTGTGGACGGTGCGCTAGTCTTTGGCCACGCCGTTGACCGTCATGCGGCACCAGAGCGTGTCGCCGTCGCCCTGGACGACGAGCTCCGTCGTGGTGATGGTGAACGACCAGGGCAGCGGCGCGTCCTTGACTTGCTGCGGTTGGGCGTTTACATCAAAGTAGTTGATGGTGGCCACCGCCCCCGGCGCTCCGAAAACCTTGAGCACCACCTGCTCGGAGTTGAACGGGACGATCTCGTTTTGGACAGGCCGCTGTTGGAGAATTGCTCCTACAGCGCTTCGTTGAGCGCGGGGCGGTGCGACACCTCCACCATCACCGCGCGGATGGTGCTGACGTGCTGGCGGCCATGCTCGCTGCAGATCTCGCCGAGGCGGATCAGGTTCGCCGCGCAGCTTGCCGGTGTTGGGTACGACCGCCACCTCGCGCACCCCCTCGATGAAGGCGGCCAACACCAATTCGGCGTTCGACGGCCAGCGCCGGTACACCGTGGCCTTGCTGGCCCGAGCGGCGGCGGCCACGCCACTGTCAGCTGGTCATAGCCGTGCTCCTGTAGGAGCCGCAGGGTGACCCCCGCCAGCAATTCGGCCTCACGCGGAGACGGAGTCTCCGCCGTGTACGGCTCGACGGTCTGGGTCATAGCACCCACCATAGATGCGCTTTCTGTGTTGGGCCCAGTACCTGGCTGTTATTCCGGCTCCGGTGCCACGTCCGGGCCCTCGTCGAGCAACCGCTGGAATCCGTCTTCGTCGAGGATCGGCACGCCCAGTTCGACGGCCTTGTCGTACTTCGAGCCCGGCGCGTCGCCGGCGACAACGTAGCTGGTCTTCTTCGACACCGAACCGGCCGCATTGCCGCCGCGCGCCACAATCGCCTCCTTGGCGTCGTCGCGGGAGAAGCCGGTCAGCGAGCCGGTGACGACGATGGTCAGACCCGCCAACGTGCGCGGCATGCCGGCGTCTCGCTCGTCGGCCACCCGGCCCCCGGCCGCCCGCCACTTCTCGACGATCGCGCGTTGCCAGTCGACGGAGAACCATTCGGTGACCGCGGCGGCGATGGTGGGGCCGACGCCCTCGACGGCGGCCAGTTGCTCGGTCGTCGCCGACGTGATCGCGTCGAGTCTGCCGAACTCGGTGGCCAGGGCGCGCGCGGCCGTCGGACCGACATGCCGGATCGACAGCGCCACCAGCACCCGCCACAGCGGCTGCGCCTTGGCCTTGTCCAGGTTGGCCAGCAGTCGCTTGCCGTTGGCCGACAGCGTGCCGGCCTTGGTGGTGAACAGCTCGGTGCGCAGCAGGTCGTCCTCGGTGAGGGCGAACAGGTCGCCCTCGTCGGCGATCACGCCCGCCTGCAGCAGCGCGATGGCCGCCTCATAGCCCAGCCCTTCGATGTCGAAGGCGCCGCGGCCGGCTAGGTGAAACACCCTCTCCCGCAACTGCGCCGGGCAGAATCGGGAGTTCGGGCAGCGGATGTCGGCGTCGCCTTCCTTGGCCGGCGCGAGTTCGGTACCGCACTCGGGACAGTGCGTGGGCATGACGAATTCGCGTTCGGTGCCGTCACGCAGATCGGCGACCGGACCTAGCACTTCGGGAATCACGTCGCCGGCCTTGCGAATCACCACCGTGTCGCCGATCAGCACGCCCTTGCGTTTGACCTCGAAAGCGTTGTGCAGGGTGGCCATTTCGACGGTCGATCCGTCCACCTTGACCGGTGTCATGACCGCGAACGGCGTCACGCGCCCGGTCCGGCCCACGTTGACCCGGATGTCGAGCAGCTCGGTCTGCACCTCCTGCGGCGGGTACTTGTAGGCGATCGCCCAGCGCGGTGCGCGCGACGTCGACCCCAGCCGGCGTTGCAGGGCGACATCGTCGACTTTGACCACCACGCCGTCGATTTCGTGCGCGACGTCGTGGCGGTGCTCGCCCCAGTAGGCGATGCGCTCCAGCGCACCGGCGGCGTCGGGGACCTGCGTGGTGTGCTCGGAGACGGGCAGGCCCCAGGCGCCGAGCGCCAGGTATGCCTCGTGCAGGGTGACCGGGCGGAATCCCTCGGCGTGCCCCACGCCGTGGCAGATCATCCGAAGTTTGCGGCGCGCGGTCACTGCGGGGTCCTTCTGGCGCAGCGAGCCGGCGGCGCTGTTGCGGGGATTGGCGAACGGTGTCTTGCCGTCCTCGACCAGCGCAGCGTTGAGCGCCTCGAAGTCGGTGACGCGGAAGAACACTTCGCCGCGCACCTCGAGCACGCTGGGAATCGGGTAGTCGTCGCTGGACGTCAGCCGTTCCGGGACGTCGTCGATGGTGCGCGCGTTGTTGGTGACGTCTTCGCCGGTGCGACCGTCCCCCCGGGTGGCGGCCCGCACCAGCCGGCCCTCGCGGTACACCAGGGCCAGCGCGACACCGTCGATCTTCAGCTCGCACAGGAAGGGCACGTCGCTGCCCACCTCCGCGTAGATGCGCGCCACCCACTGGTCGAACTCCTCGGTGCTGAACACGTTGTCCAGCGACAGCATCCGCTCCAGATGTTCGGCGGAGGTGAAATCAGTGGCGAAGCCCGCACCGCCGGCCAGCTGAGTCGGCGAATCGGGAGTGCGCAGCTCGGGATGCTCATCCTCGAGGGCGGCCAGCCGGTGCAGCAGCTGGTCGAAGTCGGCGTCGGAGATGACCGGCGCGTCGCGCACGTAGTAGCGGAACTGGTGCTCGCGCACCTCGTCGGCGAGTTCACGCCACTGCCGCCGGATCTCTGGTGGGACGGGGTCGGCCTCGGTCGAACTCACCCCTGCAGGCTATCGAAGCGCCCCGACAACGGTCGCTCGCGGCGCCTCCCACCGGCGCCGCCACACCGCCCGGTCAGGCGATGACGTCGGGGTTCTCGGCAAACACCTCGGCGGCTTGTCGGGCCAGCCCGATCGCGGTGCGGGCCCACTGCGGCGTCGCCGCGGCCAGACCGCACGCCGGCGTGACGCCGATCCGCTCCCGCAGCACCGAGCGAGTGAAGCCGAGCCGATCGGTCACCCCGACCAGTGCGGTGGCCACCTGTTCCGCCGAGAGCGGGCGCATCGGGGCCGTGCCGGCCACGACGCCCAGCAGCACGGTGCGACCCGCTTCGACGAACCCCGCGATCCCGTCCAGGTCGGCGGCCGTCAAGGTCGCGGCGTCCACCGACACCGCACCAATACCGCTGCGCCCCAACAGCTCCCACGGCAGTTCGGGCGCACAACTGTGCAGCAGCACGTCGTCGCCCAGCGTCGCCGTGCAAGTGTCGAGCAGCGTCTCGGCCACCGCTTCGTCGAGCGCCGCAACCGGGCTCAGCGCGGTTACCCCGCTCAACAGGCCGCCCAGCGCCGCCGGCAACGACGGCTCATCGAGCTGCACCACGACCGGGGTGTCGAGCCGCCGCGACAGCGCCGTGCTATGCGCGGCGATGCCTTCGGCCAGCGAGGCCGTCAGGTCCCGGACCGCACCGGGATCGGTGATCGCCCGGTGGCCGTTGGCCAGCTCCAGCCCGGCGGCCAGCGTGACCGGGCCGGGGGCCTGCACCTTGACCACCCGCCCGCCGCCGAGCACCCCAGCCGTCTCCCAGGCTTCCTCCAGCGCATCTATGTCCTCTTCGAGAAGACTGACGGCCCGCCGGGTCACTGCGCCGGGACGGGCCGCGATCCGGTATCCGCGGGGCACGGTGTCGATCGCGACGTCGATCAGCAGCGCACCGGCGCGCCCCAGCAGGTCGGCGCCCACTCCCCTGGCCGGCAGCTCCACCAGGTGAGCCAGCGCGCCCGCCAACTCGCCGACGACAACCTCCGCCGCCGGCCGGGCAGCGGTGCCGGGCCATGATCCCACGCCGGTGACCTTGGGCAGGATGTCGGCGAAAACACTCACGGGCCAACCGTATTCGACGCGGCATCCCGGTTCGCGGGCCAGGGGTGTGTGATGATGCCGCCGGGGCTAGGCTCGAGACTTAGAGGGGTGCAAAACGGTGGGGCGCAGGGCACAATTCGCGGGACCGCTACTGACGTGCGCAGCGGTAGCACTGACTGCGGCGTGCACCCGGATCGTCGACGGCTCGGCGATGCCCGGATACACCGGCGGGGCCCGGGGCACGGCGTCAACGTCGACATCATCCTGCTGGACCAGGAGCGGATGCGCGCGATCACCGGCGCCGGTGAGCACCTGACGATCATCTCCTCGATGGACGGCAGCGCCCCGGTCGAAATCGAGGCGCTGGCCGGTACCACGCCGGCGGCCTGCCGGTTCCTCTACGCCGAGACCGCGACGTTCGGGCCTGACCTCGAGGAATTCCACAAGATCACCTTTCAGGATCCGCCCGACGGCGCGCTGATCTCTGAGGGCGCCGCCGCCTACCGGGACACGGCCACCGCGCAACGCGCCTTCGCCGCGCTGGTCTCGAAGGTCACCGACTGCGCCGGCGGCGTCGACAGCCGCGCGTTCGTGGGCAAATGGTAAGGCCGGCGCCGATTCGTTGCACCTAGGGCCCGGCTGCTGCGGCCGCGACTACCGGCAACTGTCGGTGGCCCTGCTGGAAGTGACGTTCTGCAGCTTTCCGCAATCGGTCTCTGACATCGTGATGACCAACATCACCGCCAACATGCCGCACTAGATTAACGTGAAAGTTATTCTTCAGCAGTAGTTTTCACCAGTTCTCGGTGGTCACCAGTTCGAAGTTCGGATGCCCGTACTCGATCCACATCGCGACGTGCAAGGGCGGTGACCGCGACCGAGACCGCCAGCGCGTCTACGCCGGACGCAAACCCTTGCTGCCCACGGCTTTTGACCTGTCGCATGCTAATGAGGGCCAGAACACTGCTCAGGATCGGGCTGGCATACATGCCCATGATACTCAACACAAACGCCGCAACGGTCAGGCTGTTGTTCTGCATCGCTTGCACCGTAACCTGGTTGTCGCTCATCCTCGCTTGTTCCCTCCCGCTCCGGGTGATCAGACTGTCGAGACCCATCGTCTCCACGAAAGCTTGAAGAATTCTTGGAACGCGGCGAGCGCGGGCGGCCGAGCGCCAGTCAGCGGGAAGTACCGGCGATGGTGGCGCTGCCGAGCACCTCGTCGCCGGCCGAATCCGGGCGGTACAACGCCACCGTCTGCCCGCGTGCCACCCCGCGCAGCGGGGTGCGCAGCCGGACGGCGAGCGTCTCGCCGACCAATTCGGCCACCGCAGCGACGGTTTCGCCGTGGGCCCGCGCCTGGACCGTGCACTCGATGGGACCCGTGGGTGCGGTTCCCGAGGTGAACACCGGTGCCCGGCCCGTCAGGGCCTGCACTTCGAGGTCGGCGGCGCTGCCCACGTGCACGGTCGAGGTGTCGGCATCGATGGCCGTCACGTAACGCGGCAGGCCGTCGGGTCCCGGCCCGGCGATGCCCAGGCCCTTACGCTGGCCGATCGTGAAACCGTGCACGCCGTCGTGCGTGGCCAGCACCTTGCCGTCGGTGCCGACCATGTTCCCCGGGCGCACAGCGATGCGCTCGCCCAGGAACGCGCGGGTGTCCCCGGACGGGATGAAGCAGATGTCGTGACTGTCCGGCTTGTCCGCGACCGCAAGCCCCCGGCGCGCCGCCTCCGCGCGGATCTGCGGCTTGGGCGTGTCACCGACCGGGAAGGCGGCGTAACGCAACTGCTCGGCGGTCAGCACAGCCAGCACGTAGGACTGGTCCTTGTCCCGGTCGACGGCACGGCGCAGCCTCCCCTGTGACAGCCGGGCGTAGTGGCCGGTGACCACCGTGTCGAAACCGAGCGCCACCGCACACGCGGACAGCGCGGCGAACTTAATGCGCTGATTGCAGCGCACGCACGGATTCGGCGTTTCGCCACGCTGATAGGACGACACGAAGTCGTCGATCACGTCTTCGGCAAACTTCTCGGCGAAATCCCAGATGTAGAACGGGATTCCGAGTACATCGGCGACGCGACGCGCATCCGAGGCGTCTTCCTTGGAGCAACACCCCCGCGAGCCGGTGCGCAGCGTGCCCGGCGCCGATGACAGCGCCAAGTGCACACCGACCACGTCATGGCCGGCGTCAACCATGCGAGCGGCGGCGACCGACGAGTCGACGCCACCGCTCATCGCGGCAAGAACTTTCACCCGGACGCCCCCGCGGCGGTCATCGCTGCTCGCCGAGCGCGCTCGACCGCCGCGGGAAGCACCCGCAGCACCTCGTCGATGTCGCCGTCAACGGTGGTGTGCCCCAACGACAGTCGCAGTGATCCACGGGCGGTGGCGGCGTCGTCGCCCATCGCGATCAACACATGCGAAGCCTGCGGGACGCCCGCGGTGCACGCCGACCCTGTCGAGCATTCGATGCCGTTAGCATCCAGTAGCATCAGCAGCGAGTCGCCGTCGCAGCCACGGAAGGTGAAGTGCGCGTTGCCCGGAAGCCGCTTTTCGCGCGACCCGTTCAAGCGGACGTCGCCGATCTCGGCCAGCACGCCATCGACCAGCCGATCGCGCAGCTCGCGCATCTGGGCGCTGTTGGCCTCCAGGCCGTCCACCGACAACCGGACCGCCGTCGCCATTCCCACCGCGCCGGCGACATCCGATGTTCCGGAACGGATGTCGCGCTCCTGACCTCCACCATGCAGCAGCGGTACACAGGCCACGTCCCGGCGCAGCAGCAACACGCCCACCCCCACCGGACCACCGAACTTGTGCGCCGCGACGCTCAGCGCGGACAGCCCGCTGGCGGTGAAATCGACCGGTAGCTGCCCGACCGCCTGCACGGCGTCGCTGTGCATCGGAACGCCGAATTCGAGGGCGACGGCGGCAAGCTCGGCGACCGGCATGACGGTGCCGACCTCGTTGTTGGCCCACATCACCGAAACCAGCGCCACGTCGTCATGGCTGTGCAGCGTCTCGCGCAGCGCGGCCGCGGACACCGATCCGTCCGGGGCGGTCGGTAGCCAGCTCACCTCGGCGCCCTCGTGCTCGACGAGCCACTGCACCGAGTCCAGCACGGCGTGGTGCTCCACCTCGGTGGTGACGATGCGGCGATGCCGCGGATGGGCGTCGCGGCGGGCGCGGTAGATGCCCTTGACGGCCAGGTTGTCGCTCTCGGTGCCGCCGGTGGTGAAGATGACCTCCGACGGGCGGGCCCCCAGCCGGTCCGCGATCAGCTCGCGGGACTCCTCGATGCGGCGCCGCGCCGCCCGGCCGCTCGTGTGCAGCGACGAGGCGTTGCCGACCGTGCCAAACGCGGCCGTCATCGCCTCGACGACGGCGGGGTGCATCGGGGTGGTGGCGGCGTGATCCAGGTAGACCATGACGCGCCCCACGATACCCGGGCCCCGCAAAATTCCTACGCGACCAGCGCGTGACGTCGGGCCCGGGCGCCGCGTCACCCCGATGCCCACGGCGTGCTGGCTGCGCCGGGCCAGCGCCCGCCGATCGTTGCCCGGCAGCTGTAGCGATTCGACGTGCAGGTGTGCCAGGGTGCGGCACTGGCTAATCAGCCGGAGGATGGCCGCCCCAGGGTGTCCTGCCCGACGAAGGCCGGGGTGGTCGAGATCAGGCCGTCGACCTGGTGATAGGTCAACCGGAGCGGCTGCACCGGGCGGCCGGCGTCGATCGCAGCCTGGAACATCGCCGGATAGAACGACACGCAGGCCACGCCGCACCAGGTGGTCCCCTCGGGGAACGCGACCACGGTCTGCCCGGTGCCGAGCCGGGCCGCCACGGTGTCCACCACGCCGGGCAGCCGGCGCAGGCTGGCGGCTCGATCGGAATGATCTTCAGCAGCCGGGCCCAGGCCCCGTCGAACAAGTCGGCACGGGCCACAAACCAGCCGGGCAGCACCACACCGATGGCGAAAACGTCCAGCCAGGAGATGTGCGTGCTGACCACCAGGACGCCGCGCAGGTTCCGGATCGGGGCCCCGACACGCTGATGCGCACCCTGAGATAGCGTAGCAACGTCCGGCAGTAGAACTGCCGCAGCCGCATCTGGCCTGGCACCGGGATCAGTGCGCCAGCGGCAGCGCCGGCACGATCAGCAGCGTCAGCGTGAGGCGCAGCGTCACCCGCAGTGCCACCAGCCACCGCGGCGATGCGGGGCCGACACTCACACAGGTGCTGTCGCACGTCGAGCGCGGCATCCAGGCGTGGGTGGTGGCGACGACTGCGGGGCGGTCATCGGGTGCCGCTGGCCATCTCGCTGCTCATCTGCGAGGCCGCCGATACCGACCGCAGCCGCCGCAGATATCGGGTATCGGCCTGGCTCTTGGCGAGCATGACGCAGAAGTCGCCGACGCCGAAGTCGGGGTCCAGGGCCGGTTCGCCACAGACTTTGGCGCCCAGCCGCAGGTAGCCGCGCATCAGGGCGGGCATCGCCAGCCGGGCCGGCGGCGCGAACTCGTCCAGGCTCTTGCCGTCCACGACCAACGACCGATACGGGGCCACCCGATATTCCGGCGGCGCGGCGTGCCGGCTCAGCACGAAGACGCGCACCCCGCGCAACTGTCTGCCGGGCGGCTGGACGGCCGGGTCACCCGCCTCGCCGCAAGGTCGCACCGACACGCACCCGACCACGTGGTCGTACTGGTAGCGGTCCAGGTAGGCCAGGATCCCGGCCCACATCAACAGCACCACCGCGTTGTTGCGGTGCCCGTCGCGCACCGCCGCCCGTCCCATCTCCACCAGCGAGGGCCGCAGTGGGTCGAGCGCCGCGAGGTCGAATTCCGTCGCCGTGTACAGCCCCCTGGCCGCGATGGCGCCCGCCGGCGCCAGCATGCGGTAGCCACCCCACCAATTCGCCGGTGTCGTCGTCGCGGACCAGCAGGTGATCGCAGAATTCGTCGAAGCGATCCGCGTCGCGGTCCCCGGCACCGCTTTCCGGCAGCACGAAGCCGGGCGTGGTGGTGAACACGTCGTAGCGGAGCCTTTGAGCCGCCTCGACGAGGCTGGGGTCAGTGGACAGCAACAACGAATAGCGTGGCCCGCCGGCGCTGGCTGCCGCCCCATTCGGTTTGTCGCTCGGGATCAGAACAGAAGCAATACTCACGGGAACAAGGTCGCGCAATCGAGGAGCGAATCGGCATCGACGCTATGACGTGTCGGTGCACGTCAGATGACGAATACGGTGCTCAACGCCCGCCGCGGGCCGCCCGACCACAGCAAACGCCCCCGACACGTGGGCGCCGGGGGCGTTACGCACAAGAGCGGATCAGCCCTTGCGGGCCTTGATCGCCTCGGTCAGCTGGGGAGCCACCTTGAACAGGTCGCCCACCACGCCGTAGTCGGCGATTTCGAAGATAGGTGCCTCTTCGTCCTTGTTGACCGCGACGATGGTCTTCGAGGTCTGCATGCCGGCCCGGTGCTGGATCGCCCCGGAGATGCCCAGCGCGATGTAAAGCTGCGGCGACACCGTCTTACCGGTCTGGCCGACCTGGAACTGGCCCGGGTAGTAGCCGGAGTCGACCGCGGCACGGGAAGCGCCGACGGCGGCACCCAGCGAGTCAGCGAGTTCCTCGACCACCTTGAAGTTCTCCGCACTGCCGACGCCACGGCCACCGGACACCACAATGGTGGCCTCGGTGAGCTCCGGACGGTCACCGGCGACCGCGGGCTCGCGGGACGTGACCTTGGTGGCGTTCTCGGCGGGTGCCGGCACCTCGACGGTGACCTGCTCACCCGCGCCGGCCGACGGCACCGCGTCGACCGCGCCGGCCCGCACAGTGATCACCGGGGTGTCGCCGTTGGCCTGCGCCTCGACGGTAAACGCGCCACCGAAAATGGAATGGACGGCCTTGTTGCCTTCCTTGACCTCGACCACGTCGACCAGCAGGCCCGAGCCGATACGGGCGGCGAGCCGGCCCGCGATCTCCTTGCCGTCGGCGTTGGCAGCCAGCAAAACCGCTGCCGGAGAAGCGGATTCGACCAGTGAGGCCAGTACGTCGACGACCGGGGTGATGAGGTACTTTTCGACGTCGTCGGATTCGGCGATGTAGATCTTGGCGGCGCCGGCCTCCTTGAGCGCATCGGTCAGGGGCGCGGCGGTGCCCAGGGCACCGACCACGACGGCCGACGGCTCACCCAGAACGCGGGCGGCGGTGATCAATTCGGCGGTGACCTTCTTCACCGCGCCCTCAGTGTGCTCGACGAGCACCAGTACTTCAGCCATGGGTTATTCCGCTCTTCTCGTTTATGGGGGTCGACGTCAGATGATCTTCTGGGCCACCAGGTATTTGGCGATCTCGTTGCCGCCTTCACCCTCGTCGGTGACCTTCTCACCCGCGGCCTTAGGCGGCTTCGGGGTCGAGGACAGCACGGACGATCCGGCGTTGGCCAGACCGACCTCATCGGACTCGACGCCGATGTCGGCCAGGCTGAGGACCGTAACCTCTTTTTTCTTGGCGGCCATGATGCCCTTGAAGGACGGGAAGCGCGGTTCGTTGATCTTCTCGGTGACGCTGACCACCGCGGGAAGCGTTGCCTCCAAGGTGAAGACGCCGTCGTCGGTCTCCCGCTCGCCGGTGACCTTGTCGCCCTCGATGGAAAGCTTGCGCAGGTGAGTCAGCTGGGGCAGGCCCAGGTACTCGGCGATGACGGCCGGGACCGCACCGCCGGTGCCGTCGGTGGCCTCGTTGCCGGCGATGACCAGCTCGGTGCCCTCGATGGTGCCCAGCGCGCGCGCCAGCGCCCACGCGGTCTGGATCACGTCGGAGCCGTGCAGGCCGTCGTCCTTGAGGTGAACGGCCTTGTCGGCTCCCATCGACAGGGCCTTGCGGATGGCCTCGGTCGCCCGCTCGGGGCCCGCGGTCAGCACGGTCACCGACCCTTCGCCGCCTTCCCGTTCACGGATCTGCAGGGCCTCTTCGACGGCGCGTTCGTTGATCTCGTCCAAGACCGCGTCGGCGGCCTCGCGGTCAAGCGTCCAGTCGCCGTCCGTCAGCTTGCGCTCCGACCAGGTGTCTGGGACCTGCTTGATCAGGACCACGATGTTCGTCATGAGTGTGGTTCGTCCTCCTTGAAGGAGCCTCGCGGCAGCAGACCACGAGACTTTCAGTAGCCGTTTTGCAACGCACGATTATGTTACTTCTCGGTAACTTTGTGCGACCTGCCTTCACACCATAGCGGGTCGTACTGCAGGTTTTTGCGGGCCGCCCCTCCCCGCGACCGGGGTCTACCCCGCCGGACGGTTCGCGAATCCGACACTTCGCGTTAGCCTCCCTAATGCAATGAGCGCATTCGTCCCAGACGTCCCCGACGCCGGCCCCGGCGGCGCATCACCGGCGGTTTCCGCAGCGATCCCCGCCGTGTTGACGCTGACTGGCGAGCGCACCATCCCCGACCTGGACATCGAGAACTACTGGTTCCGTCGCCACCAGGTCGTGTATCAGCGGCTGGCAACCCATTGTGTGGGCCGCGACGTGCTCGAGGCCGGATGTGGCGAAGGTTACGGCGCGGATCTCATCGCGGAGTCGGCGCGGCGGGTGGTCGCGGTGGATTACGACGAGGCGGCGATGGCCCATGTCCGCGGCCGCTATCCGCGAGTCGAGGTCTTGCAAGCGAACCTCGCCGAGTTGCCGCTGCCCGGCGCGTCGATGGACGTGGTGGTGAATTTTCAGGTCATCGAACACCTGTGGGACCAGACGCAATTCGTCAAGGAGTGCGCGCGGGTGCTGCGCCCGTCGGGGTTGCTGTTAATGTCGACGCCCAACCGCATCACCTTCTCTCCGGGCCGTGACACCCCGATCAACCCGTTCCACACCAGGGAGTTGAATGCCGCCGATCTGACCGAACTCCTGGTCGACGCCGGCTTCTCCAAGGTGTCGCTGAGTGGTCTCTTCCACGGACCGCGCCTGTGCGACATGGACGCCCGGCACGGCGGGTCGATCATCGAGGCGCAGATCGAACGCGCGCTGGCCGGCGACGAGCCCTGGCCGGCGCAGCTGGCGGCCGACGTCGCCGCGGTCACCGTCGACGACTTCGACCTGGTGGCCGCCGCCGACCGGAACATCGACGAGAGCCTGGACCTGGTCGCGATCGCGGTGCGTCCGTGACCACTTCCGCGGCGCCGGTGCCCGGCATGTTCACACTGGTGCTGCACACGCACCTGCCCTGGCTGGCCCACCACGGCCGCTGGCCGGTCGGCGAGGAATGGCTCTATCAATCCTGGGCGGCGGCCTACCTGCCGCTGTTGCGGGTGCTGCGCACCCTGGCCGACGAGAATCGCCACGGCCTACTGACCCTCGGCATCACCCCGGTGGTCAACGCCCAGCTCGACGACCCGTACTGCCTGGACGGCATGCATCACTGGCTGGCCAATTGGCGACTGCGTGCGGCCGAGGCCGCCAACGTGCGGTCGATCCCCAAGTCGAAGTCAGCGGGCTATCTTTCCTGCACACCGGAAGCGTTGCGGGCGTTCGGAACCCGTGAATGCGCCGAGGCCGACCAGGCGCTGGACGACTTCGCCACGCTGTGGCGCCACGGCGGCAGCCCGTTGCTGCGCAGCCTGATCGACGCCGGCACGGTGGAGCTGCTCGGCGGGCCGCTGGCCCACCCGTTCCAGCCGCTGCTGAATCCGCGGCTGCGCGAGTTCGCGTTGCGCGAGGGCCTCGCCGACGCGCGACAGCGGCTGGCGCACCAACCCACCGGCATCTGGGCACCCGAGTGCGCCTACGCGCGGGGGCTGGAGCACGACTACGCCGCCGCGGGCATCACCCACTTCATGGTCGACGGGCCGTCACTGCACGGCGACACCGCGCTGGGCCGGCCGGTCGGCGACACCGATGTGGTGGCGTTCGGGCGCGACCTGCAGGTCAGTTACCGGGTGTGGTCTCCGAAATCCGGCTATCCCGCGCATGCCGCCTACCGCGACTTCCACACCTATGACCACCTGACCGGGCTCAAACCGGCGCGGGTCACCGGGCGCAATGTGTCCTCGGAGGACAAGGCGCCCTACGACCCCGAGCGTGCCGACCACGCCGTTGACACTCACGTCGCCGACTTCGTCGACTTGGTGCGCAACCGGCTGCACAGCGAGTCCGAGCGCATCGGGCGGCCGGCCCACGTGATCGCGGCCTTCGACACCGAACTGTTCGGCCACTGGTGGTACGAGGGCCCGACGTGGTTCGCCCGGGTGCTGCGGGCGCTGCCCGCGGCCGGGGTGCGGGTGGGCACGCTGCGCGACGCGCTGGTGGGCGGCTTCGTCGGTGAGCCGGTGGCGCTGCCGGCGAGTTCGTGGGGTTCGGGCAAGGACTGGCAGGTGTGGGCGGGCGAGCAGGTGGCCGACCTGGTGCAGCTCAACACCGAGGTCGTCGAGACCGCGCTGAGCACCGTCGACAAAGCGCTGTCGAACACCTCGGCGTCGCTGGACGGGCCGACTCCGCGCGACCGGGTGGCCGACCAGATCCTGCGCGAGACGCTGCTGACCGTCTCCAGCGACTGGCCGTTCATGGTCAGCAAAGACTCGGCCGCGGACTACGCCTGCTACCGCGCGCACCTGCACGCCCACGCGACCCGCGAAATCGCGGGGGCGCTGGCCTCGGGCCGGCGGGACACCGCGCAGCGGCTGGCCGACGGTTGGAACCGCGCCGACGGCCTGTTCGGCGCGGTGGACGCCCGAAGGCTGCCGCGATGAGAATCCTGATGGTGTCGTGGGAGTACCCGCCTGTGGTGATCGGCGGACTGGGCCGCCACGTGCATCACCTGTCAACCGCGCTGGCCGCCGCCGGCCACGACGTGGTCGTGCTGTCGCGGCGCCCGTCCGGCACCGACCCAAGCACGCACCCGTCGTCCGACGAGGTCCGCGAGGGTGTCCGGGTGATCGCCGCCGCGCAGGATCCGCACGAATTCAGTTTCAGCACCGACATGATGGCCTGGACGCTGGCGATGGGGCACGCCATGATCCGCGCCGGACTCAACGTGAAAAAGCCCGGCACCGGACGGCCCTGGCGGCCCGACGTGGTGCACGCACACGATTGGCTGGTCGCCCACCCCTCGATCGCGCTCGCCCAATTCTATGACGTGCCAATGGTTTCCACGATCCACGCGACCGAGGCGGGTCGCCATTCCGGCTGGGTGTCGGGGGCGATCAGCCGGCAAGTGCACGCGGTCGAGTCCTGGCTGGTGCGTGAATCCGATTCGCTGATCACGTGTTCGGCGTCGATGACGGACGAGATCACCGAGTTGTTCGGCCCCGGCCTGGCCGAAACGACGGTGATCCGCAACGGAATCGACGCGGTGCGCTGGCCGTTCGCGCCGCGACGCCCGCGCACCGGACCGGCCGAACTGCTCTACGTCGGTCGCCTGGAATACGAGAAGGGGGTGCACGATCTGATCGCCGCGCTGCCGCGGATCAGGCGCACCAACCCCGGCACCACGCTGACCATCGCCGGCGACGGGACCCAGCAGGACTGGCTCGTCGAGCAGGCCCGTAAACACCGTGTTCTCAAGGCAACTCGGTTCGTTGGGCACCTGCATCACGACGAGCTGCTGACCGCGTTGCATCGGGCCGACGCCGCGGTGTTCCCCAGCCACTACGAACCGTTCGGGCTGGTCGCGCTGGAGGCCGCCGCGGCCGGCACCCCGCTGGTGACCTCGAACATCGGCGGCCTGGGCGAGGCGGTGATCAACGGGCAGACCGGTGTGTCGTTCCCGCCCCGCGACGTGGCGGCCCTGACCGCGGCGGTGCGCACCGTGCTCGACGACCCAGCCGCCGCGCAGCAGCGCGTCCGCACGGCCCGCGAGCGGCTCACCGCCGACTTCGACTGGGCCACGGTGGCCCGCCAAACCGCGCAGGTCTACGTGGCGGCCAAACGCGGCGAGCGTCAGCAACTCCCCCGGCTGCCCATCGTCGAGCACGCGCTGCCCGACCGCTGAGCCGCACCCACCGCGGGCCGCTGCATGCTCCGGCCGCCGGTGGGTATCCCCGTTTGCACGATAAGACTGGAATCCTCGAGCGTGGTCGACGCGCCGCGCGACACCGTGTTCGCCTGGTATGGCCCTGCCGGGTACTTGCGAGCGGCTCACACCGCCGTGGGCACCATGCGGTTGGTCGCCGAGGCCACTTTCACTTGAGGACGGGCGGGCCGAGCTGGCGCTCGGGCTTGGTGGGCTCGGCACTGTCGGCATCCCTGAGCACCGGCGGCCACCGCGTCATCCGGCTGGTCCGCCGCACCGCGCAGCGACGCGGGGAACGGTAGTGGAATCCCGACGACCTGCACCCGGACCTGCTGGCAGGCGTCAACGCGGTGATCCATCTGGCCGGCGCCTCGATATCTCCGGTCGGTTCACTAAGGAGCACCGGAAAGCCGTGCACGACAGCAAGATCGGGCCGACGCGTGGACTGGCCGAGCTGATCGCGCGGGGCCCCGATCGCCTGTCGGTCCTGATCTCGGCATCGGCGATCGGCTATGGTTACGACCGCGGCGAGGAATCCTCACCGAGACCAGTGCACGCGGCGACGGGTTTCTCGCCGACGTCGTCGTCGAGGTCTTGGGAGGCGGCGACCGCACCCGCCGCCCAAAGCCGGCGTGCGGGCGGTGCGGATTCGCACCGGCATCCTGCAGTCCCCGCGCGGGGGCACGCTAAAGCTGCTACGACTGCTGTTCGCCGCCGGACTGGGTGGCCGCCTCGGCAACGGGCACCAGTGGCTGTCGTGGTATCGGCATCGACGATGTCGTCGAAGTGTATCACCACTCCCTGTGGGATGTCACGCTGTCCGGACCGGTGAATGCCGATGCCCCGCAACCGGTCCGCAATGCGGAATACACCCGGATTCTCGGCCAGGTGGTGCGACGGCCGACGGTTGGACAGGGTCTGCCCCGTCCAGGAGGTGACCGGCCGCAGCGCCAAGGCCCAGGTCAGCACGCCCGATCCCGCGGCGACCAGCAGGATGTTCCAGGGCGTGGCACACGACGACTGCGCTGCGTCGATCCGGATGGCCAGCCCTATGAAGTCGGGCAAGGACCCCGGCGTCCCGACCGCCTTGGAGACCCGGACGACGACGTCGCCTGACGGTAGCGGCAGCCCGCGTTGCGCAGGTGCACTGCGTTCGGCACGTCCTTGCGCCAACACCCCGACCGGATGGAAGAGCCGCCGACCCCGGACTGCCGATCCCACTCGGAACGGCAATGCAACCACATCGGAAACACTCACGGGCGGGCCCCTCTATGGTCTGCGTTGGTCTGGCGCGGTTGAGCCTTGACACCTTGTGCACCCGCCCACTTGCTGTCCAAACCCCGGTCGGCGCGAGGCCGGCCGGCTATCTATTTCATAAATAATGTTTAATTTGGTTAATGTTGTGTCTTTATTGAGAAGATCGGCGGCATCAACGCACTGTCGCGCCTCGCCTGTTTGTCGTCGCACCGAAGGGGTACCAAGGCGTGAATCCAAGCCGTTCACAACAGCGGTTGACCGACCGTGCGAGGGGTGCTTCGGTGGGAACAGTGCGTTCGTTTCCGCAGCTGCGTTCCGTGGCGGGAGTGCCCGATACCGTTGCGCTGCTACCCGACCCGGGACAGTTGGGCGCCTGGCGCCAAGGGGTGCGGCAAGCGGTGCTGACAAAGGTGGCGCGGTCCGACGCCGCCCGCTGCGGCGCAGACCTGGGCGCCTGCGGGGTCGACGTAGCCGGCGAGGTATTGACCGAATTTGTCAAAGACGGCAAATGCCTGTGCTCGACGTTCATGTACCTGGGCTGGCTGTGCTGCGCGCCCCACGACGGCACGGCGCTGGCGGCGGCCGCCAGCCTGGAACTGCTGCAAGCGTTCGCGCTGCTGCAGGACGACGTGATGGACGCATCGCCGTCACGACGCGGCCGTCCGTCCGCGCATGTCGAATTCACCGAGTGGCACCGGCGGCGCGGCCTTTCCGGGTCGTCGCAGAAGTTCTGCGAATCGGCCGCCATCCTGATCGGCGACCTGTGCCTGGTGTGGGCCGAGCAGATGCTGCACGACAACGGCGTGCAACAGGACGCGCTGGGAGGCGCCTGGCCCCGCTACGACGCCATGCGGACCGAACTGGCGGTCGGTCAATTCGCTGATGTGGCAACCGATCTTCGGGATCTTCCGACGGTGGATTCGGTGCTGGCGGTGGCCCGGATGAAGTCCGGGAACTACACTGTG
Source organism: Mycobacterium tilburgii (assembly GCF_902168065.1). GTDB lineage: Bacteria > Actinomycetota > Actinomycetes > Mycobacteriales > Mycobacteriaceae > Mycobacterium > Mycobacterium tilburgii. The sequence continues at coordinate 18,185 of NZ_LR655722.1, read as the reverse complement.
CGCCGGCCCCTGAAGATCGGTGCTGCCATGGCCGGCTGCGACGACGTGGTGCTGACCGGGCTCAGCAAGTACGGCGCGGCGCTGGTCGAGGCCTTCCAGCTGCGCGACGACATGCTCAGCGTCTTCGGGTCACCCACAGCCACCGGCAAACCCAACGGCGGCGACCTCAATGAGCGCAAGGCCACCAGTATGGTGGTGGCCGCCTACCAGTTAGCCGACGCGTCCACTCACCGGCAGTTCGGCGACCTGATCAACCGTGCGCACCTGGACGACGAAGCCGTCGAGCACTGGCGCACCCTGATTCTGGCCAGCGGTGCCGTGCAATGCATCGAGGAGCTGATCGACGACCGGGTTGGTACCGCACGAAAGGCGCTGGACGGCAGACCATTCGACGAGGCGGCGCTCGCCGCGCTGATCGACATGACCGACGTGTGCACCCGGCGGGCCGCATGACCGCCGCACCGGACCGGGTCGTCGTGGTGGGTGCCGGATTCGCGGGCCTATCCGCGGCGCTGCACCTGGCCGGCCGGGGACGGGAGGTGATGGTCGTCGAGCGCGAGGCTTGGCCCGGTGGCCGAGCGGGACGACTCGACGTCGCGGGCTATCGTATCGACACCGGGCCGACCGTGCTCACCATGCCCGACATCATCGACGAAACTTTCGCTGCCGCGGGTAAAGACCGCACGAAGTTCGTCGATTTGCGACCGGTCGATCCGGCCTACCGGGCGATGTTCGCCGACGGCAGCAGCATCGACGTGCATGCCGACGCTGACCGGATGACCGCCGCGGTGCGCGAATTTGCCGGCCCCCAACAGGCCGCGGGGTACCTGCGATTGCGGGCGTGGCTGGAACGGCTGTACCGCACGGAGTTCGACGGGTTCATCGGCTCCAACTTCAACTCGCCGCTGTCGCTGGTCAACCGGCGGCTGGTGCAGCTGGCGGCGATCGGCGGGTTCCGGCGCTGGGACACCATGGTCAAACGCCACGTCAGCGACCCGCGGCTGCGGCGGATCTTCACCTTCCAGTCGCTGTATGTCGGTGTCGCGCCGCAGCAGGCATTGGCGGTCTATGCGGTGATCGCCTACATGGACACAGTCACCGGAGTCTTCTTCCCCCGCGGCGGGGTACGCGCGCTGCCCGATGGACTCGCGGCCGCAGCGGTTGAGGCGGGCGTCGACTTTCGTTACGGCACCACGGTTTCTTCGCTCGACCGGGCGGGCGATCGGGTCACGGCGGTGCGCACTGACGCCAGCGAGCGCATCCGGTGCGACGCGGTCGTGCTGACCACCGAGCTGCCGCAGACCTACCGGCTGCTGGGACGACGGCCGCGCCGGTTCGCGCCATTGCGGCCCGCGCCGTCGGCAGTGGTGATGCACGTGGGATTCCGACCCGCCGACGCGCCGCCACACGTCCATCACACGATCCTGTTCGGCGAGTCCTGGGAGCGGACGTTCACCGACATCATCCGCGACGGCCTGGCCATGCGGGACCCCTCGCTGTTGGTGACCCGCCCGACGGTCGGCGACCCGACCCTGGCGCCGGACGGGCACGGCCTGCTCTACGTGTTGGCCCCGGCGCCGAACCTGTCCCGCGGTGTCATCGATTGGTCGCGGCACGGCCAGGCGTATGCCGGCGCCCTGCTCGACACGGTGCGCGTGCGCCTGCTGCCCGAACTGGGCGAGGGTGCCGAACTGCTCGGCCTGCTCACGCCCGCCGATTGGGCCAACCGGGGCATGGCGGACGGGACGCCGTTCGCGCTTGCCCACACCTTCGCCCAGACCGGCCCCTTCCGGCCGGCCAACACCGTGCGCGGAATTGCCAACGCCGTGCTGGCCGGATCGTCGACCGTCCCCGGCGTGGGGGTGCCGACGACGATGATCTCCGGACGGCTGGCCGCAGACCGCATCACCAGTCCCTGCGACGAAAAGCACCGTCCTGCAACGGTGCTCGACCTGAAGGTGCCGCTGCGATGATCCGTACCGAGCTGGACGCGGCCGGCGTCGCGGACCCGACGCTTCGCCTGGCCTACCGCCACTGCCGGCAGATCGCCGCCAAGCACGGCCGCACCTACTTCCTGGCCACCCGGCTGCTGGCCCCCGGCCAGCGTCCGGCGGTGCACGCGCTGTACGGCTTCGCCCGCCACGCCGATGACATCCTCGACAAATTCGACCCGGCTTTGGACACCGCCACCCGCGCCCGACGCCTGCAGCAGCTCTCCGATCGTCTCTTCGCCGCCAGGCGGCATCCGCACGAGCCGGTGATCGCCGCGGTCACCGACACGATCGGGCGCTACGGGATCGCCGCCGAGCTGTTCGAGGACTTTCTCAACTCCATGCGGATGGACCTTGCCGTCACCGACTACCCCACCCGCGACGCGCTCAACGTGTACATGCGCGGCTCGGCGGAAGCGATTGGCCTGCAGATGCTTCCGATCCTGGGCGCTGTCGGCGAGCCGGACGAGGCGGCACCGCAGGCGGCCGCGCTGGGCCGCGCCTTTCAACTCACCAACTTTCTGCGCGACATCGACGAGGACCTGCAACGCAACCGGATCTACCTGCCCGCCGACGAACTCGCGAGCTTCGACGTCGACCGCGAACTGTTAATGTGGTGCCACGAACGGCGCCGCACCGACCCGCGGGTGCGCGCCGCGTTGGCGGCCCAGCACGACATCACCCGCGACATCTACCGCTTCGCCGCCGAGGGCATCGCGGCACTGGCCCCCCGCTCACGTCCCTGCGTGAGCACCGCGTTGACGATGTATTCAGAGATCCTGGATCGCATTGAGGCAAAAGACTTTTCGGTTTTTAGCGGGCGAGCGAGTGTCGGAACGTCGCGACGACTGCGGGTCGCCGCGGGCGGTCTGCTGCAGTCGTGGCGTCTGCGACTCGCCGACTCCGGTCAGCAGAATCGCGGTGCGGCGTGACCGATCGTTGGCAATACCTGATCGTGCTGGGTTTGTGCCTGGTGATCACCGCGCCGCTGGAACTCTTCGGCCCGGGCGTCTACCGCCAGCCACTTCGGGTGCTGCGCGCGGTGCTTCCGGTGGCCACCGTGTTCCTGGTCTGGGACACCGTCGCCATCGCCTCCGGGGTGTGGACCTACAACGGCGCCTACATCAGTGGCGCGCACATCCCGTTCGGCATCCCCATCGAGGAAGTGCTGTTCTTCGTGGTGATTCCGTTGTGCGGCTTGCTGACCTACAACGCGGTAATCGCCATCCTTGCGCGGAGCAAACGCCGATGACCGGGCTCGGCTACACCGTGCCCGCCGTCGCATCGGTGCTGGCGGTGATCGGGCTGGAATTCACGCTGCTGAATACCGGGTTGTTTCGCCGGCTCGCGTACTGGTTGTCGATGGTAATCGTGCTCGGTTTCCAGGTGCCGGTAGACGGCTGGCTGACCAAGACCAGCGCGCCGGTGGTGATCTACAACGACCGGGACACCAGCGGCGTGCGCTTTCTGCTCGACATCCCGGTCGAGGACTTCTTGTTCGGCTTCGCACTGGTCACCGCCGTCCTGCTGGTGTGGGAGTATCAACGTGCGCATCGGTGACTTCGATGACAAAGGTCTGCCACGCGGCGACGTGCCGGGCGCCTTCAACGTCGGGGCGAGCTCCTACGACCGGCTGGTCGGCGCCAACCCGGGCTATCACGCCGGTCTCGAGCTCTCCGCCCGCCGGATGCAGATCCCCGACCGGGGCCGGGGCCTGCGGCTGCTGGACGCAGGCTGCGGCACCGGTGCCTCGACGGCGGCGCTGCTTCGGGTGGCTCCGGAGGCCCAGATCGTCGCGGTCGACGCAGCGAGCGGAATGCTGGCTGCCGCGCGGGCCAAGCGCTGGCCCGCGTCGGTCCGATTCATGCACGCGCGTATCGAAGGGCTCGCCGAGCACGGTGTCAACGGCCCGTTCGACGGCATCCTGGCCGCCTACCTGTTGCGCAACCTGGCCGATCCGGATGCCGCGCTGCGCGCATTCCGCGACCTGCTACGCCCGGGCGGCACGCTGGCGGTGCACGAGTACTCGGTGCGCGATTCCCGTGCGGCGACGTGGCTTTGGCACGCGGTGTGTTGGGGCATCATAATTCCAGCAGGCTGGTGGCACACGCGGGACACGGTGTTGTACCGGCATCTGTGGCGCAGTGTGCTGGCGTTCGACGGGGCCACCAGATTGCGACGCCGGTGCACCGACGCGGGCTTCGTGGCGGTGCACAGCGACACCGTGCCGGGCTGGGAACGCAATATCGTGCACACCTTCGTAGGGGTGTCGCCGTGACCACCGACCGCCGCCGCCACCGCCACGCCGCACCACGCGGGCTGGCCGACGCAGGCGTGTTGTCTTCGCGGCCCCGGGCCGTAGTGGTCGGCGCCGGCATTGCCGGGCTAACGGCGGCGACCGCGCTGGCGGAGCGCGGTGTCGCCGTCGACGTGCTGGAGCGCGAACCCTACCTGGGAGGCCGGGTGGGCGGCTGGACCGAGCACGCAAACTCGCACGCGGACAACAGCTTCGCGATGAACCGGGGATTCCACGCCTTCTTTCGCCAGTACTACAACCTGCGGTCGCTGCTGCGCCGCGTCGACCCGCAGTTGCGGATGCTGGTGCCCGTCGACGACTATCCGTTGGTCGACGGTGCGGGCCGGCGGGATACTTTTCGGGGACTGCCGCGCACACCACCGTGGAGCGCGCTGGTATTCGCGTTGCGCAGCCCCACCTTTCGATTCGGCGATTTGCTGCGCCTGGACGCCCGCGCCGCGGCCCCACTGGCGGCCGTGTCGGTGCCCGCCATCTACTCCCAGCTCGATCACATCGACGCCGAAACCTTCTTGAAGAGCATCAACTTCCCGGAGTCCGCACGACATCTCGCGTTCGAGGTGTTCTCCCGCAGCTTCTTCGCCGCACCGGAGCAGCTCTCGGCCGCCGAACTGGCGACGATGTTCCACATCTACTTCCTGGGCTCCAGCGAGGGCCTCATCTTCGACGTCGCACATGCGAATTTCGATGCAAGCCTGTGGAATCCGCTGCGGCAGCACCTGCAGGATCGAGGTGTTCGGGTGCACCTCGGCACCGCGGTGCGGCGGATCAGCATGGACAGCGCGACATCCGGCCACGTCGAGACCGAGCAGGGCGACCGGCTGGACGCCGACGCCGTGGTGCTGGCCACCGACGTGGGCGGCCTGCAACGGCTCGTGGCGGCATCCTCGGGACTCGGCGACGACCGGTGGCGCGCCCGCATCCGAGAACTGCGCACCGCCCCGCCGTTCGTCGTGCACCGGCTATGGCTGGACCAGCCGGTCGATTCAGGCAGGGCACCGTTCCTGGGCACGTCGGGCCATCCCCCGCTGGACAACATCAGCGTGCTCGAGCGATACGAACGCGAAGCCGCCGCCTGGGCGCGACACAACCGGGGATCTGTCGTCGAATTGCACTCGTACGCGGTCGATTCCGACACCTCACTGGAGGCGGGAATCCTGCAGCTGCGTCGAATGTATCCCGAGACGGCGACCGCCCGAGTGCTGCACGAACGCGTGCTGCGCCGCAGCGACTGCCCGCTGTTCGCCCCGGGCACGCATGCGCGGCGGCCGACCGTGACGACCCCGTATCCCGCGCTGATGCTAGCCGGTGACGGGATTCGGGTCGACCTGCCGGTGGCATTGATGGAACGCGCCGCCACCACGGGCTGGATCGCCGCCAACAACCTGCTCACCGGGTGGGGGCTGGCCGGCCACGAGCTGAACACCGTTCCCCTGGGCGGACGGTCCAAACTTCTTCGATCCCTGGCACAACGGCAACGGCGGACACGATGACCCTGCGCGATCGACTCCGGCGCGACTGGCCGAAAGGCTGGCCGATCGAGATGTTGCCGCAGCAGCCGTGGGCCGAGCAACGGCCGACCTACGCCGACGCGAAGCCGAGCATCATCGAGGCCGCGTTGACTCGGTCCCAGCGCAGGCCGACGGGCAACTGGTATGTCTTCGCGGCCAGCCGCGACGTTCGCCCCGACCGCCCGTTCGGCGCCCGCGTCGCGGGCATCGAACTCGTCGCCTGGCGGGATCGCCACGAAAATCTGTGCGTCGGTCCTGCCGCGTGTCCGCACCTGGGGGCGGACCTGGCCGCCGGCGCCGTACGCGACGGCATGTTGTTCTGTCGCTGGCACGGTTTAACGTTCGACGGCCAGACGTGCGAGATGCGCTGGAAACCCGTGCCCAGCCACGACGACGGCGTCCTGGCCTGGGTGCGTCTGGACGCCGTCGGCAACGAGACGCCGCTCGACGCCCCGATCGTGCCAAACCGGCCGCCCGGCCCGACCGTGCACACCGTCGCCCGCAGCATCGGCCGCTGCGAACCCTACGACATTATCGCCAACCGGCTTGATCCCTGGCACGGCGCCTGGTTTCACCCGTACTCGTTCACCCGCCTCGAGGTGTTGAGCGCTCCGACCGAAAGCGACGACCGGTTCGTAGTCGCGGTCACGTTCCGGATGGGCTCCTTCGGGGTGCCGGTGCTCGCGGAGTTCACCAGCCCGGAGGCCCGCACCATCGTGATGCGCATCGTCGAGGGCGAAGGCACCGGCAGCGTGGTGGAAACCCACGCCACACCATTGGGCCCGGGACCCGACGGCGCTCCCACCGTCGCGGTCGTCGAAGCCGTCGTCGCCCACTCCGACCGCCCCGGTTTCCGGCACGCCGGGCGCGCCGCGGCTCTGATCACCCCGCTGGCCCGCTATGCCGCCAACCGGCTGTGGCGCGACGACCTCGACTACGCCGAACGCCGCTACCGGCTCCGCGCCGGCAACTTCCGTTAGAAAGTAGAAAGAAATTGTCCGCCAACATATTTTGCACGGACGACAAGGTGCAGTGGAGCAGCCAAGGAATGACGGTGACCGGGGTCGTCGAGCGCATGGTCACCTCGGACACCGAGGCGACGGGGCGCCGCCGTACGTGCGTCAGAAGAGGATCCGCAATACCAGGTGCGCAGCGACAAGACCGGTGCCGACGCGGTGCACAAGCCGGGTGCGTTGCGGCGACGCTGAATTCGGAGTGGGTAGACCATGACCGACGTGGACACGATGTGGGCGGATTTTCACCAGACGATCAACATGAGGGCCCGGGGAGCTCGAGAAATGGCTGGCGACAGCGGAATCGAAGAGCAGGGGCCAGAAAGAGGGAAACCAGGAGTCGACCGGGCACGCCAGTGCCCGTCGGATCGTCGCCACCCTGCGCGCCAAGCGATCCGATCTCGACGAGGACGACTACGCGCACATGCGCAAGGTCGTCGGCTCTGCCAGGCGGCATCTCGCACAACGGCCGGGCGGGGATGTCGAAAATTCCGCATGGCGCTATTCGCTGATGAATTGGGACCACGACCCGGCCCGCCCCGGGTTCCGCTAGGTTCACCTCAGACACGCGCCGACTCGTGTAGTTCGACATCGAGCGCGCGGATACGCCGGGACATCTGACGAAGGATCCGGTAAGTGACCAAGCACCGCACATCTGACCAGCAACTCAGCCGGGCTGAGCTGGATCGATCATTGTCGGCCGATTTTCGGGCTATCACGGCCAGATCCGATCACGTCTGCCGTCATTTCGCTCGGATGAACGAGGTGAGCAGCAGCGACTTTCACGCGCTGCTGCACATCATGGTCGCCGAGACGGCCGGAGAGCCATTGACGTCTGCGCAGTTGCGGCAACGGATGGATGTGTCGCCGGCGGCCATCACCTAACCTCGTCGACCGCATGATCGAGGCCGGTCACATCCGGCGCGAGGCAGACCCGTAGGACCGGCGCAAGTGGCTGTTGCGGTACGAGCCCACCGGAATGAGCATGGCCCACTCGTTCTTCAAACCGCTCGGTGCCCATTTCAGCGCCGCGATGGCCGATCTCGGCGACGACCTGCTGGCCGCGCACCGCGTGTTCACGGCGATGATCACCGCGATGTCGACGTTCGAGGACGAGGTCCTCAACGCAGCACCGAGCCCGCAGCAGAACTCCGATCAGCGTGCCGCGCAGCAGGAAGCCGCACAGTAGATGCCGCCGCGCGCCGGCACTGGACGTCGATGGTGGTGCGCAGCACGCCCGGGGCGTTGGCCCGCCAACAGGTCCTGTCCGGTGATGGTCTCGATGCACGCATCCACGGCCTAGGAGTGCACGCCGATCCGGGACATGGTCGACACCTCGGCCGCGAGCGTACGCAGATGCACCTGGTGTTTCCGCCCCAAAATTATTGCCATTTTTCCCCTCACGGGAGGGTGGTCAGGCCGACGTCGCGCAGTACGTCCAGATTCCACGCGCCACAACCGTGCAGGCACACGCGCAGCTCGTCGATGACGCCTTGAAGCAAAGCCGTTACCGCACCAGCGGACTCGATGGCCGCTGAGAGCAGCGGGCGGGCGACGGCCACGACGTTGGCGCCCAAACACAGCGCTGTGGCGGCATCCGTTCCGGTCCGGATTCCGCCGGAGGCGACCAACGGGATGGCGGGCAGCACCGCTCGCACCTCCCGTATCGCCTGGGCGGTCGGTATGCCCCAGTCCCCCAGATCCGGGTAGCGCACTTCGCCGTAGCGGACCAACTGTTCGACGCGCGACCACGACGTGCCGCCGGCCCCGGCCACATCGATCGCGGCCACCGGCGGTGCACCGGTCAAGCGCAGCAGTTCACCCACGGCACCGGCACCGATCCCGTGCCCAACCTCCTTCAGCAGCACCGGATAACCCAGCAGGTCGGTCAGGTCATGCAGCCGGTCCAGCGAGCCGGCGAACTCGGTATCGCCGTTGTGCTGGATGGCTTCCTGCAACGGATTGGTATGCACGGCAAGCGCATTCGCACCCACGCGATCGAGTGCCGCGGCGATGTCGGGCAGCGCTTCCTTGGTGAACTGGGACAGGCCGATGTTGCCGAGCAGTAGCACGTCGGGCGCCACGTCACGCACGACAAAGCTCGCGGCGGCTCCCTCCCCCGCCACGCCGTGCAGCATGACGCGCTGCGATCCGAGCATCATGCCGATCCCCAGTTGTTGTGCCGCCGCGGCCAGATTGCGGTTGATCGTGCCCGACAGGCGAGCGCCGCCGGTCATGGCGCCCACCAGGATTGGTGCCCGCAATCGCACACCGAGGAATTCGGTGGACAGATCGACTTCGCCCAGGTTGGTCTGGGTCAACGCGTTGTAGGGTAACCGGTAGCGCTCGAGGCCCGTTGTCACGTGCTGATAGCCGACGTCGTCATGCAGACAGACGTCGATGTGGTGGCGCTTGCGGGTGGTGATCTCACCGCGACGGTCCATCGTCAGGTGATACCCAATTCGCGGACCGCGAACGCGCGTCGATTCGAGATACTGCCGCATGGTTGGTGGTTCGTCCAATTCCGCACGTTCGGTGGCGTCCAGTTTTGGGTACGTCAGAGTCGCAGCATACTGGCCATCCGGCCATATTGTTAATTTGATTAATAATAAAATAGTAAGCCTGATGTCGGAGACTCTGTCCAGCCGAGTGATCGGCTGTCGCTCCTGGCGGCTGGGGCTGGCCGCGGTGCTGCTGGGTACCGGTTTCGATCATGTTGATCGGCGAAAACGCCGCGGCGGGCCAGGCCCCGCAGTCGGTGCCGGTCGATTCGGATTCGGCGAAATTTGACACCCTGGCGCGCCAATTCCCCGGGCGTGACCGCACGCCGGTGTTGCTGGTCGTCAACCGCGCCGACGGCGGGCGTCGCGCTGACCGCAGCCGACGTCGCGGCCACCGGGCAGGCCCAGGACCGGATGCAGGCCGCGGCGACGACCTTGGCTCCACTCACATGCAACCGCCGCCGGTCTCGGCGGATGGCAAGGCCGCCATCGCCGTGGTGACCATCCGGGCGGATCTGTCGGGCCTGGTCCTCAGCCAGAGGGTCGCCGCGCTGCGCACCGCCGCCCACGCCGGCCTGCCCGCCCATCTCCTCGCACACGTGACGGGCGGCCCGGCGTTCGGCGCCGACATCGCCAATGCGTTCACCAACACCAACATCACGCTGCTGGAGGTGGTGACGGCGTCGGTGGTGACCGTGCTGCTGATCGCCACCTACCGCTCGCCGGTGCTGTGGCTCGCGCCGCTGCTGGTGATCGGGTTCGCGGATCGGGTCGCGACGTCGCTGAGCACGGCGGTCACGTCATTGACCGGCCTGACCTTCGACGGCTCCACCTCCGGCATCACCAGTGTGCTGGTCTTCGGAGCGGGCACCAACTACGCGCTGCTGCTGATTTCCCGCTACCGCCAAGAACTTCGGCGTTACCCCCACCATCACGACGCGCTGCGCCGCGCGGTGCGCCGGACCGGCCATTGTGGCCAGCAACGCCACCGTGGTGTTGGCCCTGCTGACGCTGCTGTTCGCGTCCACGCCGAGCACCCACAGCTTGGGCGCGCTGGCGGCCTGTGGGCTGGTGGTCGCCGCGGCATCGGTGTTGGTGGTGCTGCCCCTGGGCTGCTCGCGGTGTGCGGCAGGCGGCTGTTCTAACCGCTGATCCCCCAGGCAGACCCCGTCCCCGACACCGACGCCACGCTCGACACGGGACCCTGGCACCGCATCGCCGAACGGATCGTCGGCCGCCCCGCCGTGGTGGCCGTGGTCGCGATCGCCGCGCTGGGGGTGCTGGCCACCGGCCTGCTGGGAACCCGCATCGGCCTGTCGCAGACCCAACAGTTCCGGGTGCAGGCCGATTCGGTGTCCGGTTACGAGGTGGTCTCCGCGCACTTCACAGCCGGTCTGGCCAACCCCACGCTGGTCGTCGGCCCCAACTCCCAAGCGGCGGCGTTGCAGACGGTGATCGCCGGCACCCCCGGTGTGGTGTCGGCGACCGAAGCGGGCCGCTCGGCAACCGGCCTGACCAAATGGTCGGTTGTCACCGACTCCGCGCCGTCATCCGCTCAGGAATTCAAAACTGTTGCAGCACTGCGTCATTAGACACTCTCGTCGCACCGTCGTCGTTGGTCGGCGGGCCCGACGCGCAGGCCCTCGACGTCCGCGACGCGGCCGCCCACGACCGGCTGGTGCTGATTCCGGCGATCCTGGCCGTCATCCTGATGGTTCTGTTCGCTCTGCTTCGCTCGGCGCTGACGCCGCCGAACCTGCTGTCCGCGCCCAGGATGGGCGCGGACAGCAGGTTCGGCCTCGGCGGCTGGACGAGCATGCACGTCTTGGGGTTTCCCGCGCTGGACAACAGCACACCGCTTTTCGCCTTCCTGTTCCTGGCTGCCCTCGGCGTGAACTACACGATACTTCCTGGTCACCCGGGCCCGCGAAGAATCCGAACAGCACGGCACCCGCGCCAGCATGATCCGCGCCGTGTCCGCCACCGGCGGCGTAATCACCAGCGCCGTGATCGTTTTGACGGCGGTGTTCTGCGTGCTGGCGGTGTTGCCGCTGATCGTGCTGACCCATCTCGGCATCATCGTGGGCCTAGGCATCCTGCCGGACACCTTTGTGGTGCGTACGCTGGTAATCTCGATCATCTTCGCGCTGATCGGCGACCGCATCTGGTGGCCCGCCAACCCCTCCTCACCGGAAAGCGTTGAGGAGAAATCTAATTGGATACCACAGGAACGGAGCACGATGTGAAGTCCTCGGCGCTGGCCGCGACAGCGCTGGTCGTTGCCGCGGCCGGAGGCACTGGAAGCATTGCCAGCCCGCCGCGCCGCCGCGGCGGATCCGCGCGCCGGACTGGCACTCACGCCCTACCCGGCGTGGTGCGCTTTCGCCACCGTGTTGTCCACCCACATCTGGCGGCTCAACCGCGGCAACCAATAATGCCCGCGCTGTTGTGGTTTCGCCGCGACCTGCGGGTGCGCGACCACCCCGCGCTGCTCGCCGCGGCCGAGCGCGACTAGGTACTACGACGGGGCGCACTAGCAGAGGCAGTCGTTCGTGCGGGACGGGCTGAAAACCTATGACACCGACCGCAATAGGACCGACATGGCGGGTACCAGCCAGATGTCGGCACACCTGAAATTCGGCATTATTCACCCCCGCACCATGGTCGCCGACCTCAACCTGCGCGCGCGGCGCCCAGGCGTATCTGCGCGAGTTGGCGTTTCGCGACTTCTACGCCGACGTGTTGCATCACTGACCGGAGCGTCTGGCGCAACTGGAACAGCGACTTCGACGGCATCGAAACCGACACCGCCGACGACGCCAAACGCCGCTTCGAGACGTGGCAGGCCGGCCAGACCGGGTTTCCCGATCGTCGACGCCGGAATGCGCCAGCTACGCCAGATCGACTTCATGCACAACCGGGTGTGGATGATCGTCGCCTCGTTTCTGGTCAAGCATCTCAATCTGCCGTGGCAATGGGGTGCCGAGTGGTTCCTCGATCAGCTCGTCGACGGCGACATGGCCAACAACCAGCACGGGTGGCAGTGGTGTGCCGGGTGCGGCACCCTACTTCCGGGTGTTCACCCCGACCACGCAGGGCGCGAAGTTCGATCCCGACGGGGAGTACACCCGAATCGGTGATGCCCCGACAACCTCAAGGGCGTGCAGGGCGCGACGCTGCGCTGCAAGCTGGTCACCAACGGCGAGACCTACGGGGTAAATGTGTCCGCGTCACCGGCGTCGACGGTGGCACCGTCGAACTACCACTTCGTCGTCGACGACCGCCCGTCATCCGGCTAGCGGGCAGCCTTCTTGCGCTCGATATCGGCCAGGGCGGCGGCCAATTCCGCGCGCTGGGCGGCCGAGCTCTCCCAGGACAGCTGGCGGTTCTTGACCACCTTGGCCGGGGCGCCGACGGCGATCGAATAGTCCGGTACCACGCCACGCACCACTGCGTGCGAGCCGAGCACGCAGCCCCGCCCGATCGACGTGCCGCGCAGCACCGTGACCTTCACCCCGACCCAGGTGTCCGGCCCGATCCGCACCGGGGACTTGACGATTCCCTGATCCTTGATGGGCAGGGTGATGTTGTCCATCCGGTGGTCGAAATCGCAGACGTAGCACCAGTCGGCCATCAGCACCGAATCGCCGAGCTCGACGTCGAGGTAGGCGTTGATCACGTTGTCGCGGCCCAGCACGACCTTGTCACCGAACCGCAGCGAGCCCTCGTGCGCGCGGATCGTATTCTTGTCGCCGATGTGCACCCACCGGCCGATCTCGAGCTGCGCCAACTCGGGTGTCGCGTGGATCTCCACGCCCTTGCCGAGGAACACCATGCCGCGGGTGATGATGTGCGGATTGGCCAGCTTGAACTTCAGCAGCCTCCAATAGCGCACCAGGTACCACGGCGTGTAGGCGCGGTTGCGCAGCACCCACTTCAGCGAGGCCAAGGTCAAGAACTTGGCCTGACGCGGGTCCCGCAAGCGTGATCCACACCAGCGGCGATGGACCGGGGCCCCCCACATGCTCGTCATGGCCGGAAAGCCTAACGCGGTCAATCATCAGCAAGCGAACCGCCACGGGTTACCCTCACCTGTACTCAATCGCCGCCGAACGACCGGGTCTGCCCACGAGCGGCCCGCCTCGCAAGAAGGATTTGGGAAATCGAACGTGCTTGCCCGACAACCGCTCCGTCGGCTTTGGCATCCGAGGCATCCGTCATCCGTCGCGCTGGCGGCCGCGCTCGTGATGGGACTCGGCGGTTGCGGCAACACCGACTCGTGGGTTGACGCCGCGCAGTCGCCGGGCTGGCCGGCACCGTACGCCGACGCGGCCAACAGCAGTTACACGGCGACCGGCGGCGCCGACAAGCTGTCGCTGCAGTGGACCCGCTCGGTCAAGGGCAGCCTGGGCGCCGGCCCCGCGCTGAGCGCCAACAATTATCTGGCCCTCAACGCGCAAACCCCGGCCGGTTGTTCGCTGATGGAGTGGGAGAACAACGACAAGGGCCGGCAGCGGTGGTGCGTGCGGCTGTTCCAGGGCGGCGGCTTCGCCGGTCCCCTGTTCGACGGCTTCGACAACCTTTACGTCGGCCAACCGGGCGCTTTCCTGTCATTCCCGGTGACCCAATGGATCCGATGGCGCCAACCGGTGATCGGAATGCCTTCCACACCAAGGTTTTTGGGTGGCGGCCAGCTGCTGGTCACGACGCACCTGGGCCAGGTGCTGGTGTTCGATTCGCACCGAGGAATGCTGGTGGGCAGTCCGCTGGACCTGGTCGACGGGGTCGACCCGACGGAAGCGACGCGTGGGCTGGCCGATTGCGCCCCGGCCCGCCAAGGCTGCCCCGTCGCAGCGGCCCCCGCCTATTCGCCGGCGTCCGGGATGGCCGTGCTCGGCGTCTGGCAGCCGGGAGCGCCGGCGGCCGGACTGGTCGGGCTGAAGTACCACCGTGGCCAGACTCCGCTGATCACCCGCGAGTGGACCAGCGACGCGGTCGACGCCGGGGTGATCGCCAGCCCGGTCCTGTCCGCCGACGGTACGACCGTCTACGTCAACGGGCGCGACGAACGGTTGTGGGCCTTGTCGGCCGCCGACGGGAAGCCGAAGTGGTCGGTGCCGCTAGGCTTCCTGGCCCAGACGCCGCCCGCGATCACCCCGCAGGGCCTGATCGTGGCCGGCGGCGGGCCCGACACCCGGCTGGCCGCGTTCAAGGACGCGGGTGATCACGCCGATCAGGTGTGGCGCCGCGACGACGTCACACCGCTGTCGTCGTCGGGCCTGGCCGGTGGCGCCGTGGGGTACGTCGTGACCAGCGGCCCCGGCCACGACGACGTCGGGGGCATGTCGCTACTGGTGTTCGACCTGGCCAACGGCCACACGGTCAACAGCTATCCGCTGCCAGAAGCCACCGGATATCCAGTCGGGCTCGCGATCGGCACCGATCGCCGGGTGGTCGCCGCCACCAGCGACGGGCAAGTCTACGGCTACTCCCCGGCCTGAGCGGTCCTTAGATCGCCAGCGGCGGAATGGCGTTGCGCGGCACCTGGGCCTGGCGGGGTCCGGTGAACGCGGGCAGCAACTCCCCCGGCGCGAAATAGAAGATCAGCTGGTCGTCGGTGATCGCGAAATTCTGATAGTGCGACGGGTCGTGGCCCGACAACGGCGGGATGGCCGCGCCGAACGCGTTCTTCCGATCCAGGTCGCGCTGGACCAGCGGGAAGATCGCGTCCAGCTGCGACGTGTTCGGCGCGAACAGGGTGTCGAAGGTGATGGGCTGTTTGGTGCCCAGGTGGTAGTTGAACGACTTGTACCAGGTGGACGTGTGGGAGCCGCCGACGTCCTGAAAGAACTTCAGCACGACGCTGCGGGTGTTGTGCGGCGGCTGACCGGCGAAGTGCTGCTCGGTGGTCGCGTCCATCTGATAGGGCTGCTCGCGGGGACCAGACGTCTGCGCGACAGCGAGAAACCCGTCGCGGTTCTGCGCGATGTAGTCGGTCAGGGCCTGCTGGTCGGGGTAATCGGCCGGGAACGTCAGGTTCAGCGCGTAGGTGGGCCCGATCGCGCGCACATGGCACAGCTGGCCGGTCTCGATGGTGCCGCCCAGGCTGGCGCAGGACGCCGGTTCGGCGGCCGCGGGCCCGGGGAGCAATACCACACTGAACAGCATCGCGGCCGCGATCATATAGCGCATAATTCGAATTGTCCTCGTCGACGGCGGTGAGGAGGTCCCCCCGAAGGACCGCGCACAGCGTACCGGCCTAACCGCGACGGCCGGCAGACGTACGCCGTGGCACGGGCGGCGGGCCCGGAGCCGATGCGGGTCAACACCACCGACAAGGAGCGGCTGCCGCGCGGCCGCAACCGTCGGCGCAGCGCGTCGGGATCGATCTGCAATCCGCGGACCAGAATTTCCAGCGCGCCACAATCCAGCCCCGCCAGCACCCGGCGCAGCCGGCGCTCGTCGAAGTCCAACCGCTCGAGCACCTCGAACCCGCGCAGTCCCGGCGGCAGGTGGTCGCCGGACAGATAAGCGATGACGGGATCCAGTTGCCACAGCCCATGCCGGGCACCGTAGTGGCGCACCAGGCCGGCCCGCACGACGGCGCCGTCCGGGTCGATGATCCATCGCCCGGCCGGCCGCACGTCGCAGTCGCCGGGTTTTGCGTCGGTGAGGTGCTCGCCGCGATCCAACACGCTAGCCCGGCGCCGAACGCTCGGCTCGGTCAGGCTCCCCGACCACAGGCACGCCTCGCGCACTGACCCGCGGCAGGACGTCACCTCGATTTCACCGTCGAATCCGAGCCGATCCACCTGATCGAAATCGATTCCGGGAGCACACTTTACGACCGGATCACGGCCTTTGTAGCAGTCGATGAGCGCGTCCAGCGCGGGCCGATAGTCAGCGGGGTCGAACCGGCGCCGCCCACCTTGGCGTCGGGCCGGGTCGACGAGCACCACCGCGTCGCGGGTCACCGGGTGCAACGCGTCGGCGCGGCACAGCGATGCGCCCGCGCCCAGGTTGTGGGCCGCCATCGCTAGCCGCACCGGGTCCAGGTCGCTGCCTACGACGCGCGCCCGCGGCGCGCAGCGCGGCCACTTCGGTGCCGATCGAGCAGGTGGCGTCATGGACGGCGACGCCGGCCGGCCGTCAGCCGCCTCGCCCGGTGCGCCGCCACGGGCGAGGCGGTGGCTTGCTGCAACGCCTCATCGGTGAAGAGCCAATCCGACACGGCACCCAGGGTGTCAAGCTTGTCCACGGCGCGGTGGCCCAGCAGCGTGGTTTCCACCAGCACGGGCGTCCGGTCGCCGAAGCGGGCCCGCACCGCGGCGATATCGGCGATTCGGGTGGCGTCGGTCAACGCGAATTCGACGACCGCGTCAAGCGCCGCGACCCCCGACTGCGACCGCAGATAGTCGACGTCGTCGGTGGTGAAGGACAAACCGGAGCTCAGGAGGGTTTGACCCCAGTGACCATCACGTTGTAGAACCAGCCCTTCGGCGCGACATGCCGACAAATGTTGGCGTCGACCCAGTTCAGCGCCTTCCAGCCGTTGAAAGCGAACTTCACCCAGCCCCAACCCAGCCGGCCCGGCGGCACCGACGCCTCGAAGGTGCGGACCGGCCAGCCGAACATCGCGGCGGTGAACTCCTCGCTGGCGGTCGCCACCTGCTCCGCGCCGGCGTTGGTGGCCATCCGCTCCAAGTCCTCGGGGGCGAAGGTGTGCAGGTCGACGATGGCCTCCAGGGCGGCGACGCGCGACGACTCGTCGAGCTCGACCTGCGGGCGCCGCCAGCCGCCGAAGCCAGGCAGCTTGGTGACGTTGGTCGCCACCTGCCAGGTCAGGGTGGACAGCGAGCGAGCATAGACCTCGCCGACGTTCGTGGGTTCACCGGCGAACACGAACCGGCCACCGGGCTTGAGCACCCGGATCACCTCGCGCAGCGACAGCTCGACGTCGGGAATGTGGTGCAGCACCGCGTGCCCGACCACCAGGTCGAACGTGTTGTCCTCGTACGGGATGCCCTCGGCGTCGGCGACCCGACCGTCGATGTCCAGACCCAGCGACCGCCCGTTGCGGATGGCGACCTTGACCATACCGGGCGACAGGTCGGTAACCGAGCCGCGCCGCGCTACGCCGGACTGGATCAGGTTGAGCAAAAAAAACCCTGTGCCGCAACCTAATTCGAGAGCACGATCATAGGGCAGGTCCCGCTGCACTGCGTCGGGCAGGATGGCGTCGAAACGGCCCCGGGCGTAGTCTACGCAGCGCTGGTCGTAGGAGATCGACCATTTCTCGTCGTAGGTCTCGGCCTCCCAGTCGTGGTAGAGCGCCTGGGCGAGCTTGGTGTCGTGCCGGGCGGCTTCGACCTGGTCGGCCGTGACGTGGGTTACCGGAGTTACTTCGGTCATGCAGGGCAGCCTAATCGCGCGGCGATCCAACGAGCGAAGAGGTGAAGTGCTCATCGACGGTAGCTACCCAAACTCGACGCCATCGCCGCTATTCTTCGTTGACTGGTGTCCTGCAGAAATCCCAGAAATCCTCGGCGATAGCGATGGCGCACACCGTGAAGCTCGACCAGTTTCTCCAGCAGGCCATCGATGGCGCCCCTGCGTCGCGTTCATGACCGTTTCCGGACGCGACTGGGACGAACGGAGCCGACCGCTTGGGCATAGGGTCGGCTCGAAATCGCATTGCAGCGGGTATCGCGAATGAATTACTTTACACCCCAACCGGTTTCATTATCGATCCGGTGTTATTCGCGCTGGTCTGGTTGGTAGTGGTTGGGGTTGGAAAGGTTGCTACCACCACCAGTGGGCGCGTTCGCCGGTAGGGCCGGGGTATGGGGTGACGG
>NZ_LR655721.1 GCF_902168065.1 Mycobacterium tilburgii | reverse complement strand
GTTCCGGACTCGGGGGGATGCATTGGGGGAGTTTATCGGGACGCGCGCGCCACCGGGGCAGCCGACGGGCGGCTAACGGGGCAGCTTCACCGAGATCAGCTCGACCTGGCTTTCGCCGTGCGGCGTCGAGTATGTGATGGTGTCGCCCGCCTTGTGCCCGGCCAGCGCCTGCCCGAGCGGGCTGTGCGCGGTAAGCGTCTCGGCCTCGCGGCCGGCGGGCGTCTCCTCGACGATGGAGATGACGTGCATGGTGACGACTTCGCCGTCGGCGAACTGCAACGTCACCTCGGTGCCGCCGGGCAGCGTTTCGTCCCCGTCGAAATGCGACGGACCGGCCCGCAGCTGCCGGTCCAACTCGTTGATGCGATCGCCGAGCACCACCAGTTCCTCGGCCCGCTGAATCGCCTCCGCCGCGTCGCCGTGGTCGCCGACCATGCCGCGGTCGTTCTTGACCTCGGCCTCGAGAAGTTCGCGCCGCTGTCGTAGCCGGTTCACCTCCGCGGCGAGGTTCTCCCGCGCCGCATCGGCCGCTGATTGGACCTTCTTGCCCACGTCGGTGAACCTTTCGCCCAGTTTGCTCGGGGTGGCGTACCAGTGTCGCACCACGGGATAGCAGCCACCATTATTCATGAAGCGCGTACACCCGTTTCCGAACCGGAATCCTCGCAGTTCGCCGGCGCCGCCGAATTGTCCGGTCAGGGGCCGGTCGACCGGGGCGCTGCGCAGCTCCCCGCCGCGAAGTGACACCAAGTTTGGCGAAGACGCGGTCAGGTGCCACTCCACGGTTCGTGGGCTGATGAAGAGCTGTGCGCCGATCTCGGAGTTGGTGTAGCAGTCGCGGGCCAGCCCGGGCAATGTGGAGCTCCTGGCCGGTCAGCGGCGAGCTATCGCCTTTCGCTGGCTGCGCACCTTCTCGCCAGTGGCCCGCAGTTCGCGCACGCCGATGATGCTGTCTAGCCCCTGATCGCTGAGCCGCCCGGGGACCAGCGCGGTCAGCAGCGCCCGCGCGTCGAAGTCGGACAGACAGCGCAGCTTGAACTCCGGGCAGCTCGTCGAGGGGATGGATGCCGTACAGGGTGGCGAACAGCATGACCACCCGGTCCGCCAAAAGCCGGCGCGCCGTCAAGCCGAACGCCTGCATGGAGGCCCGGTCGACCCCGTGTGCGTCGTCGATCACGCAGATCGTCGGTTGCTCCGCGCCCGCTCTTGTTCGGACAAGAAGCGCTGCGAGGCGCTGATGATCCTTTCGGTGTCGTTGCCGACCATGAACGAGATTACCGCCCGCACGTTGAGCGTGATTCCCTGTTGAGTGACACACTTTTCGGCCACTTCGGATTCGCACATGGCGAGGGTCAGGAAGCGTGTCTTACGGAAGAACGAGATGACGAACGCACCGTGTGTCCGGTGACGACCCGGAAGGGGGCGTTCCCTTGGCCCGGCCGCCGGAGATCAGCAGTGCCTCGTCGGGAGCGGGCACCTTGTAACCGAGCATTCTTGAATTCCTTTCGGTTGTGTTGTGCAGCAGCGGGTTTCACTCGCCGTCTGGGTCGGACCAGGTATTGTTGCGTCTGCCAGGGTTCGACGACGACGGTTCGCCCGCCACGGATTTCGACCACCCGGACCTGGCTGTCCTTGGGCAGCGGATCGTCGGACCAGGCCAGGAAGGTCTCCTTGGCACCCCGTACGGTCACCAGCACCTCGCCGGGACCGCGGTCACCGCGTGTCGCCACGACGATCGTCCCCACACAACCGATTGCCGCGGCATCGCTCACGATCGCATGGTCCCTCATCGAGGGGTTCCGGCGCCGAGTTTCGGTGTCTTTGCCCGCCCCGAGAGGCGCCGCGATCTGTTCGCCGCCGAACAGCCTGAGCATCGCGATCCCTTCGCCGCCGACCGGTACCTGGTTAGCACAGCGTCGAAGGAGTGCCTTGACGGATCCTCAAAGGATTCTTGGCGCGGTGTGTGGCGCCTGGACGGCTAGACCCAGTAGGGGACCCGGGCGCGGTATTGCCGCATCGCGAATGCCGCCAGCAGCCAGCCGACGACGGTCAGCATCAGCACCACCGCCCAGTGCCGCAGCTCCTGGTGGGCGCCCAGCAATGGCGCCCGCACGATGTCCAGATAGTGCAGCAGCGGGTCGAGTTCGATGATGCTCGACCAGCGTCCGGCGCCCTGCTGTCGCAACGTGTCGTCGTTCCAGATGATCGGTGTCATGAAGAACAGCAGCTGCACGACCGAAAACAGCAGCGGACCGATGTCGCGGTAGCGGGTCGCCAGGATGCCGAAACACAGGGACACCCAGATGCAGTTGAGCACAATCAGCCCGAGCGCCGGGATCACCGAAAGGTCAGCCCACGACCGAGGTTTGGGAAAGATCGCTGCCACGACGGAGTAGATGACGATGTTATGAGCGAACAGGATCATCTGCCGCCACACCAGCCGGTAGACGTGCACGCTCAACGGCGTCGGCAACTGCTTGATCAGTCCCTCGTTGGCGACGAAGACGTCGGCGCCCTCCAGGATGGCCGCGTTGATCAGGTTCCAGATGATCAGCCCGAGGGTGACATAGGGCAGGTGCACCGACAAGTCCAGGTGAAACAGCTTCGAGTACAACCCGCCCATCGCCACAGCCGTGGTGCCGGTCGCGATGGTGATCCAGAACGGCCCCAGCACCGATCGGCGGTAGCGCTGCTTGATGTCCTGCCAACCCAGATGCAGCCACAGCTCGTGCCGGCGGAAGCCGGAGACCAAGTCGCCCCAGGCCCGGGCGAACGTCCGCGACTGAGCGGCGGCGTCGATGAATGTCATGATCCTCCCGGCGTGCCGAATTGTTCGCGACGGCCCATGCGGCGTAGCCTAATCCACTCCAGCATACCCTTGGGGTCGCGGCGGGATATTAAGAAGAACCAGCCGAACCGCAGCCACTCCTGGACGAGTAGCTTCCGTAGGCCCGGCTGCGCCAGCAGATAGCCGCGATTGCGGTAGGTGTAGAACCGCTTCATCGCATTGTCGGGGTACTGGGTGTGCATGCGGCCACCCAGAATGGGCCGGAACTCGTCGGACCCACACGGGTGCAGATAGACGGCGTTCAGGCAGGTGCCGAACGGCAGGCCCGAGTGCACCAGCCGCCGGTGCAGCTCCACCTCGTCGCCGCGGATGAACAGCCGCATGTCGGGGACCCCGACGGCGTCCAAGGTCGACGCCCGGAACAGCGCGCCGTTGAACAGCGACGCGATGCCGGGCAGCAAGTCTTGTCCCGGTTCGGTGCGCAATTCGCCTGCGCGCCTGCGCCATACCACGCCGCGGCGCAACGGGAACGCCAGCCGTTCCGGGTCGTCCAGGTTGCATACCATCGGTGACACCTCGGCCAGGCCGTGTTTCTCGGCGCAGTCCAGCAGCGTGGCCAGCACCCGGGAGTCCTGCGGGCGGCCGTCGTCGTCGGCAAGCCACACCCAGTCGGCGCCCTGTGCTAGCGCGTGCAAAATGCCGAGCGCGAAACCGCCTGCGCCGCCCAAATTTCGGCGTGAGGGCAGATATGTGGTCGAGATAGGTTGGGCGGAAACCAGTTCAGCTACACGACTGTCCGCGGCGCCCTCGTTGTCGACGACGATCAGGTGATCGGGCAGCCGGGTTTGAGTGCTGAGCATGTCCAGCGACTTGGCGAGTTCGTCGGGTCGCCGGTGGGTGACCACGACGGCGAAGATGGATTCACTCATCCCCGGAAGCGTTTTGCGCCAGCGGTCGGTCGGCCTGGTTTTGCATGCGTGTCTCTTCGAGCACCTCGCGGACGTGGCGTGCCGCGTCCTCACCCTCGTAGGCGCGCACCACGTCTTCGATGCTGCCCGACTGGCGGATGCTGCCGTGGTCGATCCACATCGCCGTCTTGCACAGCCGGGCCAGGAATTCGTTGGAATGGCTGGCGAAAACCAGGATCCCAGAACGCTCCACCAGACTCTGCAGCCGCGACTGGGCCTTTTTCAAAAACTCGGCGTCCACCGCGCCGATGCCCTCGTCGAGCAGCAGGATCTCCGGGTCGATGCTGGTGACCACGCCCATTGCTAGCCGGACCCGCATACCGGTGGAGTAGGTGCGCAACGGCATCGACAGGTAATCGCCGAGTTCGGTGAACTCGGCGATCTCGTCGACCTTGGTCAGCATTTGCTTGCGGGTCTGCCCCAGAAACAAGCCGCGGATGATGATGTTCTCGTAACCGGAGATCTCCGGGTCCATGCCCACGCCGAGGTCGAACACCGGCGCGACGCGTCCGGTCACCTTCGCCCAGCCCCGGGTGGGCTCGTAGATGCCCGAAAGAAGCCGCAGCAGTGTCGATTTCCCGGCGCCGTTATGGCCGACCAGGCCGACCCGGTCACCCAGCTCGAGCGACATGGTGATGTCCCGTAACGCCTCGACGACGACGACGTTGGAATTGTTGCGCCCGATCGTCCCGCCCGCCTTACCGAGGAAGGCCTTCTTCAACGAGCGCGACTTGGCGTCGAAAATGGGGAATTCCACCCACGCGTTGCTGGTCTCGATATGCGGACCGCCCGGACCGGACACTGTTACCTGCTCTTACAGGTACTGCCCGGTGCCCGAGCCGTGTCCGTGGCCCGTGCGGCCGATGCCGGGCGGCAGCGCGCCTTGGCGCATCTGCTCGAGCTGCGCGCGGGCCGCCATCTGCTGGGCGAACAACGCGGTCTGGATGCCGTGGAACAGTCCCTCCAGCCACCCGACGAGTTGCGCCTGCGCGATGCGCAATTCGGCGTCGGATGGTTCGGAGTCCTCGTTGAACGGCAGCGTCAGGCGGTCGAGCTCCTCGCGAAGCTCGGGCGCCAACCCGTCTTCCAGCTCGCGGATGCTGGTGGCGTGGATGTCGCGCAGCCGCTTGCGGCTGGCTTCGTCGAGCGGTGCCGCGCGCACCTCTTCAAGCAGTTGCTTGATCATGGTCCCGATGCGCATCACCTTGGCCGGCTGCTCGACCAGGTCAGTCAGCGAGCGCTCCTCGGAGTCTTCGTCGTCGGCGTCCTGGCGTATCGCCATGATGCGCGGATCGACGCCACCGATGATTTCGACACCGTCGGAGTCCGGGCTATCGTTGCCGTTACTCAATCCGGTCACCATCCTCGTGTGCTTCTAGTGGTGGGGCTGGTCGGCATCTCCACGCCATTCATAGATCTTGGCCCCACCGTTGTCGTAGATCAGCGCCCACGACTTCGATTTTTCCAGCGACACTAGTCCGTCCGGTACGACGAACCCGCGAACCGTCGGTGTGCTAGTGAGGATGTACCGAATATTGAGGGCTTTAATAGCCTCGACCGCTCTGGGATCGGAAATGCCGCGGCGGGCGAACGCCCAGAAGTTGTACCGCTGCGGGCCCGGGCCCATCTGTTGCGGATAGTCGTAGTGTGTCCAGAGCGGATGCAGGTCGGCCACGGCATACATCCAGGCGGTGCCGTCGGTGTTGGCGTTTCCAATCAGCGTGCTACGTGCGCCGGGCAACGTGGACAGATAGGCCATCGCCATCAGGTCGCGCTGGTCGATCATCACCGAGTCGTACTTGTCACCCATCAGCCATAGGTGTCGATAGAAGTAATGCCGGGCGATGAACACGGTGGACAGCACCAGCAGCACCGCGGTCGCCGCCACCCAGGGTGGTTCGGTGCGCTTCTCGGTTGTGGCGGACGGTCGGACGCGTTCGGTGACCCGCCGGGCGCCGGCCGCCAGCGTGACGACGATCGCGAACAGCCCCACCCCGGCCATAGGTTCCAGCAGCAGCGTGATCGCCGCGGAGATGCGGCGCGGGTCCTTGTAGAAGAACTCCCCGATCCCCCCGGCCAGCGTGCCGGTCACGCCGCGCACCGGGGTGCCGGCATCGACGCCGACCAGGACCAGCAGCAGCCACACCACCAGCGGCCACCAGACTTTTTTTACGAGGAAGATGACACCGCCGATCGCCGTCAGGGCGGCCAGGCCGTACTGGACCGGAAAGTCATTGAGGTGGCGGGAGCGTTGGAAGATCATGTCGAAAAAGCCGCGCTTCATGCTCAGGTGGGTGAGGAATGAATGCCCGGCGATGATGTCTTTCTGCTGCTGGAGGCTGATGAACTGCGGTAACAGGATCAGGCCGGCCACCACCACGACGCCGGCCAGGATCAGGGCATCGGCCACTCTGCGCCGCACCGGATGCCACAGCGCGTCCATGGCCCACCACGCCAACAGGAAAAGCACGGCGATGAAGCCGCCGGTGATGTGTACCGACATGACGCCCACCATCGCCAGAACGGCGGTGGGGATGCGGTCGCGGTGCCGCAGCGTCGAGGTGATCAACACGAATGTCGGCACAGCGACGCCGTAGGCCGCCAGGTTGGGCATCGCCGCGACGCCGAACTCGACGTAAGGGAGCGCGGTGAACGACGCCGACAGCGCGGCCGCGGTGGCCGCCACTCCCACGGTACGCCACTCGGTGGTGCGCGGCCGCCGCAGATGCCAGGTCAGCATCGCCGCGCTGGTCGGGAACAGCCAGACGGCCGCGGCCACGGAGTTCAGCGTGTACGCGGTGGTCGGCGCCGCCCCGGTGAGCTGGCAGAACACGGCGGTCAACGCGTGGAACACGGAGGGGTAGTACAGCAGGTGGTGGGTTTCGACGTTGCGCAGCTCACCCATGTGCGTCGAGGACGCCTGGCCGGTGTCGAGAATGAACCGGACTTCGTTGGCGTGCCAGACTGCGTCCCAGGTGCTCGGGATGGTCTGCCAATGTGCCGCCAGTCCGCGATACGCAGCCCACATAACGAGCAGCGCGCCGAGCAGGACACCGGCCGCGACCGCCAGCGCCGGCCAGCCCCCGATCCCGCGGGCCTCGGCCTCGGCGTCGCGGTAGCGCCTGAGCGCCAGCTGCAATCCCGTCATCGCGACGCACACGACGGCCAGTGCGGCGAGCGCCGTCCAGCCGTTCCAAGGGATTCCGACCGCGCCGAAGGGAATGATTGTCAGCGCGACCACGCCGTAGGTCAGCGCGGGGCCCACCGCGACCGCGATCGGCCACGTCAGCTGGGCTATCCGCGCGATGATGGCACCCGGGGCGATCAGCAAGAACAGCGCGATCAGCGTTCCGATCCAGAGCCCCACTGGACTAGTATGGCTGCCCGGGTGACCTGGCTCGGGAGGCCACGTCTGGCTTGACCCGTCGCAGCACCCGCAACCGTCACAGTCTCGCGGGATTGCGAAAGCTCTAAGGTGGCTGGCATGGCTTACGATGTCGCCCGGGTGCGCGGACTGCATCCATCGCTGGGTGACGGGTGGGTCCACTTCGACGCTCCGGCCGGAATGCTGATTCCCGATTCCGTGGCGACCACCGTTTCCACCGCTTTCCGCCGGTCGGCTGCCACGACCGTGGGGGCGCACCCCTCGGCGCAGCGCAGCGCGGCGGTGTTGAACGCGGCCCGGGCCGCGGTGGCCGATCTGTTCAACGCTGACCCGGCGGGAGTGGTGCTGGGCGCGGATCGCGCGATCCTGCTGTCCTCGCTGGCCGAGGCGTCGTCCTCGCGGGCCGGCCTGGGGTACGAGGTGGTGGTCAGCCGGCTGGACGACGAGGCCAACATCGCGCCGTGGCTGCGGGCGGCTCACCGCTATGGCGCCAAAGTGAAGTGGGCAGAGGTCGACATCGAGACCGGTGAGCTGCCGACGTGGCAGTGGGAGAGCTTGGTCGGGAAATCCACCCGGTTGATCGCGGTCACGTCGGCGTCGGGGACGCTGGGCACCGTCACCGAGCTGCGGGCGCTGACCAAGCTGGTGCACGACGTCGGCGGGATGGTGATCGTGGACCATTCCGCGGCCGCGCCCTACCGGCTCCTCGACGTCAAGGAGACCGACGTCGATGTGGTGGCGGTGAACGCGCTCGCCTGGGGCGGGCCGCCGATCGGGGCGATCGTGTTCCGCGACCCGGCGCTGATCAACACGTTCAGCTCGGTGTCCACCGATATCACCGCCACCGGGTCGGCGCGTTTGGAGGTCGGGGCGCATCAGTACGGTCTGCTGGCCGGCGTGGTGGCCAGCATCGAATACCTTGCGGCGCTGGATGAGTCAGCGCGCGGCACCCGCCGTGAGCGGTTGTCGGTGTCGATGCAATCCGCGGCCGCGTACATGACCCGCATCTTCGACTATTTGATGATGTCGTTGCGGACGTTGCCGTTGGTGATGCTGATCGGTCGGACCGAGGTGCGGATCCCGGTGGTTAGTTTCGCGTTGCAGGGCGTGCCGGCCGAACGGGTCGTTCAACGCTTGGCGGACAACGGAATTCTGGCCGTGTCGAACGAGAGCTCACGCGTGCTCGACGCGCTGGGCGCCAACGAGGTCGGTGGCGCGGTGACCGTGGGGCTGGCGCATTACTCGACGATGGCCGAGGTCGACCAGTTGGTGCGCGCCCTGGCGTCGTTCGGCTAGCCGCGCCCGACAACGTTGACCGTGCAGCCACGGCGGCCGCGCCCGGCGTGGCCGCCGCATCCTCACACTGAAAACTTTAGCGGCACACTGAAATCCGCGTCGCTTAGGCGGTCAGCACGATCTTGCCGTGGACGTCGCCGGCCACCAGGCTGCGATGGGCGTCGCCGGCATGCTGAATCGGCATCCGCGCGCCGATGATCGGCCGTACCCGACCGTCGGCGATCATCGGCCACAGCGACTCCGTCACCGCCGCAACGATTTCGCTTTTACTGTTGGGGCCGGTCACCGGTCGGGCCCGCAGCGTGGTTCCAATGATTCGCAGCCGTTTTGGCAGCAGCTTGCCGATGTTCAGCTCGGCCTTCAGCCCGCCCTGCATGCCGATGATGACCAATTGACCGTCGGTGGCCAGGGCGTCGAGATTGCGGTCCAGGTAGGAGGCGCCCATGATGTCGAAGATCACGTCGGCGCCGTCCGTCTCGCCACGAAGCCGCGCGACGAAGTCCTCTTCGCGATAGTTGATGGTGATCTCGGCGCCCAGGTCGCGGCAGATGTCGAGCTTGGCCGCCGAGCCCGCGGTGACCGCCACCCGCGCACCCAACGCCCGAGCGACCTGGATCGCGTGGGTGCCGATGCCACTGGCCCCGCCGTGCATCAGCAGCAGCTGGCTCTTGCTCAGATTAGCCGTTAGCACCAGATTCGACCACACCGTGCAGGCGACCTCGGGAAGCCCCGCGGCGTCCTCCAGCGTGACGCCGTCGGGAATCGGCAACACCTGCGCCGCGGGGACAATGACGTACTCGGCATACCCGCCACCGGCCAGCAACGCGCAAACCTCTTGCCCGACGGACCATTCCGTGACACCGGAACCCACTTCGGCGATGACTCCGGACACTTCCATGCCGATGATGTCGCTGGCGCCCGGCGGCGGCGGATACTTACCGGCGGTCTGCAGCACGTCGGCACGGTTGACCCCGGCCGCGGCGACCTTGATCAATACCTCGTCGGGACCCGCGGAGACGTCGGGGATTTCTTGCCAGATGAGTCGGTCGGATGACTCGGCGACGATAGCGCGCATGCGGGCCACGGTACTAGCCCCATTACCCTGGTCAGCGGTGGCGTGGCAGAGCGGCCTAATGCACTCGCCTTGAAAGCGAGAGACGGCAAAAACCGTCCGGGGGTTCAAATCCCTCCGCCACCGCAGTGATCAGCGGCGAGGCGGTTGACTCGTCGGTAAACGGCGAACGACGGCGCCGACACCGTCGGCAGGAGCGATGTGCACATCGGTGTACACCACCGCCGCGCCCCGCGAAATCGCCAGCAAAGGCAGCGCCTCGTCGGCGCGTCAGGGCGGGAGCAGGACCGTACTGGGGCCACGCAGCGGCGTCGGGGCGGCGGTCGTCACCGTCGCGTCGGTGACGCGGTGGCGTCGCCGAGGAGCATCGTTTCGACCGCGCCCCCGCTCAGGGAGGTGCAGACCGCGCCGAGGCCCTGACCGCCAATCTTGAGCGCCGGGCGACCTCGTCGCTGCGGCCGATCGCCCGTCCACACTGTCGTCGACGAACGGCCACTGGCCCTCACCCGGTCGGAATCACGGCGGCGATGGCGTTCATCAGCGCGACGTGCCGGCGGTTCTCTGGGTCGTGGCCGGGTTTGCCGCTGCTGATCAGGCCGGCGGCGAGGCTACGCTGCGGATCGGCCCAGATCGCGACGTTGACCAGTCCGAGGTGGCCGAATGCGGCCGGTGCGTTACGCCCGAATGGGCCGAACCTGTTGGTGCCCAATATGAATCCGGTGGACCAGCGCGCGGGCATCAAGCCGACCGCGAAATCCGGCCGCAACCGCCGGCTTTCGGTCGTGGCGGCGCGCACCGTTTCCCGCCGCATCACCCGAACGCCATCGAGCTCGCCTCCGCGACGCCATATTTCGGCGAAGCGGGACAGCTCGTTGGCGGTCGAGACAGTGTTCGACGACGGAATCACCGTGGTCAGGAAGAACGGGGTGTTGGTCACCGGTATCATTTCGTGCATGGTTCCGCCGATGGCCTTGCGGAATATCTGTGCGATGAGCGGAGTCAACGGCCGACCGGTCGCGTGACTCGGCGCGACGAGCGCGAGGTCCTCTTTGTCGACACCGAAGTTGGTCCAGCGGAAGCCCAGGGGGTCGAGGATCTCGGCGGCCAGGATCTCGCGAATGTCCTTGCCGGTGGCCGCGTAGACGATCTCGCGCATCAGCGGTCCCCAGGTCAGCGCGTGGTAGATGTGCACCAGGCCCGGGCGGTACAGCGGACGCAAGTTGCTGAGCATGTTCTGGGCGTATTCATGATCGTCGGTCCGCTTGAGGTCCGGCTTCGGCCCGGTGAGAAACGGCAGTCCGGCGCTGTGGGTCATCACATGGCGGATCGTGATGCGGTCCTTGCCGTGGCTGGTGAAGTTGGGCAGGTACTCGCAGACGCGGTCGTCGAGCGAGAAAACGCCGCGTTCGACGAGCATGTGCACCATGGTCGCGGTGATGCCCTTGGCCGCCGAATACACGCAAAACGGTGTGTCGGTGGTGACCGGGATCTTGTCGGCGTCCGGTGCATCGGTGGGCGCGTTGCCCCACCCGTGGCCGATCGCGCGGTTGAGCACGACGCGCCCACGGTGCCGGATGCACAGCTGGATGGCCGGATGCATGCCCGCCCGGTACCAGTGGCGGGCGGCCTGCCAAATGCGTTCGAAGGCGGCGGGGTCGGTACCGGAGTGGTCTTCGTCGCCGACGGAGGTGACCGCGTCCAGGTCAGCCGGGACGTGGATCTTCCCGTCGGGCGTCAGCTGTCCGTCTGGAGTCTCGGGAGTCTCTGGAGTCCTTGTCGCCACCCCAGCGAGGATACGTGGCGTCGGGCTACTCCCCGGTGAACTGGGGCGTGCGTTTGGCAAACGTCGCCGAGATGCCCTCGGTCAGGTCCTTGGACGGCAGGAACGCCGCATTCCAGGCCGCGACGTAGCGCAGGCTCTCGGCGACCGCGGCTGTACGCTGCTGGTCCAGGACGTCCTTGATGCCGTGCACCGTCAGCGGCGGGTTGGCGGCGATCTCCGCGGCGGTGGCATGGGCGGCGGCCAGCGTCGCCTCGGCGTCCTCGTAGACGTCGTTGACCAAGCCGATCTTCTCGGCGCGGGCGGCGTCGATGTCCTTGCCGGTCAGCGCCAGCTCGCGTAGGTGGCCATCGTTGAGGATCAGCGGCAGCCGGGCGAGGCTGCCGATGTCGGCGACGATGGCGAGCTTGACCTCCCGCACCGAGAACTTCGCGTCGGCGCTGGCGTAGCGGATGTCGACCGCGGAGATCAGGTCGACACCGCCGCCGATGCACCAGCCGTGCACCGACGCGATGGTGGGGGTGCGGCAGTCGGCGACCGCGGTGATCGCGGCCTGCATGCGCTTGACCTCGCGGTGGAACACCGCACGCGGCCCGGCGAGCGCGTCGCCGGACAGCAGCGGGGTGAACGAGCCGCCCATGGCCGGCACGTCCAGGCCGTAGCTGAAGTTCTTGCCGGAACCGGTCAGCACAATGGCCCGCACGTCAGGGTCGGAGTCCAGGTTTGCGAACAGTTCAGGCAGCTCCGACCAGAAGGCGGGTCCTATCGCGTTGCCCTTGCCCGGCCCGATCAGTGTCACCTGTGCGACCTGGTCTTTGATCTCGACAGTGACGGATTCGTATGTTTCGCCCATGTGGCAGACCGTAGTGTGGCAAACATGTCTCGTGATTTGCGACCCGGTCCTCGCTCACCGCCCGCGTACGAGCTGCACAGCGCCGAGGACACGTTGGGGATCCTGCGGCAAGTGCTGCACCCCATCGCCACCGACGATTTGGCCAAGCAAACACTGTGCACGGAATGCGACCTGTCCAGGCTGAACGAGCATCTGCTCAAGTCTATCAGCGGCATCGGCGGCATGGCCGATGCCGACATTCCGGCGCCCGACGCAACCGATTCGGTCGAGCGGCAGGTGACGCCGCGGCCCGGCCCGCCCTGGATGCCTGGCACCGCCGTGGCCTGGACGGCACCGTCAGTTTCGGCAAAACGAGTTGACCGCCCGGGCGGCATGCGGCATCTTCTCCATCGAATTTCTGGTGCACGCTTCGGATTACGCGGTCGCGGTGGGGCGCGAGATCGATGCCCCGCACCCGTTGGCCGAGTACGTGCTGGACCTCGCGCACACGGCGATCCGGCCGGAATTCCGTGGCCCCGCGGGGTTCGACGACCGGTCGAGGTGCCCGACGATGCCGGGGCGCTGGAGAAGCTCGTCGCGTTCACCGGTCGCAACCCGGCCGTCTAGCGGGTCAGCCGCGTACCGGGCGCTACACCCGTTCCAGATAGAAAATATGAAGTACCGGTCATGATCGAGCACACCCTTGCCGTTCATGATGCCTATCACCGCGGCGTCGTCGATCTTCTTGAAATGGTCGTGCACGGGCTGCCCGTCGTAAACCATCGTCGCGGTCACCTCACCGCGGAACTCTTCCAGCCACAGGCTGGCCTCGCCCTTGCCCATCTCGATGTTGGAGAACTTGTTTCCGTCGGTGTCCAAGCAGACCAGCGGCTGCACCTCGCGCGCGGACGTGAAGTCTTGCCGAACCAGCGAGCCTGCTGCAGCTGTCCGTTCATTTTGTGGCCGGTAACGAACTCGCCGCCCTGCCACTCGCCGATTATGTCGTCGATTCCAGGCTCACCCAGAACTCGTCGAGCTCGGCGTCGTCGATCGGGCCGCCGCGTTCTTTGAACTCGGTGAACTTCTTGCGGGCCAGGCTCATTCGTTACCCTTCCCCGTCGATCCAGTCGCGGACGAACGCCAGCAGGGCATCGTTCTCCTCCGGGGCGCCGATGGAGACGCGGACCCCGTCGTCGCCGTAGGGGCGAACCACTATCCCCGCGTTGGCGGCGCGCGCGGCGAAGTCGTGCGTCCGCGGGCCCAACGGCAACCAGACGAAGTTGGCCTGCGATAGCGGCAGGGTAAACCCGGCCGCGCGTAACTGGGCGCTCATCCGTGCCCGCTCGGCCACCAATGCGTCGGTGCGTGCCAGCAGCTCGTCGGCGGCGTCCAGCGAGGCGATGGCGGCGGCCTGCGAGATGCTCGTCACCGAGAACGGGACGTAGACCTGGTCCAGCGCGGTGATCACGTCGGGGTGCCCGACGGCGTAGCCCACGCGCAAGCCTGCCAGTCCGTAGGCCTTCGAAAACGTCCGCAGCACAACAACATTCGGGTGCGTACGGACCAAGCCCAGGCTGTCGGGCAACATGTCGTCGCGAATATACTCGACGTAGGCTTCGTCGAGCGCGATCACAATGTGCGGCGGGACGGCCTCGATGAAGCGCCTTAACGCGTCCGGGTCGACGACCGTGGACGTCGGGTTGTTGGGGTTGCAGACGAAGATCAGCCGGGTGCGTTTGGTGACCGCGGCCAGCATCGCGTAGAGGTCGAAGGTGTGGTTGGTCAGCGGCACCTTGACCGCGACCGCGCCGGCGACCTGGACCAGCGGCGGGTAGAGCTCGAAGCTGCGCCAGCCGAGGACCACCTCGTCGCCGGCCGAGGCGGTGATCTGAACCAGCTGTTGGCACAGGCTGACCGAGCCGGCGCCGACGGCGACGTGGTCGGGTTCGAAGCCCGAGCCGAGATACTTGGCGAGTGCGGCCTTGAGGTGGACGCAGCCGTTGTCGGGGTAGCGGTTGACGAGGTCGGTCGCTTGCTCGATCGCGGCGCGAACACTGGGCAGCGGGCCGAATACCGTTTCATTGCTGGCCAGTTTAATCGAGCCCGGCACGGTCTTACCAGGCACGAAAACCGGCAGCCCGGCCAGCTCAGGCCGTAGGCGGGCAGGCACTTCGACAGCATATGTCGCGGCTGTGTACGCTATGCCTCCGGCGGTTCCGGGACGCCCGCCATGCGTCCGGTACACCCTCAGAAAGTCCAAGGGAGGCGTGCCAGAGCGGCCGAATGGGGCTCACTGCTAATGAGTTGTCCCCTCAAAGGGACCGGAGGTTCAAATCCTCTCGCCTCCGCTGAGTCCTTTCGAGGACGCACAACTGAGGAACCGGCGCCCGTAGCTCAACGGATAGAGCATCTGACTACGGATCAGAAGGTTAGGGGTTCGAATCCCTTCGGGCGCGCTTTCTACCAGCGAATATGCCGCTTAGCACGACTTGGTCGGACAGTAGATGGCGACCGCGGTTGTTGACGAACACCACCGATTCGGTGAAAGTCATTCCCTCCCGGGTGAAGCGGTTGGCAAGCTCGGTCAGGGGTCCGGCTTCGGCCGCGCGGGCGCACGCCTCGTGGGCGTCCCTGACCAGTCCGGCCCCGCCGTCGGCGGGCACGCTGCCGTGGCAGGGTGGTCATGACCGCGATTAACCGCTCGTCGGCGCCTTGGGTGTCGAGCCTTGCGACGCGGTTCCCGGTGGCCTACCGGCCGTGCTGTACGGCGACAGGATCACCGTCGGCTTGGTCACGAGTAGCAAGTCGCCAACGAAGGCGATCACCAGGAACGTGCCCGCGATCACCACGCCGGAAAAGCCTCCGGTGGTGACCTTGTGCCGTGGGCTGCGGAACTCCCCTGCCTCAGGCTCGGCGCCCGCAGCGTCCGCGTCGCGTGATCGTGTGCGGCGGGCATCGTTTGGCGCGCGAAATTCATCGTCGACTTCCCCCGCTGACTCGAATGCTTTCAGCCGCGGCCAGCCCGACAGCACGCGGTTGAATACGGCGAGAGTGTAGTCCGACGACGTTCGCCGCGGGGCCGGTTCTTGCGATTTATGCACCTGCTTGACGCGCGTTTATTCCGCGCGCGGGGCGTTGCCTGCGGCGTTCCGTTCGCCTGGAGTGTCCGGCATTGGCCCGATCGTGGCGATCATCGGAACTCGCAGCGTCTTACCGCCGGCGATTGGCAGGTGGACCGAGAAGAAGACGATCTTCAACTCCAGGCTCACTTGCCGCATCGGCTGGGCATACAGGTCAAAGCGCATGTCTCGCAACCGCGCCAGGCCGCGTTCGAACTGACTCATGGCGTCGACCCTAGTTGCTTGTCTTCCGCGCGCGCCATGGGCGCTGTTCGGACGGCGCGGCCCGCGCCGTCACTGGTTGCCGATGTAGGTCCACCCGTTCGAACAGGTGCACCGTTCCCGCGTGTAGTTTATCGCCAACTTCCTTCTCGGCCTTGCCCGCGCACGCGCGCGCCAGCGTCCCCTCGATGACGATGCCCAGCTTGAAACACGCCAGCACGGTGTACCAGGTGATCTGCGACAGGTCCCGGGTGGTGTTGGCGGCGTAGCGTTCCACGAGCTCGTCGGTGCTGGACAACCCGTCCTGCCCGCCGAGGGCGTGGCTGAACACGCTGGATCCGTCCGGCTGACGCCAGGTGGCCAGCAGCCAGCCCAGGTCCAGAAGCGGGTCACCGATGGTGCACATCTCCTAGTCGACGATCGCGACGACGTCCGGCCCGGTGGGAGAACATGACGTTGGCGGCGTGATAGTCGTCGTGCATGATGTCCGGTATCCACGTCGCCGGGCGGTGACGTTCGAGCCAGGAGGACACCTCATCGATGCCCGGAATGTCGGGGCCGGGATAGCCGTCGTACTCGCTGTACGAGTCCAGCTCGGCGAGCCAGCGCGGCACCTGGCGTTCCAGGAGGCCCTCCGGCTTGCCGAAAATCGAGTCTTCGGCGTAATCGGCGACGATTGCGTCGAGGTCGCCGGCGACGACCGCGTGCACGTGGTGATCGAATACTTCCTGGGGCGTACGTGTCTATGGCACTCCTCGCCGAAACTGTTGACCGTCTGAGAATCAGCCTAGGCAACCACTGTCGCGACACCGGCGCTCGCCGAGCCTGGAAGAATAGTGAACGCAAACGACTATAAAAGTGGAGGACGGTATGCCGCGGACCGAGAACGATTCCTGGGACATCACGCAGGGGGCCACTGCGCTCGGCGTCGCGGCAGCCCGTGCCGCGGAGACCGAGAGCGATGACCCCCTCATCCGCGGCTCGTTCGCCCGCGTCTTCGTCGACGCCGTGGGCGAGGGGGTGTGGAGCCTCTACTCCGATCCTGCGCTGGTGGCCAAGGCGGTCGAGATCGAGCCGGACGTGCAGCGTCGGCTGCAGCTGATGGTCGACTTCATGGCGACCCGCACGGCGTTTTTCGGCGAGTTCTTTCTCGGCGCGGCCGAATCCGGTGTCCGGCAGGTGGTGATCCTGGCGTCCTGCCTGGACGCCCGCAGCTGGCGGCTGCCCTGGCCGGACGGCACCGTGGTCTATGAGCTGGACCAGCCAGCCCAAGGTCCTCAAGTTCAAGAACGAGACGTTGCGCGAGCACGGTGCGCACCCGACCGCGCGGCTGGTCAACACCGCCGTCGACCTGCGCCAGGATTGGCCGAAGGCGTTGCAGGAAGCCGGTTTTGATCCTTCGCAGCCGAGCGCCTGGTCTGCCGAGGGACTGATCCGGTATCTGTTGGCGCAGGCCTAGGACTTGTTGTTCGAGCGCATCATCGCGCTGAGCGCGCCGGGCAGCTGGATGTGCTCCAACGTTCCCGGGGAGGGATTCGCCGATCCGGAGAAGGTGCGCC
Source organism: Mycobacterium tilburgii (assembly GCF_902168065.1). GTDB lineage: Bacteria > Actinomycetota > Actinomycetes > Mycobacteriales > Mycobacteriaceae > Mycobacterium > Mycobacterium tilburgii. The sequence goes on along the minus strand of NZ_LR655721.1, from coordinate 20,451 downwards.
GGCACCGTGAGGACATGGAGCGTGTGCGCTCGACGGCCGCCAAGCTGATCGCTGTCGAGGTCACCGATTTCGACGAGCTGTGGTATCCGGAATAGCGCACGCCGGTCGACAACTGGCTGGTTGAGCGTGGCTGGGACGTATTGTCGTTGAGCTTCCCGGAGCTGATGGCACTCTACGGGCGCAGCGTTCCGACGGGGTACGAGGACTCGATGTCGCCGACGCAGTTCATCTCCGCGCGCCTCCCGGCGTGAACACAATTCGCTGATCGCGGCCGGCGTCGGACCCGGATGGTGTCGACTCCGGCTAGCCTCAGTTTGCGAACCTCGAGTTCGTAACGGCCACTGCCGATTTCGGCGGCAGTCGTCGGTACTCTGGCCGTTGCGGCCCATCGCGTGCCACCGGACCGGATGGTCGGGCGGCGGCGCGCCCGGGGCCGATCGGTCCATCCCGAGCGGGTTTTTCTATTTCGGAAGTTTGCCGAGCCCAAGTTTAGACATAAGTCCAATGGGTATAGCTATGCCACGGGAATGTCTTCTCGAACACAACGGAGGTCACGATGCGTGGTCGCAGAATAATCGGCGCGACCGTTCTGGTGTGGCTGCTCATTGGGGTCTTCGCAGCTTGGCAACGCAGTTACTTTCAAAATCAAAATGAGGAAACCAACCGTATCACAGCAGGAACTCGCTTTAACTGTGGTGACGGGGCCGCTGAATTATGCGGGCGTCAATCCGAAAGTCAAGGATTGCCGCGTGCCGCAACCCAGTTCAAAATGCTAAGTCAACTAGTGTCACTCACGTAAAGGAAACTGTCATGATTGTCTTGGGCATCGTTCTGCTCATTCTTGGATATGTTTTAACCATTCCTTTGCTGTGGACGATCGGCATTATTCTGATCGTTATCGGGGCGGTGATGTGGGTGGTCGGTGCGGTGGGCCGCCCGGTTGCCGGCAGGCGGTACTGGTACTAGCCCCGCCGCGCGAAACGGCGCCTCACAGGACACACATAGGTAATGTCATAGCGGTGGCTCAGTAGGCCGCGGATACTGGAACTTGTGATGCAGTCTCGATCCTCCTTGGAGCGCGTTGTCATGTGCCGCGCCGATGGCAATTTGATCAACGTGCTGGTCGTGGACGACGAATCGGTTCTGGCCGAAATGGTCTCCATGGCGATGCGCTACGAGGGCTGGAACATCGCGACCGCCCGGAACGGCGCGTCGGCCATCGCCCCGACGTCGTCGTCCTGGACATGATGTTGCCCGACATGAGCAGCCTCGACGTCCTGTACAAAACTTCGCGAAGAAATTCCTCAACTCCCGGTGCTGCTGCTGACGGCCAAGGATGCGGTGAAGGATCGGATCGCGGGGTTGTCCGCCGGTGGCGACGACTACGTCACCAAGCCGTTCAGCATCGAAGAGGTGGTGCTGCGGTTGCGAGCGCTGTTGCGGCGCACCGACGTAACCACCGTGGACAGCGGCGCGCAACTCGTCGTCGGCGACTTGGTGCTCGACAAGGATGGCCACGAGGTGACCCGCGCGGGTGAGCCGATCTCGTTGACCTCCACCGAATTTGAGCTGCTGCGCTTCATGATGCGCGGCGGCCGATCAAACATCGTCGAGCTGTATATCTAGTATCTTCGCAAGAAGATCGACAGTGGCTGACCCGATGATCCACACGCTGCGGGGTGCGGTTTATGTCCTCAAACCAGCCCGCTAGGACACGGCGAGTCTGGTCGCTTCGGCTGCGGTTGCTGGTCGGCCAGGTCGTGATGCTTGCCCTGGTCTGCGTCGGGATCGCCGCGGCGACCGAACTTTCGCTCAATCATCACCTGATGCGCCAGCTCGACTAGCAGCTCGACGGCACCTCGCATCGCTCCGCCCTGCTATCCGGAACCTAACCGTCCTGGGCGGCACCGCGATCGGGTCTACTACCCACGGCCCGCGCTTCCTTGACGCGCTTGGATAGCCGGCCGGCATGGTCGCGGCGGTGGTCAGCACCGGTAGGACGGTCGACGCCGGCTACCTGACCAGCGACGGCTCCCGGGCCGCGCTGAGCGACAAGGCGCAGTAGCAGCTCGCGGCGATCGCCGGCAGCCACGCACCGGTGACGCTGGATCTGGACGTCCTGGGCAGCTACCGCGTGGTGGCGGCCCCGAGCCGGCGTGGCGGCGACCTGATCGTCACCGGGCTGTCGATGGCCGCGACATCGACGCCACGTTGCTGCAGATGCTCGTCCTCTTCGGAATCGTCACCGTCATCGCCTTGGCCGCGGCGACGATTGCCGGAATGGTGATCATCCGGCGCGCGCTCGCGCCGTTGCGCCGCGTCGCGCAGACCGCCCGCCGTGTGTCGAACCTGCCGTTGGACTGCGGTGAGGTGGAACTGCCGGTGCGGGTGCCCAAATCCGACGCGAACCCCGCCACCGAGGTCGGCCAGCTCGCCTCGGCACTCAACCGGATGCTCGACCACATCGCGGCCGCGCTATCGGCACGGCAGGCCAGTGAGACCCGGGTGCGTCAGTTCGTCGCGGACGCCAGTCACGAACTGCGCACCCCGCTGGCCGCGATCCGCGGTTACACCGAACTGACGCAACGCATGGGCGATGACCGTGAGGCGGTGGCCCTCGCGATGAGCCGGGTCGCGTCGGAGACGGAGCGGATCACGCGTCTCGTCGAGGACCTGTTGTTGGCGCGGTTGGATTCCGGCCGGCCGCTGTGGAACGCGAACAGGTGGACCTGTCCCGGGTCTCGGTCGACGCGGTCAGTGACGCACACGTGGCGGGGCCGGATCCACCAGTGGGAGCTCGACCTGCCCGAAGAACCGGTGGTGGTCGTCAGCGACGCGGCCCGCCTGCACCAGGTGCTGACGAATCTGCTTGCCAATGCCCGCATTCACACCGGGGCAGGGATCGTTGTGACGACACGGTTGAGCACCGACGCGACCCACAGCGTGCTACAGGTGATCGGCAACGGCCCTGGTATTCCGAAAGCGTCGCAGTCCGAGGTTTTCGAGGGCTTCACGCGCGGCGATACCTCACGCTCCCGTAAGAGCGGAAGCACCGAGCTGGGTTTGGCGATTGTCTCGGCAGTTGTCAAGGCGCACAACGGAACCATCTCGGTAGACAACTCGCCCGGGCGGACGGAATTCACGGTGCGGTTGCCACTCAATGGGTGGCAACCGCCCGCAGGTTCGGCTAGCTAAAGCAGGTTACGTCGATTTCGAAGGGCTTGCTCACCCGCTGCGTGGGGTTGGCCATGTCGATGCCGGTGGCGGTGCCGGTGATCTTGTAGCTGTTGCCGTTCTTGGTGGCCGAGGCGTTGCCGCCACCACCCGCCGAGGAGTAGGCGAGGTTCACGCCGTTGACGTTGCCCAGTCCGACGGACGTCACCTGGGGCGGGTTCGCATCGGTCAGTACCGCGGCTATACCCGTTGCGGCCCCGCCGATTGCGATGTTGATGTTGCCGCCTGCCGTGGTGCACACGACCGAGCCGGATACGTTCTGGTCTTTGCCGTCGATGACGACCTTGGTGCCGCCACCACCGCTGGCGGTCGACGAGCTCGTCGATGGGGACCCACTCGTGCTCTTCTTGTCGCTCGAACAACCGGATAGACCTGCGATCAGAATCGCTGCTCCGGCAACCGCGACCGTCAGTTCAGGCTTCACCTGTTCTCCTTGCCCGATCGTTGCGGCCCACCACATCGAGGGCCGTTTACGCAGTATGCGGGTTTGCCGCGCTGGGCAAGAGAGGTTCGCGCAAATTGTTTCGTTTGGTTAACCGGCTGCCGTCACGCAGTTCCGTTGCCCCGCTGAGGAAAAAGTTGCGCCAGGTCGGGGTAGTCGGTCATGAACGTGCGGATCTCCATTCCCCGCACGCAGATATCTTTGAGTAAAATGAAATTGAACGGGATGGCCGGGATGCTGCCCGCGGCGTAACCGAGCGTGACAAACGTGCCGCCGCGCGCCAGCACCTGCAGTGCCGGATCGGGATATGCTCCGCCGACCGGGTCCAGGACAACGCGGGCAATGTCGCCGGTGAGTTCGCGGATCCGCATCTTGAGATCCTCGCGGTCGTAGTCGACGACGGCCTGCGCGCCACGTTGGCGGCACAGCTCGAGCTTTTCCGGGCTCGACGCCGCGGCCAGCACCCGGACCCCCATCGCCACAGCCAGATCCACCGCGGCCAGACCCACCCCGCCCGCGGCGCCGGCACCACGACCCAATCTCCTGCTGTGACAGCGGCATTCGAGCGCAGGGCGTGTTTAGGCGGTGCGGTAGGTCACGCCGAACACGGCGGCCGAGGCGAAATCCGCATCGTCGGGCACGGTCGTCTCTTGCGCGGCGTCGAGCAGCGCTTGTTCGGCGAACGCGCCGAAGGTGGTGCCGGCCACGCGTTGTCCCGGACTGAACGGCGCACCCGCTCCGGCGGCGATCACCTCCCCGGCGATCTCGTTGCCCGGGATGAACGGCGGCGGAATCTTGACCAGGTATCTGCCGGCGTGAACAGCACATCGGGAAAGTTGACCGCCGCGGCGTGCACCCGGACCAGCAACTGGCCGGGCGCCGGCACGGGGTCGAGCACCTCGTCGAGTTCCAGGCTCTCCGGCGGACCGTACGAGCGACAGACGACAGCGCGCATCAGGTGACTCCCAGGCCGTTGAGACAGAACTGCACCACATGTGAGATGTCCTCGGACTGCGCGGCCGAGCCCAGGTAGCGGCGCATCGGTGCCGCCGTGCAGCAGAACACTGCTTCGACATTGCGATCCACGTCGTTACTGCCCAGGGCCGCAACCGGTTCGACCAGCAGGTCACGCAGCGGACGCATCATTTCCTGGTCGACCGTACGCCAATTGGCGTACGGTCGACATCTAACCGGCCGCGGCGCGGCTTTTGCTGACCAGATCGGGGCGGCGACCTGGGCCAACGTCCCCTCGATCCACCGGACGATCTTGTCCGTCGGCGCCGCCTCCTTGGCCATCTGGTGCTCGAGGTAGGACACCACGATCCCGACGCCACGCTCCATGACCGCCAGGATGAGTTCGTCCTTGCCGGCGAAGTACCGGTGAAACGCCTTGTTCGACGAGCCGGCCTCCGCGACGATGTCACACATGGGGCGCCTCGGGTGCGACGCGTTCCATGACCCGTACCGCGGCGGCCAGAATGCGTTCTACCTCCTCGGTCGCCTCGCGCTTGGCGGTCGTCGAGGGCGCGCTCAACGGCCGCGGCGACTCTGTTGGTTATGGCGAATGTGTGTGTGGGAAAGCTACCGACCAGCGCGCCATACTTCTCCCGGGCCGCCGACCGGCGCACGTCGAGCATCTCGCTGGGCCAGTCCTCGTCTTCGGCGTCGTACCCTTCAACAGCATCCGGGCCAGGTTGACCTTGTGCGCTTCGGTCGGGCCGTCGGCCAGCCCGAGCGCGATCCCGCCGAGCAGCACGTTGACCAACGGCAGCTGATCGGTCAGACCGAGCGCGCCGTGCACCTGAATCTACCGTAGCGCAATCGATTTCAACACTTGAGAGGCCAGAATCTTACAGGCGGCGATCTCGGCGCGGGCACCGTGCTCGTCGCCGTTGTCGATCAGCCAGGCGGCATGCAGCACGGTCAGCCGGAAGGGAATCAGCTCGGTGTAGGAGTCGGCGACGAATTGTCCAGATAAAACCCGTCGGCCTTGGGGGTTTTCGTCGTCGTAGCCCAGCAGCGCCCAGGCCAGGTCCAGCAACGGGTCTCCGACCGTCGTCATCTCCCAGTCCACGATCGCGGCGAGGCGGGGCCGGCTGCCATGCGCGAACCACATTGGCGAACCGGTAGTCGCCGTGCATGATCCCGGGCCGGTACGACGTGGGCCGGTTGCGACGCAGCCAGTCGGCGGCCTCATGCAGCCCGGGCAGCTCGCGCACCCGGTACGAGTCGAGGAACGCCAGCCAGCGATCGACCTGGCGGTCGTGGAATCCGTCCGGGCGACCGAAGCCCTCGAGGCCCTGGCCCCGCCAGTCGACGCGGCCGAGTTTGGCGGCCCCCTCGACGAGTTGGAACGCCAACCCGCGCCGGGCCTCCAGATCGGTGTCGAACGGCGGCTGCCAGCCACCGTCCATCGGGCTCCAGCCGTCGATCGCCCGCATCACGTAGAACAGCAGGCCCAGCACGGTGCCGGTGTCGTCGGCGGGCATCGACTTCCGTCGGCGCATATCCGATCAGGCCAGCGACAAGGAGTCCGAGCACACGCCCGAAGTCGTCGCGTCGTTGATCTCGCGCGGTCTGGCGGAGCTGGCCAGGCTGCCCGGCTAGCCGCGCGAAGCGGTGTGCTGCTTCTTGGCGGCGCGGCGCAACTGCAGGATCCGCGCGGTCCCGACGGCTACCGTCAGCAGGCCGCCGACGACGGCCGCGAGCAGGATGGCCACGCCCAGCGGCAGGGTCCAGTGCCAGCCCAAGAACTGGAACGGCGTCGACGTCGTGTTCTGGATGATGAAAATCAGCAGCAGGATTAAAATCAGGAAACCCGCGATCAAGGCCGTCCAGAGTGCTCCGGCGCGGGTGAAGCCGATTGCGGGGTCGGCGGGTTTTGCGCCGCGGGGTCCTGACGCGGGTGTGGGGGGCGGCGAAGGCGGTTCGGGCGGCGGGTTACCCGGCAAACCAGGAGTGATGCTGCTCATAGATCCATCTTTATCCGATCGTGACCAGATTGAAACCAGACCCGCCAAACCGTCCGCTTTCGGGCCGGGCGTCGGGCCGATTCTGCCGTTAGCGCCGGCCCATCGGCGCGGCGATGTGACGCAGACCGCAGTTGGCGACCAGCCTGCCGCGGTCAGTGACCAAGTTTTACGGTATGGAGTGTGAACAGCCCCTCTGACCCGACTCAACGCGTCTGGCCCACGATGCTGACCTGGCGCGCGCCTGACATCTCCCGCATGGAATCGGTGCGAGTTCAGGTGTCCGGCAAGCGAATCAAGGCCACCGGCCGTATCGTCGCCGCGGCCACCGATAGCAATCCCGCCCTCGGAGCCTTCTACGAGCTGCAGACCGACGACAGTGGCGCCACCAAGCGGTTCGGGCTGACGATCACCCTCGCGGAGCGGGAGCGGCAACTGGCGATCGCCCGTGACGAAGAGAACATGTGGATGATCACCGATCACCAGGGCGAGTGGCGCGAGGGATACCAGGGGGCGCTGGACGTCGATGTGGTGTTCAGCCCGTTCTTCAACGCCTTACCCATCCGCCGGCTCGGGCTCCACGAACACGCGGACAGCACCGCGCTGCCGATGGTCTACGTCAACGTGCCGGAGATGTCGGTCACCCCGGCGACGGTGAGCTATGCCAGCGAGGGCCGATTGGACGGGATCAAGTTGCATTCGCCGGTAGCCGACACCACGGTGAGCGTCGACGCGGACGGGTTCATCGTGGACTATCCCGGATTGGCAGAGCGGATCTGATCACGCCGCCCGCTCGCCCGGCGGCGGCCAACTCCTCGCGCCAGTTCTCCGCGCCGATCACCACGGCGAAGATGTCCGAGCGCGGAAAGCGGTCGTAGCGCGTCCGTGCGGCGTGGCCGGCCTCGATGAGTTCGGCCACCGAGTTATCCCAGTCCAGCGAGTCGCGGGCCCGGCTGAGCAGGTCCATCACCCGGTCGACAGCCGTCAGCAGGTGGCTGCTGTTGCCTTCGCACATGGCGCGCACCAGGTCGGGGGCGCTGCCGGCCACCCGGGTGCCGTCCCGGAAGGATCCGGCGGCTAGGGCGAAAGCGAGCGGTACCTCCGCCGCCGTGACGGCCAGCGCCTCGGCCAGCAGGTGCGGCAGGTGGGAGATGGCGGCCGCGGCGGCGTCGTGCGCGTCCGATTTGGCCGGGACCACCACCGCGCCGCACTCCAGCGCCAAGTTCATCACCATCCACCACACCACCGGGTCGACGTGGTCGTCGACGCTGACCACCCAGGGGGCGGCGGTGAACAATCCGGCGTGCCCCGCCGACCATCCCGAGCTTTCGGCGCCGGTCATCGGGTGACCGCCCACGAATCGCTCCTGCAGTCCCGCCGCGATGACCTCGTCGAGCACCGCCGATTTGACGCTGGTCACGTCGGTGAGCGGGCATTTGGGGGCCAATTCGCTGACGTGGGCAAGCATCAGCGGCAGGGCCGGCATCGGCACGGCCAGCACGATCAGCGCGCCGGTGTCGGCGGCTCGGGTGAGCGTGTCGTGGAGGTCGGTGGTGGCGGCGAACCCCTCGGCGAGGGCGCCGTGCGCGCCCTCCACCGAGCGGTTGTACCCGAACACCTCGCGGCCCGCGGCCGCGGCGGCCCGCATGATCGAGCCGCCGATCAGTCCCAAGCCGAGCACGCATACCGGGGTTCTGCTTCCCGCCCCGGTCGAAGTCGCAGACACCATCCAAGGTTGGCACAGTTGGGCGGAGAACGGTGGCTGCAGGTCCCCGCGGCGGCGGGTGCTGTCTGGTCAAGCGGCCTGGTCAGCGACTAGCGTAGGCGGCCATGGGACGAGAGCGGGCCGCAACGCAAGGGGCGTCCGTGGACACGCCGGACGGCTTTGGTGTCGCCGTCGTACACGAAGAGGGCCAATGGCGTTGTTCTGTGATGTCGCCGAAATCGCTGACGAATTTGGCCGCCGCCGAGACGGAACTGCGCGAACTCCGTAGCGCGGGCGCGGTCTTTGGTTTGCTCGACATTGACGACGAGTTCTTCGTCATCGTGCGGCCAGCGCCGTCGGGCACACGGCTGCTGCTCTCGGATGCCACCGCGGCGCTGGACTATGACATCGCCGCCGAGGTGTTGGACAACCTGGACGCCGACATCGACCCCGAGGATCTGGAGGACTCGGAGCCGTTCGAGGAGGGCGACCTGGGACTGCTGTCCGACATCGGGTTGCCCGAGGCGGTGCTGAGTGTCATCCTCGACGAGTCCGATCTGTACGCCGACGAGCAGCTGGGTCGCATTGCCCGCGAGATGGGCTTCGCCGACCAGCTGTCGGTGGTGATCGACCGCTTGGGTCGGTGATCGCTAGCGCCGGGTCGGCGAGGACGGACGAAGACTTGATCCGCGCCGCCCTGGAGGTTGCGGGCACCGCGGGCCTGCGCGACGTGCCGATCGGGGCGGTGATCGTCGCCGCCGACGGAACCGAACTCGCCCGAGCTGCGAATGCCCGAGAGGCCCTTGGTGATCCGACCGCGCACGCGGAAGTCTTGGCGCTGCGCGTGGCGGCCGCGGCGCTCGGCGACGGGTGGCGGTTGGAGGGAACCACGCTGGCGGTCACCGTCGAGCCGTGCACGATGTGCGCGGGCGCGCTGATCCTGGCCCGCGTCGCGCGGCTGGTGTTCGGCGCGCGGGAACCCAAGACCGGCGCGGTCGGGTCGCTATTGGATGTGGTCCGCGACCGCCGGCTCAATCACCGACCCGAGGTGCGGGGCGGTGTGCTGGCAGAACAGTGCGCCGCGCGGCTGGAAGAGTTTTTCGCCCGCCAGCGATTGGGGTGAGCGGGCGCCGGTTGGGTAAGCTGCTCGGCGGTGGCGTGTCCGAGCGGCCTAAGGAGCACGCCTCGAAAGCGTGTGACGGCTAAAACCGTCCGAGGGTTCAAATCCCTCCGCCACCGCCAAAGCCCCGAAACCTGCAATGCGGGTAAGGGGCTATTTCTCTGTTCGCTGACCTTGGTTTGCCCACACTCGCAGGTGAGTACGAGTTGTGAAGAGCGACCGCGACAGCATCAAGATCGGTGTTGAACGGATCCGCCGGGCACGAGTCGCTCCCGAATTTTCGTGGCCGAGCGTGCGGCTGACGGCTAGCTCGTTGGCGCCTGTGCCGATTGCCAAGCTGGCCGCGGAGTGTCCCATATCGTGCGGGGTGACCCGCTGCACCTTGGCACGTTTGACCGCCTCGGCGAACCAACCGCCGCTGGACTTCTGGCCGGCTGCGTAGTCCTCGCCTCGGCGGAACACGAGGGCATCAGGACCATGCCCGCCGATCTGATTCTTGAGTTTTGTCATTACGAATTTGGGCACCGGTAGACGTGTTTGCGCTTCGGTTTTATCGACTTCGCGCGCCGCTTGGACTCCAAGCCCGGCACTTAAGTCAAACAGCCCCGACTTGTCGGCGCCCATAAGCCTTTTTACTGCCAGCATTAAAAAGGTTGAGGGTTTCGGTGTTTGCCGCAAAGGTGCGTGCTTATGCGCCGCAGAATTCGACGTTCGGCGCCACTTGGCGCACGCGGGTTGCGATACGCACCCGGCAACCATTGTGGCGGTGAAAGCGCGGACGAAGGCCAGGATGATGATTCTGGTTATGTATCGTGACATAAGGCGACCGCCTTCCTCGAACGGGGAAATGATGAGTGTTTGAAGCGTAGAACTGTGGACAACGCTGCGGCCGGATTTTCCCGGGAAATCCGTGCTAGTTACTGGACTCCCAGAGGAGAGCGCGGGATTCATCCTCTGTACAGAATTATCTCCCCCCCCCCCCGCGGAAAGAGCTTAAGACGGTGGAGACCCTCGAGTGGCTTAGCCTGCTTCACGATGTCAGCGAGGGCGTCGGCGTCATCTGACGAACTTGGCTGCAAGTCAGTCATCCCCACCTTGTCTGCATGACGAAACGGGACCACCTACCTGTGACGTAATAAATGAGTTTCGGGTATTGTTCGCATTCGATCCATGGCGAATCGCGGTTCTTCTTGTTGCGGGTGACAAATCCGGGCGATGGGGCCGTTGGTATAAGGACAACATCCCGATCGCGGATGAGTTTCTCGACTAACACTTAGAGGAACTGCGACGCAAAGGAAGGGAGGGTGGATAGTGGCCACCTTGAATGATTGGCTCACCAAGCGACCGGTCGACCGAGCTGCGATTGACACGCATAAGGCCCGTATATTGTCTGACGTTCGCGCATATAAGCTGCGTGAGCTGCGAGAAGCTCTCGATCTCACTCAGGTCTACGTGGCAGAAATTATGCATGTCAGCCAGAACAGTGTTTCAAAGGTTGAACGCGAAAAGAGCGAGCGCACTCAGGTCGACACATTGCGCCGCTACGTCGAAGCAATCGGTGGCGCGCTGCGTATCGAGGTTAAGATCGGAGACGAGCGCATACAGATCGCATAGCAATCGGGCCGCTCTCGGAGAGTAAGGTGCGGCCCGAGCCGGCGTTACGGCCGCGCGCCTTCTTCCGGCCGACGCTGGTCTTTCGCGCGGCCTCGGCTGTTTGGATCAGTCCGGTGAGCAACACCTGCACCGCCTTGGCTCGGCCCGCATGGTCGTCGTCGGCGACGGTCATCCGGGTGAACATCGCGATGTCGTCGGCCGTGACGTCAGAATGCAGCGCTCCGGCCTTGCGGAGCCGCGTGGTGAACGGTTCGACGAGGTCGACGATCAGCCGATGGGCGTGCGCCCGGGTGCGCGGTTGCGAGCCGCAGAATTGTCGCCGTGTCGGCGTCGCTGGGTTCGCAACTGCCGATGAACATCGAGCGGAACGCCTCGAGCGCGTCGGGGATGTCCGCCGCGGTATCCGTGCCCGCGCGGGCCTCGGCGATCAACTCGTCGAGCACCGCGACCACCAGATCGTCCTTGTCGGCGAAGTGGCGGTAGAGCGTGGTGGCTCCGACGCAACGACGTGGCGCCGGACTTCACGATTGAGGTGGCACTGATCAACTGCCACTATCCGGTCACGCACGACTCGTTCGTCTTGCAGTGGGGCGTGGCGGTCCAGGAGTTTCCCGGTTTGCCGGCGGCCGGCGCGACCAAGCTGGCCGCCGCGATGAGCCGCTCGTTCGGTGAGGGCTTCCTGGACGACGTCGATACAAGACCCGCATCGAAAATCCGTTGCTCACCGAGGAGGCCGGCGCGGTGTATCAGCACCGACGCTGGTATGGGCAGTTCTACGTCGACGTCGCCGAAGTCACCGCCGAGATGACGGATCGCTTCGAAATCAAGGTAGACACCAACCACGCCAACAAGTTCTGGCAGCGGGAGGTCGCGCAGAACCTTGCCGCGTCGGACCGTGGTTAGCACCGGACCGTCGGGTGGTGACCGGCTACGGAGTCAGCCGATGCCGCCGGTCAGCCCGCGCACCGTTTGCACCTCGTTGCTGCGATAGGCCCGCCCGTCGGGCAGCAGCAGGTCGTGAAACCAGAGTTTCGGTGGCGCCGTGTACGGGTGATCCCACGAGTCCCAGGGGAAGTAGGTCTGTGTTTTGCCGGCGACGAAGCCCCAGTTGAACGCACCTACGTTGTGCCGCTTGGCAATTGGAAGAATTGTCTCGATGGTGCTGCCCTGGGATCGGGCCATGTATTCGGTGCACAGGATCGGCCGACCCATCGGCGTCAGCTCGTTGATCTTCGACGCGAACTCGGCCGGCTTGCCGTAGTTGTGGAAGGTGATCACGTCGGCGTTGTCGAGCTGGATGCCGCTGATGGTGCTCCGGCTGCCGGGATCTCCCCAAGAGCCTTGCCAGACGCCACTTGTCAACGGCTGCGCCGGATCGACCGCGCGGGCCCAACGGAACACCTGGGGCAGCAGGTCGGCGACGAGTTGCAGCTTGTCTTTGCGTTCGACCTTGCGGTATTCCTTCGCTGGATTGTCGGGCTCATTCCACAGATCCCACCCCAGCACCCGGTCGTCATTGCGGAACTGTCGCAACACACCCGTGACGTAGTCCTGCATCACCGGGATGTAGCGCGGGTCGCCGAGCCGCTCGGCTCCCGGGCTTTGCACCCATCCGGAGTTGTGCACCCCGCGCACCGGCGGGTGCTGCGGCCCGGACTTGGGCAGCGGATCCCAGCACGAGTCGAACAGGACGAAGAGTGGCTTGATGGCGCGGCGCGCGGCAATTGCGACGAATTGGGCGAGGCGGCTCTGAAAGCCCTGGCGGTTCTGGGCCCACAGTTGGTCGTGGAGGAAAACCCGCATGGTGTTGAATCCCATGGCGTGGGCGACGCTCAATTCGCTGTCGATGCGTTGCGCGTCAAAGGTTCCCGCCTGAAACATCTCCAGTTGGTTGATGGCGGTCGAGGGGATGTAGTTCGCGCCGACCAGCCATCCTTGCGCCTTATACCAGGTCTTGGCGCGCTCCGGCGACCACCGCCCGGTTTCTGCGGCAACACGGGGTGCGTGGGCCAAGACCGCACCCGCTGCGAGCATTAGTGGCAGCTTCATGGCCGTGCGGCGGTTCACGAAGTGACACTAGATGTCCCTTGTCGTGCAGGCGGTTAGACGCGCCGATCGCAATCCGGGATGTTGGAAATTGTGACCTGATCGTGATCCTGCGCTAGCGCAGTTTGCGGCCGTGGTTGGCCTTCACGCTGCCGGTGAACATCATGATCGCGTCGACGACCGCCCAGACGGCGCTGCCGAGCAGGACCGGAAAACCGAGGAAACAGAACACGCTAAAGATCCAGTCCGAACAGGCCCAGCAAGAGTTGCGCTACCGCGATCTGGGTTGTGTCGATGTAGAAGCGACCGACGCCGAACACGCCGAAGAACAGTCGCAAGAGCCCGGCCATGGTGCTCGATTTGTCCGACAGCGGGAGACCCGTGGCGGGATCACGGCCGAACGGTGCGTGCGGGTCCACCGCATAGCCCCGGATAGCCGGCATAACCGGGAAAGGGCTGTGGCTGTGGGTAGCCGGGCGGCTGTTGGTAGCCGGGGTATCCCCCGGATACCCGGACGGCGGGGGCGGCTGGTAGCGGGCGGTTGCCAGGCCTCGGGAAGCTGTCCGGGTGGGTTCGGCGTCGACATTGGCCGGCGAAAAGGTGAAGGACGCCTTCAAGAAGTAATCACGCTCTTGACCAGCAGGTTTACCGTGGCCGCGGTAAACCTGCTGGTCAGGTTTGCCCGTCAGACAGTGCGCCAGGCCCACGCGACGGTCCGAGGCCGCCGGACCTGCCGCGCATCCACCGATCGGATTATCGTCGTCTTATGCCGCTGCCTTACGTCGACGCCCTGCGCGGGCAGCTCGGGGGCGATCGCTCGCGGTGTACCCGGTGAGCTACCCCGTCAGCAGCGACTTCAACAACTCCGATTTCCCGGCGACGCTCATCGACGGGATTCGCGACGCCAGCTCGGACCTCGAGTCGATGGCGGCCATGATCACGTCTCAGGCAGCACCGCCGGGGTCGCCGAAATCGATTGGCTCACCGTGTAACTGTCGATGCCCTCGATGCCGAGTTCCCGTCCGTAGCGGCTGTCCTTGACACCCCCGAACGGTGCTGCCGTATCCATGATGTAGCCCTCGTTGATGCCGAAGGTGCCCGACAGGATCCGGGCGGCCACACCGTATCCGCGCTCGACATCGCTGGTGAACATCGAACCGGTTGACGGTGATCCCGTGGGGGTACTCGTGGGCGAGCGACTTCGTGAGGGTGATCACGCCCGTTGGACGCCGCGTAATGGGCCGCGAACGGGGATCCGCGTTGCGCACTGGACGACGAGATCATCACGATCCGGCCCCATTTTGCGTCGACCATATCGGGCAGCGCGACCTAGCAACAGTGTAAAGATACCGGTCAGGTTGACGTCGATGATCTTCGACCACGACTCCGGGGTGATCTGGTCGAACGGCGCGAACCCGAACATGCCGGCACACGTGACCAGCACCAACATCGCTTCGAGCGCGCTGCGCGCCTTGGCGAAGGCGTGCTCCACGCCCGCCCGGTCGGAGACGTCGGCTCCCAGCGCGATCGCGGTGGTCCCCGCGGCGCGCAGGTCATCGGTAACACGTTGGGCCGCTTGCTCGTTGACATCCAGCACGCCGACGCTGTGCCTTGACGCCAAAGTTCTCACCGGGGCGGCCCTGTCGATCGTGGTGCGCTACGGCGGTTAACCGAAGCCGATCCGATCACTGTGGGGCAACGGGGGTGATCGCTAACGGGCGGCCGCTGTCCCGGCGAGTCCGCGCGTCGCGCACCGTGTGGACCTACGAACAGCCCGAGCCCACGTCGACCTACCTGATAACGTTGCAGATTGGCACCTAGAGGCCGCATTACCCGGGCGGCTGCGAAGCAGCTTCGACCACGATTTCGCCCGCCGACCCGAGATGATGGAACTGTTCATCGACCTGTTCGGCCAGTATCCCTTGGGCAGCGGCTACACGGTCGTCGTCACCGACGACGCGCTGGATATACCCGCTTGAAGCGCAAGGCATCTCGATCTTCGGTACCAAACATTGCGACGGCACCCGGTCGAGCGAACGGCTCATCGCCCACGAACTGGCACACCAATGGTTCGGCAACTCGGTGACTGCGCACCGCCGGCGAGACATCTGGCTACACGAAGGATTACGGCGTCGAATCCAACCGGGTAGAGCTCCGTGGTGGACCGGTTGATGGAACCATCCCGAGTAGTTCTCTCAGATGGCCCGTACATCACAGGAGATCTTTCCGTAGCCCTCGCCCACTTCGTATTCCGCGGGCAGGGTGATCTCGCGCATCAGGGTCCGCACCTCTTTGCCCGCGTTCATCTCGGCCACAGTCTGGTCGTGCACGTGTTGAATGGCGTTGCGCAGCCGGGTCAGTTCGGCGTGGATGCGGTCGGCGCCCGTGATCGGTTCGAAGTGGCCGGTGACCAGCAGCTCGGGTGCAAGTCGAGCACCCGCTCCACCGACGCGATCGCCATCAGGGCGTCGCGATACCGGTCGCCTCGCATGGTGACGAGGTTGGGGATGTGCCCGAAGATCGGCCTGAAGGTGTTCCCGCACAGACAAATTCGCTGCCTCGGGCAGACATACCACCAGGGAGTTGGTGGTCTCGCCGCAGGGCACCGAGATCAGCTCCAGGCGCCGGCCGCCGACCTCGAGGGTCAGGGTGTCGTCGAAGTCCAGATCGACGTTCGGGACGCTTTGGCCGGGCAATTTCTTGGTGCCCAGCCGGCGCTGGATGGCCTGGACGCCGGTCGCCAGCTTGTCTTTAAACGCGAACACTGCGGCTCGCCCGATAGAGGATGAGGCGTTCGTCATCGTCACGCCATGCCGTCCGATTGTATTGGGCGACAACAACTATGATCGGATCCCGCAGGCTGTCCAGGCCGCCGACGTGGTCGACGTAGCCCTGGGTGAAGATTGATGTAGCGCACTGTCGACGGCGTCGAAGTTGGCACAGTGCACCGGCCCCTCGAACCCCATGCCGGTGTTGACGACGACCCGGCCATCGCCGGTGGTCAGCAGGTACGAATTGGACAGCCCCGGTGAACACCACAGTTCCGGGGCGATCTGCTCGGCCCGGCCGCCGGCTGCAGTGCGTCGGCGCCCGGTGTGCTGCGGTATATTGGCTCGAACATCGCTGCTGTCTCCTTCATTCGGGGCGGACGTCGAACCGGTCGAAGTAGAAGCTGAACCGGCCGCGCAACTCCTCGGCAGTGACGCCGAAGTGCCGCCGCAGGTCATAGCGGGTCCGGCCGTTCTTTACGCGCGGATTGTCGTCCAGGTACTGCTAGAACCAGGCACGCACCTTCGGGGTCACCTCGACGTCGCCGCGCCGGTAAAGCTCGTCGAGCACCGGCATTTTGTTGCCGTTGAGTTGGTGGAAGCTGACGTCGATGCTGCGGTCGGGCGGTATCAGGTTGGGGTCGCGGACACACGCTCTCGGCAGTCGGTGCACCCGATCGGTCTAATTAGTCCAGCAGCCATTACGGCTCGATGGTGGTGCGGCGCAGCCGGTCGGAATAGGCCATCATCGTGATCGCCGACTGCACGACCGCGACGGGATCGCGGTGGGTGAACGCCACCGTCGCGTCGGGAAAAGTCGCCATCACCGGACCCAGTTGCTCGCAGTGCTGGGGACTCTTCAGAATCCACGTTCGCGGGCCCCGCAGAAAGGTCAGGGCCTGCAAAACCTTCTTCAGGTAGGCGTAGTGCCAGCGCCAAATAGTAGTCGCGCCAATCCGGCACGCGCGCATGCCATACCAAGACGTAGCCGCGAAATCGAGGTCGAGCAGCTCTACCTCCTCCTCGATCGCCTCCGGGAATCGATCGTGCATCGCCGCCACCACCGGGGCGCTGGCCACCAGCGCGTCGGACTCGGCCTTCGCCCGGGCGTAGCGAGGGTCGATCCCGTCGATACCCGGGCCCTCGCCGCGCGCGGGTATGGGCTCCTGACTCTCCCAGTACGGCAATGCGCGCAGTACAGCAGTGCGCGCCGGCGTGGGTCGGCGGCAATGAGATTCACCAGATGCGTGGTGCCCGACCGCGGCATGCCGACCACGATGAACGGCTTGTCGATCGTGATCGATTCGATCTCCGGATACCGCGTGATCAGTTCGTTCAGCGACAACCCATTTCGCAGCAGGCGGACCACTCGTTGCCGCAGGGTCGAGCGGGTGAGCTGGCGCAGCCCGTCGACGGCTTCGATCGCGGCGACGTGCGCGCGCAGCCGGTCGCCGAAGCCGTTGGTGTCGGCCAGGTTGTCGGCGCCGGCTTGGTCGATGGCCTCCACGAGTATCCGGTCGATGACGAGGTCCACCCGCCTGGCCTCGGTGAATTCCAGGATCTGGCGCTGAGTGTCGGTCAGCCGCGGGGAGGCCAGGTCGTCGAAATCGAGGTCGGCGATGTCGGAGCCCGCAGCGCTCATGTGACTGCCTCCTCGACGGGTGTCGAATCGCAGTTCGCGAGGCTTACAGGTTAGCCGGGTCGTCGGGAACGGTCGACTTGGTGTTCGCGCAACACCTCCAACGGCACCACCTCGAGGGTGCGTTCTTGGGTGGAGGCCAACACCACCGGCGCCGCGCAGCCGTCCTGGTGGACCTTGAGGCCAGTTCAGGGCGGTGACGCACCAGCGGTCACCGGGCAGCAGGCCGAGAAACCGGTACCGCGGCACCGGTGTCAACAGATCGTTGCCGATGGAACGCTGGTGCTCGAGAAATTCGGTCGTCATCACCGCACAGATCGTGTGGCGGTCCGACGTCCTCGCTGCCGTACGGTTGCAGCGGGCTGCCCAGCACGTTGCGATTGGACACCCCGTAAGTATTGTGCCGTCAGGGCGGAAGTTAGAAGAGACTTCGCCGACCGCGGGCAGCAAATTTGTGCCAGAGTATTGCTGGCGATACGGACAGCGATGTCTGGAGCAATTCGCTGCACTCGCGACGGAAGGGTCACTGAGCATCCTTCAGGCTCGATTTCGCCTGGTCCCCACGTCCTTCGTTCTTGGTGTCGTCGTCGCCGGTCAATTTGCAGACGGCTTCCTGCGCCTGCCCACCCAGGTCCTCGATCTTGTTCTTGATCTTGTCTTCGGTGCTCGGGTCGTGCTCCCTTCTGACGCGATGTCGTTACGCTCCCGGCTACCCGTGAACCTTCGGTATTAAAATCCCGGACCGCGATCGAACCGACCGCAACGCCGGCCCGTACCCCAATCTCCTGGCAAACAGGCTGGTCGCCGGCGGGCAGGCGAGGGACCACAATGGGTTCATGAGCACCCCGGTGGTGGTGGCGATCGTCATAGTGCTGATGCTGCTGGGCCTGGGCGTCGTGATCAACCAGCTGCTGAGGCTGCGGAAGTATTTGGGCGAAGCGCCCCCCGGTGCGAATGCGGACGAGCCGCCGCACGATCTGCCGCAGTGATACGCACGGCATTGCCGGACTGATAGCATACGTTCACGCAATGGCACCTCAGCGGGGAGGCGCCTCTCCGGTGTAGCAGGCCCCGCTGCACACATCCGGGCGGCACAATGGCAACTTCGACTCTGCTCACCACTGGCGACGGCTTGCTGCGCGGTGTCTCGGGGGCCGCCGACCCGCATTTCGCGAACGTCGTGAAGAAATTTGCTCAGCAGTTTCCGGGGCGACGCCTCGGCGGCGGCGCGCTGTGCGTCTTACATCGACGGCGTGCCCGTCGTCGACGTCTGGATGGACTGGTCGGACCGGGCCGTCACGCAGTCGTGGAGGGCCGACACCGGAGCGATGGTCTTCTCGGTGACCAAGGGCGTCGCGTCGGCGGTGATCCACCGGCTCGCCAACCGAGGTCTGCTGTCCTACGACGACCCGGTCGCCGAGTATTGGCCGGAATTCGCGGCCAACGGCAAGGGCGGCATCACCGTCCGCTGGATGTCACCCGCTATACGGTTTACAACTACCTCAACGAGATACATGCGCGGATATCAAGCGCTCAACAGATTCAACCGGGCCTCGGTGGTTGAAGACGGCATCGGTGAATCAGTGATATCGCCACCGACGATGCCCAATCTGTTGGTGCGCGGCGATCGTCAGAGGGTATCCCGCTGCAGATCGCCGAAGGCTATCGGCCTGTCTGCGCGAGCTATCGCACCGGTGAGAATACCGACATTCCAGTGGATCCTGGCGAGGCTGGCCCACCAGTAGTAGCGCCCAAGGCGGATGCTTGAGTGTTCTGCCGAGGCGATCGCTCGGGGGCTTGCCCACCGGGTCGTGGCCGACGATGTGGTCGCGGCCACGATCGCGGAGGCCGCCGATCTGGGTGCCTTGCCCGTTGCGGCGTATCGGTGATACCAAGACCCAGTTGCGGGCCCCTTCGCGGATCCGCGAAGGGGCCGTCACCGATGCGGGCGTGCGTCAACTGTGGGGCGCGCAAGAGACCCAGCAGCGCATCGCCGCCTACGTCGAGAGCCTCAAGCGACGGGACTGATCACTCGTCGAGCGCCACGCCGCCGCGGGTGCGCCGGCGCCGCATCCGGTGCGAACCCTTGCCGGTCGGGCGGCGGTTGCGCAATCCGGTGCGGGAGTCCTCGGTGCTCTCGGTGTCGTCGGCGGACGCCGGCTTTTCGGCTTTGACGGCTTCGACAGCTTTGGCCGTGGGCTCGGCGGATTCTTCCGCGGTGACCGTCTCGCTCTTGCCGGCCTCGTCGTCGGCCGCGATGTCAGCCTCGTCGTCGGATTCGGCGGCCTTCTTGCGGCGCAAACCCCGCTTCGCCTTCTTCGGCTTGATCGGTTTCGGCGGAGGCGGCGGCAGTTCGGCGACGAACGACAGATAGAACGCAAAGATACCGAGCAATCCGATCGCCGCGGCGGCGCCGTAAATGCCGAACAGGTATTTTCCGGCCGAATCCAGGCTGAGCCAGATTTCGCTGATTGCGGTGCCGATAATCAGCGCGCCGGCCAGCACATGGGCCACGATCGACCAGACCCGCAGCGTCAGCGCAAGCTGCGGTGTGCCCAGCTCAGGCTTACGGGTACGCAGGTGGGTGAACACCACCGGCAATGCGGCCAGCGCGATCAGCGCGCCTGCGCCGATCCGCCCCGCCATTCCCAGCGCGCGCGGTGTGTCGACCATGAGCTCGGACCAGCGGGGGAGCACGCAAAGGAAATAGAGGACGCCGGCGCCGATCGAGAACAACAAATGCCACGGTATGGCGACCTTGCGGCCCATACGCCTCCTCCTGCTGGTGAGCCCACGTCAGCCTAGAGGCAGACAAACCGATTCCAACAACCGTTTGGCCGCGTCGACAAACCGAGTGCACTCAAATTTGCGGAGGATGCGGGATTTGAACCCGCGAGGGCTGTTAACCCAACCC
>NZ_LR655720.1 GCF_902168065.1 Mycobacterium tilburgii | reverse complement strand
CACACCGATACAGCTTGCCTTCGCCGGTGCGGTGTTCGGTAACGTCGGCTAGCCACAACTGATTTGGCGCATCAGCGGTGAAATCCCGGCCTACCCGATCGTCATGGACCGGTGGACCAACCTTGCCCTTAACCTGTGCCTCTGGCCGCACGGCACCGTCGTTTTCGACGGCAGCAACGCTGTCCAATCACCGACCAGACCTCGTAACGGCGTTCAGTGAACACATTTCCGGAATAGGCCACAGCCTTTCCTCGCGGATGAACACGCACCGCCCGCGCCGTTCTAGTCGATGATGTGCGTCGGATCGACGTTCAAAGAGTTCAATACCGAGAGTTCGGCGATGATCCCTGCTGGAGGGCGACAAGCCGCTGGGGGCCGAGGCGCACCGCTACTACGACGAAATCGTCAAGCGACTCGAGCCGGACAAGAAACACGTTCACCACATCCAGGATTTCTAGAGTGATCCGCTGACCGCCGCGGGCTCTCAGAGTCACGACCAGAAGGCGGCGTACGTCCAGGTGTACTTGGCCGGCAACATGGGCAGCGCCATGTCCGGCGAATCCACCGATGCCGTCCGCAAGATCGTGAACTCGGTGCCCGCGCCGCCGGGGATCAAGGCCTACGTCACCGGGGCGGGTCCGCTGTTCGCCGATCAGTCGCACGCGGGTGAGAAGGGCGTTGCGACAGTCACGATGATCACCTTCCTCGTGATCATCGTGATGCTGCTGTGGGTCTACCGGTCAGTGATTGCCATGCTGATCATGCTGGTGATGGTCTTCATCGAATTGGCCGCGGCTCGCGGTGTCGTCGCGACGCTGGGCAATTACGCATCATGGGGCTTTCGACGTTCGCCAACGACATGCTCGTGCTGATGGCGATTGCCGCCGGAACGGACTACGCGATCTTTGTGGTCGGCCGCTACCACGAGGCCCGCTGTCAGGGCGAAGACCGCGTAAAAGCGTTTTACGCGATGTTCCACAGCACGGCTCATGTCATGCTGGGCTCGGGCCTGACCATCGCCGGCGCGATGTACTGTCTGAGCTTCTGCCGGTTGCCGTATTTTTCGTCACTCGGCATACCCTGCGCCGTTGGCATGCTGGTCGCGGTCCTCGCGGCCTTGACTCTGGCGCCGGCGATCCTGACCGTGGCGTCGTTTTTAAGTTTTTGGACCTGAAGCGACAGCTGCAGACCCGGGGCTGGCGGCGTATCGGCACGGCCATCGTCCGCTGGCCCGCACCGGTTCTCGCGGTGCATCGCCGCCGCATTGGTCGGCCTGCTCGCTCTGCCCGGCTATAAGACGGACTACGACACCCGCCACTTCCTGCCGTCAGATACTCCGGCCAATGTCGGTTACGCGGCAGCCGACCGGCACAACCAGGCTCGGCTTAATCCTGAGCTGTTGATGATCGAGACCGATCACGACCTGCGTAACCCGGCTGACTTCATCGTCCTGAACAAGGTCGCCAAGGCGATCTTCCACATCCCCGGTATTGGCCGGGTGCAGACCATCACCCGGCCGTTGGGCACTCCACTCGACCACAGCGCCCTCGGTTTTCAGATAGGTGCACAAGCCGCAGCACGGCTGCAGACCCAGCACTACCAGGAAGAGCTGGCGCGAAACCTGCTGAACCAGGCGGACAAGCTCAAGAAAACGATGGCAACGCTGCGTGAGCAGATGCAGGTCACCCAGGATCTGAGCAACACCACACACGAAACCACCAGGCTCACCAAGGAAACTGTGCGGATCACCGAGAAGCTGCGCGGCGACATCGCAAACTTCGACGACTTTCTCCGGCCGATCCGTAGCTACTTCTACTGGGAGAAGCACTGTTACGACATCCCGGTATGCTGGGCAATCCGGTCGGTCTTAAACGCGCTCGACGGCATCGACCAGGTGGCCTAGAACATCGTGAACCTCAGCGCGAATCTCGACAACGATCCAGCAGAAGCTGGTAGCGCTCGTCCCGCCGCAGATCGAGAGCCAGCAGCACAACCTCGACACCATCATGTCGAACTATGCGATCACAAAGGGTCTCAACGACCAGGCGAAAGCGCAGGCCGACAACGCCACTGCGCAGGGCGATGCCTTCGACAAATCCAAGAACGATGACACGTTCTACCTGCCGCTGGCTGACGATGCGTCCGACCGTGCGTGGTCGCAGCGGGAAACTCCTGTTGCCCCATCCGATCCGGCGCGGGCAAGCCGAAAGCCTAGCGGCGGCCACCATGAAGCATGCTGTGGGCCATGAATTCCATGGCCAATGTTTGGTGAATTACGCTGCCACGCGGTCGACGACAAAACGCACCTGGCAGGTTTTGTGAATATTTCCGGGGCGGAAACCGCCGACTTCGGTATCCAGGACACGGAAGCCCAAACTGTCGAACAACGAATACCATTCGCTAATCCGTTTGAACTGGCAGCCAAAATTCATGTCGACGATGCCTTGGGCGACGGCATTGCCAAAGAAATCGATCAGGACGAGCACCTGGAATTGTTCACGGTCGTCTAATTTGTTGAACTCAACTATTTCGGGCTGCCCAGCCGCGGACCCTAGCGACGCCGCGGGCAGAGCGTAAGTGTCTTCCTCGATAATCAACCGCTGAGCCACACGCCGCAAATTGTTCAACAGTGGCGTCATGTCGGGTTCATCCACGTGATGGAGGACGGTCTTGACGATCGCGCTGTCGAACATGTCGTCCGCGTAGGGGACGTCGACCGGCGAAGACATCTGCTGAAAAGGCAGCACACCAGCGTCGGCGCAGCGGTAGTCCAAGACGTCGGTGGTGTGGCAGTCGTAGCCGGCCTGGGCGATCATTACCGCTAGATGGCCTCGGCCGCATCCGAAGTCGAGTACTGAGCTACCGCTAATGGCGTCTGCGAAATTCTTGAAGTCTTGTGCCGGCTTACGTTGCGCCTTATACGACGAGTAGCCCTCGCTGAACCACGACCCGATTCCATCGGATTTGAAGAACTGTCGATGCACCTCTTCGGTCACCCGATACAGTTCACGCCCGTCGCCGGCATCGAGTAAATACTTGCATGCATCTTCGAGAAGCGGACTCACGTCGCTGGCATGGTCGGAAAAGTGAGATTTGTAACTCGTCTCCAACAAAGACAAGGTAAAGTTCAGTGCAGCGGTTCCATGCTGCAAAATGTCGCATATATATTCGTATTGGGCTCGTTTGGTGGCTGTCAACACCAAGAATCCTTTCGTTGCTCATACTTCAAATACCTGACGCTGCGCTCATGAGGTACGGCAGGCGATGAGCATAAGTAGTTGATTCGATTCATGGTAACAGCCCAATGCGCGGGCGTCGTGGTAGGCAAAATGTAATTGAAATTCATTACATTACCTTTACAAAAGCACATAACTCGCGTATTGGCGGCGTCGGCGACAGGGTGTCCGTTGTGCCGGGTCGACCGCACAGGCTGGAAAAAAAACAAAACCCTGATCGATGCCGCTCGACGCCCACCGATGAGGGCGGTTTCGCAGTGAATCCCAGACGCGGACATTCGCGACTTGAGCTGGAATCGGGTTGAACACACGTAGATTAGCGACTCGCCTTCCGGCGTCAGGCTCCCACCCCGTTAGGGTCACTGCCTATGGCGGTGCTGCGCGGCAAGCGGATTCTGTTCGACATCGACGGAACGTTGATCGACTCAACCGCCACGGTCGAACAGGCATGGGATACCTGGCCCCAGGAATACGGCGTCGACTATGAAGAGGTACGCAAGGTCTGTCATGGCCGGCGAACCGAGGTCACCGTCGCGCAATTTGTCTCACCACAGCACCGGGTCGCGGCGACGGCGCGCCAACTCGCCCTGCAAGAACAGGCCGATCTCGCCGGCGTCACGGCCTTACCGGGGAGGGGGCACGTCGCCTACTGGACGCCCTGCCGCCTGGTCACTGGGCCGCGGTGACCTCCGGGCCGCGGTCGTTGATGACGGCACGACTGATGGCCGCGGGACTCCCGGAACCGCAGTTGCTGATCGGCGCCGAAGATGTGTCGACCGGCAAGCCGGACCCGGAGAGCTACCTCAAGGCGGCCGCCGCGCTGGGCGTTGAGCCGCAACAGTGTATCGTGGTGGACAAGGCACCGGCGGGCGGCGGTGCCGGTCGGGTCGCCGGGGCGCAAGTACTTGTCGTCACGACCACCCACCAGGCGGACGGGCTCGCGGATGTCGACGCCGTCGTTGCCGATCTGTCCTGCGTCAGCCTCGAGATCACTGGCAGTGATGTGGCCTTGATCACTTAAACGGTTGACAGCACTGGATTTAACGTTGCACCACCCGGCCGTTCGTGAACGCGACGGCCACCACAAACGTTGGACTGATGTGGGCTTGTGGGTTGTCACCGCTGCGATAGGCGTCGCCTTCGCGGCCTGTGGCATCGGTAAGTTGGTCTTCCCCAAAAACAGACTGGCGCTCCGCGGTGCGAGTTGGGTCAACGATTTCAGTTCGCGCACTCTGATTTTCGTGGGGCTGACCGAACTGGTCGGTGGTCTGGCGATGCTGTTGCCCGCGGTGTTCAAGATGTCCCCACTGTTGGCGGTAACGCTCGGGACAGCGGGCTTGATCGTTGTCATGATGGGTGCGGCAGTGGTCCACATGCGGCGTCGCGAACCGGGGATGATCGTGCTGAACCTGGCCCTGCTGGCCTTGGCGGAGTTGGCCATCCTCGATCGGTGACGCCAGAGAACGCCAGCAATAGCTGAAGCAAAAGCCCGCGCGGCTGCGGGCGAAAGACCTACCGATATCGGTTCCTGCTCGATAGCATTGCACCGCATCGTTTTGCTGGACGCGCAAGCATGCGAAAGGACAGGCCCCGATGAGGTTTGCGCTGGTAAACTGGGGCGATGCGCGGTGAGGTCGAGCCTTACCTCACGGTCGCCCGTGAGCTGGCACGCCGCGGGCGCGGCGTGACGCTTGCTGTTGCACCCGAAATGATCGAATTCGTCGAGTCAGTGGGGCTGGCTGCGGTCGCCTACGGGCCGGATCTGGCGGCGATCTTGGAGCCACACCACGATTACTGGAACTTCTTTTTCTGCAACCCGTGGAGATTGCGGGAACTAGACCGCAGATGGCGCGTACTTGCACAGCCACTCGCCCACTGCAGCGGGGACGTCGTCAAAACGTTAAAGTCATTGGCGGACGGGCCGACCTGATCCTGACTAGCATTAACTACGAGGACACCGTCGCTGACGTCGCCGAGCATTGCTGCATTCCGCTGGCTACCCTGCATCACTTTCCGTGGCGGGCTAACGGCGTGTTGCTGCCTGGGCTGCCGGCGCTGGTGGGCCGCCGCGCCATGACGGTGTATCAGTGGTTGCTGTGGCGTGGGTCTAAAACGGCCGAGGATGCGTGCCGCCGCGAACTCGGTCTGCCGGAAGCCACAACGCCCTGGCCACAACGGATCGCCGAACGCGGATCCTCGAGATTCAGGCGTACGACGCCGCATGCTTCCCGGGCCTGGCGGCCGAATGGCAGCAATGGAACGGCCAGCGCCCCTTCGTCGGCGCTTTGACCATGGAGCTGGCGACCGACGCCGACGACGAGGTCGCGTCGTGGATCGCCGTGGAAAACCACCCATCTGCTTCGGGTTTGGCAGTGTGGGAGTCGACGCCGCCGATACGCTCGCCATGATCAGCGTGGCCTGCGCGACGTTGGGTGAGCGGGCGCTTATCGCGGCCGGGGGCACGGAGTTCGGTAACGTCCCCGAACACGACCACGTCAAGATCGTGGATGTGATGGATTATGCGACGGCACTTCCGAATTGCCGCGCTTTCGTGCACCACGGCGGTTTGGGCACGACCAACTCGGGCCTGCGCGCCGGGTTTCCCATGGTGATCCTGTGGACGCTGCCCGATCAGGCGGCTTGGTCGAGCCGCATCAAAAATATGAAAGTGGGCACCGTGCAACGCTTTTCGACGACCACCCGGGAATCGTTGATCGCAGACCTGCGAACGTTCCTCGTCCCGCGATAACGCATTAGAGCCCGTGATCGAAAATTTAGCTCGCCGACGGCGGTGAGTTTCACCGGGGCGATGCGTGCCCGTCGATCAGCGCCGCAAGCCGAGCATTTCATCGAGATACGTCGGCGGTTCAGATTCAGCAAGACGTGGTGGTCGGCGGCCAGGTCCGCATAGCTCAGCCTCTGGATCTGCTCCGCCGAGTAGGCCAGCGGTGAATCTGACGCGGCCCCGCTGTATGGCACCGACACCAAAATCGCAGTCCAGCACGGCAATTCGCAGATCGTGGCGGGTGCGGAGCAATTAGACGACGGCCTTCCAGACGTCACCGGTCCACGGGCGGACCAACCGGTTGACGATGTTTAACCCCCAGGACAGATCCCACCACGGATACTTACTGCGGAACTCGCCGTACGATGCCGCGGAATCGGCGATCGGAGCCCGACGGGGGTTGCAGTCGTGCAGGAAGATGACGCCGTCGTCGCGCAGGTAGCGCAGGGTGTTCTCGACGTCGCGCATGGCTTGCGGGTAGGTGTCCAGCCCGTCAATGAGGGCGACGTCGATACCGCGTTGCTCGAGGAACGCCGTCTCGTTCGCGAAAAAGGCGTCACTCGTCGTTTCGAAATAGTGCGTGGTAAGTGCCCCCGCCGCGGCGTGCTCGCGATTGCGCTCGCGAGATCGCGAACGCCGGGTCAGCGGCAATCTTCTCCTCGGCGGTGATGGCACGGAACGCCGCCCCTTGCGACACGCCGATTTCCAGGTAAATGCGTCGCGACCGCTCGTCCAGCGCCCGCTGTACGGGCTTGATCCGGTCCATGTAATGCCCTTTCGGTGCGTGCTTGGGAACCCCCGCGTGCATAGCACCGGTCTCGTGACAGCCCTGGCCGGGCCGTATGTCGCTTCGATTTCCCCCGGGGCGCCAATAGTGTCCCACGCATTCACCGCGTTCGTGCCGGTTCAGCAAATGCAATCTGGACGGGCAAAGTGCGAGCAGCCGCGATAATCAGCTGTAGCATTGGCGTCGCCGATGCACCCCGATCGCGAAAAGGGCAATTCTGCAATGAAGTTCGTCGTGGCAAGCTACGGGACTCGCGGTGATATCGGGCCGTGTGCCGCCATCGATCGTGAACTGCTGCGCAGAGGACACCAAGTGCGTATGGCCGTCCCCTCGAATTTGATGGCCTTGATGGAGTCGGCCAGGCTCGAGGCGGTGCCCTACGGGCCCGGACGCCCGGGAGTACATGGACGCCCAGCGCGACTTTTGGACCTGCTTTTCGGCAGCTCGTGGAAAATCCGCGTCTGATCAGGTTGTGGCGGAGAGTATCGGCACTGGCCACCCAATGTTGGGAAGAGGCTTGCGCGACGTTGCCGCCCTGGCCGACGGAGCCGACCTGATCTTCACCACCATTCCGTGCGAGCTGGTCGCCGCGAACATCGCCGAGCATTACGACATTCCCTTGACCAGCCTGCACTATTATCCGGTGCACCCCAATGGCCAGTTAATCCCCGCCTTCCCGGTATTGTTAAATCGCTCGGCAATGACGGTGAGCAGGTGGCTGATGTGGCTGATGAACAAAACTCTCGAGGATGCTCACGTAGCGAATTGAGATTACCCGCGACGCGGCAGCCTATACACCGCCAAATTACCCAACGCCACGGGTTAGAAATTCAGGCTTACGAGGCGGTTTGCTTTCCCGGGCTGGCTGCCGAATGGGAGAATGGCAAGGTCAACGACCCATTGTCGGTGCGCTGACGATCGATTGCCGGCGCCTGCCGACGAGGACGCCGGCGCTGGACTGCCGCGGGAACACCCCCGTTCTGCTTTGCTCTGGGCAGCATGCCGGTCGAATCAGCGCGCGCCACGGTCGAAACGATCAACGCGGCCTGCGCGTAGCTGGGAATGCGTGCCCTGATTTGCTCCGGCCGCACCGATCTGAGCCAGGTCGGGCATTCCGACCACGTCAAGGTGGTCGATGAGATGAACTACGCACAACTCTAATCCTCTTTGCCGGGCGATCGTCCACCACAGGGGCGCGGGGGACCACCGCCGCCGGCCGGCGCGCCAGGGTACCCACGCTGATTCTGTGGATGGCACGATCAGCCGTTTTGGAGAGCGCAGATCAAACGGCTCGGGTGGGAACCACCCGGCGACTAGTCGCGACGACCACGCAATCGTTGCTCGCAGACCTGGGCCGGGTCCTGACCGGGCAACGCGCCCACCGAGCTCACGAGGTCGCCACCGCGACGACATGACCGGCCGAAACGTCTCGGCCGCTGGGAAACCTTCGCCCGCTCGCGGCGTGTCGGCCGGCCGGTCTAAACTCGATAATTGCATGGCTGTGCAATCGAGCGGACCTGAGCACGCGGTAACGGGAAACTCAAAAAACTGCACCTGGGCGGTGCTTGCTGTGGGTATCGTTCCAAAAGACTTACGCAGTCCCGGATCGGGCTCACGTCTATCCTTCTGCCCGTTGCACAGCGAAGATCGCGATATTCGGCTTTCGCCTACGCCGACGCTGACTACCTGTTTCGCACCCGGCACCCGCGCACCCGGCCGGTCGACGTCACCGTCGACCCGGACATCAACTGGATCGGCCTCGAGGTGATCGACACCGTCGCGGGCGGCCCCGACCGACGATTGCGGCGAAGTCGAATTCATTGCTCGGTTCGATTCCGGGGGCCGCAAACGCAGCCTGCGCGAGCGCAGCCGCTTCGCGCGCCGGGTCGATGGCTCTAATCTCGACCACCTCGAGCGAGTGACGGGATTCGAACCCGTGTATACGGCTTTGCAGGCCGCTGCCTAGCCGCTTAGCCACACCCGCACGAACGGATCACCCTGCCAGCGGGGCGGTCGCCGCCCAGTGTTTGCCTCGGCGCGATCATTATCACCGGGCTCAGCGGCCTCGACAAGGTGGCGATCGCGGAGTCCGCGCCGACGCCTCCCGACGACGCTCGGCAGCCCGGTAGTTGACGCCGATTACTTTGTGCCGCTGTCAGGTCGGGTCACCTTCCCGCCTCCGCTCGCAGCAGTGAATGCGTGACGGCGGTGCCGTCGAAACGGAATTGGTGCGCGGGACGGCGCAGCGGCTCGATCGCGTCGTCGGCATGCACGACGAGGCTGCTACCGGACGGGATTCCGAACCCGGTGGCGGCCACCTTGCATCGACTCGACCGTGCGCGACAGCCGCGCCCAGTTGGCGCGCTCATCGTGGGTGTCGATGATCGCGGGCACCAGATTGAACATGTCGAACACTTCGGTGCTGACGTCATTGACAGCCTCGACGAAACTGTAGCGCCCGAGCTGGACAGCGCCGGTCGAAATGCTCACCAGAATCGCCCCACCGCTATACCGGTCCAGGATTACCTCTTTCATGCCGGTCTTCTCGAACGTTGTTCAGCCCACCCGCACGTCGCCGCCCGCGAGGACGATCAACTGGGCATGGTCCAAGAAGGCACGGTCGGCGGCCCCGAACGACGAATCGATCATGCGGCGGTCGGTGATCCCGACCGCATCCATCACCCCCTCGAAGATCTCGTAGTACTCCGGACGATCCCCGTTGGAGGCGCCCACATACGCCGCGCGCAGCGGAGTATGCGTATCCAATCCGTCGAGTGCCGTCTGCAGCAGTGGGCGGCCATGCTGTTTCCAGAACAGCAGGGCACTGTCCGCCAGCAAATAAAGCGGCTGGCGGGAGCTCAACTTACGATCCATGTCGACACGGGAATCACAGTATCAGTCGCGGCCAGACCTGTTGTCTCACAACGGATGCAACGGCGTCCAGCCACTGCCAGCGGGTTCGGGCCTCGCCCGGCCGCGGGGGGCGGATGCTTGGCGCGAACAGGCGGCGTCGGTGTCATAAACTCTTAATCCTTGAATCAAGCGCCAGAAGCGTTGCCCGCGTGCTGGCCGAGCGAAGGGCTGTCGACCATCGGTGGTGTGGTGATGCAAGACACGGAACGTGCCGACGGTGCGAAACCGTCCACGTGGGCACCGCTGCGCAATCGCGTATACCGGGGCCTGTTCGTTGCGCAGTTCATCTCGAACATCGGGACGTGGATGCAGGCGGTGGCAGCGCAGTGGTTCCTGGTGGAAAAGCACGGCCCCGATGTCGTTGTCGCGCTGGTCCAGACGGCAAGTCTGGGGCCGACCCTGCTGCTCGGCCTGTTCGCCGGTGTGCTGGCCGATTTGTTCGACCGCCGCCGACTGCTGATCTTCCTGCAGACGTATGCTGTACTCGTGGCACTCGCCCTGGCCGTGCTGACAAACCTCGGCCGCCTCACCTCGACCGGCCTGTTGCTGTTCACCCTGGCCATCGGTTTCGCCGCGGCCCTGACCGGGCCGGCCTGGCAGGCGATTCAACCCGAAGTCGTGTCCCGTGAGCAGATCCCTGCGGTCTCGGTTTTGGGTAGCGTGTCGGCTAACTCTACCCGGGCCATCGGACCGGCCATCGGCGGCATCGTGGTGGCCTGGCTGGCTCCCGCGGCCGTCTTCGCGATCAACGCGGTGTCGTTCTCGGCGATCATCATCGCGCTGCGCGCGTGGAATCGCCCGAAGCAGGATGTGCCGCTGGAGCGAGAGCACATCGGCCAAGCCATCCTGTCCGGATTGCAATACGTCGGGAACAGTCCGATCTTCCGCAGGATCCTTTTGCGCACAGCGCTTTTCCTGTTTCCCGCCTCCGCGATACTCGCGCTGCTGCCGGTGGCCGCCGCGCGCACCTGGCACCTTGGCGCCGGCGGCTATGGTGTGGCGCTGGGAGCCATCGGGGTCGGCGCCATTCTCGCTGTCGTTGCGGCCGATCCATTGCACACGATGATGTCCGACAACATGTTGCTCGGGGTATCGGCGGCCGCATACGGTCTTGCGCCGCTGGCCGTCGTCTGGCTGCCATTTTCCGCGGCGCTGCCGTTCTTGATGTTGTCTGGGACGGCGTGGCTGCTCACCCTGACGACGTTGAACGCGGCGGCGCAACTGTCGTTGCCGCGCTGGGTTCAGGCCCGCGGATTGTCGGTGTATCTGCTGGTGTCCACCGGATCTCAGGCTCTCGGTGCCTATCTGTGGGGCGCCCTTGCCACGCATTTCGGGCTTTCCGTCGCGATGCTGTGGTCGGCGGCCGTGCTGGGCGTGGTTGCGCTCAGCGTCTACGTGCTCGGCTTGCGGCCGGCCACCGGACGGGTGAGCGTCGAGGTTTCCAGCGCCTGGCCCACACCGACCCTGGTGTTCGAACCGTGCCCGCAAGACGGGCCGGTGCTGGTGACGGTCCGGTATCAGGTGGCGCCGGAAAATCTGGATGACTTTCTCGAGGCCATGAAAGCCGTCCGCCGGTCGAGGCTACGTACGGGCGGTCACAGCTGGCGTCTGTATCACTTTATGGGAGAACCCAATTCCATTCTGGAACGGTTCACGGTGACGTCCTGGAGCGAATTCGAACGCCAGCGAACCGAGCGGTGGGTGGATATCGACCATGACGGCGTGACGAAGGCGATCAGCTATACCGTCGACCAAACTCGCCGACACGAGTACTACCTCGCGCTGCGGATGCGTCGCTAACCGATCGGGGCTGGTGGGTCGGTCCGGTCGGCAGGTCCCAGATCGAGCTGCATCCACGCGACGTCGTGCCAGCGGCCGTGTTTGAAGTACACGCGACGGTACGCGCCGACATCCTCGAACCCGAACGAACGGTGAAATGCGTTGCTGGCCTCGTTGGGTTGGGTGATACCGGCGAATACCCTGCGGTAGCCGCGCGCGGCGAGCCGGTTCAGCACTTCGCTGTACAGGGTGTGACCGCAACCGGCACGGTGATGGTCGCGACTGATGTAAATGCCTGTCTCACAAGACCATTGGAAGGAGGGTAGGCTGATCAACGCGTGGCCGTAAGCGAAGCCGATGACCTTATCGTCATGTTCGAGAACGAGCCATTCGTGTGCCTTCTGGGCCGAGGCGATTCGTTTGGCCATCTCGTCGGGGCTGGGCGCTTCGAATTCCCAACTGATCGTCGTCTCTTCGACGAACGGACGGTAGATCGCGATGCAGGAAACTGCGTCGTGGGGGGCGGCCGAGCGTACGGTGCCGCTTATCGTTTGCATGGCAGCAGTCTTGCAGGCGAAGGCCGAATATGCCCAGCGGGGACCTTGCACGCCTGAGGGTGCGTCAGCGGGTTGTATGCAGGACGGTCATGAGATGCCACTAGTGTCCCGTTGAGGCGTAACCGCCTCAACGGGACACTAGCCGTTCATGTCTCAACGCTCCCAACGTCTGAATAACGGGAACTGAAGGGGCGCAATGGATAAAGGTCGAAGTTACTTGCCGCCGCCACGCGCACCGCCCGCGCCGCCGCCACGCGCACCGCCCGCGCCGCCGCCACGCGCACCGCCCGCGCCGCCGCCACGCGCACCGCCCGCGCCGCCGCCACGCGCACCGCCCGCGCCGCCGCCACGCGCACCGCCCGCGCCGCCGCCACGCGCACCGCCCGCGCCGCCGCCACGCGCACCGCCCGCGCCGCCGCCACGCGCACCGCCCGCGCCGCCGCCACGACCGATGAACATAATCTTGCTGCTGTTGTTGATCATGGTCACATCTTATAGGCGAATCAAATGCGGTGCCAACATAGTTTCGTGGGGAAGAGCCGTTTGTTGCCCCGAGGTGAACGGGTGCGGTACGGGCAATTAACAGACGGGGCCGCAGCGCTCGTAAGGACCACAAAACCTGCGCGGATCAGGGTGTGTTGCTCGGCCCGCGACATGTTGCTTTGCGATCGCGTCGCATAGGCGGATGGGGCGCCGGCCTGAGCGGTCGCGGTACCAGGGCGGCGACCTCAACCCGTCCGAGGAGCGAACGTCGTGGGGCGGCCCGACGGCGCCCAAACGGCTGAGCCAGACGCCCGGCCTCCCATGATCTTCCCGGCGCGGTTAGGGTCGTATATATATATATATATATATATATATATGCGGAGCCACCGGCGAGATGCGACTCGACGATCGCCTACCTGACGTTGCTGCGGTTTCGGCCATTGCGGCCGTGATGGCACCAGGGGGGCCCGCTGCTGCGGGCGTTTGGTCGCAGGGGCGCGTTGCGCTGGGACATCGTCGCTTGAAGATCATCGACCTGACCGAGGCGGGAGCCTAGCCCATGGTCGACGCCGACCTGGGCCTCACAATCGCCTGGAACGGCTGTATCTGCAACTACAAGCAACTACGCGATGAACTCAAAGGATATGGTTATCGGTTCTTTTCCACCAGCGACAGCGAAGTCCTGATCAAGGCTTACCACCGCTGGGGCGACGACTTCGTCAGCCGCTTGCAGGGTATGTTCGCGTTTGCGATGGTCGCCGGTCGCCGGGTCACCGAATACCGCGGCGCCTTCTTCGACCGCGACGCGACGGGTGTCCAGGCCCTACTGGGACCCGGGAGGTTCGCGTCCGGAGATCCCAGCCGGCAGTTCGTCAGCGAACACTTCGCGCGCGCCGGCGCCGAGACCGGCATCGATCGCGCACTGCGCCTTGACACGACGGTGATGTTGGTTGGAGGACCCGGTGAAACGGGTAGACAACCTGACCATGGCCTCGGGACTGGAGGGGCGCCTCCCGTTCCTCGATCACGAACTGGTCGAATTGGCCGCGACCCCCCCGGAGCTCAAGATCGCGCACGACGGTAAAAGCGTCCTCAAACAGGCTGCCCGGCGGGTGATCCCATCGGACGAACAATGACTGTTTCGTCGTCATCAATCTCCAAGACGTCGAAAACCTCGACGTAGAACGCCTCGTCGCTGCTGCCCGAGGATCGCGTACGACACAGGACGAGACGTTCGCCGCGGGTCGCGATGGTGTCTGACCCGTGGTCCCTGGCACCAATGTCGACGAGGGCCAGCATCTCCGCAATCGCGGTGTCCCGGCCTCGTCGCACGCCGGAATTCACCGTTCGGCGACGGTCATTGTGGGTAAAGTCGACGGCCAGCATCTCGGTCACTGCCTGCCAGTCGCGGAGTGATGTACCGGAGAATTCGCTCGTGCACGCCGTTCGCCGCGTTGTGCACCCGCGGCGCCGGCGGCAGGAGTTCGTCGAGACGCGCCAGTGCGGCGTCCAGGTCTGCTACCTCGAACAGCTCGCAATGGTTGACCATTCCCTGGATCGCAACCGACCTCATGCCACTCGGCGTCGAAGCCATCTCGCGAAGTCTCGCGGGTTACCGAGGTCACCAAAGCGCCAGAGCCATTCAGCCGATGTACCGACTCGATCGAATTGCACGAGTTGGACGCGGGTGTCCAACTCGGCCAGCACGGCCGACACTTGACCGGGTGCGAACGATACTCCGTGTCGATGGTCGACGGTTGACCAGGCGGGAGTCGTCGCGGGATGCTCCCGGCGATTAAATGCGGTGTAAGCCTGGGTGACCAGAGACCAGGTGTGTGCGTAGGCCTTTGCCTCACCGGCAAGGTAGCGAGAGTCGAGTTCGGCCACGGCGGCGTCGAAGTCGTCGAGGTCGAACGCTATGTGGGAGGCCAACTGCTCGGCGGTGTCGGTCTCCACCAGGCTGAGAAACTCGACACAAAACGGCCCGGATTGCGAGCTCTGCCCGACGATAGACGAACGGCACAGCGCGAGGCGCTGGCCGCGGGTCGCGGCCACGGTCGAGGTGATTTCCTCGCGCGAGCGCGGCGTCCAGGTCCGTTTCGTCGAAGAATTCGCAGCGGTTGACCAGATCGTTCTCGACCGTGATGACGATGGATCATCTCGCCGGAATTGGTCCGCCGCTCCGGCGTCGACCCGACGGCCATCGGTGACATTATATTGCCGAATCGCATTACGGCGGAGGCGATCTCGCGCGTTATGCTGCTGCAGCGACGGGCCTGGAGGACATTCCCGGTCAGTCGGTCAACCGGCACTGCACCGGCAGCCTGACCGCGATCGCCAACGCCGCGGCGCAAATCGGCTCGGGAATGGAACGGGTCTTGATCGCCGGGGGCGTGCAGTAGTTGTCGATGACGCCGCTGGTCAACTGGCGCATTCCCGGCCCCGAGCTGAAGTTCGAGGAGCATTGGATGCCTCCGACGCACGTCGGAGGCGCCGGATGCGCGGGACATGCGATCACGGTCGGTTGGAACGCGGCCCAGACCGTCGGGATGACGCGTGAGGAGATGGACGCGTGGGCGGCCCGGTCGCATCAGCGTGCCATCGCCGCCATCGACGCAGGCAAATTCGTCAACGAGATGCTGCCGTTGAAGATCACCCAGCTCGACGGCTCGGTCACCGAATTCGCCGTCGATGGACATCCGCGGGGCGCGACATCACCGTCGAGAAGTTCGCCAGCCTGAAGGTGCTGCACCCCCGAATCGAGGGTTTCTCGATCATGGCCGGCAACAGCAGCGGCACCAATGACGCCGCGGCGGCTGTGGCGCTGGTCGACCGCGACTACGCCTAGGCGGAGAAGCTCAAGGTGATGGGCACCGTCAAGGCCTGGGCCGCCGCGGGCGTGCCGCCCCGCGACTGCGGTCTGGGCGCGGTCAAGGTGTTGGACCGCGCCGGACTGTCGCCCGGCGACGTCGCCCTGTGGGAAATCAACAAAGCGTTCGCGTCGGTCCCGATCGCGGCGTGCCGCGAGTACGGCCTCGACGAGGAGTAAGGTGAACTGCTCCGGCAGCGGCTGCAGCCTCGGACACCCCATCGCGGCCTCGGGTGCGCGGATAGGTCACCACGCTGGTGTACGAGCTGGCGCGCCGCTGCGGCATCGGTGTCGCGGCGATGCACGCAAGCGACGGCCAGGGTGGAGCCGTCGTCGTCGAAGTCTAACGCAAAACCTAGTTACAGAACGTGTAGCCGATGAATTCGGTTCGGCGCGTGTCGCTCGGTGAGTAGTTGACGAAGTGCACAGCCGGCATCCCGTTGTAGTCGGCATCGATCTGTTGCGCATTGGGCGGCGGCGCGCCGTCGGGGAACGCCAGAATCATGTCGCCAAAGATTTTCAGGCCGCGCTGGCAGATGGCATCCAAGCGCGGCGGCTGCGGATTCCACGCGTGCACGACGACCGGCTTGGTGACCTGATAGCCGGCAGCGCAATTCGGATCGCACATCTTGAAGACCGCGGTTCCGGTCCCGTCGGCGCCCTGGGGTCCCCACGAGCGCCACGACATGTCTTGCAGTGCAACGGCAACGCTCGCGCAGCCGAGCACGTTGAGCTGTTTTGGCCGTTCGGTCGGTTGCACCGAAGGATTGTAGCAGCCCGGAATGGCGTAGCTGTCCGATGGTGTCGCTGGCTGGGTGACGGGGGCACCCGAGGTGCTGTGTCGACCGCCGACGAGTTTGACGGCCACGAAGGCCAGCGCACCAATCACCAAAAGGGCCACGACGATGACTATCACAGTGAAGCGCCCCCGCCGCAGCCCGCTCGTCGAAGAGACGTTGCCGCTCACGATCACCAGGTTATGACACGGCGCCGTGCCCGGGGCGTCGTAGTGGCAGAAATTGTGACACGGTAAATTTGGTCAACGAGTCCAACATAAGGAAGTATCAGATTCTCGCGACGCGTTAGGAGCACCGATGAGCGACCACGCCCTGGCCGCCTGCTTGGCCACCGAGGCGGGGACGTTGTTGCTCGCCGTGCGAGAGGAGTTCGCCGACGCCGAGGCGAGTGAGCGGAAAGCCGCGGGGGACAATAGATCCCATGACTTTCTGATCGACGCCCTGGCCGGCGAGCGCCCCGAAGATGCCGTGCTCTCCGAGGAGGGTGCCGACGACCCGGTACGACTGCGCTCGGAGCGGGTCTGGATCGTCGATCCGCTCGACGGCACCCGGGAGTTCTCCGAGTTAGGCCGCGACGACTGGGCCGTGCACGTGGCACTGTGGCAGGCCGGCGAGTTGATCGCTGGTGCGGTGGCGCTGCCGGCCCAGGGCGTCACGCTGGCTACCCCGCAGGTTCACGCGCCGCTAGCCGCCGCGGCGTCGCAGAAGCCGCGTATCGTTGTGTCGCGCACCCGGCCACCGGCGATCGCGTTGGCGGTTCGTGACGCGTTGGACGGCACCCTGGTGGAAATGGGTTCCGCCGGCGCCAAGGTCGCATCGATCGTCCAGGGTCTGTCCGATGTTTACGTCCATGCCGGCGGGCAGTTCGAGTGGGATTCGGCCGCCCCCGTCGCGGTGGCCCGAGCAGCGGGTCTGCACACATCACGCATCGATGGGTCGGCATTGCGGTACAACCAAGCCGATCCCAAGTTGCCGGATCTGGTGGTGTGCCGTCCCGATCTTGCCGACGCGGTCCTGGCTGTCACCCGTTGACGCAACGTAACCAATTAGGCGCGTTGATGATTACGCCCCATAAGGTCTTGACTCATCCTCTTGAGGACGCAACAATCATATTACATCAAATGTAGATAATCACGGCTGGCGGACGGGACCATGACCACTCTCGAGGTGCGGCGGCCGAAGTTCGATTTCACCGGCGATGTGCTCTGGGTTTGGCACCCGGACAACCCGGCCTTCTCTAATATTCCATGAACGCCACGCCCATCATTGCCATCTGTTTCTAGCAGATGATCCGTCGCGCTGTACCCCGCGGCGACGACGTCGGCGTTCGAAATTGTCCGCACCCTAGGTGTTTTCCGGTCACGTGGCATCGTGGTCGGCTCGGTGTGTCGTCCTAGTGCACCAATGCTGTACGAGGTGTTCGATCATCTGGGTCTGCAGCTGCTCTGGTGGGCCTGGAACACCGAGAACCCGCTCAACCGTCCGATGTTCGCCTCGGTGCCGATGACGAGTGCCTATCTTCGCCACCCTCGGCCCCAGTCGTCTTCGGCGTCGAGCTCGCGGCGTTCGCGCGAATCGCCATTCGGGCGCTACCTTCGGCACGCCGCCGGGCGCGGCCAACGGGAGGCCGAATCCGTTTGTGCGCATCTTCGGTGCTGCCCACCTGCTGATCCTTGGGATCCTTTGGCTCAGTGCACTTCCCGACTACTTCACCGCGACGGGCGACATCGCCCGCGGCGGCACCCAATGCGATTTCCACCAAGAACCATCCGGATGGTCTGTTGTCGTTCCGCTGGTTTCACGCCGACGAGCTTCCGGAACACCCTGCCACCGAAGCGGTCACGGCCGGCGACGCCCCGCGCGTGGTGTCCTAGCCGCGTGCTCGTCGCCGGCGGGGTGGTGGCGTCGTCACCACCGGACCGATCCAGTGCCGCAGCAGCGATCTCAACCCGCCTGGCCTGCGCGGCGGATCCGGTGGCACCAGGACCAGTGACTGGATGATACGCAGCATGTACTCGACCAGATCGTCGAAATCCTTGTTGCGATACCCCAAAGCTTTCCAGTCGATTTTGGTGCGCTCCAACATCATCCGCGATCGTCGCACCGACTCACCCAGCACCATCTGCCGGCTCATCGACCGGCTTTGGTCGGTCTCCAGCAGCATCATCAGCAAGGGTTCGTCCGGCAGTCGTTCGACGAGAAAGGCCACGGCTTCGACCAACAGGTCGACCGGATCGTCGATGCCAGCGGTGAGATCGGTGATCCGGGTGGTCCAGCCGCCCAGTGCGACATCGCTCGCTGCCGTCAGCAGCTCCTCGAGCGAGGCGAAATATCGGTAGACCGTGGGGCGGGTGACCCCGAGGTCGCCCGCGATCATCGACAAACTGGTGTGTTGCGCTCCCCGGCGTTCGATGCTGCGAATCGCGACGTCGACGATGCGCTTGCGCGCTTCCTCGTCGTCCGCCGGCGGTGTGCCACCCCACCCCTTTCGGCCCATGACGATAGAACTAGCAGAGCCCGGTCGGGAAACGCCTGATCAATTAATGCTCTGTCGTCGCAGCGTTCGGCGCGCATTGGCGGAATCTGAGGGTGTGTTACCGGCTCGCAGCCAACGCACGACCCATCCGGGTGATCGCCTCGGTGAGAATTCCTTGCGAGGTGGCGAAGTTCAATCGGACATGCCGGGATCCGTTGGTGCCGAAAACGTGGCCCGAGCTGAGCGCGACTCGGGCATGATCGAGAAACCAGCGCGCCGGGCCAAACAGGTCGGCGACCACCGCCAGACCGTCGGCGGCCTCTTCCTCGAAACCCAGGTGCCGGCAATCGAGCCAGGCGAGGTAAGTGCCTTGCGGCCGTTGCCAGCTGACGCCCGGAAGGTGTTGTGCCACCAGCTCGCCCAGCAACGCGCGGTTGGCGTCCAGGCCTTGTAGCAGCGCGTCGAGCCAGTCGTCGGCGCTGCGGAATGCCTCGGCATGCGCGATGACGCCCAGATGGCTCGGCCCGTGGCTAACCTCTTCCGGTAGCCGGTGCAGATCCGCCGCCGCCTCGGGACCTGCAATGGCCAGTGCCGCCTTGATGCCGGACAGATTCCACGCCTTGGACGCCGACATCAGGGCGAACGCGTCCTCGGCGCCGGGGACACTGAGGTACGGCGTGAACCGCGACCCCGGTAACACCACCGGCGCATGGATTTCGTCGGACACCACCCGGACCTGGGACCGCCGCGCGAGCTCGGCGACGCCACGCAGTTCCTCAGCGGTGTGCACCGTGCCCGTCGGGTTGTGCGGATTGCACAGCAGGTATGCGACCCGGCGACCCGAGGCGCAGGCGCGGACGAACGTCTCTTCCAGTGCGTCCAGCGCGATTCTGCCCGCGCCGTCAAGCGGCGCCTCGATGACGTGGCGCCCGGCGTGGATGACAAACGCGTAGAACGGCGCGTACACCGGCGGGTTGACGACGACCGCGTCGCCGGCCTCGGTGATGAGACGCAACATCTCGACGATGCCGAGCATGACGTCGGGAACGATCGCGGTGCGACTCACCTTGAGGTCGTGCCATTGCCAACGGCGCGAAGCGAATTCGCCGACCGCCTCGGCGAGCGCGGTGCCCGACGGATAGCCGGTGTCGCCGATGTCGATCGCTGTGCGCAGCGCCTTGGCGACGGTGGGCGGCAGATTGACGTCCATCTCGGCGACCCACAACGGCAACACGTCGGACGGATGCGCGCGCCACTTCATGCTGGTGCGACGCCGCAGCTGCGACAGGGTGACGTCCTCGAGCGGATTAACGGTCACGCCCGCAGAGTAGCCGGGGCGGCCTACCCGCCGACAAACGCGTTTTGCGGGATGGTCAGCGGCAGGTCGACCGAACTCAGCAGCCCGGGCGACCATGGCGCCTACCCCGGACGCCATGCCCCCGACGCCGGCCCGCCGCAGGTCCTTCAGCGTGGCCGCCAGCGTGTAGTCGATGTCGGGATCGCCACTTATCACGATCCGATAGGACAGATCGCTGATGCCGGTCGGCCAGAGTTCGGGGCGACGTCGTGCGCGAGGCGGGTGACGTGCTCGATGACGATGGCGTCGCGACCGTCGACCATGCCAGTCGCCCCCATGCGCAGCGCACCGCAGGTGCCGCCTCGACGGTGCCCCATCGCGACCTCGAGGGTCGAGTTGGCGACGGCTCGGTCGAAGAACTCGCGCACTTCACTGAACCCCGACGCCCAGCGCCTCGCCGATCAGCCGGATCTGGCCCTGCCATTCCCCGGCGATGGCTCCTGCGAACCGATCCAGGGTTGGTTAGTCGAGCGGCCGGCCAAAACCCAGTGCGTCACTCATGATGTCGGGCACACCGTTGTCGTCGTACAGCCCCGATCTCGTAGGCGTGAATCTTCTCGATCGTCGACGACTGGGTGGACAGCACCAGCGGCAGGTAATCGGCGGCAAAGCCTGGCTCGATTCCCGACGCGTACAGGGATACCTGGCCTTGTTTGGCGGCGGCGACGAGTCGATCGCGCCACTGTGCGGGTTCGTAGGCGTGCGGGTTGACCAGCCGCGTGGTTGCTTGGTCGTGACGACGTTGATGCCGGCTTCGAGCAGGCGGACGTAGTCGGGATGGCCAGGGCGTCGCATTCCGGTCCGCTGGCCGCGTAGACCACGCAGTCGGGCTTGAGCGCGATTAGCGCGTCGGCGTCGTTGGTGGCTTTCAGGCTGATCGGTTCGCCGTTGGCGAGTTCCCCGGCATCTCTGCCGACGTTGTCCTCGGAGTGCACCCACACCCCGACCAGATCGAGATTGGGGCGGCGATGGATGGTGCGGACAGCGATCGAACCGATGCCGGCGGTCGCCCACACCACTACGCACCGCGCCGTCATCGTGGCCCTCCTCAGTCGCCTGCGTGCTGAAAGCTGAGGAGGCCGTTGCCGTGAACGCCGGAAGTCGCCCAACGTTCATTTCGGAAGCTACAACCGCGGGAGCGCCCGGTCAAGAGATTATAGAGAGTACGCACTATCGTAATGAACAAATTTTAGGTTAATCTGCCAGGCGTGTGGGTTGACTTCCGTCGAATCCCGCGTGTCCCCGGCGGCGGGCGCTGATGTTCACCCTTCGGTTCGACATGCGGGCCCCGAGTGGGCCGGGCCGGATGCGGATCTGTACGCCGCGGCCATCGAGATGTGCGCGTGGGCGGAAACCCGCGGCGCCGTCGTTGACCACCTGCTCGGCGGGCAGCCGTTGCATCCGCTCTGCGGCGGCATCGCGCCGGAGGTGCGCGCCCAGCATGATGACAGCGCCCATGGTGTCACCCTTTCGACGAACCATTCTTTAAGATAGTGGATACTATCCCCGAGGGGTGACGTTTCGACAGGAGTGGACAGCGGTGGCCCAGCGTGCGACGAAGTGGCCGATCCCGGCCCCGACCCCGGCGACGGTGGCGCGTCGGCCGCGCGGCGAACCGCGCAGGCTGTTGCTGGAAGCGGCCCGCGCGCTGTTCGCCGTCCAGGACTATCGCAGCACCACGACGCGGGAAATCGCGCAGGCCGCCGGTGTCACCGAACACCTGCTGTTTCGCCACTTCGGTTCCAAGGCGGCGTTATTCCGCGAGGCGCTGGTGGTGCCCTTCGTCAGCTTCGTCGACGAATTCGGCCGGACCTGGCAGGCGGTGGTTCCCGAGGAGACCGACGAAAAGGAGCTGACCCGGCTGTTCGTCTCGCGGCTCTACGACGTGTTCATCGAATATCAGGGGCTGCTGTTGACGCTGATGGCGGCCGAGAGTCTGTCCGACGAGGAGAAGGCCGATGCCTGCATCGCCGAGGTGCGCCGGGCGGTCATGGTGCTCGGCCAGATCAGCGTCGAGGGCATGCAACTACGCGGTCTACACTCCGAGCACCCGGATCTGCCCGCCCACTCGACGGTGTCGATGATTGCGGGAATAGCCGCGTTGCGGTCGATCTACTTCGGGACCGACCCGCCGCCCCGCGAGGTGATTGTTGAAGAACTCGTCCAAGCGCTTCTGCACGGCTTTATTGCACCGCAACGACTGAGTGAGGAACCCGATAGTGACCAGCCCCAGCGCCAGCGAATTGTATTACGACCCCTTCGATGTCGAGATCGATTCGAATCTGTACCTGGTGTGGAGCGGATGCGCGCGGACGCGCCATTGTAACTACTAACGAGAAATACAACATTTTACGCGCTGAGCCGCTATCGGGACGTGGTGCGCGAACTGCCGAACTGGGAAACCTACCGATCCGGCCGCGGCACCACCGCCGAAATCTTGTTCGCCAACATCGAAGTGCCGCCGGGTATTCTGCTGTTCGAGGATCCACCGCTGCACGACCTGCACCGCAAGCTGCTCTCCCGGGTCTTCACTCCGCGGCGGATGCTCGCGGTGGAGTCGCTGATGCGCGACTTCTGTGTGCGCGAGCTCGACCCGCTGGTCGGGGAGCCGGGGTTCGATTTCATCGCCGACCTGAGCGCGATGATGCCGATGCGGACCATCGGTTATCTGCTGGTCATCCCTGAGGCGGATCAGGAGAAGATCCGCGACCGCAGCGTGGCCAACATCGAATTGCCCAAGGGCAACGACCCT
This sequence comes from Mycobacterium tilburgii, assembly GCF_902168065.1. Classification (GTDB taxonomy): domain Bacteria; phylum Actinomycetota; class Actinomycetes; order Mycobacteriales; family Mycobacteriaceae; genus Mycobacterium; species Mycobacterium tilburgii. Next base: position 15,069 of record NZ_LR655720.1, on the reverse strand, counting down.
GCCGAGGTGGACGCGAATGTGTTTGCCAACTCCATCGCGCTGTTCGCGGAGTACATCGAATGGCGGGCCACCCATCCCTCCGACGACCTGATGACCGAGCTGTTGCGGGCCGAGATCGAGGAACCCGATGGCACGCGGCGGCCCCTGTCGCGGACCGAAGTGCTGTCCTACACCGCGATGATCGCCGGTGCCGGCAACGAAACCACCGCCCGTTTAATCGGTTTCATGGGACAGCTGCTGTCGGATCACCCCGACTAGCGGCGCGAGCTGGTCGCCGACCCGTCGCTGATCTCGGGTGCGATCGAGGAGACGCTGCGGTACGAACCGCCGTCGCCGATGCAGGCGCGCTACGTCGCACGCGACGACCAGCACTACGGCCAGGTGATGCCGGAGGGGTCGTTTATGCTGCTGCTCAACGCATCGGCGAATCGCGACGAAACTCAGTTCGCCGACCCGGATCGCTACGACATCCATCGGCGCGGAAGCCATCTTAGCTTCGGGGCAGGGCCTGCATTTCTGCCTGGGGTCGGCGCTGGCGCGGCTGGAAGCGTGGGTGGCCTTTAAGGGAGGTCCTCAAACGCTGGCCGGACTGGGAAGTGGACTATGCCAATGCCCACCCGCGCACACCGCGAGCGTGCGCGGGTGGGCGCGGCTGCCGGTGCTGGTCGGGTAGAGCCCGTCAGGCTCGAGCCGGCCGCAGCATGCCCGAGGCTAAGACGGCGAATGCCATCCACGAGGCGGCGTAGCGGAACGCGATCGCGGGCGAGGCGACCGTGTAGAGCACGCCTGTGACGACCTTCGCCACCACATCACCAACCGCCTGGACGACGAACCCGCTGCCCGCAACCGGTCCGGAAGGAGCTGGGACACGACGGCCGATTGCGTCGGTTCAGCAAGCCCGATGCCCGCGCCGGTCAGGGCGAAACCCAGCACGATAACGGCGGCACTGTGCACGCCGGACGCGAACACCAGATACCCCCAGCACGTAGACGCCGCGCCGGTCGCGAAGACGGCCCGTTGCCCGGCCCGGTCATACCAGCGTCCGGCGGCCAGCGACGCCGCCGTAGCCACCGCGTTGTGGCCGGCGTAGATTAAGGATCGCCCGCGACGTCGCCGCCGTGACGGTGCGTTCCGGTGAGGTCAGCAGTTGGGTGGAGCGCAGAATCAGCAGTGTGGTTGCCACATGGCCGAATTCGAAGAATGCCGCGGGCGCCTTGGTCAGGATGAGATCCACCGGCAGCGACGGCGGGTCCGCTTCCGCCAGCATGCCCAGCGTGATCATGCCGACACTGCTGACGCGGTCGTGCGTGAGGAGCCGAAACCCGGTCAGCTGCCACACCTCGGTGATGGTGTGCACCAGCAGCCGCGCGTCGTCGTAGAGCGAGTAGACGTACGGCTCAGGCGGCTTGTCGGACAGTCCGTAACCCGGGAAGTCCAACAGGTAGATGTCGAAATCGTCGGCGAGTTTATGCGTTAAGTCGAAGAATTCGATGCTCGACGTCGGAAAGTCGTGCACGAGCACGAGCGGCGGAGCCCGCGGTGTGCCCGCACCGGCGGCTGAACACCCCGACTTCGTGCCCGTCGTTGGCCGCGGTCGTCGACCGCCAGCGCATTCCGGTACTGAGGTTTTGCCACTCCGCGAAGATGTCCAAGCTGTCAGCATCGCAGAGCCGATCGTGGTTAGAAACCGGGCGCGCTCACGGGCACGTGACGTGTATCCCGAACGTGATTTGTCGCATACCGCTTTGGCCGGGTGCGGTCCCCTGGCCGGAGCCGGTGACCGTGTAGCTCCTGCCGTCCTTGGTGACCAGCACTTGATTGGCCGATTGGGTCGGCTGATAGGGCAATTGATATTGGCCGCTTCCGACCTTGAGCGCCACGGCGAAGCCGTCCACGCTGGGGGGCTTTTCGTCCGACAGAGCCAACGACACCGATGCCGAATCGTCGTGCACGTTGATGCGCGTCGTCAGGTCACCGGACTCGGGGGGCGTGGCGTGCGGCGCCGCCGCCGAGGTCTTGCAGTCGACCGGTGCGGTGATCGTGTGTGAGTGCTGATCCATCATGACGGTGGTCTTCGACAGCGCTGGGGTCGAGCTGGTGGGAGCCGCGGGGCTGCCGCCGTCGCTCGAGCACCCCGACAGGCCGATCACCAACACAACCGTGCCGAGCCCGGCGACGCGCGGGGTGCGTCGCCGCCGAGCGTCCGGTTTCGTCATCGCAAGTCCTCCTAGATGGTCACCAGGAATCTTTTCGGACAGGCCAGTGCGCCCGCTGCACCGGCCCGCGTCTACCGTAGCCGCGAGGCGCTGCTCAGCGCGTGCCCACAGAAGGCCAGGCGTCCCAACTGATCATCATGCTGCGCAGCGGACCGGCGAATACCGGACGCATGACCTGGGGATTGCCAGCGCTGTTCGACGAGCGGTGCCAGCGCGCCGGTGGTGCGCAGCGGGTCATCGTCGAGGTAGACGACGGTGATGTATTGGTGGTCAGTTCGCCACCCGCGGGTCAGTCGGCGCCACCCGGTGCTGGCCCCGAATGTCCAGGCGCCCGCCGTGCCCGGGGTGGCAAGCAGGGCCGGCATATGCTGTGGTGTGCAGCCACTGCAGCCAGTCGTCCTGACGGCCGGCGGCGGGTTCCTCGACGATCAGCAGGATTCCGCGGTGGGGCCGAAACGGCACCACTTCCGGGGAGATGAGAGCGCGCGGCGCGGCGTGCCATTGCAGCAGCCGCGCGGCCCACGGTCCTCGAAGGGAACGCCGAGCAGGTCGAATTCCTCCTTGAGGCTGCCGACGCCGAGAATGAGCCGGCCGTTGCTGACCTTGTCCAAGGTGCCGTACCGCTTGGCGATCTCCAGCGGGTGATGGTAGCCGATGACCTAGAGCCCAAACACGTGCCCATCCAGCCGTACAGCTCGGTTGTTGGCCGCACGGGCCGAAACACGTCACAAAGATGTAATGGCGCAAGCAGTTCGATCGCCGGCTCAGTTGCAGTCTCAGCAATCGCAGCAGCAGTAGCATCCGTCGCAGCAGCACACGCCACCGCGCCGCCCTTGGCCTTGGTGCCCGGGGCGGGCACCTTTTCGGGGTTGATGCCGCCCAGCGTTGAGGTAGCCGCCGCCGGGTGGCTGGTCGCCGAAGTTGATGGGTTCCTGCTGGCCGTGCGGTGTTCCGCAGGCGGGGTTGCCCGATTTGGTGAAGGTGTGTGAGATCGCCCGGCGCACCTCGCGGGTCAGCAGCTGCTGGGCCTGTCGGCCGTCGTTGAATTCGACCTCGGCCAGCGCCAACTCGATGCCCAGCGCGGCGTCGTCGCATAGCACCCGCGCCTGGGTGATCGGGCTTGCGGTGGCGGCCAACGGGTTCCATTTGCCGTGAGCCAGGTCGGCATCGTGATCCTCGACCGCGTCGAGGAGATGCGCGATCCTTCCAAACAGCCGACCGATCTCGCGCAGCGGCGCCTGGTTGCCGGGTCGGCCGGCCAGTACCGCGGTGTAGCCGAACGCTGTGGCGACGGCGGTTTCGGTGGGTACGGTCACCGCCAACAGCGAGCTGCCCGGTCCGGCGGTCGCGTCGAATGCGGCCTGCCGGTCCATCGCGGCGACGAGCGCGATGGTGTCGAGCCCAGCGCGTGACCAGTGTCGGTGCCCTGGCGCGCCCAGCGCTCGGCGATGCGCCGGGCCGCCGGACCGACACCGGCCGCCCCGACCACGCCGTCGTAGTCGTCGACGTGATCGCGCACCCGGGCGGCCGCCAGGGCCAGCGACACCACGGCGGCCAGGCGGGCGCAGTCGCCGGTGGCCACCTCGGCGCGCCGCATGCCGCGCAGTGGGCACGGTCCGGCCTTACGGCGCGTTGGCTTCTCGGTCAATTGCGCCTGGACTAGAAGCGAGACCACAAGACCGTCATAGTTGGTGGCGATCCGCGCGGATTGTCCATAGTCTTCGCGCAGTGCCAGACACAATCCGCATAATCGTGCAGTCCAGGCTGCTGCGAGCTCGCCGCTGAGTCGATGACGGCAGGGCCGGATGATGCCGAACATGCACAGAAGCTACCCGACCCACAGCAAACGCGTGCCGAAACAACGACCTGGTTCGCACCCCGTTTTCGGTGTGCCGCCGCTAACTACCCCGCCGGGGTGGCGCAGGGGTTGTCGGGCATAAACATAATGGAGGTGATGACTATCGTGAAGATCCGGCTTGTCGTGACCGTCGCGATTCTCGTCTCGCCGATGTTGGTGGGCTGCCACTTCGCGAGCAGAAAACCGCCGACGTCGAAGACCCTCGCCGTGCCGATGGAACAGGTGCTCAAGCAGAACAACATCACCGAGAATGTCACACTGGCGGTGGGTAACACCCTGAAACTGCAGTTGGGCTCGAACTACAGCACACCGTATCGCTGGTCAGCGGACACGAAGATCGCCGACTCGTCCATCATTGAGCAGAACAGTCACCAGTACGTGCCGCCCAGCACCGACGCGCTGGGCGCGCCCGGCTCGGAGATGTGGACGTTCACCGCGCTCAAGCCCGGCACGACGACGATCTCCACCAGCTACTCGAGCATCGTCGGCAAGAACCCCGCCCCGGTTTGCCAGTACAGGGCGATAGTGACGGTGCAGTAAAGGCGACGTGGGTTGTCGGCGATCAGATAGCGGATCAGCAATGCATCCCTTTAGCGTTCGGACTGTGCTTGGCTTCCTTCGTAATTGGGCGCAGCGGCCAGACGAGCGCTTCGGGCGACCAGGGATCGTTGTGGGTAGTGCCGGTGAGTTCAGCGATCAGCGATACCGGATTCCAGAACGACACCCCTGCGGCAGACGCCGTCGTCGCCGTTTCCGCGACCCAGTACGTGCGAGAGCCGCTGTGAAAGCTACCGCTCGACGCCTTTCGCCGGAACAATGACGACTTCCTCGGCGAAACGGATCGGGAAGGAGATCGGACACCCGCAGGCCTCGATCACCCAGACCTCTGACGAGGAGGGCACGTGTTGGCGGATCAAACTTACGCACCTGGACGCGGCGAAGTGCGAGGCGGCACTGGCGTCTCATCGTGATGCGCTGGTCGTTGAGTGGAAACACGACCACGACAATGGTGAGCATTCCTGCGCTCAGGTGCCGCCGCTACCGGGCACCCTCGAGGCGTTTATGCGCCTGGTCGAGACCGGGTGGGACGTCGAGGCGGCCCGTCGGCCCCATGGGCAGCACACCACGGTAGTGGTCCATAGTCGATGCCGCCCGGCGTGCGGCGACGTTGCATGACCGACCCGCACCCCACCCAGCACGAGGCCGTGATCCGCGTCGAGGCCGTCTCGGTCGACCGTCCGACGTTAAAACGTTGCCGGACAAATGGACTGGACCGTGCTGCCCCGCACCCCCGGGCGCGACTTCGCCGGAGTCGTCGTCGGCGGCCCGCCGGAGTGGGAGGGCGCCGAGGTGTGGGGGACCGGCGGCGACGTCGGCTTCACCCGTGACGGCTCGCACATCGAACTCCTCAGGGGCCCGATCGAGGTGCTGGCGCGGAAACCGGAGCAACTCAGCTTCGACGAGGCCGCGACCGTCGGCGTCAACTTCGTCGTCGCCTGGTCCGGCACGGTCGACACTGCCCAGCTCACCAAGGGGAGACCATCGCGAGTCTTCGGCGTCACCGGGGGAATGGGCGGCGCCGTCGCGCAGATCGCCTGCGCCCGCGGCGCCCGCGTCATCGGCGTGGGCCGCCGCAAACCCGACCCTCAAACCCCCGCCGCCGCAGTGATCGACGAGTACGTGGCCTTGGGACCCGACACCCCCGCCGAGATCAGACGACTCACCGACGGCAGGGGCGCCGAGGTTGTGTACGACGCCGTCGGCGTGGTCACCACCAACGCCGCGCTCGCCGCCCTGGCCTGCCGCGGCCGGCTGGTCGTCATCAGCGCCACCGGCACCCACACCGTCTACATCGACATCCGGGACCTGTATCGCAACGAAACCCGGATCTTCGGCGTCGACAGCACCAAACTTAAGTGTGATCAACTCCGCGGACGTGCTGCGAAAGATGTTGCCCTACTTCGAGTCCGGCGAGTTCAAATTGCTGCCCGTCACCGCCCACTACCCGCTGGGCGGTCGGAAAAGCCTACGACGCCGTCGCGCAGCCTGGTGCAAATACCTGCACGACTTCTCCCGTGAGGTCCGGCTCACCGGCGACGAATGGTTCACCGCAATGGATTTCATCGAACGACTCGGCAAGATCGCCAGCCCCACCCGCCAAGCGGTGGTGCTGCTGTCCGACCTGCTCGGCCCGTTCTACGTCAAAAACCGCCCCACCGTGCACAACGGCGCCGACATCGCCAACGGCGTCCTCGGTACCCCGATGTTCGTCATCGGCCGCGTCCTCAACGAGCAAGGCGAACCGATAGAGCCGCTTCTGGTACCGCTCGGTGACGCCGCGCTATTACCCGGTGCCCACCGACGGCCCCTGCGGGGAGATCATGCGCGCCGCCAACCGATCCGTGATGCGGCCCCCAGCACGTGCACTTCTGGTTCCACGCCGACGGCTACCACCCGCTGATCACCCAGCTGTTCCTCAAGGAGGACCCCTACATCGGCCGCGACGCGGTCTTCGCCGACCAGACCTCGCTGCAGGCCGACTTCGTGCGGCACGAACCGGGTACCACCCCGGACAGTACCCGCGTCGACGAACCCTTCGTCACCCTGGACTGGACGTTCACCCTGGCTGCCGGATGAAGGATGGCGACCACGACACGCATCCCGCTGGGCCGACCTGGACCGGCAGCCCGAACCGCTACACGAGTGGGCCGACACCGTCGCGGTCCCGCTCTTTGACCAGGTGCACCAAGCGCTGGGGCCGGGGGCCACCGTCGAGGTGCTGATGGGCATCGCCAGGTACGTCGGCCTGGCGCTGATGCTCAACGCGCTCGACGTCGACTCGACGAACCGCCCGGCTGTTCACGATTCCCACGTAGCGTTGCACGACGTGGCCGCGCGGAAGCCTCCCTCGACGCGTCTGACAGCCGACGACTGGCTGTGGGCCTGCTACACCCTGCTCGCCGAGGAAGGCGCCCGCGCGCTGAAGATCGAGCGGCTGTGCAAGCAGGTTGGCGCCACCCGGGGCAGCTTCTACTGGCACTTCGACGACATGGAAAGCTACCGCGCCGCCCTGGTCGATTCGTGGCAGACCTTCTGCGATCAGGACCGGCAATCCTTCGCCGAGATCGACACGTTGCCGCCCCGGGAACGGCTGTCCGGCTTGCGTTGGTCACGCCCCGGCACTGGATGCTGAAACGCGCCATGCAAGAGTGGGCCCGCACCGACGAGGCTGCCGCCGCCAACATTCGCAACGCGGACCGGCAGCTGCTGCGCGCCGTCACCAAGGCCTACGCCGACTACGGCTTCACCCCCGAGGACGCCAAACTACGCGCCGAGCTGACCTTCGCCACCGGCATCGGGCGATCACTTTAACATACTTTAACTTTTAGCATGTTAAGCCCCGGTGGGTCAGTTACCGAAGCCGGTGGGGCTGGGCGGCGTCGCGGGTGCCGGCCCGCCCGGACCCGCCGCATCCAGACGGCTGGCGGCGAAGGCAGCGCCCTTGTCGATCATGGCGCCGTTGTCGGCGTAGGTGTTGTGCGCGGCGAAGTTCATGCCGTCCGAGCACACCGGGTCGTCGGTGGCGCAGACCTCGATGGTCTTGGCCTGAAACGCCGGACCGATCACCACCGGCGGCTCACCCAGGAAGTTCATCGCCCGCACGTTCGGCGCCCCAAACAGCACCACCGCGGCGACGTGGTCTGCGACGTCGGGTGCCAACGGCTTGGGCACGGTGGCGGGGTCAACGCCGTCGGGCACCTGCGCGGAGGTCACAAACCCCATCACGGCCGCGCCCTGGGAAAACCCGCCGAGCACCATCTTGGTCTTTGGGCACTCGTTGGCCATCGACACGATGTGCGCGCCGGCGTCCCGGATCCCGTCCAGCCCAGTGTTCCATTCGTTGCTGGCCGGGTAGTTGACCGCGTACACGTCGACCGACTTTCCGGCCTCGCGCGCACGCAGGTTGTCGACGAACGCCTGCCCTGTGGGGCCGACGCCTTCCGGCTCGCCGGTGCCGCGCGCAAACACCACTTGAGCGTCGGGACATGGCTGAGCCGAAGCCGTAGGGGAGACAACGGAACTAGTGCCAAGGCCCAGCACTGCCACAGCTACGGGGCCAACGATTCGAATGATGTTTCCGGCGATCATGCCGCAATAAGTGCCCATCGGTGCCCATCCCAAACCTATGAGTTCCTTGCCCAGTGGACCACCGATTGCCAAAGACCTCAAAATCGACACGCAGTAAGTGCGACTGGTCTTATTTGGCCTGATGTCCCCGGTCGATGCCGAAGGCCTGCTAGCCGGTCCCGACGTGGTGGTTTGCAGATCCTGCGGCTTGCCCCCCGAGGATAACAAAGGGCAGCGGGCCGCGCGCGGCGGGCGATCGGTCCGAAAGCTGTTCCCGGACCGGGAGTCCTGAAAACTCGTGTTGTCGAGTGGCCGTTAGCATCGCGGGGTGAGCGATCTGCGCGGCGTGCCCCGGCGGGACGTCCTGAAAGTCGCCGGCGCGGTGCCGCTGTTGCTGGGCGCCGCGACGTGGGCCGCCCCGCGCGCCGCGGCCGGTGTGGCGGGGTCGTCGGTGTTCCTCGACCTGGGGCACAACGGCGCCAACGACGCCTCGATCAACCAGCCGGTCCCCAACGGGCGCGGCGGCAGCAAACCCTGCCAGACGTCGGGGCCGCGACCGGCGACTGCTATCCCGAGCACAGCTTCAACTGGGCCTCGTCTGGCTGAGCCGTGAGTCGCTGCGGCACATGGGAGTCACCACCGCTCTGTCCCGCGGCGACGACACCACTGTCGGACCCTGCATCGACGCGCGCGCCGCAAGCCAACGCGATGCACCCCGACGCGATCGTGAGCATCCACGCCGACGGCGGCCCGCCGTCCGGCAGCGGATTCCACGTCAACTACTCCAGTCCGCCGCTGAACGAAGTGCGGGCCGGCTCGGCCGTGCAGCTGGCCCGCACCATGCGGGAGGCCTTGGTGCAGGCCGGGTTTCAACCGTCCACCTACCTGGGGTCGGATGGGCTGTACGGTTGCGCCGACCTGGCCGGGAATTTGGCCCAATACCCGGCGGTCAAATTGGGCAACATGCGCAACCCCGACGAGGCCGCGCTGATGGAAAGCCCGGACGGCCGCGCGAGGTATGCGACCGTCGTCACGGCGGGCATCGTCGCGTTCCTCAACGGCAAGCCTGCATGATGGTGCTGTGGTCAAAGCGCTGTTGTTCGACGTGCAAGGCACGGCGACGGATTGCTTCTCCACGGTCTGCGGCGAGGCGCAACGCATCAGCGCGGGACGTCACCCGGACACCGACTAGCCCGAGCTGGTTCGGCGTTGGCGCGCAGGATACTTCGACGCGCTGACCGCCGCGCGAAAGCACCACGACGGCTGGGTCTCGGTGCACTCGGTGTATCGCGACGCGCTGAAACCCTGCTCGGCGAATGCGGCATCACCGGCTTCTCCAACGCCGAACGCGAGGAGCTGACCCTGGCCTGGCAGCGCCACGAACCGTGGCCGGACGTGGCGCTCGGGCTGTCCTGGCTGAAGGACGAGTTCACCCTGGCGCCACCCTGTCCAACGCCGACGTGTCCGCGGTCATTAGCATCTCCAAGCGGGCACGGCTGCCGTTCGACGCGATCTTCGCCGCCGAGATAGCTGGCGTTTTCAAACCCGACCCGGCGATCTATCGGATGGCCGCCACCTACCTCGGGCTGGATCCCGCTACTCTGACGAGTTCGACATCAACGCGTCGGACTTTCCTGGATCTGGCCGATCAGCTCGGCGCGTCCTGGCCATCCTAACGCTGCACGCTAGGACCTTGCTCGAGTGCAGGCCGGCGGAACCGTGTTGGTCAGTGCCGGGTCCCGGCTGCTCCGACGACATCGACAGCAACCCCCGCACGGCGCGGGCGGGCCAGCAGCCAGTTCGCTGGCTTCCTGAGGTCCAGCCCGCCGAGCAGCTGCTTGATCATGGTCAGCGCCTCGAAGTAAATCCGTTTGCAGACAAGCGTTTCCGTCTCGTCCAAGACGAAGCAGGTGGTCATGCGCACGCGGAACCGGCTGCGGGATCAGCTCGTAGCGCGGATGCGGAAACGTCGCCAGCACGTCTCCCAGTCCTGGCTGACCTCGTCGTGGAAGTGGTCGAGCACGATTTTCTGGCGCGCCGCCAGCACCTCGGGAGCGGGAAACGTCGGGACCGTCATGGGGCGACCTATGAGCCCGGCGGCGTCCACGACACCGGCAACTGCTTGATGCCGTGAATGAATTGCGACAACAGCCGCCAGTTTACCCGTCACGGTGAGGTCCGGGACCTCCACCTCCCGGCACAACTCGTCTGAACACGACCCGGATCTCGCGACGCGCCAGGTTCGCGCCCAGGCAGAAATGCGCCCCGTCGCCGAAGCCCAGATGCGGATTCGGGGTGCACGCGACATCGAACGCCCACGGATTGTCGAAGCGGGACTCGTCGCGGTTGGCCGAGTTGTAGTACAGAGCCACCTTGTCGCCGGCCTTCATCTGCACCCCGCTCAGCTCGAAGTCGCTGGTGAGGGTGCGGCGCATGTAGATCACCGGCGACTCCCACCGCACGATCTCCTCGACCGCCGTCGGCGTCAGCGCGTCGAAATCCGACCACCACTTCTGCCGTTCTTTGGGGAACCGGGACAACGCCAGCACGCCGTGGCTGATCGCGTTGCGCGTGGACTCGTTGCCGACCACCACCAGCAGGATGAAGAACGACGCGATCTCGGCGGAGGTGGAGCCGGTCGCCGTCGATCGCGGCCTCGACCCGGCTGGTGGCCAGGTCTTCGTGGTGGTTGGTTCGCCGGTCCTCGGCCAGCGCGGTGGCGTAGGCGCCGATGTCGATGTACACCTGCATGAACTCTTCGAAGTCGGTGGTCAGATCCGGGTCGCCGAACCCGAGAATCACGTTGGTCCAGTGGAAGATTCGCTGGTGATCCTCCTCCGGAATCCCCATTATGTCGCAGACGACCTGCAGAGGCAGCGGCCCGGCCAGTTCGGTCACCAGGTCGGCGCGGCCGTCCGGATGATTCTCGATCAACGACGTGCGCCCGCTCCCGCACCGAATTCTCAATGCGAGCAACCACTTTCGGGGTGGACGCCCTGCTGACGATCGAACGCAGCCGCTGATGGCGCGGATCGTCGAGCACGATCATCGATCCGAAGTACTCGGCCAGCTCCGGCGTCCGCTCGGCGATCGTGATGCCGCCCGCGGAGCTGAAGATGTCGGGATGACGGCTGGCGAAATGAACGTCGTCGAGTTTGGTCAGCGCCCAGTACCCGCCGCCGGACTCGAAACCCTCGATCTCGATCGCCGGCCAGAACGAGATCGGGGCCTCCCGGCGCAGCGCGGCGAACGCGGTATTGCGGGTGTCGTCCAGTGACTCGAAATGCACATCGGCGAGGGACATCTCGGGCGGTGGCGTCCCGTTCGGTCGCGTCGCCAAACCGGTTTCGAGGCTCACGTGGCCCCTCCTTCGCCGTTGAAAAAGGAATGGGGTGACCACCCGCGAGCCTAGACCGGGATCAGTGCGTACAGACCGTTCTCGCGGGAACTCCGGTGGTTGCGGCCAGCAACACTGCCAGCCCGGCGAGGTGCGTTTCATGAATTGCATCGTGCACCACGGGCGACTGTAGGGAAGCTTAATGTGAAGTTCCAGGAGGGAGCGAACGACCGGAAAGGTGGCGTATCGCATGGCGGGACGACTCAAAACGTGTGGTGGTATTCGGCACGGGCTTCGTCGGCAAAATGGTGATCCCCGAGATCGTCAAGCACCGGCGCTTCGAGTTGGTGGGCGTCGGGGTCAGCAACCCCAACAAAGTTGGCCGTGACGTCGGCGAAATCTGCGGCATGCCGGAGAAGGTCGGCCTGGCCGCAACCGACGACATCGACGCCCTGATCGCGCTGAACCCGACGCGCTGGTGCACTACGGTCCGACGGCCATGCACGCCAAGGAGAACATCGCGCTGATCACCCGGTTCCTGCGGGTCGGCATCGACGTCTGTTCGACAGCGATGACGCCGTGGGTGTGGCCGACCATGCATCTCAACCCGCCGAACTGGATCGAACCGATCACCGAAGCCTGCGAGCTGGGCGAGTCGTCCTGCGTCACCACCGGCATCGACCCCGGCTTCGCCAACGACCTGCTCCCGATGACGCTGATGGGCCTGACCTCGGAAGTGCGCCGGGTGCGTGCCTCGGAGCTGTTGGACTAAACCAACTACGAAACACGTCAACCGGATCGGGCTCGACGCCGCCCCGGACTGGTCCACCGGCCATGACAACGACGTCTACCGCATCGACATCGAGGGCACGCCGAGCATCTTCCAGGAGACCGCGTTGCGGTTCACCGACGGCTCGGGACGCGACGCCGCGCCGGGTGCCTGGCGACGGGGTTGCGGGCCCTGAACGCGGTGCCGGCCGTCAACGATCTGCGGCCCGGCTGGGTGACTCCGCTGGACCTGCCGCTGATCGCCGGAGCAGGCAATATACGCTGATCACAGCAAAAAGTGCGGTGCTGTTCGCCGCGCGCGCCAACCCGAGCATTCCGGCCCGCGGCACCGTGGCGGTGTGCGACTTCGGCGGTAGTGGCACCAGCATCACGCTGATGGACGCGGCGGGCGACTACCAGCCGTTGGCGCCGACGGTGCGGCATCCCGTCTTCTCCTGTGACCTGATCGATCAGGCTGACGACCGTGCTGGGCAACCTGCCCAGCAGCGAGTCCTTCGACGCGGCCGGCACCTCGGTGATCGGGCCGCTGGACCGGCTACGCACCGGATGCCGCAACGCCAAGGAGCAACTGTCGTCCAGCACGGTCGCGACCCTCGGCGAGGGACTGCCGGGGATGCCGGGCGAAGTCCGGATCACCCGCAACGATCTGGGCGACGCGTCCGCCCGTCGCTGACCGCGTCCCTGGCGCTGCTCGACGAGACGTTGGCGCGCAACGGGATTCGCGATCTGGTCGCGGTGGTGTCGGTGGGCGGTGGGGTGCAGATACCGGCGGTGACGACAATGCTGTCCGGGCGCCTGCGCGTTCCCGTCGTCACCACGCCGCGGCCCCACCTGACACCGGTGATCGGCGCGGCGTTGCGCGCCGCGCATGGGCAGGGGGAGACCAGCAAGACCCAGCTTACCCCGGCCGCGGCCACCGCGGTCGCGGTGGAAGACCGTCAGGCGCTGCTGACCGAGGCGCCGCCGTCGGCACCCGTCTCCAGCGCGATGCCGGCGCTGGCCTGGTCGGACGCCGCGGACGAATCGCGGTCCTTCCGTTTCGGCCGGTCCGTGTATACCTCGGCGCGCCCGGCGCTAAGCTTCGAGCAGCCCCTGCACGCTCATCTTGCTACCCTCATGCGAATCGCAGTTTCGACTGCAACTCGCAAACGCCTACACCGCTGTTGCGTCGTGCCGAAACGCTCGGCGCGCCGATATTGCGCCCGCGACCAGCGGTCACGGCAGGGTGAGTAGTGAAAAGCGTTGTGTGGGCTGCTAATCGGGTGACGGATAGCTGACGTGGGTACCACCGCAACCACGTGGCGACCGCGCACCGCCTCGACGATCGAGCCGGCCTCGTGGGCAACGTCGAACACCACGACGTTCGAGTTGTCCCCGAACAGCCAGATGTTGTTGTCGACTTCCCAACTGCCGCCGTCGAGTTCGAAGGTGCCGTGCGTGACCACCCGATCGATGCCGACCATCAGAGCATCACCACCGAACGCAACACGTTGCCGCAGTGCATCTTCTCGAACGCCGCCTCGATGCCGTCCAGCCCGATCCGCTCCGAGACAAACTTTTCCAGCGGGAGCCGGCCCTGCAGGTACAGGTCGATCAGGGTGGGGAAGTCACGCTCGGGCAGGCAGTCGCCGTACCACGACGACTTCAACGAACCGCCGCGAGAAAAGAAGTCGACCAGCGGCATCTGAAGCGTCATGTCCGGCGTCGGCACCCCGACCAGCACCACGGTGCCGGCCAGGTCGCGGGCGTAGAAGGCCTGCTTCCAGGTCTCGGGCCGGCCGACCGCGTCGATCACGACGTCGACCCCGAAGCCGTCGGTCAGGTCCTGGATTGTCTCGACGAGGTCTTTTTCGGCAAGTTCGGCGCTGTTGATCGTGTGGGTGGCGCCGAACGTGCGGGCCCAGTCCAGCTTGGTGTTGTCGGTGTCGACGGCGATGATCCGGCGCGCCCCCACCAGCGCGGCGCCCGCGATCGCGGCGTCGCCCACACCGCCGCAGCCGATCACGGCGGCGGTGTCGTCGCGGGTGATAGCGCCGGTGTTGATCGCGGCGCCGATGCCGGCCATCACGCCGCAGCCCAGCAGGCCGGCCACCGCGGGGTCGGCCTCGGAATTGACCTTGGTGCACTGGCCGGCGGCGACCAGCGTCTTGTCGGCGAACGCCCCGATGCCCAGTGCCGGGGTGAGTTCGGTGCCGTCGGTCAGCGTCATCTTCTGCGTGGCGTTGAACGTGTCGAAGCACAGCTGCGGCCTGCCGCGTTTGCACGCCCGGCACTGGCCGCAGACCGCGCGCCAGTTGAGGATCACAAAGTCGCCCGGCGCAACGGAAGTTACGCCCGGTCCGACGGCCTCGACCGTGCCAGCGGCCTCGTGGCCGAGCAGGAACGGGTACTCGTCTTTGATGCCGCCCTCGCGGTAGGTCAAATCAGTATGGCACACGCCACAGGCGATGATGTCGACGAGGGCCTCGCCGGGGCCGGGATCCGGAACGACGATGTCGACTAGTTCGACGGGCTCGCCCTTCTTGCGTGAAATCACGCCGCGCACTGTCTGACTCATGTGTTCAAACCTACGGTGTAGCTTCGCAGGCTGTGGACGCCACCCGAGAGCCCGTCGGAAACTACCGAGGAATTCACCGACCGAATGGTCGCGCTCGACGGCGCGAGTCTGACGCTGCTGCTCAGCATCGGGCACCAGACGGGTCTGTTGGACACGATGGCCGGGCTCGGCGCCGCCACTAGTG
>NZ_LR655719.1 GCF_902168065.1 Mycobacterium tilburgii | reverse complement strand
ACCGGGCCCGACCGACCCGAAGGACCAGCACTGGAATCACACCAAGAGTGCATGGCTGCTCGACATGGGAATGCTGGGAGTTCTGTGCGTAATCTATAGCGCGATCGTTTGGTGGAAGATCCGGCTGAAACGACGCTGAATTGACGAGTAGCCCGGCGCCCTCGGTCGCACCGTCGAGTTTCTTACCATTGGTCACGGACATGCCGGCGGCGAGGAAGTCTGCGTCATGCGCGGCGTGGTGCCACCGGGCGTGGTAGTACCGCTGCACAGCCACGACAACTACGAGGGCGTTGACCACGGTCGACAGCGGCACCGGCTCACGCTGGTCGCGGGCGAGCTGCGCACCGGCGAGCACCAGCAGGTTGGCCCTGTTGCGACGCAGCCGAGCGGCCAGATGACCCAGCCGGAACAGGCTGTCCAGCCGTTCGGGGTCCTCCTCGTTGCGCTCCAGGCGATCGATCAGCGACAGCTAATGATCGACCAGTGACCGGCTGCGCCGGGACATCGTCTCGAACATGTCGTTGACCAGCAGCCGCAGCCGCGCCTCGTCACCGGCCAGCAGCAGCGCCTGGGTGTGCAACTCATCCACTGCATGGGGCGACCTGGCCGATCTCCTCGGTGGTGTACACTGGCAGAGGAGCCGGAATCGGTTCGACACCACCGGCTTTGACGCGGGCGATCTCATCCTCGAGATCGGTGTGGGCAATCTTGAGCGCGCCGTCGCGCAGCGCCCGCAGCGGCACCACCAGCGCGCGGCCCATCAACAACACGATTATCAGGGCGATCATGATGGCCGCCAGCACCACGACGCCGTCGCGGACCTCGGCGGCGTGCCATTCGTCGGCCTGGGTGTGCACCGCCTTGGTCACCGACGCGGTGGCGTCGGCGATGACCTGCTCGGCGATCGTGTCGGTGACTGAAGCGAACGCAGCAGATCCGGATTGTCGACGAGCACGCTGGCCGGGTCCGACATGATCGCCATCCGGGTCACCATCTGCTGTTGCAGGGTCTTGGCGTCCGGCGAGCCCGCACCGAGCACCTGGCTCATCCCGAACAACGTCGACGGCTCCGTACCGGCCAGCGTGATCATCGAGGTCCGCAGCCGCGACTCGGGCAGTCGGCGCCGCGGGTCACCAGAATCTTCTGCATCATCATCTGGCCGCGGGCGGCGACGGCACGGCTCAATCCCTGTGCCTGGGCCCGGATTTGCGCATCGTCCACCCGAGGCGCTGATAGACGTCCTCGGCCCAGCGATTGCCTGCCGTCGAGCAGCGTGCGCACTCCCGCCCGGAGATCGGGGTCCACGTCGGTGTCTTCCAGCCGCGTCTGAAGCTCACCCTTGCGGGCGTCGTAATTCTTCTTCGCGCCGACGACGTCTCGTCCGGTGGAGCCCGCCAACAACGCGACGTCCAGCGCCGACATGTACTTGGTGAACGCCGGCAGCATGTCGGCGCGGTCGGCGGCCAACCGCAAACCGCTGGAGCTGGCCATCGCGGTGTTGACGCGTAGTCCGCCGAACAGCGCGGCCAGGATCAGCGGAACCAGCACATGGCAAGGACTTTTCCACCGGACCGGCCAGTTGCTCAACGACCACGCCGGCGGTCGTTTCGCCGAAGCCGCCGAACTAGCCGGGACCGCAACGGTCGGTGGGTGCCGCCTCGACCCGGGGGTGGGCGGTTGAACACGGTCATGCGGCGACTGCAGGCCGGCGACTGCGCCGGTACTGCGCGCCCAATCAAACGAGAGGCTCATGAGCTTTCCTGCTTTTGTTCCGCTTCCCCCACGCCGAAACGCGCGAGCGGTAAACGCGTGGCAATTCGACGAGTATGGACAGCCCGCGGATCGTTATCGACCGGATAGCACCGCGCTACGCGGGCCGCAGAATCGCGACGAGAAAGTCCGAGTCGGCGGCGAAAGGGCCGCAGATCCCGGGTGGACAGCAGCAGGTCGGGCGTCAGCCCGGCAGCGGCGGCGTGTTCGACGAATTCGGTGAACTCCGTAGTCGCGGCCCGCACCGAACCCGATCGCCGCGCGCCCGTCGTCGGCGAGGTGGGCCCGCAGCCGGCTCAGCACCCGCCCCCGGGTGCTGGGGGCCAGAAACGCCATAACGTTGCCGGCCGAGACGATGACGTCGAACGGTTCGGCGATGCCGCGGGCTGGCAGGTCGAGTTCGGCGAGGTCGCCGACCACCCAGCGCGGGCCGGGATAGTCCTGTTCGGCCGCCGCGATCAGCGCCAGGTCGACATCGACGCCGACCACGTCGTGACCGACGGTGGGGCCAGGTAGCCCCGCCCACCCGCTCGGGGCCGCATCCGGCGTCCAGGATGCGCGCACCACTCGGCGTCAGCGCGTCCACCAGCCGCGCCTCACTGAACAGTTCGTCGCCTGCGCGCACCATGGCACGGAAACGCTCGATGTACCAATGCGAATGCCCCGGATCGGCAGCGACCTTCTGCATCCAGATGCTCTGCTCGACCATGCGACCATTATCGCGTTGTGTTCAAGCTGATGTTCGTGTCGCCCCGGATCCCGCCCAATACCGGCAACGCAATCCGCACGGCCGCGGCCACCGGCGCCGAACTGCATCTGGTCGAGCCGCTGGGCTTCGACTTGTCCGAGCCCAAGCTGCGCCGGGCCGGGCTGGACTACCACGACCTGGCGTCGGTGACGGTACACCCGACGCTGCAGGACGCCTGGGATGCGGTGTTGCCGGCGCGGGTGTTTGCGTTCACCGCGCACGCGCCGACCGTGCTCGCCGACGTCGACTTCCGGCCCGGCGACGTGTTGATGTTCGGCCCGGAACCCGACGGCCTGAACGACACGATCCTGGCCGACGCCCACATCACCCGGCAGGTGCGCATCCCGATGCTGGCGGGCCGGCGCTCG
Source organism: Mycobacterium tilburgii (assembly GCF_902168065.1). GTDB lineage: Bacteria > Actinomycetota > Actinomycetes > Mycobacteriales > Mycobacteriaceae > Mycobacterium > Mycobacterium tilburgii. The sequence goes on along the minus strand of NZ_LR655719.1, from coordinate 36,114 downwards.
CTGAACCTGTCCAACGCCGCGGCGATCGCGGTCTACGAGGCCTGGCGCCAACTCGGCTACCCGGGCGCGGTGTAGCGCTTACCAGCTGTTCCAGTGCGTCAGCTGGTCGGCGGGCAGCCGCTTGGCCGGAAGGAAATCGGTGCCCTTGGCGTAGGCGATCGGGAACAGACCCCTGTACCGTGGACAGCGTCCGTCACGCTTCGATGTCGGCTTTGAGGTCCTCGATCTTAGCTTCCGCCGCGGCGACGCAGTCGGTGCCCAGCAGCAGATGCACCGGCGGCGCGGGCGGCCGACGCGATGTCGACGATGGCCGCGGCCGGCCTTGACCGGTCGCCGTCACCCGGCTGGGCATGGCTGACGTCCGCGACGTGGGCACGCACGGCCCCCGCGGTCGGCCTCGTAGTCGGCGATGACGTTAGCCGCGGTGTCGAGGCTGGAGGCGTCGAGGAAATCGGTGCGGAAATAGCCGGGCTCGACGATGGTGACCCAGATGCCCAGAGGCCGCACCTCGTGGGCCAGCGCCTCGCTGAATCCCTCGAGCGCGAACTTGCCGAGCAGTAGATGCCCCAGCCGGGCCCGCCGACCAGTCCGCCAACCGAACTGAGGTTGATGATGTGGCCGCTGCGTTGACGGTGCATCACCGGCAGCACGGCCGCTGCACGGTCAGGGTGCCGAACACATTGACCTCGTAGACGGCCCGGACCACGGCGGCGGATGACTCCTCGACGGCGCCGAGCAAGCCACGGCCGACGTTGTTCACCAGGACATCGATCCGGCCGAACGTGTCGACGGCCGACTGGCCCGCCCGGGTCGCCTGGTCGGCATCGGTGACGTCGAGGTCGATCGCGAGCAACGCGTCGCGCCGGCGTCGGGCAGTTGTTCCAGGATCTGTTGCGCGCGCCGAGCGGTCGCCACCACCTGATCGCCCCTGCGCCAGAATCTTGCGGGCGATCTCGAGTCCAAACCCGCGCGAAGCTCTGGTGAGAACCAGACTTTTCCGTCACTATACCCTCGTTCTGCTCGCTCTTCGTCTCGCTGAGATCAGTTTGCCAGCGGCGGAGGCGGCTGGTCGGCCGGGATCGCGCCGCCGCAGCCACCGGGCGGGAGCAGAGCCGGGAAGGAGTTCGTCGCTGCCAACGCAGTCGTAATAGAACTGCGGGCCGACGAACCAGGTTTTCATCCACTGGTGCCAAAACGACCTGTCGGGGTACTTCTCGCCGTCGCACACGGCCAAATCGCCGTACCCCACCGACCACCCGGGCGGTAACCCTTGGTCATGTCCGGCTGGTGCGGATCGGACGGATCGGCGCTAGCAACGGCGGGGAAAGAACAACGGCCGCAGCACAACCCAATAGTGCGGCACCGCGGCGGATGGCTGTGAATTTCATTACCAACTCCCTCGAAACTGTAATCACGACAACCATTTTCAAGCGACGAGCAGACAGCTTACGAATAAACAGGAAGGGGCAATGGGGTTTTAGCTAAAGTCACGAGATTTCGAGCCGACGGCCAGGGTGATGTGACCCCGTCGCTCGGCCACAACAGTGACTGCGCCGCTGACGTTTTGAACCTGGCAGCGCACCAGCATCGCCGGGGCGGTATTCGCCAGTCTGCGGTGCCGGGCCCACACCGCCGGGGTGCAGAGCACGTTGACCATCCCGGTTTCGTCCTCGAGGCTGATGAACGTCACACTTTGCGCCGTGCCGGGTCGCTGTCGGTGGGTCACAGCGCCGGCGATCAACACCCGGTCCCCGTCGGGCACACTCGGCAACTGGTCGGCAAGTATCACACCCATCGCGTCCAGGTCGGCCCGCAGGAACTGGGTCGGGTAACTGTCCGGGGAGATCCCGGTGGCCCACACGTCCGCGGAGGCCAGCTCCAGATCGGTCATCCCCGGCAAAGGCCGGGATATGCGATGACGACCCCACGCCGGGTAGCCGGTCGGGCCGTTGGGCGGCCTCGGCCCCGGCCGCCCACAACGCCGCGCGCCGCGACGTCCCGAAACAGCCCAACGCCCCCGCAGTGGCCAGCGCCTCGGCCTGCGGCACCGAAAGCTGTAACCGTGTGGTCAGGTCCAGCAGAGAGGTGAAGGGGCCGTTGGCCTTTCGTTCTTTGACCATCCGGTCGGCGAGGTCATCGCCGATATGCCGGACGGCACCCAGCCCGAGCCGGACTTCGGTGCCGGCATTCTCCAGGGTGGCGTGCGTCAGGCTGGCGTTGACATCGGGGCCGTGCACCCACACGCCGTGCCGGCGGGCGTCGGCCACCAGCGACTGGGGCGAATAGAAGCCCATCGGCTGGGCGCGCAGCAGCGCCGCGCAGAACGCGGCCGGGTGGTGCAGCTTGAACCACGACGAATAGAACACCAGGGAGGCGAAGGACAGCGCATGGCTCTCCGGGAAACCGAAATTGGCGAACGCCTCCAGCTTTTCGTAGGTCCGGCCGATCACCTCATCGGGAGCGTCGTGCAATCTGCGCATGCCGTCGTAGAACCGATCGCGGAGCCGTCGCATCCGCTCGGCCGAACGCTTGGACCCCATGGCGCGGCACAACTGGTCGGTCTCGGCGGCGGAGAAGCTGGCGCAGTCGACCGCCAGCTGCATCAGCTGCTACTGGAACCGTGGCACTCCCAACGTCTTTCGCAGCGCCGGTTCCATGGACGGGTGGTCGTAGACGACCGGGTCTATCCCGTTGCGCCGCCGGATGTAGGGATGCACCGATCCGCCCTGGATGGGCCCGGGGCGGATCAGCGCGACCTCGACCACCAGGTCGTAGAACAACCGTGGCAACGTCGCCATCTGGACGCGTGACTCCACCTGGAACACCCCGACGGAGTCGGCGCGGGCCAGCATCTCGTAGACCGCTGGCTCGGAGAGGTCCAAGCGAGCCAGATCGACCTCGACGCCCGTGTGCTCGGCGACCAAATCCATCGCGTAGTGCAGCGCCGAGAGCATGCCTAGGCCGAGCAGGTCTAACTTCACCAAACCGATTGCCGCACAGTCGTCTTTGTCCCACTGCAACACACTGCGGTTCTCCATCCGCGCACATTCCACGGGGCACACGTCGGCGATCGGACGGTCACAGATCACCATGCCACCGGAATGAATCCCCATGTGTCGCAGCAGATTCCGGATCTGGTTGGCCAGGTCGATCACCTGTTCGGGAATGCCCTCTACATCGGGCGAGTCGGCCAGCCCGTTCCAGTGGTTGATCTGTTTGCTCCACGCGTCTTGCTGCCCCTGCGAGAAACCCAAGGCGCGGGCCATGTCGTGCACCGCGATCTTGCCCCGGTATGGTGATCACGTTGGCGACCTGAGCGGCGTAGTCGCGGCCGTATTTGTCGTAGACGTACTGGATGATTCGCGCTGATCCGACTCGATGTCCATGTCGATGTCGGGCGGACCGTCGCGGGCGGGCGACAGGAAAACGCTCGAACATCAGCTCGTTGACCACCGGATCGACTGCGGTGACACCGAGAGCGTACCAGACCGCGGAGTTGGCCGCCAATCCCCTGCCCTGGCACAGGATGTTGTTCTCCCGGCAGAACCGGGCGATATCGTGAACCACCAGAAAGTAGTACGGAAAGGTCAGATGCGCAATGACTTTCAGCTCCCGCTCGATCTGGGCGTACGCACGCGGCGCGCTCTCGGGCGACCCGTAGCGTTCCCGCGCGCCCGCCATCGTCAACTGCCGCAGCCAGCTGTCCTCGGTGTGGACGGCGGGCACGTCGAACGGCGGCAATCGCGGCGCGATCAACGCCAGCCCGAACGCACATTGCTCGCCGAGTTCGACGGCGGCGGCCACCACATTAGGGTCCCCAAGGGGCACATGCCCGAACAGCCGGGCCATCTCCGCACCGGACCGCAGGTGCGAGCCGCCCAGCAGGGCCAGCCATCCGGCGGCCAGCGACTGCCGGGCCCGGATCGCACCCATCGCCATGGCCAGCCGGCGCCGCGACGGCTCCGCGAAATGCGCCCAGGTGGTGGCGACGACCCCGACCCCGAAGCGCCGCGCGATCCCGGCCAGCACCGCGTTGCGTTCATCGTCGAGGGGGCTGGCCATGCTGGGTCAGCTCGACGCTGACCCGGTGCGCACCGAACCGGTCGACCAGATCGGCCAGCGCCCGCTCCGCGGCCTCCGGACCACCCTCGGAAAGAGCTTGGCGGACATGTCCTTTGCGGCAGCCGGTTAAGATGTGCCAATGCCTGCCGGCCGCCTCGGTCAGCGCGCCACGGTTTGCTGTCGAGCAGACGCTCCATCTCCGCCCAACTCCGCGGCTCGTTGCTGAAACCCACCCGAACAGTCTATCGAATGTATGTTCGATTATGTTTACAGTTGTTAAAGCGGTTGTTAAACCGGGATTCAACTTCTAAACACAGTCTTAACGGCTTGGACCTACCGCGATCGCACCGCCGCGACTGATACTGGTACGAGGCCGACGACGGGCGGGAACTACAAATGGTACAGCTGACAGCGGCATTGGACAGCGGCTTGCGCACCGCGGCCGATCCCGACCGGCAGGCCAGCGTGGTGACCGGCGCGGTCGCCATCGTCGAAGGCTCGGCCCCCAGCATGGGCCGGCTCAAAGACCTTCTGGCGGAACGTCTTCTCGCGATACCGCGCTGCACCCAAGCGTTGCGGACACACCCGCTCAGCGGCGCCCAGCACTGGATCGACGACCCCGGGTTCGACCTCACCTGCGCCGGGTAGCGGTGCCCCACCTCGGTGACGAGGCCGACCTTTCCCGGGCGATTGCCCACGCGCTGGAGCGGCCGCTGGAATCGGACCGGCCACCGTCGGAGTGCTGGGTGATCGACGGTCTGACGGGCACATGGACCGTCCTGGTGAAGGTGCACCACCAGCTGGCCGGGGCCATCCCGGCGGTGCATCTGTTGACCCGGCTCTGCGACGACGCCGACGGCGGGTTCTTCGCCGATCCGCCTGTGCCCGAACTCGATCCGGCACCAGCCCGAAAGCGCGGCTGGTTCGAGGCGCTGGAGTCAGCTTCGGCCGTCACCAAACAACCTGGCCGACAGCATCTGGTCGGTGGCGCGGACATCGTCGGCGGCCTCAGCCGGTTACGATGCGCCGCTACGGCATCGTGCGTGTTCCGCTGGCCGCGGTGGACGCGGTGTGCGGCAAGTGCCGGGTGACCACCAACGACGTCGCGCTCGCCGCCATCATCGAGGGCTTCCGGGCGATGCTGCTGGATCGCGGCGAACGGCCCCGGCCGGATTCGGTGCGCACCCTGGACAAGGCCGACGACATCGCGGGCAAGCTGCCATACCTGCCCATCGAACACGACGGATCCGGTGCAGCGGCTGCGGATAGTGCACAGCAGCCTGAACAAGCCCGAGCCAGCCGGAAAGAAGAGCAGCATCGCCGACCTGGCGACCGGCTTCATGCCGGTAGCCTTGTGCGCCAAGGCACTTCATCTGGTGCTCAGCCGGCTGCCGCAGCCCGGAGTCGTGACGCTGGCCACCAACACGCCCGGGCCGCGGCACCGGTCGGCGCTGAGGCGCCACCGTGGAATGTCTGCTGCCGATCCCACCGACGGCCTCACAACTGTCCAGCAGAGTCGCGGTCCTCAGATACGGCGACAGGCTGATCTTCGGCATCACCGCCGACTACGACGCCGCACCGCAACTGCAGCGTCGCCGCTGGAATCGAACGCGAGATGGCACGGCTGACGGCGCTCAGCCAGGACTCCGTGCTGTTGTTCACCGGGGATCGCCGCAAGCGCCGGGCCCGCGCGCTGCCCAAGGGCGTACCGCCGACCCATCCGAGCGCGCGAGCGCGGCACTAACCCTGCCGGGGCGGGAGCGACCCACCGTGAGAAGGTTGATCCGTGCCCACCCCGGAGCAGCTGACCATCGACCCGCGCCGTCACGACGCGGTGCTGTTCGATCCCGCGGCCAACATTCCGGCCGCGTTGCTCGGGCAACTGCACGACGCGGGCGTCGCCACCGGCACCTTCGCGCCGGGCGACGACGTGGCGGGCATTCGGGCCGGGCGTTGCGCCGTCGTCGCCGCGAGTGACGCGACGGCCGCGGCCGCGGCCGATCGCGGGTTCGCGCTGGTGATCGACGCGCAGCGGCTCGGCAACGTCACCGCCCGTACCGGCGACCGGCGCATGTCCCAGCTCGCCGACGCCGCGTGGCTGCTGGAAGGCGACCTGCGCACCCGGCACCCGGCGGTGTTCTTCGACTTCGACGGCACGCTGGCGGACATCGTCGACGATCCAGACGCGGCGCAACTAGTCGCCGGGGCCGGGGCGGCGCTGCGAAAGCTGGCCGCGCGGTGTCCGGTCGCGATCCTGTCCGGCCGCGACCTGGCCGACGTGACGGCGCGGGTCGGCCTGCCCGGCATCTGGTACGCCGGCAGCCACGGATTCGAGCTGACCGCTCCCGATGGAACCCACCATCAGAACGAGGCCGCGGCCGCGGGGGTCCCGGTGCTGGCACAGGCGGCCGCCCAGCTGCGCGAGCGGCTGGCCGCCATTCCCGGAGTCGTGGTGGAACACAAGCGATTCGGGGTGGCCGTGCACTACCGCAACGCGGCACGAGACCGAGTCGGCGAAGTGGCGGCGGCCGTCCATGCCGCGGGCCGCCGCGACAAACTGCGGGTGACCACCGGCCGCGAAGTCATCGAACTGCGCCCCGATGTCGACTGGGACAAGGGCGAAACGCTGCGCTGGGTGATCGATCACCTGGACGGCCCGGCGAGCCTGACCCCGGTCTATCTCGGCGACGACATCACCGACGAGGACGCGTTCGACGCGGTGCGCCGGCCGCGCCGAGGCGCGGCCGGCGGCATTGCGATCCTGATACGGCACAACGACGACGGCGACCGGGCGACCGCCGCCCAATATGCGCTGGACAGCCCGGCCCACGTCGCCGAGTTCGTCGACAGGCTGGCCCGGCAGCTGGCCGAAACCGGCTAGCTCGGCGCGTACTCCACCGCGCCGTCATCGAGCACCACCCGCGCGTCGGCAACGTCGGCCCCGGAAGCTTCGGTGCGAAACACCGCTTTGCCTGGCTCGGTACGCCAGATCAGCGTCGTCAACGTCTCGCCGGGGAACACCGGCGAGGTGAACCGCGCGTCGATCGAGACGATGTTGGCCGCCACGCCCTGGCCGAGCTCGGCCACCAGCGCTCGGCCCGACACCCCGTAGGTGCACAGGCCGTGCAGGATCGGCTTGGGGAAACCGGCCAGCTCGCGGGCGAACCACGGGTCGCTGTGCAGCGGGTTGCGGTCCCCGGAGAGCCGGTAGATCAGCGCCTGATCCTCGCGGGTGGGCAGGGCGATCCGGACGTCGGGCGCACGGTCGGGAAACTCCGACGCGATGGGGCGCTGACCCGGCTGCCCGCCGAACCCGCCCTCGCCGCGCAGCACCAGCGTGGTCAGCGTCTCGACGATCAGCCGACCCGAATCCGGGTCGGTGCCGCGACCGCGCAGCATGACGATCGCATTCTTGCCTTCGCCCTTGTCCTGCAGATCGGCGACCTCGGTGACGACCGACAGCTTGCCCGCGGGCGGCAGCGGCGCGTGCAGCCGGATGCCTTGCGAACCGTGTAACAGCATGGCCCAGTTGAACTTTCCGATCTTGCCGGCCGCCCCGAAGGCCGGGCAGCAGATCACCGCGTAGGTGGGCAGCACCTGCTGGGTGATGTCGTGGCTGTTCTCGGTGGTGAACGACAAGTCCTCGAGCCCCGCCCCGACGCCGAGGGCGTACAGCATGGTGTCCCGATCGGTCCATTCGAACAACATCGGCTCGGTCACTACGCCGATGGCAGTCGGGTCAATCGCCATACGAGTCTCCTCAATCTTGAAGATTCGAGCTTTTCTGCACCCAACCATTGCAAACTCTTCCCCGAGGCCCGTCGGCAGGGCAGGCTATCGCCACGGGGACGCGCAGCAAGTTCGGAAATGCCGCGAAGTTTGTGACGATACTCGTCGTCGGTGCTGCGGTGGCTCGACCCAGGCACGCTCGATCACGGTGACCTTCATCCGCAGCGCCCAGACTCAGGCTGAAGCCGACGGCGTGATCAACACCGACCGCCCGGCCCCGGACTGACCGCCGAGGGCAAGGGACAGGCCCAGCAGGTGGCGCACCAGAGCGGTCGCAACGACTTCGACGCCGTCTGCGCCTCCGCCATGGTCGAGGCCCAGCAGACCGCCGCACCATTGGCCAGCAAACTCGGCAAGACGGTCGACATCTTTAACGGCGTGCAGGCCTTGAACGCCGGCTGGTACAACGGCAAACCCGAATCGATGGCGGCGAGGACATACATGCTGGCGCCGGTGAATTGGATCGAAGGCGACGTCGGCAACAGCATCCCGGGCTCGATCAGCGGGAAACAGTTCAACGACCAGTTCACCGCCGCCGTCAACAAGGTCTACACCAGCGGGAACAGCAAGCCGGTGGTAGGTCTCCCAGGGCGTCGCGATCATGACGTGGACCCTGATGGTCGCCAAGAACGGCAAGGCAAGCCTGATGACCAGATCATCCCCTGCCCAACATCGGCCGCGTGGTGGTGACCGGCAATCAGACGGACGGGTGGACGCTGGTCGAGTGGGACGGGATCCGCAGCTTCACCTGATCCCCGTTACCATGACGCCATGCGGTATGACGTTACCGGCGGTACGGAGTTTAGGGCGCCGCGTCGTAGCCGAATTGCTGAACACCCGGCGTGACGCGCAGGTGTGGGTTCTGGTCCGGCGGCAGTCGCTGGGACGTTTCGAACGTCTTGCCGCCAAGTGGGGCGAACGGGTCAAACCGCTGGTCGGAGACCTCGCCGGGCTTGGAGCTCACCGACGAGACCGTCGCCGAGCTGGGCCACGTCGACCACCTGGTGCACTGTTCGGCGATCTACGACGTGACCGCCGGCGAGGCCGAGCAGCACGCGGCCAACGTCGAGGGCACCCGCGCCGTCATCGCGTTGGCACTGCGGCTGGGCACCACGGTCCATCACGTGTCGTCGATCGCGGTGGCCGGCGACTTCCGCGGCGAATACACCGAAGACGACTTCGATGTGGGCCAGCAGCTGCCCAGCCCGTATCACCAGACGAAGTTCGAGGCCAAACTGCTGGTACGGTCCACACCCGGGCTGCGCTACCTCATCTACCGCCCGGCGGTGGTGGTCGGCGACTCCCGTACCGGCGAGATGGACAAGATCGACGGGCCGTACTACTTCTTCGGCGTGCTGGCCAAGCCTTGCGCGGCACCGGTATTGAAAGTACCCGAGTTCGCCTGTTATGCGCCCAGGCTATGGCGGTACTGGGCCGAGCACCTCGACCCCGATCGGGTTCGCCGCGACGATCCGGCCGGCGCCCTGCGGGGCATGCACGCGATCATCACCGGTGCGTCCAGCGGAATTGGGCGGGCCTCGGCGATCGCGGTCGCCGAGCGGGGCGCCACCGTTTTCGCTTTTCGCGCAACGGTTCCGCGCTCGACGAGCTGGTCGCCGAGATCCGTGCCAGCGGCGGTCAGGCACACGCGTTCACCGATTCGGTGTCGGTGGAGCACACCATCAAGGACATCCTGGGCCGGTTCAGTCACGTCGACTACCTGGTGAACAACGCCGGGCGTTCGATTCGCCGCTCGGTGATCAACTCCACCGACCGGTTGCACGACTACGAACGGGTGATGGCGGTCAACTACTTCGGTGCGGTGCGCATGGCGCTGGCGTTGCCGCCGCACTGGCGAGAGCGCCGGTTCGTTGACGTCGTCAACGTGTCTAGCGCGGGCGTGCTGGCCCGCAACCCGAAGTACAGCTCGTATCCCTACCAAAGCGGCCTTGGACGCGTTCTCCGATGTGGTGGCCTCCGAAACACTGTCCGACCACATCACGTTACCAATATCCACATGCCGCTGGTCAAGACGCGATGATCGCTCCGTCGCAACGGCTCAACCTGGTCGCACCGATCAGTGCGGAACGGGCGGCGGCCATGGTGGTGCGCGGACTGGTCGAAAAACCGGCACGCATCGACACCCCGCTGGGCATCCTCGCCGAGACCGGAGACCTGTTGCCAAGACGTCCCGACGGATTCTGCATCAGGTATACCTGGGGTATCCGGATTCCGCGGCGGCCCTGGGGGTGGCGCCGGCCGCTGGACCACACGGATGACCACACCGCGGCGCCCACTCCGGCGACCAGGCGGCCCAAACTCCCGGTCCGGGCTGTCGGGCGCATCGGGGTGCCCCGGCTGGTCCGTAAGGCGGTCCGCCTGGTGCCCGGGATTCATTGGTAACGGCGAGCACCGGTCGTAAGGAACCGATCTTCGCCGACGTCGATACCGGTGTCGATGATGCGCTGGCCCTGATCTACCTGCTGGCCAGCCCGGACGCCGACCTGGTCGGCATCACCTCGACCGGTGGAAACGTTGGGGTACAACAGGTTTGCGCAAGCAACTTGGGTCTGCTCGAGCTGTGCCACGCCCCCGGCATCCCGGTGTCAAAGGGATACGACGAGACGTTGACCGGCCCGCTACGCACCCCGTCGAAAGTGCACGGTACGCGCGGCTTGGGGTATGCCGACCTGCCGCCCAGCGACGCCGCGCTGACCGACTACGACTCGGCGACGGCCTGGGTGCGGGCCGCGCAGACCCGGCCCGGTGAGCTCATCGGCTGGCGACCGGCCCGTTGACCAACCTCGCGTTGGCGCTGCGCATGGAGCCCACACTGTCAACGTTGTTGCGCCGGCTGGTGATCATGGGCGGGTCCTACGACCAAGTGGGGAACACCACCGCCGTCGCGGAATGGAACATCAGCGTGGACCAGGAGGCCGCCGATCAGGTTTTCCGGGCATGGTCGGCGGAAAACCTTGAACCACAACATCTTCCAATTTTGTGCGGCCTGGATCTGACTCGCACCGTCGCGATCACACCGGAAATCCTGGCACGGCTGGCCGGCGCCGCGGGATCGACCACGACGACGATGAGCGTGCAGGACGAACGCGGGACCCGATCGACGGCGTCCAATCCTCTGATCCGGGTAATCGAAGACGCAATCCGGTTCTACATGGAGGCTATTGCGACAACGGGCACGGTTATCTGGCACACCTGCACGACCCGTTGGCGGCGGCAATCGCGCTGGACCCCGGATCTGGTCGCGACACGCGCGGGCCGGGTGGATGTCGAGCTGGCCAGGACCCTAACCCGCGGCATGACCGTGACCGACTGGCCCGGGCGTCGAGAACCGAACGCGCGCATTGGCATTCGCGTCCACTCCGCGGCGTTCTTCGATCGCTTCATCGAACGAGTGGGGCCGTTCGCGCGGTGGGTCGGTGCGGCTGTGGAATAGTGGCGTGACGGGTCGGGGTTGCGTTAGTCAGCAGGGAAGGACCTTCGCAATGGCAGAGCTGGTCACGGGGAAAGCACTTCCGGATGTCGTGGTCACCGGAATTGCGATGACGACTGCGCTGGCGACGGACGCGGAGAGCACTTGGAAGTTGTTGCTGGACAAGCAGAGCGGAATTCGCACTCTGCATGACTCGTTTGTCGAGCACTATGACCTGCCGGTACGTATCGGCGGGCACCTGCTGGAAGACTTCGACCAGGGGCTGACCCGGGCCGAGCGGCACCGGATGGGCTGGCTACACAAGATCGCAACCATCTTGAGTCGCCGCGTCTGGGAAAATGCTAGGTCGCCGGAGGTGGATCCGGACCGGCTGCTGGTCTCGGTCGGCACCGGCTTGGGTTCGGCCGAGCAGATCGTGTTCAGCTACGACGATCTGCGCTCCCGCGGCAAAGATGCCGTGTCGCCGCTGGCGGTGTCGAAGTACATGCCCGACGGCCCCGCCCTGGCGATCGGGCTGGAACGTCGCGCCCGGGCCGGCGTGCTGACTCCGATATCGGCCTGCGCGTCCGGTTCAGAGGGCATTGCGCAGGCGTGGCGCAACATCGTGCTGGGCGAGGCCGACATCGCCATCTGCGGCGGCGTGGAGGTGCGGATCGAGGCGGTGGCGATCGCGGCGTTCGCCCAGATGCGCATCGTGATGTCGACCAAGAACAATGACCCGGCCGGCGCGTGCCGGCCGTTCGACCGGGACCGCACCGGCTTTGTGTTCGGCGAGGCCGGCGCCCTGATGGTGATCGAGACCGAGGAGCACGCCAAGGCCCGGGGCGCCAATATCCTGGCCCGCATCATGGGCGCGAGCATCACCTCGGACGGCTTCCACATGGTGGCGCCGGACCCCAACGGCGCACGCGCGGAACACGCCATGACCCGGGCGATTCAACTCGCGGGGCTCACGCCCAACGACATCGACCACGTCAACGCCCACGCCACCGGCACCTCGGTGGGCGACCTCGCCGAGGCCAAGGCCATCAACAACGCGCTGGGCAGCAACAAGGCGGCGGTGTACGCCCCCAAGGCGGCGTTGGGCCACTCAGTGGGCGCGGTCGGCGCGGTGGAGTCGATCCTGACCGTGCTGGCCCTGCGGGACCAGGTGATCCCGCCGACGCTGAACTTGGAGAATCTCGACCCGGATATAGACCTGGACGTGGTTGCGGGTCAGCCACGCCCCGGGAACTACCGCTACGCGATTAACAATTCGTTCGGATTCGGCGGCCACAACGTCGCGGTAGTGTTCGGCCGGTACTGAACCGGCTCACTCGTAACTTCCTTCCAAATACCACCTCCTTTGCCGGTAGCAACAGCAACAGCGCCCGCTCGCTCTGCAGCAGCACCTGAGCCCGGGCGGTGCGACTTCCGCCGTGGCCGGTCTGCGGCCGGTCATCCCACCACCGCTCGTCGACCGGCCACGGTCCGGTCCACCAGCGCAGCGGGTCGCCCTGGCCGCGGACGACCAGCCGCGCGGAATCGGTGGAGAACATCCCCCGGGCGGTTACCCGTACCGGATCACCTTGCGCGTCAAGCAATTCCACCGGATCGTCGAGCAGTACCGCCGGCGACGGATCCGGCAGCCGGCCGGGCCATGGCAGCCCCGGGTCGGCATATGGCACCGGCTCGTCACCCAGCGGAGTCATGGTGATGCGTTCGGCCGGGCCGCGTCCCCCGGACAGCACCGGTACCCCCCGCCACCGCCTCCGGGCCGAGCAGGCCCTGCACTCGCACCAGGGCACGGCGCGCCCGCAGCCTGTCCTCCTCGCCGAGGTCGCCCCATAGCGGCAGCTGCAGCGCCTCGGCGGAAATCACCTCCACCGCCCGCAGCCGCAGCGACGTCACCGGGGCGGTGGGCCCAGCACGACCCGGTCCGGTTGCTGAACCATCCATCCAGTTGCCAACGCACCCGATCGGCGGTGGCATCCTCGGTCAACGGCTCCGCGCATCGCCACACCCGGTTCAGTTCCTCGCCGTTGGCGGTGACGGCGTGGATGAACAGCCGGGTGCATCCCACGCCGGCGGACATCAACATCTGATGCAGCGTGCCGGCCAGCGAGCGCCCGGCTAAAGCCGCCTCGTCGACCCGGTCGATCGGCGGATCGCAATCCAGCACCGCCTCGAGTTCGGCCGGCGGTTCCCGCCCGGACGGCCCCCGCCCCGGTTCGCCGCGGGCGAGCCGTGAGCGCTGACTTCGTCGGCGCCGAACCGGGACGCCACGTCGGTCGACGGCAACGCGGCGAACTGCCTCAGGGTACGAATCCCCAAGCGCCACAACAGATCCTTCAGCTCTTCTCGTCCGGGCCCGGACAGGCTCGTCTCGGTGGCCAGCTGCCGGATCGACAGCACCGACAGAAACTTCGCATCGCCGCCCGGCGGGACGATACGACCCACCCGGGCGGCCAGGACGGCAGTGGGCAGCTGATCGGCGATCCCGACCTGACGCTCGGCGCCGGCCACCGAACTCACCGCCACCGCGTCGATTAGCCGCTCGGCCGCCTGCTCCTCGGAGCCGAAATAGCGGGCCGCGCCGCGCACCGGCAACACAAGGAGCCCGGGCCGCGGCACCTCGGCGCGGGGCACCAGATCGTCGACAGCGGCAATCACCCCTTCAAAAGGCGGGCGTCGCGGTCGGCGTCGGCGGTGGCCACGTGCAGGTGGGGGCACCGCGCCGGCGCGGTGCTGCGCCGTCAGTTCGGCCAGGAATCCGTGTTGTCCTTCGACTGCCTGCCCGAGCCGGCGTCCACCGCGATCCTCGTCACGGTGCCCGATGTCGACATCACCCGCTTCGGCGATGCGCTGGCCGCCGACCCGCCGGCCCGCACCCGGCTGCGCGGCGGATCCGTCACCACGACCGATCACACCCCTGGTCTTGGTGGCCCCAAGCGCCGACCGCGAGGTCGCCCGCCGACTCGTCAGCACGGCGGGCAGAAATTGGGATCGGGGCGACAATCGAATACGGCACAAGTGAATTCGTGGACTAGCCGGAAGCGTCTCAGCTCCCCCGCGACCCGGCCACGTCGGTGAGCACGGCCGCGACCGTTTCGGGCGGGACGCCGAGCCCGCGCAAGCAGAACCGCTGCACGCGCTCGCGGATCTCACTGGGATCGCGATGGGTTGTCGCCCAATGCCGTTCGATGTTGGCCCACACGACGCCGTGGATGGACAACGCTTCACCGTCGGGGTCGATGCCGCTGAACAGTCCGGAATCTCTTCCCCGGCGTAATTGTTCGACGAGCGGACGCAGAATCTCCCGGTAGGCGGGGGCCACCGACTCGGGCGTGACGAACATCTGCTGCTCGCCTCGAGCGACATGTGGTGCAGATCGGAGCGAATCTGCGGGTTGAAAGCCAGGTCCAGCCGCCCGTCGATCCAGGCGGCCACCGCCCGGACCGGGTCCGAGCGGTCCGGCATCCGCTGCGTAGTGGTGGGTGCCGCGGTGGCCCGGCCGGTGTTCGTCGGCCCACTGTCGCACCCTGGCCTGCGCCGAATCGGTGAAGGTCAGGCCGAGCCTGTCGTGGCTGTCGGCGACGGTGTTGACCGGGTTGGTTTGCAGGGTGGCAAACGACACGTCGACGAACCGACCGTCACCGAATTTCGCACGGAATTCCATCGCACGGCGCATGTCCTCGGCCCACCATGCACCCACGCGGTGCCCGTCAACGGCACGGCGGCTATGGCGATGAGAGCCGGGGGCTATTCCCACTCAATGGTGCCCGGCGGTTTGCTGGTGATGTCCAGCACCACGCGGTTGACCTCGGTCACCTCGTTGGTGATCCGGGTCGAGATGCGTTCCAGCACCTCGTAGGGCACTCGCGTCCAGTCGGCGGTCATGGCGTCCTCGCTGGACACCGGCCGCAACACGAGCGGGTGCCCGTAGGTGCGGTTGTCGCCTTGCACGCCGACCGAGCGCACCTCGCCCAGCAGCACTACCGGGCACTGCCAGATCATGTTGTCCAGGCCAGCCGCGGTGAGCTCCTCACGCGCGATCGCATCGGCACGCCGCAGAGTGTCCAGCCGCGCCGCGGTGACCTCGCCGACGATCCGGATACCCAGCCCCGGACCCGGAAACGGCTGACGCGCAACGATTTCCTCCGGCAGGCCCAGTTCCCGCCCGACGGCGCGCACCTCGTCCTTGAACAACAGCCGCAGCGGCTCGACGAGCTTGAAGTTCAGGTCGTCGGGCAGACCGCCGACGTTGTGGTGGCTCTTGATGTTCGCGGTCCCGCTGCCGCAGCCGGACTCCACCACGTCCGGATACAGCGTGCCCTGAACCAGAAACTCTGCCTCGGATCCGTTGTTGCTCAAGATGTCTCGCACTGCGCCCTCGAAGGCCCGGATGAACTGGCGGCCGATAATCTTGCGCTTGCCCTCCGGGTTGGTCACCCCCGACAGCGCCTGCAGGAACGTGTCGGCCGCGTCGACGGTGACCAGCTTGGCACCGGTCGCGGCCACAAAATCGCGTTGCACCTGGGCGCGCTCGCCGGCGCGCAGCAGCCCGTGGTCGACGAAGACGCAGGTCAGCCGGTCACCGATGGCACGCTGCACCAGCGCCGCAGCGACCGCGGAATCCACCCCGCCGGACAGCCCGCAGATTGCATGACCACCACCGATCTGGGCGCGCACCTGTTCGACCAGCGAGTCGGCGATGTTAGCGGCCGTCCACTGGGCCCCCAACCCCGCGAAGTCGTGCAGGAACCGGCTGAGCACCTGCTGCCCGTGCGGGCTGTGCATCACCTCCGGGTGGTACTGCACCCCGGCCAGGCGCCGAGCCCGGTTCTCGAAGCCGGCGACGGCCGCACCCGCGCTGCTGGCCACCACGTCAAACCCCTCGGGCGCCGCTGTGACCGCATCACCATGGCTCATCCAGACCGGCTGCACCACAGGCAAACACGAATGTAGTTCGCCTCCAAGGACTTTCATCTCAGTACGGCCGTATTCGCTGGTGCCGGTGTGGGCAACGGTACCGCCCAGCGCCTGCGCCATCGCCTGAAATCCGTAGCAGATACCAAACACCGGCACGTCGAGGTCGAACACCGCCGGGTCCAGTGGCGGGGCGCCCTCGGTGTACACACTGGCCGGGCCGCCGGACAGCACCAGTGCCAGCGGGTCTCGGGCCTTGATCTCGTCGATCGTGGCGGTGTGCGGGATAACCTCGGAAAAGACCCGCGCCTCGCGCACGCGGCGGGCGATCAGCTGCGCATACTGCGCGCCGAAGTCGACCACCAACACCGAGCGGTCCGTAGGTCGAGGTTCAGCCACGTTGACCGAGTTTAGTGGAGCGAGAACACTGCGCGCATGGCGCCGATGTCGCGCTCGTCCCCGTCGAAGGCGATCCGGCGCAGCGCCGCCTTGCGCTTGGCGTCGGTTGTCCCCAGTCGAGCGGTGACCAGATCGGCCGCGCTAGCGGTCATCGTCACCACCGGTCCACCCCGGGCAGCCGCGAGGCGATTCTGCATGACCGTGAATTCGAAACGGCGACCGTCGATTTCGGCACGATAGGTCGCGTCCACGCCGGCGGCGTGCATCTGGTCGAAACCGAGCAGGATGCCGGCCAGGAACCCGTTGAGCGGGGTGGTCGGCTTGTCGTCGATCGGATCGAGGCGGTCCAGGCCGAACCACGCGACGCTTTGCAGGATGGGTAACACCCGCTGCCAGCCCAGATCGCTTAGCGTGTAAACCGTGCGCCCGATCGGCGCCGGTAAGTCGGCGCGGTCGACGAGCCCGGCGTCTTGCAATTCCTTGAGCCGTTCGGCGAGCAGATTGGTTGCAATGCCCGGCAATTCGGCCCGAAGGTCGCCGTAGCGGCGGGGCCCGCCGACCAACTCACGCAGGATCAGCAACGTCCACCGCTCCCCCAGGACGTCGAGCCCGCGCGCGACCGGGCAGTTCTGGTTATAGTGACGCGTCCGCACCCAATCACCTTACCAGCGGTAGACATCTCTTTCCAGATTTATTTGTCTGTAAGTTTTACTTTCTTGTCGATTCGAGAAAGAGTGCGCTCACCGTGATCTGTCTGGCCGTCTTCGTCATCAGCGTCGACGCCACCATCGTCAACGTCGCGCTGCCCCACGCTGTCGCGCGAACTCCACGCCGACACCGCCGACCTGCAGTGGATCGTCGACGCCTACACCCTGGTGATGTCCGAGCTGCTGCTGTCGGCCGGCAGCTTCAGCGACCGGTATGGCCGTCACGGCTGGCTCATCGCCGGCCTGGCGCTGTTCGCGATCCCCTCCGGTGTTGCGGAGCAAGTGAATTCGGCAGACCAACTCATCGCGACGCGTGCGGCAATGGGAGTGGACGCGGCGGTCATCTTCCCGACCACGCTGGGACTGATCACCAACATCTTCACCGACCCGGCGCGCCGCGCCAAGGCGATCGGATTGTGGGCGGCCATGGTCGGGATCGGGGTGGCCGTGGGACCGATCAGCGGCGGCTGGCTCCTGGAGCACTACTGGTGGGGCGCCATCTTCATGGTGAACATCCCGATCGCGGCGGCGGCCATCGTCAGCGGCGTGCTGTTCGTGCCGACCTCCCGAGACCCCGCGGCGCCCCGCGTCGATGATCCCGGGCTGCTGCTGTCCGCGGCCGGAGTCACCACGCTGGTCTACACCGTGATCGAGTCGCCCACCTGGGGCTGGACCAGCCCCCGGGCCGCGGCCGGCTTCGCCCTGGCCGCCGCCCCTGCTCGCCGGGTTCGCGCTGGCCGAACCGGCGGCAGCCTGGCGGTGACCGCGGGGTCCCAGCAGGCGGTGCGGTTCGGGCTGTTCCACATGCTGCAGGCCAGCGCCCGGGCCGAGGGGCGGGCCATCCCGAGCAAGGGGCTCACCGGCACCGGTTACGACAGCCACGCCTTCTGGGACACCGAAGGTTTCGTGCTTTCGGTGCTCACCTACACGCCGCCGCACGCGGTAGCCGACGCGCTGCGGTGGCAGGCCTCGACGATAGAGCTGAGCGGGAACGGGCGAGCGAGCTCGGCCTCAAGGGGATCAGCTTCCCGTGGCGGACCATTTGCGGCCAGGAGTGTTCGGGCTATTGGCCGGCCAGCACCACGGCCTTCCACATCAACGCCGACATCGCGATGGCCTTCGAGCGCTACCGGGTCGTCACCGGCGACCAGACCGCTAGAAAAGGCGTGCGGCCTGCAGGTGCTGATCGAGACGGCCTGGCTGTGGATGTCACTCGGGCACCACGACCGCCATGGCGTCTGGCACATCGACGGCGTCACCGGGCCCGACGAGTACACTGCGATCGTGCGCGACAACGTCTTCACGAATCTTGTGGCCGCCCACAACCTGGTCGTCGCCGCGGATGCCTGCAATCGCCACCCCGAACGGGCCGAGGCGTTCGGGGTCACCACCGAGGCGGCGGCGTGGCGCGACGCGGCCGACGCGGTCAACATCCCCTATGACGAGGAACTGGGTGTGCACCAGCAGTGCGAAGGCTTCACCAAGTTCGCGGAGTGGAATTTCGGGAACCGGCACAACTATCCGCTGTTGCTGCACGAGCCGTACGTGCGGCTGTACCCGGCGCAGGTGATCAAGCAGGCCGACCCTGGTGCTGGCGATGCAGTGGCAGAGCAACGCCTTCACCCCCGAGCAGAAGGCCCGCAACGTCGACTACTACGAACGGCGCACGGTGCGGGACCTCCTCGCTGTCTGCTGTCAGGCCGTGATGTGTGCAAAGGTCGGTCATTTGGAGCTGGCGCACGACTATGCTTACGAGGCCGCGCTGATCGACCTGCGCGACCTGTATTCCAACACCCGCGACGGGCCTGCACATGGCATCGCTGGCCGGGGCGCCTGGATGGCGATCGTCGCGGGCTTCGACGGCCTGCGCGACGACGACGGCATCCTGGAAATCAACCCGGCCCTGCCCGACGGCATCTCGCGACTGCAGTTCCGGGTGCGTTGGCGCGACTTCCGGCTGACGGTCGACGCGAACCACGCTGACGTCACCTACACGCTGACCGAGGGGACCGCCGGCGAGCTGAGCATCCGGCACGCCGGCGAGGAAATCCTGCTCAAGACGGACGAGCCGACGACCTTCGCGGTGCGTCCGCGCAAGGCACTTCTGCCGCCGCCGCAAGCCGACACAGCGCGCCGTGGACCGCTGATCACGGCACCCTTGCCGCACTGTATACACTTGACCACACTCGGGGCATAGTCAACTGACTACACCCGATCCGCAGGCAAGGACCACAGCCATGACAGACCAGATCACCGTCACCAGGCTCAGCAGCCGCATCGGCGCCCGCATCGACGGAGTGCGCCCGAGCGGCGACCTCGCGCCGGCGTCATCGAGGAGATCCGCCAAGCCCTGCTGACGCAACAAGGTCATCTTCTTCCGCGATCAGCAGCACCTCGACGAACCAGCAGCAGCTCGCGTTCGGCGGGCTGCTCGGCTCGCCCCAGGTGTCGCTCGGTGACGCCGTTGATCTTGGCGGTAATGCGGCGGGTGACCTCGTTGCCGACCCAGGATCCAGGACGGGTTCGGCTGGCCGGTGGCCCTGCTTGCTGGAGTACCACAGGATGCCCAGCTTGCCGCGCTTAGTGAACGTGGTGATCGAGTTGTCCAGGTGCTGCACGACCAGCGCGATCATTGTCCGTTCGCTCCACTGGCGGGGATTGAGCAGCCGCAACATTTTGTGCGGGTCCTCACCGGCGGCGTTCAGCAGTTGCCGCCAGCGGGGCACGTAGGTTTCGTCGGGGCCTTCGGCCCCTGGGCCGTCGGTCATCAGGGTTTGCAGCAGCCCCATCGTGTTGGAGCCCTTGCCGTAGCGCACCGGTTCGATGTGGGTGTCCGACGTGGGGTGGATCGACGACGTGATCGCCACGCCGTGTGTGGGGTCCAGATCCGGCGAGACGTGCAGCTGTCCCGCACCGACGATCGACTCGGAGTTGGTCGGGTGAGCACGCCCAGTCGCTCCGACAGCCGCGACAACTTGCCCTTGTCGCGCATCTTGAACGGCAGGTGCTAGGTGCCCCAAGTGCCGGCGGCCAGGATCAAGTGTGACGCGGTGAAGGTGCGCTTGTTCCGGCGCACCCAGTTGCAGGTACGCACGGTGTGCACCTGCCACAGCCCGTCCGGGCGCTGTTCGAAACCCTTGACGGTCGTCATCGGAAGGACTTGTGCCCAGCAGTTTTCGCGAGCCCGAGGTAGTTTTTCAGCAGGGTGTTCTTGGCGCCGTGACGGCACCCTGTCATGCAGCAGCCGTATTCCAGGCCGAAGAACACGCCGACCGGTTTGCACGAAAGTGTCGCCGCATCCCATCTCGTCGGCAACTTCATTGATGATGCGGTCGGCGTCGGTGAAGGTCGGATTGGTGACCACCCCCAGCATCCGCTTGGCCTGCTCGTAGTGGGGCATCAGCTCGGATCGCCAGTCGGTGATCTGCGCCCACTGCAGGTCGTTGAAAAACGGCTCCGGCGGCACGTACAACGTGTTGGCGTAGTTCAGCGAACCGTCGCCCACCCCGGCGCCGGCCAAAATCAGCACGTTGCGCAGCGGGTGAATCCGCGAATGCCGTAGCAACCCAACCGGGGAGCCCACAGAAACTTGCGCAGATTCCACGACATTTTCGCGCAATCTTCGTCGGCAAATCGCCAGCCGGCCTCCAACACGCCTACGCGATAGCCCTTTTCGGTCAACCGCAGCGCGCTGACGCTGCCCCCGAACCCGGAACCGGTGATCAGGACGTCGAAATCTGCGCTTCATCCCCACCAGTATGAACTTACCGGCCGGTAGCAAACCAGTGGCTAAATCCCGACGTTGAGGCCGACCTTCTGGAATTCCTTGAGGTCGCAATACCCGGCCTTGGCCATCGACCGGCGCA
This sequence comes from Mycobacterium tilburgii, assembly GCF_902168065.1. GTDB lineage: Bacteria > Actinomycetota > Actinomycetes > Mycobacteriales > Mycobacteriaceae > Mycobacterium > Mycobacterium tilburgii. The sequence goes on along the minus strand of NZ_LR655719.1, from coordinate 14,932 downwards.
GACCACCGACCAGGTTCAGGCTGCCGAAGGGATCGTCGGACGGCCCGTTGAGCACCTGCTCGAGCGGCGGCCGCTCACCGACCGCGATCTGCAGCAGCGCGCCGCGCGGCAGCGACGGGTGGGCCGCCGCGGCCGGCCAGAACCAGCCGCCGCCGAGCGCCTCGGCGGATTCGGCCAGCGGCGTGCCCAGCACCACCGCGTCGGCGCCGCAGGCGATGGCCTTGGCCAGTTCGCCCGAGGTGTGGATGTCCCCGTCGGCCAGCACGTGCACGTAGCGGCCGCCGGTTTCGTCGAGGTATTCGCGGCGCGCGGCCGCGGCGTCGGCGATCGCGGTGGCCATCGGCACGCTGATGCCCAGCACCTCGTCGCTGGTGGTCACGCCCCGGGTGGAGCCGTGGCCGACGATCACGCCGGCGGCGCCGGTGCGCATCAGGTGGAGCGCAGTGCGGTGGTCGAGCACGCCGCCGGCGACCACCGGGATGTCGAGCTCGGAGATGAAGGTCTTGAGGTTGAGTGGCTCACCGTTGCTGGCGACCCGCTCGGCGGATACGATCGTGCCCTGAATGACCAGCAGATCGATGCCGGCCTGCAGCAACACCGGGGTCAGTGCCTGGGCGTTTTGCGGGCTGACCCGTACCACGGTGGTGACGCCAGCCTCCCGAATGCGGGCCACGGCGGCGCCGAGCAGGTCCGGATTGAGCGGGGCGGCGTGCAATTCCTGCAGCAACCGGATCGACGCCGACGGCTCGGGCTCCTTCTCGGCTGCCTCGACCAGCTGCGCGATCTTGGCCTCGACGTCGGCGTGCCGACCGATCAGCCCCTCGCCGTTGAGCACGCCCAGCCCGCCGAGCCGGCCCAGCTCGATCGCGAACTCCGGCGACACCAGGGCATCGGTCGGATGGGCCAGCACCGGGATCTCAAACCGGTAGGCGTCCAGCTGCCAGGTTGTCGACACGTCCTGCGACGAGCGGGTGCGCCGGGACGGCACAATGCTGACTTCACTGAGCTCGTAGGTGCGACGGGCGACGCGGCCCATCCCGATTTCGACCATTGCCAGTTCGCTGTTCACCGCGCGTAGTAGTTCGGCGCTTCGACGGTCATCGTCACGTCATGCGGGTGACTCTCTTTGAGTCCGGCGGAGGTGATCCGCACGAACTGCGCCTGCTGCAGCACCTCGATGGTCGGCGAGCCGGTGTAGCCCATCGCGGCGCGCAAGCCGCCGGTGAGCTGGTGGATCACCGACGACAGCGGGCCGCGAAACGGCACCCGGCCCTCGATCCCCTCGGGCACCAGCTTGTCCTCGGAGAGCGCGTCGTCGGCGAAGTAGCGGTCCTTGGAGTACGACTTGGCGCCACCCCGGCCCTGCATCGCGCCCAGCGACCCCATGCCGCGGTAGCTCTTGAACTGCTTGCCGTTGACGAAGATCAGCTCACCGGGGGCCTCGGCGGTGCCGGCCAGCAGCGAGCCCAGCATGGCCGTCGACGCGCCGGCCGCCAGCGCCTTGGCGATGTCGCCGGAGTACTGCAGGCCACCGTCGGCGATGACCGGCACACCGGCCGGCCCGCAGGCCGCGACGGCTTCCAGGATCGCCGTGATCTGCGGGGCGCCGACACCGGCCACCACCCGGGTGGTGCAAATGGAACCCGGCCCGACACCGACCTTGACCGCGTCGGCACCGGCCTCGACCAGCGCCTGGGCGGCGGCGCGGGTCGCGACGTTGCCGCCGATCACCTCGACCCTCTCACCGACCTCGGCCTTGAGCTTGCCGACCACGTCCAGCACGGTGCGGTTGTGTGCGTGCGCGGTGTCGACGATCAGCACGTCCACCCCGGCGTCGACCAGCATCATAGCCCGCACCCATGCGTCGCCGCCGACACCGACGGCCGCGCCCACCAGCAGCCGGCCGTCGCTGTCCTTGGTGGCCAGCGGGTGTTGTTCGGTCTTGACGAAGTCCTTGACGGTGATCAGCCCGGTCAGCCGGCCGTGGCCGTCGACGACAGGAAGTTTCTCGATCTTGTTGCGCCGCAACAGGCCCAGCGCCGCGTCGGCGGTGACGCCCTCGCGGGCGGTGATCAGCGGGGCCTTGGTCATCACCTCGGAGACCGGCCGGGTCTGGTCGACCTCGAAGCGCATGTCCCGGTTGGTGATGATGCCGACCAGCGCGCCGGAGCCGTCCACGACCGGCAGGCCGGAGATCCGGAACCGGGCACACAGCGCGTCGACCTGCGCCAGCGTGTTGTCCGGACGGCAGGTGACCGGGTCGGTGACCATGCCGGCCTCGGATCGCTTCACCATCTCGACCTGGCCGGCTTGTTCGGCGACGGGCAGGTTGCGGTGCAGCACGCCCATGCCGCCCGCGCGGGCCATCGCGATCGCCATCCGCGATTCGGTGACGGTGTCCATGGCCGAGCTGACCAACGGCACCTTGAGCCGGATCTTCTTGGTTAGCTGGCTGGAGGTGTCGGCTGTGGCGGGAACCACGTCGGAAGCCGCCGGCAGCAACAACACATCGTCATAGGTCAGGCCCAGCATCGCGACCTTGTTCGGGTTGTCCCCTCCGGTCCGGACTCGGTCGTCTGCCAGACCGCCGACGCGCAGGTAGGAGCTTGCGACCAGATCGGAGCTGTCTTCCAGGTGAGACGTGCCACGGGGCATCGGTGAAACCCTCCATACGCGCGCGGAGCGAGAATGCCATCCTATCGGTCCCGGGCGGCAAGGAGTCGCACGTGCTGGCGCGCCGCCCGGACCAATCGGAACCCGGGCTGTGCAGGTTTCCCTGCTGGCGTTACCACGGCCCGCCTGCGTAGGCTAGGGACGTGCGTTACCACCTCCCGCCGGGTTTGCCACCCGACCCTTTCGCGGACGACCCGTGTGACCCGTCGGCAGCGCTGGACGCCGTCGAACCCGGCCAACCCCTTGATCAGCAAGAACGAATGGCGGTAGAAGCTGACCTCGCCGATCTCGCAGTCTACGAAGCTTTGTTGGTGCACAAGGGAATTCGCGGACTCGTCGTCTGCTGCGACGAGTGCCAGCAGGACCACTATCACGACTGGGACATGTTGCGGGCAAACCTGCTCCAGCTGTTGATCGACGGCACCGTGCGACCCCACGAGCCCGCGTACGACCCGGAGCCCGACGCCTACGTCACCTGGGATTATTGCCGGGGGTACGCCGACGCGTCGCTGAACGAGGCGACGTCGGACGCCGACGGCTTTCACCGCCGCTAGAACCCGGCCGGGCTCTAGCGCTAGGGCGTCGTAGCGGCCGGTGGGATCGACGACCGGCGATGGTGATGATGGCCGGTCGCCGGAGTCGACGACGGGGCGGGCGCTCGGATCGTCGCGCTCGGGCTGATTGCATTCGGTGCCGCCGCAACCGAGGGCGCCGGCGCCTGCTGCGCCTGTGATTGCGGCGCCGCCGGAAGCGCCGCGGGACTGGACGGCGCGGCCGGCGGCAGCGTCGCATTCGGGTCCCGCGCATCGACTCTCGCGTTCAGCAGATCAATTTCGTCCAGCAGCTCTTTGCGCCCGGCGCTGTCGTTCATCGACTGCACAGTGCTGCTGACTTCGGCCAGCTGATTCTCGGCCTGCATCCACTCCCCCTTGTCGATGAGCTGCTGCACCTTCGCCAGATCGGCCTTGGCCGACAACATGATCTGGCTCTGGCTTGCGGTGGGCTCGTCGAAGAACATCGAGTGCAGGCCGTACAGCGTGCCGCCGGGGCGCGCCTCCACCACCATGGCCCCGAACCCGCTGAGGATGAGCAGCGTCGCCGCGACCGACCCGATCGTGGCCAGGCTGTGCCGGCTACGCCGGCGCTCCAGCATTCCGGCGCACAGCGCGCCGACGGCCTCCTCCGGGGAGACCAGTGCGCTGGCGGGCGGCCAGCGCAGGTCGTCGCGCCAGTCCCCCAGCAGGGTGGCCAGCGCGTCCTCGTTGGGATCGTCGACGTCCACGGGCTGCCGTTCGGCGAGCGCGTCGAGGAGAAGATCGGTTCGGCTCAACTCGTCGAGCCCCGGTCGATCGGTGAAACCAGATTCAGGCTCAGATTTAGGCATAGTCTCCCGCCGCAACCATCTCGGATTTCAGCCGCTGCAGGGCTCGGTGCTGAGCCACCCGGATGGCCCCCGGTGTGGAGCCGACAGCGGCGGCGGTCTCTTCAGCGGAGAGACCGACGACGACGCGGAGAATGAGAATCTCGCGCTGCTTGGCCGGCAGGATTTCGAGCAGTTCGTTCATGCGGCTGACCGAATCGGCTTCGATGGCCCGCTGTTCGGGGCCCGCCTCCGGCGACCAGCGCTCGGGAACGGATTCGGAGAGATAAGCCAGATCGCGACCGGCGGCCCGGTGGGCGTCGGCCACCTTGTGTGCCGCAATGCCATAGAGGAAGGCCAGAAAGGGGCGGCCGCGATCGCGGTAGCGCGGCAATGCTGTCAGCGTCGCCAAGCACACCTCCTGAGCCACATCGTCGGCCGACATGCCGCCCCGCTCGACCGTGCCGACTCGCGCTCGGCAGTATCGCACCACGATCGGGCGGATGGTCTCCAGCACCTCGCGTAGGGCGTTTCCGTCTCCCGCTACGGCTTCGGCAACCACAGCATCGAGACGTTCCGCTTGAATTCTCATCGACAGCGGTATCTCCAACGTTACAAACCGGGCACATCGCGGGTTAACTCACGCAATGACAATAACGGGCACAAGCGGTTTCACGTGGAAAGCCAGGTTCCCCCGGCGCGCCGCACCTGGCCTGCGCAGATATCCCGAATTTGGATCAGTTCCGGTGCCGAAAATGTGACGCTTTGGATATCAATTAGCAAGCAGGCGAGCGCCCACCGCAGCGGAATGAGTCCCGATCGGCCGGTCGCGTCCAGCGCCGCGTCCGCCACCGCGCGGGCGCGTTCGATGGCGCCAGCGCTGCAGAGCGCGGCAGCGAGCACCACATCGCTCTTGACGCGGTGCCGCCGCGAGGGTCGGGCCATGGCCCCGGCAAGCGCGACGGCGTCCTGGGCCTCACGGACCGCGGCAGTGCCGTCGCCGCGCGCCATCGCCAACTCGGCGTCCACCCAGCGCCGGCGCACCGGCAACCGGTCGGGCAGCACCGCCTCATCGAGGGTGGCGTCCATGCGGGACAACAGCGTGGCCGCGACACCGAACCGGCCGACGCCCAACGCGTCAGCAGCCAACCCGATCAGGGCGTCGGCGCGGGCTTCGAGATCGGGACCCGCCAGCGCCAGCGCACGCCCGTCCCACCCGCGGGCCCGCACATGCCAACCGAGCTGACGCAGAAACGATCCGTGCGTACTGTGGGCGAGCGACACCAGTCGCCCGGCCGACGCGCTGCGGCGCAGTGCGGCGAGATCGCGGTACGCGCTGCCGTAGCGGCCCTGCCCACCGGCCGCGACGGCCCGCAACCAGAGCTGGTCGGACGTGGTCGCGGTCGGCAGCGGCCAGCGCCCTGGCTGATCGCCGAAGGCCGCCGCCAGCGCTGGCTCAATCTTCGAAGTGCAACCGATTTCAACCACGCTGGTAGTAGTAAACAGTTCGTGCTGTGGGTGTTACCGAAATGTTAATCACTATTGGGGCTTGTAATAAATGTTGATTCCTAGTGCTTGTGTCCTAAGCTGGGGATTCCCTCTGGCGTCAAGTGCCTGTTCGCACGGCTCTCCTACACAAAATTCGCGGTAGATGAACGCAAAGTAAATTCTGCTCTAATCACAGATATTTTGCCGCGCTAATCGCCTATTGACGGAAATTCATCAGCGCCCCTAAGTTCTAGCGAAGACGGGTAGTCAGCGGTGACGCCACCTTATAAATCAGTTGCACACTCATTTTGCGAACCCGACCGCGTCGGGGACGCCGTGTAGAGAGGGAACCAGCCATGCCACAGCCTGAGCAGCTACCTGGGCCCAACGCCGACATTTGGAGCTGGCAACTGCAAGGACTGTGTCGGGGCGTTGATTCGTCGATGTTCTTTCATCCCGACGGGGAGCGCGGTCGGGCCCGCATGCAGCGGGAGCAGCGCGCCAAGGAGATGTGCCGGCAGTGCCCGGTGATCCAGCAGTGCCGCTCGCACGCCCTCGAGGTCGGGGAACCGTACGGCGTGTGGGGCGGGCTGTCCGAATCCGAGCGCGACATGCTGCTCAAGGGCGACATCGGCCGCATCCGCCGCTCGGCCTGACCAGGGCGTCTCGCCGGGCGCCCAGCCCCCGTGGCACGGCACCTTCAGGTTCACCAATCGCCCTCCATCTTCACTAGTGTTCGAAGACGGACTGCTCGTGTGCGTTCGCGACGTCATCGAACATCCCGGCCCACGCGGAACTCGCCGAGACTCTGGGCTATCGGCGGGCGTGGCTCTATGACTCCCCCGCTCTAATTATCCCGACGTACGGATGATTCTGACTCGTTGCGCGGAGCGCACGTCACACATCGCCCTGGGACCCGGAGTGCTCGTCTCCAGTTTACGGCATCCGTGGTCAACGCCGCCGCGATCGCCGAGCTGGAGAGCCAGGCACCCGAGCGCGTTGCGGTGGCGATCGGTTCGGGTTGCACCGGCCGGATGCCGCTGGGCCCGCGGCCCATGCCGTGGCGGCTGTGGCCGAATACGTATGGTGCTTGCGCGCCTTGCTGGCCGGCGAAACAACCGAGTGGGAGGGGGCGAGATCGGTATGTTGCAGCTTCCCGGTTTCGGGGAACTGCAACCGATCGACGTGATGATACGGCACGGACCAGGTACCGGAAGCGCCTCACCGTGACCGGTGTAGTTCAGGAGGTGGGCTTTCGCCCGTTCGTGCACCGGCTAGCCGGCGAGCTCGGCCTGGCCGGATACGCGTCGGAAACGATTCCGGCGCCGTCTTTGTCGAGATACAGAGCGAGCCGCTCCCGCGCGGCGCATCGGCGGCGACTCGCCGCCGTCACGGCGACCGACCTGCCGGCCGACCCGGCATGCGGGGGCGAATTCCGGATCGTCGCCAGCAGGGCGACCGGCACCGCCGCCACGCCGATCCCTCCCGACATCGCGGTCTGCGACGACTGTGTCGCCAGAACTGTTCGACCCGCACAACCGCCGCTACCGGCACCCGGTCGTGCCACGACCCCGCGGACCGACGATTCCATGCGCAGCCGATCGCCTGCCCTGAATGCGGTCCCTCGCTGTGGTTCTCGGCGGGTTCCCGGCGCGTCACCGGGACCGACGCCGCACTGGCGGCGGCACAACGGGCATTGGCCGCCGGTGCGGTGGTCGCCGCCAAGGGAATCGGCAGCTACCACCTTGGCGTGTACCGTCGGCGACGAGACGGCCGTCGACACCCTGCGCGCCCGAAAGGCGCGGGGCACAAAGCCGTTCGCCATGCCGGTCCGGGATCTCGCCGCTACGCCCAACTCGACGAGACGGCGGCGCTGTCGAGCCGGACGCGCCCGATGGTGTTGTTGCAGCGCCGCATCGACGCGCCGGTGGCCGAAGCCGTCGCCCCCGGCAACCCGCTGCTGGGACTGATGCTGCCGTACTCCCCCTTGCATCATCTGCTGCTGGCCGAAGTTCCCGGTGCTGCCGGCCCCGGTTCCGGAGGCGTTGGTCCTGACCAGAGCCAACCGTTCCGATGAGCCCATCTGCTTCACCGGCGACGCCCGCTTGCGGCTGCCCGGACTGTGCGATGCGATCCTCGATCACGACCGGCCCATTCACATGCCTTGTGACGACTCGGTGCCGCGCGTCGTGCCGGACGACGCCGGCGGCACGGAGCTTTCGCTGCGGCGGTCTCGCGGCTACGCGCCGCTGCCGATTGAGGTGAACCTCGACGCGCGCCAGGCCCCCGGGATCCTCGCGGTGGGCGGGGAGCTGAAGAACACCTTCTGCCTCACCGACGGTGTGCGCGCCTACCTGTCCGGCCATATCGGCGACATGGCCACCTGGGAGACCCTGCGGGCGTTCGAACGCGCGGTCGGTCAGCTCAGCGAGATCCGCGGCACCCAGACCCGAATTCGCCGCCGACCTGCACCCGGGGTATCACACCCGAAGCTGGGTGGAACGACATGGCGGCGATCGGCCGCTGGACCTGATCCAGCACCACCACGCCACACGTCGTGTCGCTGCTGGCCTCACATGGGCGCATCGGAGAATCCGTCGTCGGCGTCGCCTTCGACGGCACCGGCTACGGACGCGATCACACGATCTGGGGCGGCGAGGTTCTGGTGCTCGGACCGGACAGCCACCGCTTCGTGCGGGCGGCCCATCCTGCGCCCGGTCCCGCTGCCCGGCGATGACGCGCGGCGATCCGCAATCCCTGGCGGGCGGCGCTGTCCCAGCTATCGCTGGCCGGTATCGACTGGTCGGCGGGCCTCGCGCCGGTCGCGGCGGCAGCCCCCGACGAATTACGTTTGATCCGTTCGCAATTGGAGACCGGTGCGGGCTGTGTCCCGTGTTCGAGCGTGGAACGGTTGTTCGACGCGGTCGCGTCTCTGCTGGGGGTGCGGCACCGGGTCGACTACGAAGGCCAGGCCGCGATCGAACTCGAGACGCTCGCCGGACGCGCCGACCGCACTGGCCCCTACCTGTCGCTGCCGGTCCGGGCCGACGGGGTGATCGATCCGGCCACCTCTGGTTCAGACGATGGTCTCGGCACTCAACGCCGGGACTCCGCCGGCGCTGCTGGCCGCCGCGTTCCACCGGGCGCTCGCGGCCGCGGTCGCCGAAGCGGTCCAGCTGGTGGCCGGCCCCATCCGGCTGGTAGGCCTCACCGGCGGGGGCCGCATGAACAACTACCTGTCGTCGGGGCCGCGGTTCGCCGAAGGCGAGGTGATCGAACGGATCAAATCGTTCCGGCGGCGCCGACCGCGGTTGCTCGACGATCACGTAACGCTGGCACACGGCACCGGCGGCAAGGCGTCGGCGGCGCGCTGTGCCTGCACGACGACTTCGCGGAGTTCTACGCCGAACTGCGTTTCGTAATGCCCGGCGTGCGGTTCGCCGACCCGAAGACCTGTCAGTGCGGCGAGATGCTCAAGGGGTGCTCAAGCCCTAGGAATGCAAGGTTTTTCGGCACCTCCTGCACACCGAAGACCCCGATCGGCACGTGCATGGTGTCCCCCGGAGGGCACCCCTGCGCAGCGTATTACAACTTCGGCCGCATGCATCACGACGCCGTCAAACTCGTGGGGCGCAGTTGAGCGAAAGCTCCGTTGAGCACGGTGCGGACATATTCGCCCGCTATGCGTATACACCCAACGTTCTGGGCTATTGCGGCCCGCCGCTGGGAGCGACCTTGCGCGACGGGTCGGTCGACGAGGTACGCCGTGCGGCGGCAAAGTTTTTCGGGGCCTGGCCATACCTGCGGGTGCTGTTCACCCTGACCGGGATCGACGACCTGCTAGACTACCGGGTCGTCGAATCGTATTGGCCGGGCAGCGGTATCGGCGCGGCTCTGGACCCGGCCGAGTTCTGTGACGTGTTGCTGGCGATCATCGGCCCACAGGTCGGCCGGTACTGGTCGCACCTCACACCGGAGTTGGCCCGCGAGGCCGCCGGCAATCACTGCTTCCACGTCTTCGGCGTGTAGCCGCGGACCGCTTTCTCGGCCGGGGCACCGACGAGCATCCCCTGGGCGTGCTCGACAACTGCCTAATCGATTGGGGCACAGAGTTTTCCTGCACCGGCGACACGGTCGAAGTGCGGTGCCGGCGCCTGATCTTCGACGGCGCGGAGCTCGCCCTGGGCGAACTCGGTACGGGCGCTGGACGTCTGGGCCGACGCTGCCCGATATCGCGGTCGGCGATGAGGTCGCGGTGCACTGGGACCGGTTGTGCGGCCAGCTCGACGTCGACCAGACCCGCCGACTCGCCGACAGCACCGACCGGCAGTTGCGGGTGAACCAGCCGGCGGCTGGCCCGCGTCTAAGCGTGCCAGACTGGGCCCATGTCTGGTCCAGCGCCCGGTTCGCTGTGCGATGTGCTACCGTAGGTGATCACGACCGGCACACGGGTGATCTCGGCTATTTACGACACCTGCGTACGCTGTCCACATCGCCGCCGGCCGCGTTCCAAAGTTCCCTGGCACCGGTGACCGTGCCGCTGTCGGAACTTGGCTCCATGTGCGGACATTCGGATGTCGGCGATCAACTGCCTCAGCTATCTGAACAAGCAGGCGGCGCTGCAGCACGCGGCGGCACTGGTGACGCTGTTACCGAACCGGGTCTGGGGCGCCAGGGCGGGGACGGGCCTCGGTCGCGCGATATCCGTCGGGAACCTGTCGATACCGCGAGGCTGGATGGCCAACACGCCACCGCCCGTCGACACCGAATGGCCAACCACCGTCAACGCCGGGACACGCTACCTATTCGCGCATCCGAAGCGTACGAGTTCGCGGCGTCAACGATCGCCCTGAACAGACGCAGGTCATCGAGGAACTGTTCGGGATGCCACTGCACCGCAACGGCGAAATTGTCCCCGGGTACCTCCAAGCCCTCGACGACGCCGTCGGCATCCCGGGCGCTGACCACCAGGCCGTCACCGACCTGGTCGACGGCTTGGTGGTGGTAGCACCAGGCGTCGGCGGACTCGCCCAGCAGCCCGGCCAGCCTGGTGCCCGGCACCGTGCTCACCGGCAACTTGGTGAACCGGCCGTAGCCCGCGTGATGCCCGCGATGACCGATGACATCGGGCAGATGCTGATGCAGCGTGCCGCCGAACGCGACATTTAGCAGCTGCGTGCCGCGGCAGATGCCCAGCACCGGTAGGCCGCGGCTCAGCGCGCCCCGCACCAGCGCCAACTCGAACGTGTCGCGCAGGCTGCGCGGTGAATCGGTCTTGGGATGCGGCTGCTGGCCGTAGGTTGCCGGATTCAGGTCGTAGCCGCCGGTAATCACCAGCCCGTCCAGGCTGTCGAGCAGGCTCTCGACAATGTCGTCGTCCACCGGCTGCGGCGGCAGCAGCATCGCGACGCCGCCCGCCTTGATCACGCCCTCGAAATAGTTCGCGCCCAGATATCCGGCCGGGATGTCCCAGCCGTCGGACTGCACTTGCTCCAGATAACAGGTCAGGCCGATTACGGGCCGACCGATCCCCGAGGCGTTCACGCCACACGCATCCTTTCCTTGACTGGGCGACCACGTTGTCGCCCAAGCGCCGGGCGGTTCGCGCTGCGACTGCTGATTCGCGCCGACCCGGTCTTACCAGTTGCTGGTGCGCAACACGATCTCGGCTGCCAACTGCGCGGTCGATTCCTGCGGGTTACGCCGTCCGAGCAGGTCCACCGTGCGATAGTCCGCGTAGACGAACCGCTGGCTGTTGCCGGCCACCGTGCGCCCCTGGGCGCTGCTGACAGGACGGTGGTGCCGATCTCCACCGGCGGGCAATGATCTTCGCGGATCTCGCCGTGGATGTCCGCCACGCGCGGATGTCCACGATCGATGACCACCAGCCCAACGAAGCAGCCCAGCTTGGTGGCGGCCAGCTCCCAGGCGAGGTCGCCGCCCGCCCGGTCACCGACCACCATCGCCCAACCGATGCCGAGGACATCGAGGATGCCGATCACCGATTTGGGGGTCACCGGGGGTCCAGGCCGATGACGACGGTGCGCAGGGAAGCGGTGTGCAGCCGCTCGCACACCGCCTCATACGCGGTCAGCTCCCGCCGCTCATCGCAGAGGATCACGACGACGCCGTTCTCGGGACCGGACGCGCCGACGGAGACGGGAAACCCGTCGAGCGTGGTCATCATCGAGGGCACTTACGCACGCTACAGCCAATATTGAGACCGCGCGAGGTCTCGTTGCGTCCCAGCAGCACCGACACTCACGGCCGCAGCCAGCTCGCGATACCCGGTCGCGGCGGCAGCCTGTCGAACAGGCCGAGAACGGCGTCGAGGTCGGGGTGGGACGCCAGCAGCTCGGCCGCCAGGTCCAGCTGAGCGTCCCGTCGGGCCGCGACGTCGGTGTCGTCGGCGACCACGAATCCGGACCGTCCGGCAGCTGCGGCGACGCCGGTGAGCCAGCCACGCCCGGAAGTCGTTGTTGTCCAGCAGGCCGTGCCAGTGCGCCGTAGACGACGCCGCGCGCGATGCCGTGCGGCTGCCCGTCGACCGTGAACCAGGGGGCCTCCGCGCAGCGGACCAGCTGGCCGTGATGGATCTCGTATCCGCCCAGCGGCTGGCTGCCAGCGCCGCACCGTTTTCTGCTCGGCGAACGCGACGTCGGCGTCCAGTAGCCCCAGGCCCGCCACTTCCCCACCCCCGGATTCCACCGGGTCCTCGATGCGCCGGCACAGGATCTGCAGACCCCCGCAGATCCCCAGCACCGGCTTGCCCGCCTTGGCGTGGCCGGCGATCGCGTCGGCCAGGCCACGCTCGCGCAACCAGTCCAGATCGTCGACGGTCGCCTTGCTGCCCGGGAGCACGGCCAAGTCGGCGTCATACAGGGCGACCGGATCGCTCACTCAGCGCACCAGCACCCCCGGCTCGCACGCCAGCGCCTCGATGTCGGTGGAGTTGGAGATCCGCGGCAGCCGGACGGCGGCCACCGTCAGCCACTCGCCGCCGCGCGGCGGTGCCGGCCGGCCTACCACGCGGTGAGCGACCACCGACAGCGAATCCTCGGCGTCCAGCCAGAGGTCCTCGGCGTAGGGCAGCACGCCGTAGGTGGGGCGGCAAGTCAACTCGAAAAGCTGCCGCAGCCCCGGCTCCAACAGTGCGGGGTCGCCGCGGAACTTATTGACGACGAAACCCGCGATCAGCGCCTGGTCGTCGGGTTCGAGCACGCGACTGTGCCGAACAGGTGGGCCAGCAAGCCTCCCCGGTCGATGTCACCGACCAAAACCACCGGCAGATTCGCCGCCCGGGCCAACCCCATGTTGGCCAAATCGGTTGCCCGCAAGTTTATTTCGGCCGGTGATCCGGCTCCCTCACAGATCACCGCGTCGAATTCGTCACGCAGCGCCGACAGATCGTCGGCGACGAGCGTAGCGAGCCGGTCACGATGCTCGTGATAGCTTGCCGCGCTGACGGAATCGGCCACACACCCTCTGATCACCAGCTGCGAGGTGCGGTCACCGCCGGGCTTGAGCAGGATCGGGTTGAACCGGACGCTGGGCTCCAGCCCCGCTGCCCGGGCCTGGAATCGCCTGGGCCCGACCGATTTCGCCGCCCTCCACGGTGACCGCGGAGTTGTTGGACATGTTCTGCGCCTTGAACGGCGCCACCCGTATGCCTTTGCGCGCCAACAGCCGGCACAGGCCGGCGACCAGCACCGATTTGCCGGCATCGGAACTGGTGCCCGCAACCAGCAACGCGCCGTTCACGTGGGCTAACGCGGCTCAGACGACCGTGAGGATTTCGGCGCGGGTGTCGGTGACCAGCAACGTGTGCTCGAACTGCGCGGTCCACTTGCGGTCCTTGGTGACCACCGTCCAGCCGTCGTCCCAGATCTCGTAGTCCAGCGCGCCGAGATTGATCATCGGCTCTATGGTGAAGGTCATGCCCGGCTGGATCTCGGTCGTGACTGACGGCTGATCGTAGTGCAACACCACCAGCCCGTTGTGGAACGTGGTGCCGATGCCGTGCCCGGTGAAATCACGAACCACGTTGTACCCGAAACGGTTTGCGTAGGCTTCGATGACACGGCCGATGACAGACAGGGCGCGGCCCGGCTTGACGGCGTTGATCGCCCGCATGGTGGCCTCACAAGTGCGCTCCACCAGCAGCCGGTGTTCCTCGGCGACATCGCCGGCCAGGAAGGTCGCGTTGGTGTCGCCGTGCACCCCGTCGATGTAGGCGGTCACATCGATGTTGACGATGTCGCCGTCCTCGATCACCGTCGAGTCGGGGATGCCGTGGCAGATGACCTCGTTCAGCGACGTGCAGCACGATTTCGGGTAGCCCTTGTAGCCCAGCGTCGACGGGTAGGAGCCGTGGTCGATCATGTACTCGTGCGCGATCCGGTCGAGCTCGTCGGTGGTCACGCCCGGCGCGACGGCTTTGCCCGCTTCGGCCAGCGCGCCCGCCGCGATCCGGCCGGCGACGCGCATCTTCTCGATAACCTCCGGCGTCTGCACCCACGGCTCGGTGCCTTCTTTCGCCGTCGGCTTCCCGACGTACTCGGGACGCGGGATACGGCTGGGTACCGGCAGAGTCGGCGACACCACCCCAGGCGATAGCGCGGTGCGAACAGGCATGGCGCCAGCTTAATCGCCGCAGATCGGCCGCGACCGGTGACCGACACGCGCGGCCGGCAACCGCCGGGGCGGCTCAGGCGCCGCGACGAGGCAGGATCGAGCGCCGCGGGCCCCGGATGGTTACCGAACTGCAGATCACCCGCCCGGTCAGCACGACGTGCGGCCGGCCTTCGCCGGGCGCGTCTTTGCGGCGGTCGCGGGCGCTGCCGCCGTAAACTTCAACGTCGTCGATGGAGGCGCTGGCGCCGTCGGGCAGCCAGATGTCGACCGAGCCAAACCGCACGTCGAGTTCCACGACCACCACCGGCCCGGCGAACCGGGCCCTGGTGAGCTCGAGTTTGACCGACCCCAGCCGGCGGACCAGCGCCAACCGTCGGCACCGTCCATTCGCCGTGCCGCCGCAGCGAGCCGGCCCAGCCCCGCAACTCGACCCGATCGGCCGCCGAGGTGACGATCGCGCCGGGGCCGGGCAGGTTCGCCGACCAGTCCATTGAGCTCGCCCTGGGTGCGCGCGTAGGACACCCGCGAGGACCGCTGCTCGAACTCGCCGATATCGATCAGCCCGAGCGCAACCGCGTTGTGCAGGCGCCGCATCGTGCCGTTGCGGTCCGCATCGGAGACGCGTAATGTCACCATGTCGCTGCCGGAATCCGTCATGCCCGCAAATTTACCGCTGTTGCGGTCCACGGGACCGAACGCGTCGGGCGTTCAGGCCAGGTAACCCGGCGGCATCGCCTCGAACATGAACTTGGTCATCCGGACCGCCCACTCCGAGCT
>NZ_LR655718.1 GCF_902168065.1 Mycobacterium tilburgii | reverse complement strand
AAGTCGACCGCGACAACAGAGCAGCCACAGCTAACTTAGCCGACCAGTAACGTCAGACACACTACGATCACTACTTCCATGATAGTACATCTTACTCACCAGATCTACGACTAAGTCTAGACGCCGGCAAGCACCTTGTGTGCATGTGTTTTTTAAATGATACGGCGACCACCGAGATCTACACACTGCATATCGTCGGCAGCGGGTTCGCCGCCTTCGAGTGTGCGTGCAGACTGTGCCGGCGGTTAGCCAGGTCGCGCGTCTCGGAGGCACGGGTGACCATTGTTTCGCCAGTCGATTACCTGCAGTACACGCCCCTGCCGGCGGATGTCGCGGGCGGCCTGGTCGACCCGCGGTTTTTGTCTGTATCTCGCTGGCCGGAACGCTCAAGGGTGTGCGGACGGTGCGCGGCCGCGTCGACAGCGTTGACTTCGACCGGCATACGCTCTCGTTCACCGATCCGGAGGGTCGGGTAGCAGCGCTGCCGTGGGACCGGTTGGTCTTGACGCCCGGTTCGGTCACTCAGCTCTTCGATACGCCCGGCCTGGCCAAATATGCACACGGCCTGAAATCGACGGCTGAGGCGCTGTATCTGCGCGATCGTGTGATCGAGCAGCCGGAACTGGCGAACGGCGACGAACACTAATGCGCGCGGCGGGCGCGCCGGACGATTGTCGTTGTCGGTGCCTCGTATTCGGATCCGAGTTGACGGCACAACTGCGCGCGCTTGCCGACGCGGCGGCCAAGCAGATCGGCTTCGATCGAGCCTTGGTGTGGTTTGTGCTGCTGGATCTGTCCGACCACGTCATGCCGGAACTGGGGCAGGGCAAAATCGCCCCGCCCACGGCCCAGCACGCCGTCCGGCAAGTTAAGACGTTGACCTACAACGTCGCCGCGAGTCTCGGCTACCGCAAACGGAAGGACTACCGGCACAGCGACAAAGGCATGGTCGTCGACCTGGGTCCGCGCTACGCCGTCGCCAACCCGCTAGGCGTACACCTGTCGGGCTACCCGGCCAAGTTTGTCACTCGCGCCTACCATCTCTACGCGCTTCCCCGGCTGGTCAACCGCTGGGCGGTTGCCATCGCGTATCTCACCGCCGTCTTCTTTGCCAGGACGGTGTTGTCGGTGGGATTCGCCGAGGTCGACCTGACGGCGGGCGAGGTCATCCGGTTGTCGAAGGCGGCGTGCGCGGAATGATCTTCGACGACACCCATCACCCGGATGAACTGCCCAGCCGGATGACGACATCTCACCCCGTCGGGTGGATAGTGGTCGGTGAGCCAAGCGGTGACCCCCGAGACCTGGGCCGACCACGCTGACGGCACAGCAACCGCCGATCAATGATAAGAGAAAATGCGCACATGGCCACGCTCGAATTCTTCGACACACCCGGATACGGCGAGATTGCCCGTACCCGCAACCAATATTGCCCGTACCCGCGATCAATACAGGCAAGCTCTGCGGATTGGTGATCGTGTATCCTTCTCGTGCATGCCGTATTGGCGAGATTGCGCTTCGCTCCAGGGGTTCGACGTTTCATCGATCCGCCGCTGAAGGTGCTGATCCGGAATGGACGCGTCGAGCAACGTAACCTACGGCGGTGCGGACTCACGACTGCCGACCTGGAGGCTGTGCTGCGCCAGCACAGCCACGAAAGTCCCGAACACGTGCACCTGGCGATTATCGAAGCCAAGGGTGCTATCTCGATATTGGAATCGGATGAGAAGAAATGGTCAGGCGGGCACGTAGGAAGCCAAAGTCGACACGAACTGCTAGATGACCATCACGGTGCGCGCAACTTCGGCGCCGACATGCGCAATGGGAGTAGGGATGTGAGTTGAGTCGGGAACGTCGGCGCCGCCGACGACTATCACGCTGGACTCTGCCGCCAGCAGATCGCCAGCCAGTGCGGGCAAGGCCCCGTCCGAGTGCAGGAAGGAATCGAAAAGCACAGCGGTCAGCCGAGCGTTCGCCCGTCGCACAAGGCCGCGTAGGTCTTGCTCCGCGGTATGGCCCCGTGGCGTCGATCCCGGTCGCGTTGTTCGTGAGCAATGCTGCGTATAGCGCGGCCGCGGCGTGCTGGTTGAACCAGATATAGGACAACCGCGAATCCTGCTGGACCGCAACGCTGGCAGCCACTTCACGAAGTTCGGGCGGCAGCGTCGCGGTGGCGACGGTGCGCGCGAAATCGTCACTGTCCTCGTTGAGGAGTATCGAGGCGACATAATCGTGAACGATCAGTACGTTGAAAAATCCTGTCGGGCTGCCGGTTGCCGCGCTGCGCAGGAGAACCTCACAGTCCGCGACGGCAGTCAGGGGACTGGCCATGTCATCGGTGATCGCCACCACCGCTTCCGGCCTGATGGTTCGGCCGAGCTCATCGGCCAAGGTTCGGATATGTGCGTTCAAGCCCGATCATGACGTGACGATTAGCAGCGAGTCGGGGGTGGCAAGTCGCGGGGTCTCCAACAGACTCTTCGCATCGACCCACCAAGCGGCTTCGCCCGCGCCGCCACGAGCCGCCGCCAACTCGGCAGGCCAGCGATATGCTACGGGCCCGTTCCGGCGAAGATGACGCGCCGATAGTGGTCGCGCAGCAACGGATACAAGCCTAACGAGATCGGCGCTCGATCGAATTCGAGCAAGGACCGGGCCTGGGCCCGGGTGTCGACGCGAAACTGGCGCCGCGACCGTCGGTTGCACAAGAGCAATGCGGTTCTGGGGTTCACCGGTTCGTACTTCTTCATAGCTCGTTTGAATGGCGCGTCGTCGGCCACGGGGTCCTGCTTCCGTGTCGGCGAGACACGGAAGCGTACTGGTGGATATGCGTGCGAGAGCCGCGGCGCTTTGACTACGAGCGTGCTGCCTGCCCGGGTGAAATGTCATCACCCCCGCGACCGAATCACCCGGGTGACGGCGAACGCGAACAGCGTCCTGGCTGACGACTCGGTGTGCCGACAGCCACGGGCCAGAATGTCAACGATGGGCAGCATTTCGCGGTCTAACGATTCGCGGCCCGAGGCGTCGAAACGTGAACAGAGTTCTTGTATTTCGTCTTTGAGCTGCACCAGTTGTTAAAGACCGATGAGTTCGCCGTCAATCCGGATCGGCGAAACCGGTCACCAGGATGGTGATTTTACCGTAGGGACTGGCGACGTAGCAGACGGGCTCCGTGCGGCTGTCCACAAAGAGTTGGAGCATGGCGTCAAACCGCTGGTTGGTAACCGTGCGATGATGCCGGTCGTGTGGACGCTGTGGCCAAGGTAGCCGGATTCGCGGTCCAGGTGCTCGGACGCCCAATTGTTGTAATAGAGCACCACTGCCGTGGCGGTCCACGACGGTGACACCGAGACCAACTTGCTCGAGCAGCCGGTTCCGCCTATTCGTTTAAGGCTCAACCCGCGATTATCCGGTGGTCGGCGACCTCGGGCAGTTCCCCGTGTGCTTTCATCCAATACTCCGACGTGAGTGTCCGTCCCGGCGTCCACATCAAATGTATTGAGAAAAAAAATCACATTCGACGCGAGGCCCATTGCGGATGCGGTGGCCCCGTCTCACGGCGTTTTAGATGTCGATTCGTCGACCGGTGCGGTCGTTCTACGAATTCGTGCTTAATTTGGCTGATTTCGCGACAGGGCGAGCACCGGGCCGTCGAGCGTGGGGGCTATGGATGCAATCGACGGGTGAGGCGTGCATATCCCCCCACGGTCGACGCGCCCGACCAACGGAGTGGTAGCGAGCTCGGTCTCACGGTGCCAGTGTGATGAGGCCCGGCTCCAGGGGAGGCTTCGTTGTCATGCCGCCGGCACCTCCGCCATTGCCGCCGGCGCCGCCACCACCAATTGCCGGAGGGCCGACAACCGGCGGGCCTTTCTTTGGCGGGGCCGCGGGCGCCATCACGCGTGGTGAAATCATGGTATTTGCGTCGGGAACCTGCGGAAGCGGAACAGGTGCCGGTTGCTGGATCCCGTCCGAATACGACGCGAGCACAACCCGACGACGGCTGGTCCACGCTACAGGTCTGCCCGGGCAATAAGCTCCCACCGCCGCCTTGAGGAAAAGGGTTTCGCTACGCCGGACTCTGCCAGGGTCGCGCCCGGGCGTCACGTTGTTGGCGTTGTCCACCAGCGCCTGTACCACTGCATCCGGTGACATGCCGCCACCGAGCAATGCACAGATTTTGTGGGCTGTTTCGATAAGCGCCGGGACACCCGAAATGGGTGCAATGCCTTCTTGATTGAGGAGTGCCACAAACTGATCGTCTTGGGTTGAGTTGGCCGCTGCTGGGCCGCCCAGCAGAATGGCGGCGCCGATCAACGCCGCAATGGCGGCAATCAAGTAGCCAGCGCGAGTGGTGATGCCGGCAAACATGGCAGGGTTTCCGTTTCTGCTGAAGCCGTTCCCTGGTGGGATGCCGATCGCACCCCGGAGCCGTCCCTGGGGGCAGGCATATTGAGGGCATCCCGATTCCGGATCGGCGTTCGGATCAGGGTGCGCATCCAAAGTGACGGCTGCCAGGACGGCCGCGCCAACTAACCCCGCTTTTTGTGTGGCATCCTGGGCCCGCCTTGGCGCGGACGCGGTGGACACGGTGCGGTTCCCGTCAAACGCTTCACATGCACCTAACGGCATGCCGGGGCTGATTACTGCATGGAACCGAATTGACATTTGCCACCCCACTCGGCTAAACTATAAATCATTGGCATTTGAGCCTCCCGCCACTTGTTTTCTGGCAGATCCTGGGCGGATGCGCAATGGACTGCTACCACAATATACGTCGCGACCGGCTCGCTACGCCCAATTTGTTCAGTGTGATTTGATCATGATCGCGAGAGCTTAAACACGGCTGGATTTTACTTGTGAGATCCTATACGTCGCTCACGCTTCACCCGTTGGACATCTCGATGTCAAGCGCCGCACCGGCCGACGGATACGTCAAGGATCAATCGAAGTAACTGTTAACCATCAGCCGAGTCATACACGCCACAAAGTGCCCCCGGCAGGATTCGAACCTGCGACACCGGCTTTAGGAGAACCGTGCTCTATCCCCTGAGCTACGAGGGCGAACGGGCCTGAGCATACCGGGGCGGGCCGGCCCGCCCCGGTATGCTCAGGCCGTCAGCGCAGTTCCGCGATGACCTTGGCGAAGTTGTCGATGTTGTTGTCCTGCACGGTGAAGGAGGACACCCCGTACTTCTCCCGGTACGCCAGTAGGGTGTCGGCGATCGCGCGCGGCGATCCGCTGAGCACCGAGAGCTGGGAAAGGATCTCCTCGTAGGACAGATCCAGGGCGTAGCTGCGGGTAAGCTTCAGGTCCGGTTCGGTCTCGCCCAGCCGCGGCATCGCGGTGATGGCTAGGTTCAACTCCAGCGAGTCGACCCGGTCCCTGGTGGCGTTGCGGACGAAATCGATCCGTTCGGCGAACGGGTCGTCGACGGCGCGCACCTTGGAACCGGTCAACCCAATGATGTCGGCGTTGCGGGCCGCGATGGTCAGCAAGCGGCGAGTCGGGTCAGCCAGCGGGGTGAAGGCATGTGACGGGGTTTTCCCTTCGGTCTTCACAGTGAAGGCCGCTAATTTGTGCGCGGTCAACACGGCGCGGAGATGAAAACCTGCAAAAGGTCGGACGAATCCCGTGAAGGATGACGCAAGTTTTACGGTTTGGGCGCCGGGGCCGCATTCCCGGCCAAGCAGTCACGAAGTTCCTGACTGCCCGGCGCGAAGTCGAATCCGCAGTTGCACTCGTGGACTTGCTGGGTGTTGCCAAGGCCACTGCAATAGGGGTCTCCGCCGAGGCCGACGGTGCGGTCCACACAACCGCAGCGGCCAACGCCGCCGACGCGGTGCCGAACACGGCCATCAACAGATGAGTCTTTATGGTGGAATTCCTTTTCTGTCCGGTGCGTTCGAAGCAGCATCTCATCGGAATCGGCGTACCGCAGCGCCAGCACCGTCAGGTCGGCGCCGCAGGCGTGCGACGTTTGCTACTGCCCCTTCATTGTCAGATGGATCAGCACCACATTGAGCAGCGTGACCAGGAGCGCGACCGCCCAGCCGATGGCGGTCGTGACCGGGTGATTGGTGTCCTCGCCCATCAGCTTGCGGTTGCTGGTGAGTCGCACCAGCGGCAGCACCGCGAACGGGATGCCGAACGACAGCACGACTTGCGAGATCACCAACGAACGGGTCGGGTCGAGGCCCAGCGCCAACAGTGCGACGGCTGGGCACAGCGTGACCAGCCGTCGCACCATCATCGGTATCGATCGATGCAGCAGTCCCTGCATGATCATGGCACCGGCGTAAGCGCCGACCGACGAGGAGGCCAACCCGGACGCGAGCAGGCCCACCGCGAACAGCACCGCGGTGCTCGGGCCGAGCGTGCCGTGGATCGCGCTGTAGGCGCCGTCGATCGACGCCACGTCTGCCTGGCCGCGCAGATTGATCGCGGCGACCAACAGTATCGCCGCGTTCACCGTCCCGGCGACGGCCATCGCCAGCACCACGTCCACCTGGGTGATCCGCAACAGCCAGCGCCGGTCATGGCCGGGTTCGGGGTACCCGTGCCGATCCAGCACCAGGCCGGAGTGCATGTACACGGCGTGCGGCATCACGGTGGCACCGAGGATGGCGGCGGCCAATAGCATGCTTTCGGTGCCCTGGAACCGGGGCAATAGTCCGCCGAGTACGGCGCCGGGCGGTGGCGTGGTGACGAAGAAGCTCGCCGCGAAGCCGACCGCGATGATCAGCAACAGGCCGGTGATGACCCGCTCGAAAATGAGCTGTCCGCGGCGGTCCTTGATCGCCAGCAGCAGCATCGACATCACGCCGGTGATCACCCCGCCGAGCGGCAACGGCAGTCCGAACAGGATCCGCAGCGCGATCGCCCCGCCGATGACTTCGGCGACATCGGTTGCAATCGCCACGATTTCGGCTTGCGCCCAGAAGGTCAGCCGCAGCGGGTGGCTCATGTCCTTACCGATCGCCGCGGGCAGGGCACGTCCCGTCACCAGGCCGAGTTTGGCCGAGAGATATTGCACTAGCCCGGCCATCACGTTGGCGGCGACGATCACCCACAGCAGCAGATAACCTAGCTGGGCGCCGGAACTGACGTTGGCGGCGACGTTTCCGGGATCGACGTAGGCGATGGCGGCGACGAACGCCGGCCCGAGCAGATACCAGCTCGTCTTGAACGAGGCCCGGGTGTCCTGCGCCAACTGACCGACCTTCGATCCGCACTACCGAATAAAAAGTTAGGGTAGCCGATACTTGCTGGCCGGCCGCTGCCGGGCCTAGGTGGCGCCGGTGCTACCGCCGCCGTCGACCCGGAGGATTTGTCCGGTTAGATAGCCCGCATCCTCGTGCAGCAGCATGCAGATCACGTGGGCGATCTCGACGGAGACTCCGACGCGCTGCAGCAGAATACCTGTGAGCAGAAGCGCCTCGCGCTCCGATCCGACCGGGCTGCGTTCCCGTTACATCTCGGTCTCCCGTCGGACCCGGGGGCCGCCGCGTTGACGGTGATGCCCGACGGCGCCAGCTCGCGGGCCCAGATCCGGGTGCAGGTCTCCAGCGCGGCCTTCGCCGCGGCATAGAGTCCGTTCGGCGACGCCGAGCGTCGTTAGGCTACTGACGTTGACGATGCGGCCCCACCCCGCCTCGACCATGCCGGGCAACACCGCCTGAACCACCTTGACCGCGGTGCGCACGTTCATGTCGTAGGCATGCGCGAGATCGTCCAGATCGACCGACCCGATGCGGCCGAACCCCCAGGCCGACGTTGTTGACCACCGCGTCGACTGGGCCCTCGGCGAGGATCTCGTCCAGGGCCGCCGCCGTCGCCTCGCGGCTCGCCAAATCCGCCGCGCGGAACTGGCCGGGGAAATCCGGCGGCGCGCTGCGCGCCATACCCGATGGGTTCGTGGCCATCGGCCACCAGGCGGTCGACGACCGCACGCCCGATTCCCTTCGACGCCCCAGTGACCAGGACTCGTCGTTTCGACATCGCATTCCCCTTCCGCCCATGCAGCCAACGGAGGCAACGCCGGATCAGCATGGTTCATGCCGTGAGACACGTCACTGCGGTACGTATAGTCCCTTGCCGGTGATCAGGGGAGGTCGAGCGTGGTCACGATGCCCGGCAGGGTAGCCACCACCGCGGGGATCGCGTTCACCACCCGTATCGCGGTGGCGACCAGTCCAGCATGGTTGTCATCGCCGTTGCGGCTGCCCAGGCAGATGTCCATGGCGTAGGACGGTTCACCGGTGATCTCGACGCGGGGTAGGACCCGCCGGGCTGGGCGGGTAAGCCAGTTGCCGGACCACCGATCCCCACGCCAGGCTCAACACACCGGGCTGCAGGAGCATGGGGATGACGTCTGTGGGCTTACCGAATCCCATGACGTCGAACATGACTGCGGCGCTGTCGTAGGTCGCGTAGTCGACGATCTCCATGTATCGCAGTTGTTGAATACTTTGGCAGGTGCCGGCCAGGGCCAGCGGTAGCAGGTCGTTGGCAAAACCTGTATCAATTCCGTTGACGCATACGATCGAATTGCACTCGCGTGCAGTATCT
Source organism: Mycobacterium tilburgii (assembly GCF_902168065.1). GTDB lineage: Bacteria > Actinomycetota > Actinomycetes > Mycobacteriales > Mycobacteriaceae > Mycobacterium > Mycobacterium tilburgii. The sequence goes on along the minus strand of NZ_LR655718.1, from coordinate 32,093 downwards.
TCCATCGGTCCGATGAGTTACTGTGGTATGACCTCCCACGGATACTGCAGGAAGACCGGGCCGCTGCCGACGACGTTGATCCCGGCCGCCAGCACCCGGCGGTAGCCCTCGAGCGCTTCGGGTAGCCGGTTGTCGGCGAGAGTGTTGTAGACCGCGCACTGTGGTCCGCCGGCGAGTACTGCATCCAGGTCGGTGCTGGCCAGTACGCCGGTCGAATTCGCAAGCCCGGCAAGCTCTGCGGCATCCTTGCCGGCTTTGGCGTCTGAGGACACCCATACGCCGGTGAGCTCGAATGCGGGGTTGGTGATGAGCGCGCGCAACGCATGGATACCGACATTGCCGTGCCCAGCTGAACGACACGAATGGGCATGACTGGCTCCTTCAGGGGTGGCTGATCACAGGTCCGGGACGGGAATGTCGAGATTCGGGAAGGTCAGGCCCCCTAGACCTCGAGTGTCTTGCCGGTCAGGAAGTTTCCGGCAGGTGATGCCAAATACACTGCCGCAGCGGCAATGTCGATGGGCCGAGACGGCGCATGGGTGTCACCTTCTCCATAGGCTTGCGCAGCTCGTCGTTGGAGGCCACCACGTCCAGCGCCGAGGTCAAGATCGAACCCGGCGCGATGGCGTTCACCCGGATGCGCGGGCACAAGTCGAGCGCGGCCAGCCGGATGTAGTGCGACAGCGCGGCCCTGGCGGTGCCGTAGGCGGCGAATCCTCGCCCGGCCAGCCGGCCCCATGGTCGAAGTGATGTTGATGATGCTGCCCTTGCAGGAATGCTCGAGGATCAGCGGAACGGCGACGACGGTCAGGGCGTGGGCGGTGGCGACGTTGAAGGTGAAGGCGTCCTTGAGGTCCTTCGTCGACGTGGTCAACAGCGTGTTGGGCATGGTTCCGCCGACGTTGTTGACGACGATGTCCAGTCGTCCGAAGGCCGCGACCGCCTGCTCGGCCAGCTGGGCGGTCGCCTCCGGATACGCCAAATCGGCGGCGACGGTGTAGGCCCGGAGGCCGGCCTCCCGGACCTGTTTGGCAACGGCCTCTAGTTGGGATTCTGTACGCGACGCGATGAGGACGTCGGCACCCGCTTCGGCAAACGCCACCGCGATCGCTGCCCCCAGTCCGCGGCCACAACCAGTGATGACAGCGACTTTATCGTCGAGACGGAACCTGTCCAGGATCATTACGGCCGCTCTTCGTCGAGGTGTCGACCGAAACGGAAATAAGACTGACCGGCTCGTATCGGGCATTTCTGAAACAGGTTCTAGTTTGGCATATGCCTGGCGCAATGCACCGGCCGATTCCATTTATTGGGATGCGGGGGCGAACCGGGCCGAGCGGTATGTACCAGGCGCGGCGACCGTCACGATCTGTCCAAGGCTCATAGGCATTTCTCCTAAATAGCTTGGCGGACAACGAAGGTCATACCCTAGGCGGAGACTGCCCGCGGCCGGCCGTCGCCACGCGCGACGGGAGCAGCCGAATACCGCGATTGTCAGGCTTGCGGGCCGGCCTGTTCGGGGGCGTCTGCCATGTCAAGATTTGCCGAACGTTAACCTGGCCGTACCGTTGCTTCATGTTCGCGACTCAGACGGTTGATTTTGTAGGCTGCTGCGGCCAGGGCCGTGGCGTTCAATCGTAAAGGTGAGGAACTGACTTGAAAATCAACTGGTTTGGCGGCCTGATGGGTGTGCTGGCTGCGGGGGCATTCGTCATTTCGGGATGTGGAAGTGACAACAACGCGTCCGGAGGGAGCTTGGCGACGAGTGCCCCCTCGGGGACTTCGGCGAAGGTGGCCTGCGGGGGCGCTAAGACGTTGAAGGCGAGCGGGTCGACGGCTCAGGCCAACGCGATGACCCGGTTCGTCAAGGCGTTCGAGCAGGCCTGCCCGGGGCAGACGTTGAACTACACTCCCAACGGATCTGGCGCCGGTATCCACGAATTCACGGGCAGGCAAACAGATTTCGGCGGCTCGGACTCACCGCTGAGCAAGGACGAGTACGCGGCCGCGCAGCAGCGGTGCGGCTCGCCGGCGTGGAACCTGCCCACGGTGTTCGGCCCGATCGCGGTGACCTACAATACCAGTGGGGTCACGTCGCTGAACCTCGACGGCCCGACGTTGGCGAAGATTTTCAACGGCGGCATCACCTCGTGGAACGACGCCGCGATCCAGGCGCTCAACGCCGGTGTGACGCTGCCGAACCAGCCGGTTCACGTCGTATTTCGCAGCGACGAGTCCGGGACCACCGACAACTTCCAGAAATACCTCGATGCCGCGTCCAACGGTGCGTGGGGCAAGGGCGCCGGAAAGAAATTCACCGGCGGTGTCGGCGAGGGGGCCAAGGGGAACGACGGCACCAGCGCCGCCGTCAAGGGAACGGACGGCTCGATCAGCTACAACCAATGGTCGTTCGCCCAGGCACAGCACCTGAACATGGCCAAGATCGTCACCTCGGCCAGTCCGGACCCGGTGGCGATCAGCACCGACTCGGTGGGCAAGACGATCGATGGAGCCTCGATCACCGGGCAGGGCAACGACTTGGTCCTCGACACGATCTCCTTCTACCGTCCCAGCCAGGCTGGCGCCTACCCGATCGTGCTGGCCACTTACGAGATCGTCTGCTCGAAGTATCCCGACGCCCAGGTCGGTGCGGCGGTGAAGGCCTTCCTGCAAAGCGCCATCGGTGCTGGTCAGAACGGCTTGGCCGGCAACGGATACATCCCCCTTCCGGATTCGTTCGGGTCGAGACTGTCGGCCGTGGCGAATGCGATCTCGTGACCCCGAGCTCGTAGTGGCGGAACGACCGCCCGTCAGCTCATCCGGCACAGAGCCCGCTCTGGCGGCGGTTGACGTACGCGCGGTCCGGCGGGGCGATCGGCTGTTTAAGTCGATCGCCACCGCCGCCGGTTCCACGATCGTGATCGCGATCGTGCTGATCGCGATCTTCCTGCTGGTGCGGGCCATCCCCGCGCTGCGGGTCAACCACGTGAACTTTTTCACCAGCGCCGAGTTCGACACCAGTAATGCGGCGGCGTTGGCGTTCGGCATCCGCGACCTGCTGATGGTGACCGTGCTGAGCTCGGTCAGCGCGCTGGTGCTGGCTGTGCCGGTCGCGGTGGGGATCGCGGTGTTCCTCACCCAGTACGCACCGGCGTGCCTGGCCCGCCCGTTCGCCGCCATGGTCGACCTGTTGGCGGCGGTGCCCTCGATCATATTCGGGCTGTGGGGAATTTTTGTGCTGGCACCCAAACTGCAGCCGGTCGCTGAATTCTTGAATCACCATCTGGGGTGGATCTTTCTGTTCAGGCAGGGCAACGTGTCGCTGGCGGGTGGCGGCACCGTCTTCACGGCCGGGATCGTGCTGTCGGTGATGATCCTGCCGATCATCACTTCGGTTGCGCGAGAAGTGTTCCGGCAGACTCCGCGGATCCAGATAGAAGCGGCACAGGCGCTCGGTGCCACTCGGTGGGAGGTGATCCGCATGACTGTGCTGCCGTACGGCCGCAGCGGCGTGGTCGCGGCGTCGATGCTCGGCCTGGAGCGCGCACTGGGCGAGACCGTTGCGGTGCTGATCATCTTGCGGGCGGCGGCCCGTCCCGGCAGTTGGTCGCTGTTCGACGGCGGTTACACGTTTGCCTCGAAAATCGCCTCGGCGGCATCGGAGTTCAGCGAACCATTGCCGACCGGGGCGTATATCGCCGCCGGCTTCGCGTTGTTCGTCGTGACGTTCGTGGTCAACGCGGCGGCCCGGGCGGTCGCCGGCGGAAAGGTCAACGCGTGAGCACCGACATCCTGCGGCAACCCGTCAAGCTCACGGTGTTGCAGCCGCTGAGCGTGTCAAGGCGGATCAAAAATCACGTCGCGACACTGTTTTTCCTTGCTTCCTTTGGCGTTGCCCTGGTGCCGCTGATCTGGGTGCTCTGGGTGGTGATCGCGCGGGGCGGGTACGCCGTGACGCGGCCGGATTGGTGGACGCACTCGCTGCGGGGGGTGTTACCTGAGGAGTTCGCCGGGGGTGTCTACCACGCCTTGTACGGGACGGTGGTGCAGGCCGGGGTGGCTGCCGCGCTGGCGGTGCCGCTCGGTTTGATGACGGCGGTGTTCCTGGTCGAATACGGTTCCGGGCGGCTGGCGCAGGTGACGACCTTCATGGTCGACGTGCTCGCCGGGGTCCCCTCGATCGTGGCGGCGCTGTTCATTTTCAGCCTGTGGATCGCCACGTTGGGATTTCAGCAGAGCGCGTTCGCCGTGTCGCTGGCGCTGGTTCTACTGATGCTGCCGGTCGTGGTGCGGTCCACCGAGGAGATGCTGCGACTCGTGCCCAACGAACTGCGCGAGGCCAGCTATGCGTTGGGCGTACCCAAGTGGAAAACCATTGTGCGGATTGTCTTTCCAATCGCGACGCAGGGCATCATCTCTGGTGTGCTGTTGGCGGTCGCGCGGGTTATCGGTGAAACCGCGCCGGTGCTAATCCTGGTAGGATATAACCGGTCGATCAACCTCGACGTCTTCCACGGCAACATGGCGTCGCTGCCAATGCTGATCTACACAGAACTCACCAATCCGCAGCACGCGGGTTTCCTGCGGATCTGGGGTGCGGCGCTGACCCTGATCATCATGGTGGCCGGGATCAACCTCACCGCCGTGGCGTTTCGCTTCCTGGCCGGCCTCCGGCGGTTATGACGCGCTCAGGAGCGTGACGAGGCTTTCGCGGCGGCCTTCTTCGCCGGCGCCTTTTTGGCGGCGGACTTTTTGGCCCCCGACAAGGCCGTCTTCTTCTTGACAACGGTCTTCTTCGCCGGTGCGTTTCCGTTCTCAGACCGAGCCTTCACGCTGGCCTCCAGCTTGGCTAGCAGGTCGGAGACGTCTCCGGTCTCGTCCAGCTCCTTCGGTTGTTCCTCGGTGGTAAACGCCTCTACGCCTTCGAGTTTCGCCTTAACCAGCTCGTGCAGCTGTTCCTGATAGGTGTCGTGGTAGCGATCCGGGTTAAAGTCCTCCGCCATCGATTCCACCACCTGGCCGGCCATCTTGAGCTCCGCGGGCTTGATCTCGACTTTCTTGTCCAGCACCGGACAGTCCGGGTAGCGGATCTCGTCCGGCCACAACAGAGTGTGGATCACCATCACGTCTCGCTTGCCAAAGTCTTTCACCCGCAACGCCGCAAGTCGGGTCTTGTTACGTAGCGTGAAATGAACGATGGCCATCCGGTCCGTCTCTGCGAGTGTCTTGGCCAGCAGCACATAAGGTTTCGAGGACTTCGAATCGGGCTCCAAAAAATAGCTGCGGTCGAACAATATCGGGTCCACGTCGCCGGTGGGAACGAACTCAAGCACTTCGATCTCGCGGCTGCGTTCTTCGGGCAGGGTGGCGATGTCGTCGTCGGTGATGATCACCATCTGGCCGTCGTCGGACTGATAGGCCCGCGCGATGTCGCGGTATGCGACGACCTTGCCGTCCACCTCGCACACCCGCTGATAGCGAATGCGGCCGTTGTCCTTGGCGTGCACCTGATGGAACTTGATGTCGTGGTCCTCGGTGGCGCTGTACACCTTGACCGGCACGTTGACGAGCCCGAATGTGATCGAACCCTTCCAGATAGAACGCATGCAGCCAGCATGCCCACACCGGTGCCGGCAAAACAGCCTGACAGGCGTGCTGAACAGGGTCAGCGCGAGTTGCAGGCAGAGGACGGTCCGGGTCGGGTGAAAACCGTTGCTGTTCAACACGATCAGTGATAAGTGCCCAGCGGCGGGGCCGTCACTTGGGTGTGGGCACCGCCCCGGAAAGATGGCGGGCCTGGTTGCCGCCGGCGCGTTTGGTCTGGTACATGGCGGCGTCCGAGGTCCGGATCAGGTCGTCGATGAGTTGCATGGCCGTCGTGAGAGGTTCGGCGTCGAGCGGGACGCTGGACGTGCCGATGCTCGCGGTGATCTCAAACGGCAGTGCGGCGACCGCGCGGCAGATCCGTTCGGCCATGGCCGAGGGGATCGGTGTGGTCTCGATATCGGCGACCACGATTTCTTCGCCGCCGGCGCGGCCGATCACCGCGGTCGCCCGACAACTGCGTTGCAGTGCGGCGGTGACGACCAGGGCCTGATCGCCGGCGGCGTGGCCGTGGGTGTCGTTCAGCCGCTTGAAGTCGTCGAGATCGATCACCGCGACCACCAGGTACGCGCCGGGTTGTGTTGCGGTGGACCCTGAGCAGTTCGTAGGCCGAGTTGTTGAAGGAACGCCGGTTGTGCAGGCCAGTGAGCGGATCACGATCGGAGCTCTGTAGGTCGGTCCGCAGCGTGTGCACCAGCGAGTGCATGCCGAACGGAACGCCGACGATAAGCCCGAGCACCACGATCAGCGACTCGGCGGTGAGGGCGACGTCACGGGTCTCGGCGATGATTCGGTACGCCAGCACCGCCAAGCACGTCACCGCCAGGGTTGACCAGCACATAACCGATGGTGTGAAAATAGGCGATGTAGGCGCTCAGGAGCGCGAAGGTCGTGCAGCTCATTAACGCCACGTACGGATTCGCCAGCGTGAACAGCATCGCCGCGATGCCGGTGATCGCGATAAGCAGCCACACGCTTGATTGCCGTCGCGTCGGCCAACGCTTCCAGCGTAACCCGGCGTCGACGATTCCGAATGATGCCGCCACCATCGTCACGGCACGCGCCACCGGATTGACCGGCCCGGCCGGGCTCCACAGCATGATCAACGGGTAGGCCGCGAACGAGGCGATGAAGACGGCCGAAATCCGCCGCCACGAGTTCAGGAGGCCGTAACCGTCCAGGTTAGGCACTGTAGCGCCGCGACGGCCAGGCAGCCCGGCTCACGCACGGCTGCGATCGACCCGGTGTGTACGAACAGCGGTGGGGCGACGTCCGTTGTGCAGGAGAGCTTCCACTCCAGATCGAAGGTGTAGGTGGCCGAGCCGTCGGCGCCGATCGTGGCCACCGCGGTGGGTGTGCGAACGGCACCGATGCTTCCCGGAAACAGTTGTACGCCCGAGACTTTCACGTACTCGACGATGCGCCGGCCGTGCGGGTCGTTGGCGATGTGAGTGAGGAAATCGACGTCGCGGCCCCAGCCGGCACAGCCCGACCGCTACGTTGAGGGGACTGCCGATGACGTGTTCGTCGTCACCGACGACATCGATCAGCGACTCGCCGATCACCAGACCACGGCTCATCGCACCAATGCCTTCAACGTCGCGCGAGCGCCTTTGTCGTGCAACGACTCCAGCGCCCAGCGGTAGGCCTGGACGAAGGCAGGTTGCGCAGCCAGATCGCCGAACGTTGCGGTGATCTCGATGAAGGCGGTGGGATTCTCGGACTGCGTCCGGGCGATCGGGATCAGCGAGTCCGCGAGCTGGTCGACCACCTCGAACGGTTCACCCCACTCGTCGGTGCCCCTCGGCGTAGCGGGCCCAACTAGCCACCGCTGCCGCCATCAGCCGAACCGGGCCGCCGGGCGAGGTTGTCATTGATCACCGGCACCAGCCACTTCGGGATGCGATCCGACGAGTAGGCGCACAGCCGCGCAACGGTGTCGCGGACGCCGGCGTTGGCGAACCGCTCGATCAACGTGCGGCTGTAGTCGTGCAGATCGATGCCCGGCACCGGCGGCAGCGTGGGAATGGCCTCGGATTCGAAGTAGCCGAACAGAAAGTCGGCGAACGACGGATCGCGGGCCGCGTCGTGGACGAACTCGAAGCCGCACAGATGGGCGAAGTAGGCCAGGCACTGATGCCCCGCGTTGAGCAGCCGCAGCTTCATCAGTTCGTACGGGCGACGTCGTCGACCAGCAGAACACCGGCCCGCTCCAATGGTGGTCTGCCGTCGGCGAAGGCGTCTTCGAGCACCCACGCGGCGAACGGTTCGGCCAGCACCGGCCACCGGTCGTTGACACCGAAATCTCGGCGCACCTCCTCGGCCTATCTACACCGTGGCCGGAGTGATGCGGTCGACCATCGAACTCGGGAAGCGGGCCTGCTCGGCGATCCAGTCAGCCCGTTCGGGATCCTGGCTTTCGGCGTTTGCCAGCACCGCTCGCCGCGCGATCTCACCGTTGCTTTCGATGTTGTCGCACGACACGATCGTCGGCGCGGCGATGCGGCGGTGCCGGCGTCGGTGCAGGGCCTCGGTGATCAACGCGAACACGGGGCCCGTCCGGATCGCGGTAACCGCCCTCGGTGATGGTCAACGAGATGATCCGGGTGGAGGCCGCGGCGAGCACCGCCAACGACGATTCCGGATCGTCGGGTGCCAGGCCTTGCTGCAGTAACCGCTCGATGTACATCGCCTGATGGGCCCGGTGAAAGTGACCGGCTCCGATGTGGGCGATACCGACACCGATGCCGGCGCGGTCATAGCGCGGTGCTTCGATGGGCAGCCGCCCGAGCGCCGCATTGTTCAGGTTGACCGCGCCAGCCACCATTGGCTAACTCATCCCCGGACCACTGCCCGGATCGTTAACGGGGTAGAAAACCTCCGGTCGGCGCGACCGACAACCGCAAGACGTCGGCCAGGGCACGCCACGAATCGATGATTGCCACCACACCCGCCGCGATCAATTCTTCACGGCGGCAAGCGATCCGACATTCCTGAACGGGCAAGGTCGTCGAAGTACACGGCCTGATGTGCCCTGTGGAAGTTGCCGGCGCCGATGTGCATCACCCCCCGCTGCAGGGCCGACCTGTCGTAGGTGGGCACGTCAACGCGTTGCGCATGCAGTTGCAGGGTCGCGTCGCTCAATGGGACGCCGGTTTTTGGACGCCAAGGGGAGGGAATGACATCAAACATTGCCTTCCTGTGCCCGCGGGCGGGGTGTGAACTAAACGCGTCGTGGTTGACGTCACACGGAGGTACGTTTAGCGGCGTACATCGAGGTCAACACCGTAACACTGCTGAAACGCGTAGGTTTGACACTATGGCAGCGCGGGTGAAGCTCACCAACGCCGACAAGGTGCTGTATCCGGCGACCGGAACCACCAAGCGGGACGTCTTCGACTACTACACGCGCATCGCCGAAGTGATGATCCCGCACATCGCTGGCCGACCGGCGACCCGCAAGCGTTGGCCCAACGGCGTCGACCAGGATTCCTTTTTTGAGAAGCAACTGGCGTCGTCGGCGCCGGACTGGCTGGCGCGTGCCAGCGTGACGCACCGGTCCGGCACCACGACGTATCCGATCATCGACAGCGTCGACGGGCTGGCCTGGATCGCGCAACAGGCGGCCCTGGAAGTGCACGTGCCACAGTGGCGGTTCGTCGCGCAGCGGACCCGAAGTAGGGCCCAGGAGCTCAAGCCCGGTCCGGCAACACGATTGGTGTTCGACCTCGACCCCGGTGAGGGAGTGACGATGACGCAACTCTGCGAGGTCGCCCACGCCGTGCGGGAGTTGATCATCGATATCGGATTGACCACTCTCCCGTTGACCAGCGGCAGCAAAGGACTGCATCTCTACACCCCCCTGGACGATCCGGTGAGCAGCACTGGTGCCAGCGTATTGGCGAAACGCATTGCGCAGCAGCTGGAAAAGACGATGCCCAAGCTGGTGACCTCGACGATGACCAAGCGTCTGCGCGCCGGCAAGGTGTTTGTGGACTGGAGCCAGAACAACGCGTCGAAAACTACGATCGCGCCGTACTCGTTGCGTGGCCGCGAACATCCGACGGTGGCCGCGCCGCGCACCTGGGACGAACTCGAAGACCCGCAGCTGCGCCAGCTGCGTTACGACGAGATGCTCGACCGGGTCGCCCGCGACGGCGATCTCATCGCGGCGCTGGACGCCTCAGAAATCGGAGCGCCGGTCGCGGGCAGGCTCACCAGGTACCGCAGCATGCGCGACCCGTCGAAGACACCTGAGCCTGTTCCCCAAGTCAAACCTACTGCTGGACGAGGTAATAAGTTTGTCATCCATGAACACCATGCCCGCCGGCTGCATTACGATTTCCGGCTGGAACGCGACGGGGTACTGGTGTCGTGGGCGGTGCCGAAAAACCTGCCCGAGACGACGTCGGTGAACCACCTCGCCGTCCACACCGAAGACCATCCGCTCGAATACGGCTCCTTCGAGGGCACCATCCCCAAAGGCGAATACGGCGCGGGCAAGGTCGTCATCTGGGACGCCGGCACTTACGATGCCGAGAAGTTCCGCGAGGACGAGATCATCGTGAACCTGCACGGCAACCGGATCTCGGGGCGCTATGCGCTGATCCGGACCAACGGTGATCAGTGGCTGGCGCACCGGATGAAAGACCAGCATGTCTTCGAGTTCGATGAGATTGCACCGATGTTCGCGACACACGGTTCGGTGACGTCCCTGAAGGCGACACAGTGGGTGTTCGAAGGGAAATGGGACGGCTACCGGCTGCTGGTCGAGGCGGATCACGGCGCCCTGCGGGTGCGGTCCCGAAGCGGTCGCGACGTCACCGGCGAATACCCGCAATTACAGTCCCTGGCAGACGCTTTGGCCGACCATCACGTGGTGCTCGACGGCGAGGCCGTGGTGCTGGATAACTCCGGCGTGCCCAGTTTTCATGCGATGCAGAACCGCGGCCGCGGCAGCCAGGTCGAATTCTGGGCGTTCGACCTGCTTTACCTCGACGGCCGCTCGCTGCTGCGGACGAAATACTCCGATCGCCGAAAGCTGCTGGAAACACTTTCCAGCGCAGGCACTCTCATCGTCCCCGAGCTGCTGCCGTGGGACGGCGCCGACGCACTCGAATACTCCCTGGCGCACGGCTGGGAGGGGGTGGTCGCCAAAAAGCGCGACTCCACCTACCAGCCCGGCCAGCGCTCGGCGTTCTGGTTTAAAGAAAAGAACTGGAACACACAGGAAGTCGTCATCGGCGGCTGGAAAGCCGGCGAAGGCGGGCGCAGCGGCGGCATCGGATCACTGATGGTGGGCATACCGAGCGAGGGTGGGCTGCGCTTCGTCGGGCGCGTGGGCACCGGCTTCACCGAACGCGATCTGGCCAACCTCAAGAAGGCGCTGGCGCCGCTACATACCGACGACTCCCCGTTCGACGCGCGACTGCCGACACGGGACGCCAAGGGCGTGACCTTTGTCGAACCGGTTCTGGTCGGTGAGGTCCGGTACAGCGAATGGACCCCCGATAACCGCCTGCGCCAACCGAGTTGGCGTGGACTGCGACCCGACAAGAAGCCGAGCGAGGTGGTGCGCGAATGAAATGGGTGACATTCCGGGGGCCTGACGGCGAGCGGACCGGCGTGCTGGCCGGCGACGCGATCCACTTCGGCGCCGGCGGGGGTTACGCTGCTCGATCTGGTGGCCCGGGGCGCCGACGGGTTGCGCGAGGCCGGCGAGCAGGCCCTGCAAACCGGTCCCATGCCGGTGCGTGAGGTCACCCTGCTGGCCCCGATACCGCGGCCGCCGTCCATCCGAGATTCGCTGTGCTTCCTGGACCACATGCGCAACTGTCAGGCCACCATGGGCGGCACCCGGGTGCTCAGCGACACCTGGTACCCCATCACCTCGTTCTACTTTGCTTGTACGGCAACAGTTTTCGGTCCTTACGACGATGTTCGGGCGGCACCGGGAAGCGCGTGGCAGGACTTCGAGTTGGAGATCGCCGCGATCATTGGTACCCGCGGCCAAGACCTGACCGTCGCGCAGGCCGATGAGGCGATCATCGGCTACATCTTCAACGACTGGTCGGCCCACGACCTGCAGCAGATGGAAGGCCAACTGGCGATCGGGCAGGGCAAGGGCAAGGACAGCGGCGTCACGCTGGGGCCCTACCTGGTGACGCCCGACGAGCTCGAACCGTATCGTCGTGACGGCAAGCTGGATCTGCAGGTCACTGTGATGGTCAACGACAAGGTGATCGGATCCGGTTCGACCGGGCAAATGGATTGGAGCTTCGCCGAAGTCATCTCCTACGTCTCGCGCGGAGTGCCGCTGCAGCCCGGAGACGTCATCGGCTCCGGCACCGTGCCCACCTGCACGCTCGTCGAGCACCTCAGCCTCAGCGACCCGGATGCGTTCCCGGGTGGGCTGGGCGACGGCGACGTCGTCGTCCCACCCCCAGTCACCCAGGTGCGCCGCGACGTCGGTGTGTTTCGCCGGGGTAGGTCAGCTCGGCGATGTCGAGGTCTAATCCGTGTCGGCGCCAGCCCTCGGACATCTTCCGGGCCTGCTCCTGCGCGTCGTTCGATGCATCGGTGACCGATCCATAGTCGGCGGCCAGCCGGCTGCTGGGGGCGCTCAGCGCAACGATGTCGTTCAGCAACCGGACCTCGGCCTGCGGGGGCAGGAAGCCGATGAGTACGCCCTCGGCGAGCCAGGCGGTGGGCTGGGCGGCGTCGAAGCCGGAGGCCCGCAGCGCCGTGGGCCAATCGTCGCGAAGGTCGATGCCCACCGTACGGTGCTCGGGGCTGGAATCGCACCGATGTCGGACAGCGTCGCGGTCTTGAACTCGATCACCTCGGGCTGGTCGATCTCGTAGACGGTCGTCCCGGCAGACCAGGACAGCCGGTAGGCGCGGCTGTCCAACCCGGCCGCGACGATCACGATCTGCCGCAGCCCCGCCGCGGTGACCTGGGCGAAGTAGTCATCGAAGAACCGGGCGCGGACGGCGAACGTGCCGGTCATCCGGGGGAAGCCCAACTCCTCGTCCTCGTCGAGGTCGAGTTCTCCCGCCGCCAACCGGGTGAACGCGTCGATTCCGACTGCGCGCACCAGGGGTTCGGCGAACGGGTCGTCGATGACCGGCTGCGGGCGCCTGGTGGCAGCCGCCCGCGCGGCGGCGACCATGGTGGCGGTGGCTCCGACGCTGGTGGCGGCGTCCCACGTGTCGCGTTCGGTTCGTGGCATCGTTTCTCCTTCGTCCTCGGGTCGAAAACACCCTATGTTCCACCGGTAAACAGCGACGTCGCATACGGTTTCGATATGCACGCAGTGACATTGGAAACCGTCGAAGACAACATCGCCTGCATCACCCTGAACCGCCTCGAGCGCCTGAACGCGATCGACGGCGTCGAGGAGGCGGCTCGACCCGCTGCGCGGCGGTCAGCATCGCGTCACGATCATCACCGGCGCGGGCCGCGGATTCTGCGCGGGCGCCGACCTGAGCGGCACCGGCCAGGCCTGGACCCGGCCGGCCAGCCCGGCGACCCCGCCCTTCAAGGTCAACTACGACGCGCAGGTCCGGCTGGCCGGCCTGTACACCCGGATCTACGAACTGGACCTTCCGGTGATCGCGGCGGTCAACGGCGTCGCCGTCGGGGGGCGGATTTGGCGTTCACGTTCGTCAGCGACATCCGGGTGGCCTCTCCGACCAGGCCCCGGCTTCTCGTCGATGTACATGGGCATCAGTTATCTGCTGCCGAAGATTGTCGACGCCGGGGTGGCGCGTGAGCTGATGTTGACCGGCCGCATCATCGACGCGGACGAAGCGTACCGCATCAAGCTGGTGCACCAGGTGGTCGCGCCGGACGAGCTGATGGCGGCGGCGCTGCGCAAAGCGCGCGAGATCGCCGCAAACAACGCCTACGGAGTGTGGCAGACCAAGATCGGTCTCAAAGCGGCGCCGGACGCGCCCAGCCTGCGGCATGCCATCGAGGATCGAAAACCGCATTCAGATTCTCAGCGGCTTCACCAACAACCCGGCGGAGGCGGCGCGAGCGCACTGGGAGAAACGGCCGTCCAGCTGGGATCCGCTGTAAGGCCCTGGGACGGTTAGAGTTTCGCGATCTCACGTTAGTTCCGTAGGCCGGATGTCACCAGATCACAATTCGGCGAGTGGTCAGGCTTTCGCCATGGCGTACGGGGGAGCGCCGACGCCGGCAACCGTGTGAGTCCCCCACGGTGTCTGTTCGACGATCCGCGCGGCCGCGCTGTGATCGTCCACGGTCAGCCTCGCGGCGCGATTCTGCTTGAGCAGTTCCTCGGGCAAGGGCTGGGTGGGGGAGCCGAACAGTGTGCCCTGCCAGTGGTACCGACCGTCGATCGGGTCCAGCCGGCCGGTGAGCCGTGCGCGCACCGGCACCTCCACGCCCTCGACCGTCAGCGCGGCCGCTCCGTCGTAGATATCATCGTCGGCGGGGGCGGCCGACGACAGGTCGAACGCGTTGGCCAGGCGAGCCGCCGGCAACGCCGGCCCCAGGTGGGCACGCTCGTTGAACACCTGCATGCTGCTGCCCAGTACTTCGATGCGGGTGCTCCCGCTGCGGTTCAGCAGCGCCAGGCAGCCGATGACGTGGCGGGTCTGCGTATCGATGTCGGGCCCCGCCAGACAGAAATAGTTGGGAAACCCGTGGATCGCGACACCGAGGAAGGGCTCGATGCCGTCCCGCCAGCTCTGCGCGAGGTGCACCCCGCCGGCGCCGACAAGTTCGGCGGCCCCGTCGGCGACGGTGAACCCGGTGCCGAAGATGACCGCGTCGAGGCGGTGCTCGCCGTCGGGCGTGCGGATACCGGACGGGGTGATCGCGCTGATCGGTGCCGTCACCAACGCGGGACGTAACGGCGTGCTGCCCAGGGCGGCCCGGGTATGACGGAGCAGCCAGCGTTTGACCCGGGTGGCTGGCAGCGGCAGCTCGGCGACGATCCGCCGCGGCGCGTGGGCGAACACGGTGACCGACGACGCCACGGCGGTGAGCCGATCGAGGTGAGCGGCGGCAACCGAATCGGCGCCGATGACCGCGACGTGCTTGCCGGCCGGGTCGAAATTGGTGTGCCATTGCGCTGCATGAAACGACGTGCCGTGAAAGTCGTTGAGCCCGGCTATATCTGGCGTCCACGGCGCCAACGGCGGCGCGGTGCTGACGAGGACGCGGGCCCGAACATTTCCGGATGCGATGCGTAACGTCCAGGTGTCGGTCGCTTCGTCGTACCGGTAGGTCGCGGGCGTCGTGTCCAGAACCGCGACGTCGGCGATGCCGGCCGAGGTCAGCTTATGTGCGATGCGTGGTGCCCCGGCGCCGAGGACGATGACCTGCGCCGGGCTCACAGAAACCTGGTGCGCTTCCAGCTGCGACGGGCGATCGGGCCCAGCAATCCGATCTCGGTCAAAAAGGCTGCGAGTGGGGCGAACCCGGCGCGTTGCATCTCATGGCGGTGCGGGCTGCTGCGCGCCAGCGCCTTTGCTCGGTGCGGGTCGAGTCCGGTCCGAGCGTAGGGAATCGGATTGCTGAACAGGAAACGGAAAAAGTACCCGCCGAGGCCGTTGATGTTGGCCATGAACCACTTATTGAATCGCGGCATCGTCTGGACTCGCTTGCGGGCGCCGTCGCGCGCGAACTGAATGTGGCGGGCCTCCTCGGTGACGTGAATCCGCATGAGGCGCTGGATAATTGGCTGTAGTTCCGGGTCATCCATCATCTGGCGCTGCAGCGAATCGAAGATTTCTTCACCGATCAGGGCGGCGATCCACAACATCGAACCGTGCTGAAAAGCCAGCGGCAGGCTGTTGATGATCCACCGGTGCAACAGCCGCGGGCGTACAGGTTTGGCGCCGATGCGCTCGATTGCCTTGCCGAACATCACCATGTGCCGGGTTTCATCGCCCAATTCGGTGAGCTTGTAGTGCGTGGACCGGCTGGTCGGGTCCTCGTACAGGATGGTGCGCAACAACGATTGATTGAGCATGTTCTCGAACCAGATTCCGGCCGAGAGCGTGTTGACCAGTTCCTGACGCGACAGCTCGATCTGTTGTTCCCGGGTCATCTCGTCCCACATCGGGGTGTTGTAGAGCGAGACCAGCCGGGGCGGGAGATAGAACTTGTCAGGATCCAGCGGGGCGTCCCAGTCGATGTCGACGGCCGGTTCGTAGGACTTCTTCACCGAGCCCTTGAGCAGCCGCTCCGAGAACTCTTCACGGCTCGGTCCACTCGGTCTCACCGCGGTGGTCATCGGCGCCGCTCCCCCCCGCAAGCGGGAGGTGCCCCCACCTCATCGCTTGCGCTCTGCATCGTCGCTGCGCATGTCATGGGCGCCGCTCCATCCTCATCGAAGTGAGTCCAAACGGTACCCATGGTACTGGGTACTTTTGGTCCCGGCCAGGTGTTCGAGGTTGCGATTCGGCTCGGATTAGGCAGTGTGGCGGGCAACAAGCATAGGAGGCGGCCGTGGGTAGGCATATTCACGTGATCGGCATCGGCGCCGGGGACCCCGAGTATGTGACCGTCCAGGCGATCGAGGCGCTCAACGACACCCAGGTGTTTTTCGCGATGGACAAGGGCGAGGTCAAAAGCGATCTGGTCGGGCTGCGACGGCAGATCTTGCGCCCGGTTCATCCGCGAGCCCGGCTATCGCTTCGTGCAGCTACCCGACCCGAAGCGCGCGAATCCCGGCGACCGGCAGGGGCCGATTACCGCGACGCGGTCTCGGACTGGCACGCGGCGCGGACCCGCCTTAGGGCCACGGCCATCGCCACCGAGCTGGCCCGACGGCGTGGGCGCCTTTCTGGCCTGGGGCGATTCGTCACTCTACGACAGCACGATGCGGATCCTTGACGCGGCTGCGGCCGAGGTCGAGTTCACCTTCGATGTCATCCCGGGGATCACCGCCGTCCAGGCGCTGACGGCGCGCCACCGCATCCCGCTCAACGAGGTCGGCGAACCCGTTCTGAATCACTACCGGCCGTCAATTGCGCGCCCACGGACTGGCGGGTGCGGCGGTGGTGATGCTCGACGGGGACTGCTCGTTTGCGAGCTGCCCGCCTGAGACCCTTATCAGGGGGCGCCTACCTCGGTACCACGACGAATTGCTGGCGGCCGGCACCGTCAGCGAGGCAGGGTCGCGCATCCAGGCATTGTGCGCCGACGCCCGCGCCCGGCAAGGCTGGATCATGGACCTATTTACTGCAGGTTTACTGCAGGCTCGCTAAGGGCGTACCGATTGAGCGCCGATGGACACTGCGCGGTTGGGATCGGCAAACTGGGTGTGTGCCCGAACTGCCCGAAATCGAAGCGCTGATGGACCACCTGCGGCGCCATGCCGTCGGTTCGACCATCGGCCGCGTCGACGTCGCTGCGCTGTCGGTGCTGAAAACCTTCGATCCACCGATCAGCGACCTGCACGGGCTGACGGTGACCGCGGCCAGCCGGTGGGGCAAATACCTGGGTCTGCAAGCCGGAAACCTGCTGTTGATCGCGCACCTGTCACGGGCGGGCTGGGTGCGCTGGTCGGACAAGTTGGCCGCGGCGCCGCTGCGACCAGGTAAGGGACCCATCGCACTGCGCGTCCACCTGGGCCCGCCCGGCGAGGCACCCGGCTTCGACCTCACCGAGGCCGGCACCCAGAAGCGGCTGGCGGTCTGGCTGGTCCACGACCCGGAGCATGTCCCCGGCATCGCCGCCCTGGGGCCCGACGCCCTGGACCTGAGCGCCGACGATCTGGGCGGGCTGCTGTCCGGCAACAGCGGGCGGATCAAGACCGTCATCACCGACCAGAAGGTGATCGCCGGCATCGGCAATGCGTACAGCGACGAAATCCTGCACGTGGCCAAGATCTCGCCGTTCGCCACCGCGGGAAAACTCACTGGCGGACAGACCGTCACCCTGCACGACGCGATGATCTCGGTGCTGACCGATGCGGTGAACCGGTCCGTCGGCCAGGGCGCCGCGATGCTCAAAGGCGAAAAGCGCTCCGGGCTGCGGGTGTACGCGCGCACTGGGCTGCCGTGCCCGGTCCGCGGGGACACCGTGCGGGAAGTGTCGTTCGCGGACCAGTCATTTCAGTACTGCCCGACGTGTCAGACCGGCGGCAAGATCCTGACCGATCGTCGGATGTCCCGGCTGCTCAAGTAGCCGATTGTCGCCCGGACGTGACATCTGTCGATATGCTGCCCGGATGACTTGCCGCAAGATTCTAATCACGGGTGCCAGTGCCGGGTTGGGCGCCGGGATGGCGCGGTCCTTTGCGGCCAAGGGGCGCGACCTGGCGCTGTGTGCCCGTCGGACCGACCGGCTCGACGAGCTGAAAGCAGAGCTGTGGCAACGGTATCCGAACATCAAGATCGCGGTCGCCGCGTTGGACGTCAACGACCACGAGCAGGTGCCGAAGGTCTTCGCCGACCTCCGCGGCGAGCTCGGCGGCGTCGATCGGATCATCGTAAACGCCGGCATCGGCAAGGGTGCGGTGTTGGGCTCCGGTAAGTTGTCGGCCAACAAGGCGACCATCGAGACCAACCTGGTGGCCGCGCTGGTGCAGATCGAGTCGGCGCTGGAGATCTTCACCAAGGCTGGCGCGGGGCACCTGGTGCTCATCTCGTCGGTGCTCGGCAATACCGGTGTCCCGGGCGTCAAGGCCGCCTACTGTGCGAGCAAGGCGGGCCTGCGGTCGCTGGGTGAGTCGCTGCGCGCGGAATACGCCAAGGGGCCGATCAAGGTCACGGTGATCGAGCCGGGCTACATCGAGTCGGAGATGACCGCCAAGTCGACGAGCACAATGCTGATGGTGGACAACGAAACCGGCGTCAAGGCCATGGTTGCCGCCATCGAACGCGAGCCCGGTCGGGCCGTGGTGCCGCGGTGGCCGTGGGCGCCGCTGGTTCAGCTGATGCGGGTGCTGCCGCCGCAGCTGACCAAGCCGTTCGCCTGATCCGCGCCGGGTGCGCGACACAGGTCAGTGCGCTACCGGCGTGTAATGTGCTGCTTCAAGTAGTTGAATTCGGGCTTCCCGTAGGTCGCCAGGCGTAATTTGAGCAAGCCGATGACGTATGCGTCGGTGAGGTGTCGCGCAACACGGGGATCCATCTGACCTGGCTCACGGCGTTGGACCGTCCGATGATGAACGGCGCGGTGAGGGCCACGCGCAGCAGATCGGTCGGGCCCATCGAGCGCCCATCGCCTCGGCGATCTCGCGATCGCCATTGCAGAAGGTACGGACGAAAGTGAGCTTGCTGAAACTCTTTTCGACTGCTTCGGCGCACCGGTCGAACAGCGTGGAACCCGTCGCGCAGCAGGGTCGAGCGCGCGTGCAGGACGTGGATGATGTCGGCCGGCTCCGAGGGGCGGCAGTTCCTCCGGCAGGCCGAGCAGAAAGCAGCGATACCTGGACATGGCAGCGACCTCCGGCTAACTAACACTGTGTGTGAGTAATACTCACAAGTTGTTAGTTATGCTGTTAAGCATGGCTGCGGGCATCTCGAAGCGCCGGATGTCGGCCGAAGAACACCGCAAGCAGAACCTCGATGTCACGCACGCGATCGTGGACGCCGGAGGGTTTCACGCCGCCGCCACGCCTAACCGCATCGCCGCGGCGGCAGGCATCAACCGGTCGCTGCTCTATCAGCTGCTCGGCGACCCGGCGGGGCTGTTCGTCGCGCTGATCGACCGCGAAGCGGCGCGGGCCAGGGCCCAGTTCGCCGAGGCGATCGCCGGATTGGACTCCGGCCGCCGACGAGCGGGCGTTCGTGCTCGCATTCGACGGTGACGGTGTGCTGGCCGCGGTCGACGCCCACCCGGCGACCGCGGCTGCACCTGTCCGATCCGCAGACCGCGACGGTGAAACACCTGCGCACCTTTGTGCGGCGACTGGGCTCCGAGGTGATCAGCCACTCGGGGTGAGCGGCTAGCTCACCCGCCCCCGTTCGGTCCGGTAGCGACGGACCAGGGCATCGGTGGAGCTGTCGGACTGGGGTGCGGGGGAGCCGTCGCTGGTCAGCACCGGCAGCAGCGCCTTGGCCTGCGTCTTGCCCAGCTCCACTCCCCACTGGTCGAAGGAATCGATTCCCCAGATCACGCCCTCGGTGAAAACCTGGTGCTCGTAAAGTGCGGTCAGCTGGCCCAGCACCGATGGCGTAAGCCGTTCGGCCAGAATCGAAGTCGACGGCCGATTGCCGGGCATCACCTTGTGCGGCACCACCGCAGCGGGGGTGCCCTCGGCGGCGATTTCCGCGGCGGTCTTGCCGAACGCCAGCACCTGGGTCTGTGCGAAGAAATTGCTCATCAACAGGTCGTGCATGCTGCCATTGCCTTCGGCGGTGGGCAGGTCGTCGGTGGGTTGGCTGAATCCGATGAAATCGGCCGGTATCAACCGGGTTCCCTGATGCAATAACTGGTAAAAAGCATGCTGTCCGTTGGTTCCTGGCTCGCCCCAATAGATTTCACCGGTATCGGTGGTGACCGGCTTGCCGTCGGCGTGCGTCGATTTGCCGTTGGACTCCATGGTCAGCTGCTGCAAATAGGCGACAAATCGGGCCAGGTCGTTGGAATACGGCAGCACGGCGCGTGATTGCGCGCCCATGAAATTGGAATACCAGAGGCCGATAAGGCCAAGCAGGACAGGCGCGTTGGATTCCAGCGGGGCGGTTTTGAAGTGCTCGTCGACAATGTGGAATCCGGACAGGAAATCCGCGAAGCCCTGCCGTCCGATCGTGGCCATCAGCGACAGCCCGATCGCCGAATCGACAGAGTAGCGCCCCCCGACCCAATCCCAGAAACCGAACATGTTGTCGGTGTTGATGCCGAAGTCGTAGACCAGGCGTTTGTTCGTCGACACGGCCACGAAGTGCTTCGACACCGCGGCATCGCTCAGCGCGTCGGTCACCCAGCGGCGCGCGGCCGTCGCGTTGGTCAGCGTCTCCAGCGTGGAGAAGGTCTTGGAGGACACGATGAAAAGCGTTGTGGCGGGGTCTAAATCGGCGAGCTTGGCGATCAGGTCGGCGGGGTCGACGTTGGATACGAATCGGGCCGAAATTCCCGCGTCCACGTAATGGCGCAATGCCTGGTGCACCATCACCGGACCCAGGTCGGACCCGCCGATGCCGATGTTGACGACGGTACGGATGCGCTCGCCGGTGGCGCCTGTCCATTCGCCGCTGCGCAACCGGTCGGTGAAGTCGCCCATCGCGTCCAGCACCTGGTGCACATCGGCGACGACGTTTTGGCCGTCGACGATCAGCTCGGCGTCCCGAGGCAGCCGCAGCGCGGTGTGCAGCACCGCGCGATCCTCCGAGGTGTTGATGTGCACGCCGGCGAACATCTGATCCCGACGCTCTTCGAGATTGGCCGCGCGGGCCAGGTCCAGTAGCAGCCGCAGCGTCTCCCGGGTGACCCGGTGCTTGCTGTAGTCGATGTACAGGTCGCCGACCGTGATGGTCAGCTCGCGGCCGCGATCCGGGTCGTCGTCGAAGAACTGGCGGAGGTGGGTCTTGCCGATCTGTTCGTGATGTCCACGTAAGGCGTCCCACGCCGGTGTGGCGGTGATGTCAGGGATGTTGAGTACGGAGGTCATGAACCGACCCTAGTGCTGACTCACGCCACCGAGCCAACGCTAGCGGACAGTCCGATTTACCGCGCAAATTAAAGAATTTGCGGCCGCGCAATCCTTGATTACGAGGACCGTTTAGTGGCCGAGGCGGCCGCGGCCCAGACGCAGCAACAGCATCGCCAAGTCCTTGCCCTCCGGGCCCAGCTCGCTGTAGCGCTGAATGACCTTCATCTCCCGGCTGTGCACCAGACGGGTACCCCCCGAAGCCATCCGGGCGCGGCCGATCTCCCGAGAAACTTCAGCTCGCTTGCGGACAGCGGCAAGAATCTCGGCGTCCAGCCGGTCAATCTCGAGGCGCAACTCTTCAATGTTCGCCAACTGTTCAATGTCGATCACCTCGACGCTCAATCCCTACACCCCCGTGTTATTTTGCGGTTCTTCTGTAGCTCTTGTTCGTTTTTGGCTTGAAAACGTTATCAGGCGTGTAAAAAGTTCAAGCCCTGCATCCGGAGGTTCAAGCCCTGCATCCGGAGGCACAGGGCCCTAACAACGACAGCTAGACCGTGGGCACCGTAGGACGGTACCCACGGAAAAATTGGCGGCGCCACTCGAGGATCGAGAGACGGCGATGGACTGTGCATTTGTCCATGCCAAGTTAGTGTGCCACAGCCGCGGACACGCGGGAGCAAAACGACGAGTTCGGCGGCATCACCTTGCTGGGCGGCTGTCGGAGGTTTTGGGAGGCCCCGGCCTGCGCCTTGTCGTCGGACGTTAGCGGTAAATTTAGATAGACATGACTGTGCACGCAACCGCCGCCACTGCCAGCGCCGAGGTAGAGCAGCTGCTCGACGGCTTGAATCCCCAACAGCGCCAGGCCGTGGTTCACGAAGGTTCGCCGTTGCTGATCGTGGCGGGTGCGGGCTCCGGCAAGACCGCGGTGTTGACGCGCCGCGTCGCCCACCTGATTGCCGCGCGCGGTGTCGGGGTCGGCCAGATCCTGGCCATCACCTTCACCAACAAGGCCGCCAACGAAATGCGGGACCGCGTGGTCAGGCTGGTCGGCAACCGCGCTCGCGCGATGTGGGTGTCGACGTTTCACTCGACGTGTGTGCGGATTCTGCGCAACCAGGCGTCGCTGATCCAGGGCCTCAATTCCAACTTCTCCATCTACGACGCCGACGACTCTCGGCGGTTGCTGCAGATGATCGGGCGCGACATGGGTCTGGACATCAAGCGCTACTCACCGCGACTGCTGTCCGTCGCGATCTCCAACCTCAAGAATGAGTTGATCGATCCGGACCAGGCCGTGTCCAATCTCACAGACGATTCCGACGACTTCGCCCGCACCGTCGCCTCCGTCTACGCCGAGTATCAGCGGCGGCTGCGGGCGGCCAACGCGTTGGATTTCGACGACCTGATCGGGGAGACTGTTGCGGTACTGCAGACGTTCCCGCAGACCGCCCAGTACTACCGGCGCCGCTTCCGCCACGTCCTGGTTGACGAGTACCAGGACACCAACCACGCTCAATACGTGCTGGTGCGGGAACTGGTCGGGCGCACCGCCGGTGGGGGCCTTGGCGAGGGTGCCGACGCGCCGGGCCAGGATGTGCCGCCGGCGGAGTTGTGCGTGGTCGGCGATGCTGACCAATCGATCTACGCCTTCCGCGGCGCCACCATTCGCAATATCGAGGAATTCGAACGCGACTACCCGGACGCGACCACTATTCTGCTCGAGCAGAACTACCGTTCTACGCAGAACATTCTGTCGGCGGCCAATTCGGTGATCGCGCGTAATTCGGGACGCCGCGAGAAGCGGCTGTGGACCGATGCAGGCGAAGGCGAGTTGATTGTTGGTTATGTCGCCGACAATGAACACGATGAAGCGCGGTTCGTCGCCGAGGAAATTGACGCCCTCGCAGATCGCGGCGAAATCACCTATAACGATGTAGCCGTCTTCTATCGCACCAACAATTCGTCGCGGTCGCTGGAAGAAGTGTTCATCCGCGCCGGAATTCCCTACAAGGTCGTCGGCGGAGTGCGCTTTTACGAGCGCAAGGAGATCCGTGACATCGTGGCCTACTTGCGGGTGCTGGACAACCCCGGCGACGCGGTCAGCATGCGGCGCATCCTGAACACCCCCCGGCGCGGGATCGGGGATCGCGCCGAAGCGTGCGTGGCGGTGTACGCCGAG
Organism: Mycobacterium tilburgii; assembly: GCF_902168065.1. GTDB lineage: Bacteria > Actinomycetota > Actinomycetes > Mycobacteriales > Mycobacteriaceae > Mycobacterium > Mycobacterium tilburgii. The sequence goes on along the minus strand of NZ_LR655718.1, from coordinate 8,724 downwards.
AACACCGGCGCCAGCTTCGTCGACGCGCTAGTGGCCGCCGCCGAAGGTAAAGTTCCGATGCTCAATTCCCGTGCGAAGAAAGCAATTTCGGGCTTTGTCGAGTTGCTCGACGAGTTGCGCGGCTGCCTCAGTGATGACCTCGGCGATCTCGTCGAATCGGTGCTGGAACGCACCGGGTACCGCCGGGAGCTGGAGTCCTCAACCGATCCGCAGGAGCTGGCCCGGCTGGACAACCTGAACGAACTCGTCAGCGTCGCACACGAATTCAGTATCGACCGGGCGAACAGCGTCGCGCTCGACGAGTCCGGGGAGTACCCCAAGGACGAGGACGTACCCGAAACCGGGGTGCTGGCAGCATTCTTGGAGCGGGTATCGCTGGTCGCCGACACCGACGAAATCCCCGAGCACGGCGCCGGCGTGGTGATCCTGATGACGTTGCACACCGCGAAGGGGCTGGAGTTCCCGGTGGTGTTCGTCACCGGCTGGGAGGACGGCATGTTCCCGCACATGCGGGCCCTCGACGATCCCACCGAACTTTCGGAGGAACGGCGGCTGGCCTACGTGGGGATCACCCGCGCCCGGCAGCGGCTGTATGTGAGCCGGGCAATTGTGCGGTCTTCCTGGGGGCAACCCATGCTCAACCCGGAATCGCGTTTTCTGCAAGAGATTCCGCAGGAACTGATCGAATGGCGGCGCACCGCACCGACACCGTCCTATAGCGCACCGGTGAGCGGGGCGGGGCGGTTCGGAACGCTCCGCGTCTTGCCCACCCGCTCCGGGGCGGGCAAGCGCCCCCTGCTGGTGTTGGCACCCGGCGACCGGGTGACCCACGACAAATACGGGCTGGGCCGGGTCGAAGAGGTTTCCGGCGTCGGCGAATCGGCAATGTCGCTGATCGACTTCGGCAGTTCCGGCCGGGTCAAGCTGATGCACAACCACGTGCCGCTGAGCAAGCTCTAGCGGCGCCGGACTCGTCCGATCACATTCTCCGCTCGCCCCTTGATTTCCGGTGCAAACGCGAGCACCACGCTGGCGATCGGCAAGACCCACAGCGTGTACACGATCCACGCGACGTAGGCGCCCGCGATGAACACGCCGCCGTAGGTCAGGATCGCGACCACCGCGCCCGCCGCGATGAGGTGGCGTCCCACCAGACGATCCCGCAGCAGCATGATCACCCCGGAGATCGTGGTCGACGCGAACACCAGGGCCAGGAACGCGATCGCGATGCAAAACAGCCGATCGGTCTGCCACCAGCCGGCGATCAAATCGGTGACCACCACCGACGTAGCCCAGCCGCTGACGATGCTGAACCGCACACGCGGCGATCTTCGTCCGCGCCACCGGGTCGCCAACGGGGCGGTCAGCCAGGCCGCCGCGCACGGCCGCGCGGGTGTCGCCAAGAATCGGCGTGACCCGCGGGATGTGGGTGGTCGGCGATTCGGGGATGGTGGGCAGTGGCCCGGTCGGGGCACGCCGGATGATCCGTGTTCGTGAATCCGACGGCGGCTCAGCGGCTGGTGGGTGGTTCGGCGCGGTCACCTCATCCAGCGTAATTGCCGACGAAAAGTCCCCGCTTGGCCAGCCACGGCACCGGGTCGATCCGTTCGGTGCCGCCCCGCAGCACCTCGAAGTGCAGGTGCGGACCGGTTGAGTTGCCCCGGTTGCCCATCGTGGCGATCTGATCGCCGGCCATCACCCGCTGGCCCACGCTGACCAGTGCGGTATTGATGTGGCCGTACAGGGTGACCGTGCCGTCGGCATGGCGCAGCTTGACCCACATGCCGTAGCCGGCGGTCGGGCCAGCGTCGATCACCACACCGTCGGAGACGGCGAGGATCGGCGTTCCGATCGAGTTGGCGAGGTCGATCCCGGCGTGCAGGACGCCCCAGCGATAGCCGAAGTTCGACGTGAAGATCCCGTGGGTAGGCATGACATACAGCGGCTGTTGCAGCCGTGCCTCGCGCTGCGCGCGGTCGTTGGCGAAGGCCACGCCCTTGGCGAGCTCCTGATTGTGCAGCGCCGCGCTGCCCGCCGGCTGCACGGCGATCACCTGGGCGCCGCGGCTGGGGTTGCCGCTGGACCCGCCGGTCAGCGCTGAGGCGTTGGCGGTCAACACCGTTTCGGCATTGGTGGTGTCGGAGTGGCTGGTCGCGGTGTGCGCGGCAGCGGCCGCCGCGCCGGCGGCCATCGCCGAGATCAGCAGGCGGCCGCGGGCCGCACTGGTCGGCTGCTTGCGGTGCTGCCCACCCCGCCGCAGCGTGCCGAACACTTCCGTTGTCTCCGCGTCGGTGGGTGGCGCGGCGACGTCGACCGTGTTCGCGAACCGCAGCACCACCCCGTCGGCGGGGGCGGCTAGCCGCAGTGGGGTCAGATCGTCGATGTCGTCCAGGTCGTCGAGCTCGGGCGCCAACAGCACCCGGGCCTCGTAATCGAAGGGGGGGTTATTACTGAGGTCCAGCTCGGCGAGCTCGACGGAGTCCACGAATTCGAGATCGTCGAAGTCAAAGCCGTCTAGCGGCAAAATTTCGGTGACTTCGTTGCGGTGAGGTTGAGTCCAGCAGTCGCGGTGGTGTCGACCAGCTTCCGACGACGCAGGAGAACGAACAAGACTGCGCTGGGACAACCTGGAATGTCCTCGTATCGTGACCATAACGTTATCTGGACACTGAGACGGTATCCGTTGAGCGATCCGGCTGGCAACCTCGGCCGGATTGTGAGCTGTATCACACTTAACACCTGACCGGTGTGTCGTGACCTGCACCACATCGGTGGATGCGGCGGTAGGGCCCGTTTACGGGGTGGATAAAGTTCCACCGTGCGAGTAGCCGAATCCGGCGTCGCCCAGCTGTAGGCCTTGCAAGCAACTTGAGCGAAGACAGTGAGTTCATGGACCTTTTCGAGTATCAAACGAAAGAACTGTTCGTTAAGCACAACGTACCGACCTCGCCCGGCCGGGTGACCGACACCGCTGAGGGCGCCAAGGAGATCGCGACCGAAGTCGGCGCCCCCGTGATGGTCAAGGCGCAGGTCAAGGTCGGCGGTCGCGGCAAGGCCGGTGGCGTCAAGTACGCCGCGACGCCTGACGACGCCTACGAACACGCCAAGAACATCCTCGGTCTGGACATCAAGGGCCACATCGTCAAGAAGCTCTTGGTGGCCGAGGCCAGTGAGATCGCCGAGGAGCACTACGTCTCCTTTCTGCTCGATCGCGCCAACCGCACCTACCTGGCGATGTGCTCGGTCGAGGGCGGCATGGAGATCGAAGAGGTGGCCGCCACCAAGCCCGACCGGCTGGCCAAGGTCCCGGTGAACGCGGTCAAGGGTGTCGACCTCGCATTCGCCCGCTCCATCGCTGAGCAGGGCCACCTGCCGGCCGAGGTGCTCGACGTCGCCGCGGTGACCATTCAGAAACTGTGGGAGCTCTTCGTCGCCGAGGACGCCACCCTGGTCGAGGTCAACCCGCTGGTGCGTACGCCGGACGACCAGATCCTGGCGCTGGACGGCAAGGTCACCCTGGACGCCAACGCCGACTTCCGTCAGCCTGGTCACGCCGAGTTCAAGGACCGCGACTCCACCGACCCGCTGGAACTCAAGGCCAAGGAGCACGAGCTCAACTACGTCAAGCTGGACGGCCAGGTCGGCATCATCGGCAACGGCGCGGGCCTGGTGATGTCGACGCTCGACGTGGTGGCCTACGCCGGTGAGAAGCACGGCGGGGTCAAGCCGGCCAACTTCCTGGACATCGGCGGCGGCGCGTCGGCCGAGGTGATGGCTGCCGGGCTGGACATGATTCTGAATGAGAAGCAGGTCAAGAGCGTGTTCGTCAATGTGTTCGGCGGCATCACCTCCTGCGACGCCGTCGCCAACGGCATCGTGACCGCACTGAAGATGCTCGGCGACGAGGCCAACAAGCCGCTCGTGGTGCGTCTCCACGGCAACAACGTCGATGAGGGCCGTCAAATCCTCGCCCAAGCCAACCACCCGCTGGTGATCCAGGCCGAGACCATGGACGCCGGCGCCGACAAAGCCGCCGAGCTGGCGAACAAGTAAGGAAGCCAAGCCATGTCGATCTTTTTGAACAAAGACTCGAAGGTCATCGTCCAGGGCATCACCGGCGGCGAGGGGACCAAGCACACCGCGCTGATGCTCAAGGCCGGCACCCAGGTGGTCGGCGGCGTCAACGCTTGCAAGGCCGGCACCACCGTGTCGCACGTGGACCCTGCCGGCAAGAACGTCGAGCTGCCGGTGTTCGGCTCCGTCACCGAAGCGATGAAGGAGACCGGCGCCGACGTGTCGGTCGTCTTCGTGCCGCCGAAGTTCGCCAAGGACGCGATCATCGAGGCCATCGATGCCGAGATTCCGCTGCTGGTGGTCATCACTGAAGGAATTCCGGTGCAGGACAGCGCCTATACGTGGGCTTATAACGTCGAGAAGGGTCAGAAAACGCGGATCATCGGGCCGAACTGCCCGGGCATCATCACCCCGGGTGAGGCGCTGGCCGGCATCACCCCGGCCAACATCAGCGGCTCCGGCCCCGTTGGGCTGGTGTCCAAGTCGGGCACCCTGACCTACCAGATGATGTACGAGCTGCGCGATTTCGGCTTCTCCACCCTCATCGGTATCGGTGGCGACCCGGTGATCGGGACCACCCACATCGACGCCATCGAGGCGTTCGAGAAGGACCCCGACACCAAGATCATCGTGATTATCGGTGAGATCGGCGGTGACGCCGAGGAGCGGGCTGCCGAGTACATCAAGGCCAACGTGTCCAAGCCGGTCGTCGGCTACGTTGCGGGATTCGCTGCCCCGGAAGGCAAGACGATGGGCCACGCGGGTGCCATCGTGTCCGGCTCGTCGGGCACCGCGGCTGCCAAGAAGGAGGCCCTGGAGGCCGCGGGCGTCAAGGTCGGCAAGACGCCGTCGGAGACCGCGGAGCTGGCCCGGGAGGTTCTGCAGAACCTGTAGGACCGCCGCGCGGGGCCCGGATTTGTCCGGGTCCCCGACTCTGCGGTAGCATAGTGGTTCTATGAATCTTGACCTGAACATCCCCGGCATCGTTCTATCTCGGGATGTCGTCGGTGGAGCTGGCGACCCAAGCGGCGCGGGCCGCTCTGCATGACTGCGGGGCCGACGCCACCGCCGTGGCCGCGGCCATCGATACCGTCGCCGCGATCCGTCAGTTCGAACTCTCCGGGCGCGCACCCCGGCGCCGATGGGGAAGTCCACGAACTATCCGCGCTCGGTGGCCAACCGCATCGGCGCCGCGTCTCCGCGCGCGGTTCTCGAACCCATCGGCGGTCAGGGCCCGCAGCATCTGGTCACCGAGTTCGCCGGCGTTATGACCGCGGGTGCGGCCGGGGTCGTGATGACCTTCGGCTCCGAAAACACTTCCAGCATCCGGTATTCCGCCGACCGGAAGAAGCCGGACCACTCCGACACGGTCGAAGGGCTGTTGGAGGACCGCGAGTTCGGCTACGAGGGCCTGTTCGACGACTACACCGTCGCGCACGGCCTGATCGGGGCCCCGGTCCAGTACGGCCTGCTGGAGAACGCACGCCGCGCCCGGCTCGGCCTGAGCGTCGCCGGATGGGCGAGCTGTTTGCCCCGTTCACCAAGGTGGCGGCGAAGAACCCGTTCGCGTCCGCCCCAGTGGAGCGCACCGTCGACGAACTCATCACCGTGACCGCTATCCAACCGGATGATCTGCGATCCACACGCGGCTGCTGGTGGCCCGCGACCAGGTCAACCAGGGTGCGGCCGCTGCAATACCTACTCACTGCACGCCATCGCCGAGACAGTCAGCGAAATGTGGGGACCTGCCAGGGCAATTCGGCCTCGTCGCGGCCAACAGCGGGATCATGAGCAAGTACTCTGTCGGGGTGTACTCGACCACGCCGGTGAACTGGAAGCCCGACAACAGCGCCGCACTGCGCGCCGAGGTCGCCTCCCGCCCGAAGATGCCGGTAGACCGTCAAGGCCGACGGCCGGGCAACCATCGAGACCTACACCGTGCGCTACGACTGGCCGGTGCGCACCGGCCTCATCATCGGCCGCCTCGACGACAGCAGCCGCTTCCTGGCGTTGACCGACGACCTCGACCTGGTCGGGTTGCTCAGCGACGGCGAGCCGATTGTGGTGCGGCCATCAGAGAAGGACAACCGGGCCGCGCTGGCCTGACCGTCACACCCTGGCGGCCAGCTTGCCCGCCAGCCGCTCGACGTAGGCGCCGACCTCGTCCTCGGACTTGTCCGGCAGACCGGACAGCACCTCGGTCACCCCGAGTTCGGACCAGTGCGCCAACTTCTCCGGCACCGGCTTGAAATCCGGCGCACGATCTGCGGGGCGCTGTCGTGGTCGGCCGCCGCCCAGGTGTCCTGCAATAACTTCACCGGTTCGTCGATATTCAAGTCACGCGACGTGGTGATCCAGCCGTCGGCGCTGCGCGCGATCCACTTTTCTTCTCGGTGCCCGCCGCACCCACCAGCACCGGGATATGCGACTGCACCGGCTTGGGCCAGGCCCAGCTGGGAACTTGACGAACTCGCCGTCGTATTCGGCTTCTTCCTGCGTCCACAGCCTGCATCGCTTCCAGGTACTCGCGCAGCATGGTGCGGCGGTGCGCCGGCGGCACGTTGTGGTCGGCCAGTTCGTCGGTGTTCCAACCGAACCCGACGCCCAGGCTGGACCCGGCCGCCGGATAGGTGATCCAGCGTGGCGATGCTTTTCGCCAGCGTGATCGGGTCGTGCTCGACGGGCAGCGCGACCGCGGTGGACAGCCGCACCCGCGAGGTGACCGCGCACGCCGCGCCCAGGCTGACCCACGGGTCCAGCGTGCGCATGTACCGGTCGTCGGGCAGTGATTCGTCGTCCGTCGTGGGATGGGCCGCTTCGCGTTTCATCGGGATGTGGGTGTGTTCTGGCATGTAATCATATAGTAACGTCGTGAAGCCGTGGTCGTCGGTGACTTTGGCCGCGGCGGCTGGGGTGATGCCACGATCACTGGTGAAAAGCACAAGGCCGTAATCCATACACAGAATTAGAACGTGTTCTACCTGTGCTGAGCAAGCGACCCCCCCGGTTGCCCACCCGCAGACGGGCCCCCAAGGCAGTCGCTCGTCGTCCCGCCCGGGGGTCGGTCGCTCCCGCGCCCTGCTCGAACGTGCGCTAGCGTGATTGATCGGTCGCGCGTAACGCAAGCGCCGGCGCGCCTTGGTCGTTACCGAGGGGCGACTCATGCAGGCATAGCGTCGCACTGCAGCAGTGACGTGGCGCCCGACGAGGTCTTGAAGGCACTGGAAGCAACAGGAGGAGTCATGACCTACTCGCCCGGGAATCCCGGATATCCGCAAGCGCAGCCACGCGGCTCCTACCCAGGCGCCTCACCGTCGTTCGCGAAGACCGACGACGGGGAAAGCAAGCTTCCGCAGTACGTGAACATCGCGGTGGTGGTGCTCGGCTTCGCGGAGTATCTGTTGAACTTCGGGCCGACATTCGTGCTAAGCGCCGACCTCGGTCCGGCGTCCGGTGGGCGCGCCGGCGACGCCGGCACCGCGGTTCTGGTGGCTGTGCTCGCCGCGCTCCTCGCGGGGCTGAGCCTGCTGCCGAAGGCGAAGGACTACTCGGGCGTCGTCGCGGCCGTCGCCGTGCTGGGGGCACTGCTGTCGATCTCAGAGGTCATCAATACCCCGGCGGGATTCGCGGTCGGCTGGGCCATGTGGCCGTTGGTGGCCTGCAGCGTGCTGCAGGCGATCGCCGCCATCGTGGTGCTTCTGTTGGAGGAGGGCGTCATCACGCTGCCGCCGCCGCGGCTCAAGTACGACCCGTACGCGCAGTACGGCCAATACGGTCAGTACGGCCAGCAGTACGGGGGCCAGCAGCACGGTGGTTACTACGGTCAACAGGGGCCGCAACAGCACAACCCGCAGGGTTACGGATCGCAATACAGCGGATACTCCTCGAGCGTTCCGACGCAGAGCGCGATCCCGACGACCGGCGGATTCGGTGCCCAGTCGGCTCAGTCCGCCGCCCAGCCGGCAGCGTCCCAACAGGGTTCGTCCACGCCGCCGACCGGCTTCCCGAGCTTCAGCCCACCGCCGTCGGCCGGCGGAACGTCCGAGCAAGGTGGTGACCAGCCTTCGTCTGGCTCTGGGCCGGCCTCGGCCTGACCGAGGGCTCTCGCGCCTCGTCGGGCACGGCCGCCAGAAGTGAACAGGCTGTCAGAAAGCGAGGACAACCGGGCAGCGGGTGCCCGCCAGGCGCGGGACCTGGTTCGGGTTGCGTTCGGCCCTGCCGTCCTGGCACTGATCATCATCGCCGCGGTCACGTTATTGCAGCTGCTGATCGCGAACAGCGACATGACCGGCGCGCTGGGCGCGATCGGCAGTATCTGGCTGGGCGTGCATGCGGTACCGATCTCGATCGGCGGCCGCGAGCTGGGCGTATTGCCGCTGCTCCCAATCCTGTTGATGGTGTGGGCGACCGCGTGCACCACCGCGCGGGTCACCACACGGTGCTCGTCCTGGCTGGTGATTCGTTGGGTCGTCGCGTCCGCGCTGGGCGGGCCGCTGTTGATCGCGGCGATTGCCCTGGCGGTGATCCACGACGCCTCGACGGTATTGACCGAGCTGCAGACACCCGGCGCCCTGTGCGCGTTCGCCAGGGTCCTGGCGGTGCACGCGGCCGGGGCGGCGATCGGGGTGGGGTCCCGGGTCGGCCGGCGGG
>NZ_LR655717.1 GCF_902168065.1 Mycobacterium tilburgii | reverse complement strand
TTCCTGCATGTCGCTGCCGACGAGGCGCTGGTGGCGGCGGCCGCGGTCGATGCGGCGGTGTCGGCGGGGGATCAGCTGCCCTCGGCGCTGGCCGGTGTCCCGCTGGCCCTTAAGGACGTGTTCACCACCGTCGACATGCCGACCACCTGCGGATCCAAAATCCTCGAGGCTTGGCGTTCCCCGTACGACGCCACCGTCACCGCCCGGTTGCGCGCCGCCGGCATCCCGATCCTGGGCAAGACCAACATGGACGAGTTCGCGATGGGCTCGTCGACGGAGAACTCGGCCTACGGCCCGACCCGCAACCCGTGGGACCTCGACCGGGTGCCCGGAGGCTCGGGCGGTGGCAGCGCCGCGGCGTTGGCCGCCTTCCAGGCGCCGCTGGCGATCGGGACCGACACCGGCGGGTCGATCCGTCAGCCCGCCGCGCTGACCGCGACCGTCGGGGTCAAACCCACCTACGGCACGGTGTCCCGGTACGGCCTGGTGGCCTGCGCCTCGTCGCTGGATCAGGGCGGGCCGTGCGGCCGCACCGTGCTGGACACCGCGCTGCTGCACCAAGTGATCGCCGGGCATGACGCGCTGGATTCCACCTCCCTGGACGTCGCAGTGCCCGACGTGGTCGCCGGCGCCCGTGCCGGCGCGGACGGCGACCTCAAGGGTGTGCGGATCGGTGTGGTCAAGCAGTTGCGTGGCGAGGGCTACCAGCCGGGTGTGCTGGCGTCGTTCGAGGCGGCGGTAGAGCAGCTGACCGAGCTAGGCGCCGAGGTCAGCGAGGTCGATTGCCCGCACTTCAATAACGCGTTGGCGGCCTACTACCTGATCCTGCCGTCGGAGGTGTCGAGCAACCTGGCGCGCTTCGATGCGATGCGTTACGGCCTGCGGGTCGGTGACGACGGCAACCACAGCGCCGAGGAAGTGATGGCGATGACGCGGGCCGCGGGATTCGGCCCGGAAGTCAAGCGCCGCATCATGATTGGTACCTACGCGCTGTCCGCGGGCTATTACGACGCCTACTACAACCAGGCGCAGAAGGTCCGTACCCTGATCGCCCGCGATCTGGACGCGGCCTACCAATCCGTCGACGCGCTGATCTCGCCGGCGACCCCGACGACGGCGTTCGGTTTGGGGGAGAAGATCGACGATCCGCTGGCGATGTATCTGTTCGACCTGTGCACGCTGCCGCTGAACCTGGCCGGGCACTGCGGCATGTCGGTGCCGTCGGGGTTGTCCCCGGACGACCAGTTGCCGGTGGGCTTGCAGATCATGGCTCCCGCGCTGGCCGACGATCGCCTCTACCGGGTGGGCGCCGCCTACGAGGCCGCGCGCGGCCCGCTGCCCGCGGCGCCGACCATTTAGCCGTGGACTTGCCCGTCGGGCCGCCGGTGCGGGCAAGATAAGAACATGCGTATCGGAGTACTCACCGGAGGGGGCGACTGTCCCGGCCTCAACGCTGTCATTCGGGCGGTGGTGCGCACCTGCGACGCCCGGTACGGCTCGTCGGTGGTCGGGTTTCAGGACGGCTGGCGCGGTTTGCTGGAAAACCGGCGCATCCAGTTGCAGAACGACGATCGCAACGACCGGCTGCTGGCCAAGGGCGGAACGGTGCTGGGCACCGCCCGGGTGCACCCTGACAAGCTGCGAGCCGGCCTAGACCGGATCAAGCAGACCCTGGACGACAACGGCATCGACGTGCTGATCCCGATCGGCGGGGAGGGCACCTTGACCGCGGCGCACTGGCTGTCGGAGGAGAACGTTCCCGTGGTGGGGGTGCCCAAGACGATCGACAACGACATCGATTGCACCGACGTGACTTTCGGACACGACACTGCGCTGACCGTGGCCACCGACGCGATCGACCGGCTGCACAGCACGGCCGAATCCCATCAGCGGGTGATGCTGGTCGAGGTGATGGGGCGCCACGCCGGCTGGATCGCGCTCAACGCGGGCCTGGCGTCCGGGGCCCACATGACGCTGATCCCCGAGCAGCCCTTCGATATCGGGGACGTGTGCCGTCTTGTCAAACGGCGCTTTCAGCGCGGGGATTCGCATTTCATCTGCGTGGTGGCCGAGGGCGCCAAGCCGATTCCTGGTTCGATCCCGTTGCGCGAGGGCGGGATCGACGATTTCGGGCACGAGCGTTTCACCGGCGTGGCTCAGCAGCTGGCCGTCGCGGTGGAAAAGCGGATCAACAAGGACGTCCGGGTGACGGTGCTGGGCCACGTGCAACGGGGCGGTACGCCGACGGCCTACGACCGGGTGCTGGCCACCCGGTTCGGGGTGCACGCCGCCGACGCCGCGCACGCCGGTGAGTACGGCCAGATGGTGTCGCTGCGCGGGCAGGACATCGGCCGGGTGTCGCTGGCCGACGCGACCCGCCAGCTCAAGCTGGTGCCCGATACCCGCTACGACGAGGCCGCCGCGTTCTTCGGCTGACAGCACCCTTTCCGGGCCTTGTCCGGCGAACACCCCGGCGCGGTTGCGACGTTGTGGGTGGGTATGGCCGGGCCGGTAGATTAGTCGAACGGCGAGTCGCAGCCCGGTCGCCGTCGACTTTGCCGACCCGCCCGCAAGAGAGTGAATTATTTCATATTTTCGGGTTTAACTGCCAGGTCGGAACGGTTATACCCGGGTAGGAGCAACCCCGGTGGCGTTCGCGGAGTCCGGCCGCACTCCTGGCGCAGGGAAGACCCGACGGCGGCGACGGTGCCGGAACGGCGCTATCGGCTAGCCCGGGCCGGGCGTGCGGTGACCTACCGTCCCGATCTGACGCTGGGCGGCACCGCGCTGGACGGCCGGGGCCACGCCGACCAGGGGAGCCCTGCCCGGTCGTTCGGTTGGCGGCAGATGATCCATCGCGTGACCGGAATCGATTTGGGGCCCGGCAAGGACGCGCTGTACGAGCAAGACTTGCGGGAGCGGATCGCGGTGCCGCTGGCCGGCGGGTTCCCGATCGCGGTGCTTAACTTCAAAGACGGTGTCGACAATACGGCGGTGGTCGAAGCGCTCGGCTCGACCTTCGCCGAGGCGCGCGGTGACCAGGTCATCGCCGTCGACATCGACACCGGCGACCTGGCCGAACGTCACGGTTGTCGCAACCCGCTCACCCTGGCGGATCTCGTCGCGCGCAGCGCGGTCACGCAGTACTCCGCGATCCGGTCGCACACCCACATGAACAGCTTCGGCCTGGAGGTGCTCGGGCTGCCCGATTACGCTCATACCGGCTGTCGGCTGGAGTGCAGCGACTTCGCCAAGGCGTTTTCGATTCTGCGGAATTACTATTCGGTGGTGTTGGTGGATTGCGTCAAGGCGATCAACTCTGCCGTGATGGAAGCCGTGCTGTCCGAGGCGCGGGCCCTGGTGGTGGTCACCGGTACATCCATCGACGCGGTGCGCAAAACCAACACCACACTGGAGTGGTTGTGCAGGTACGGATATCGGCATCTGATGGGCTCAACCGCGCTGGTGATGAACCACACCGAGCCGGCCACGCCGGACGGCGTCGTCAGCAAGGCGTTCGAGTCGATGGCCGCTCGCGTCGGCGCTGGCGTGGTGCTGCCTTTCGATCGGCATGTCCACGACGGCCGGGAGCTCGGCGTGGACCGGTTGAGCAGGCAGAGCCGGCGCGGCTACCTGGAGCTGGCGGCAGCGCTGGCCGACCTGGCCGCCGGACGCCCGGCACGGCCCGCACTCCCTGATCGCCGGCCGCCGCTGCCGGCCCGCATGCCCTGATCGCGGCCCGCCGCGCCCGGCCCGGTGGCCCGCGGCGTCCCCATTAGGATCTTCCCATGACTGTTACGTCCGGGGCCGATCTGCTGGATTACGACGAGGTCCTCGCGCGTTACGAGCCGGTGCTCGGCCTCGAGGTTCACGTTGAGCTGTCCACCGTCACCAAGATGTTCTGCGGCTGCTCCACCGCTTTCGGCGCCGAGCCCAACACGCAGGTGTGCCCGGTGTGCCTGGGCCTGCCCGGCTCGCTGCCCGTGCTCAACCAGGCCGCGGTGGAGTCGGCGATCCGCATCGGGCTGGCGCTGAACTGCGACATCGTGCCGTGGTGCCGCTTCGCCCGGAAGAACTACTTTTACCCGGACATGCCGAAGAACTACCAGATCTCCCAGTACGACGAGCCGATCGCCGTCAACGGCTACCTGGACGCACCGCTGGACGACGGCACCACGTGGCGTGTCGAGATCGAACGGGCCCATATGGAGGAGGACACCGGCAAGCTGACCCATCTGGGCAGTGAGACGGGCCGCATCCACGGCGCGACGACGTCGCTGATCGACTACAACCGTGCCGGGGTGCCGCTGATCGAAATCGTCACCAAGCCCATCGTGGGCGCTGGGGCGCGGGCCCCGCAGATCGCCCGCGCATACGTGATGGCGTTGCGAGACCTGTTGCGCGCGTTGGACGTATCCGACGTCCGGATGGATCAGGGCTCGATGCGTTGCGATTCCAACGTGTCGCTGAAGCCGGTCGGCTCCGCCGAGTTCGGCACCCGGACCGAGACCAAGAACGTCAACTCGCTGAAAACCGTTGAGGTCGCGGTGCGTTACGAAATGCAGCGCCAGGCTGCGGTTCTGCTGGCCGGTGGCCGAATCACGCAGGAAACCAGGCACTTTCACGAGGCTGGATACACCAGCCCGGGACGCACCAAGGAAACCGCGGAGGATTACCGCTATTTCCCCGAGCCTGACCTGGAACCCGTCGCGCCCAGCCGGGAACTCGTCGAGCAGCTACGCCAGACTCTCCCCGAGATTCCGTGGTTGAGCCGCAAGCGGATTCAGCAGGACTGGGGTGTTTCCGACAAGGTGATGCGCGACCTCGTCAACGCCGGGGCGGTGGAATTGGTAACCGCGACCATCGAACACGGGGCGTCGGCCGAGCAGGCCCGTGCCTGGTGGGGAAACTTTTTGGTGCAGAAGGCCAAGGAGGCGGGCGTCGAGCTGGACGAGCTGCCCATCACGCCCGCCCAGGTCGCCGCGGTCATCGCGCTGGTCGACGAGGGCAAGCTGTCCAACAAGCTGGCCCGTCAGGTCGTGGAGGGTGTGCTGGCAGGTGGGGGCGAGCCCGAAGAGGTGATGACCGCCCGCGGTTTGGCGCTGGTGCGCTGCCACTCGGTCACCCAGGCCGCCGTCGACGAAGCGCTGGCCGCCAATCCCGATGTGGCGGAGAAGATTCGCGGCGGAAAGGTGCAAGCCGCCGGGGTCATCGTCGGCGCGGTGATGAAGGCCACCCGCGGGCAAGCCGACGCGGCGTGGGTGCGCGAACTGGTGCTGGCCGCCTGCGGACAGGCTTAACGCCGCTCGACCGCCCGCGTCAGGCCTTGTCGTCGTTGTTGCGCGGGAAGCCGCCACCCTGCGGGAACAGCGGGAACACCACGTCGTCCAGCTTCTCGGCGGCACCGGCGGTCTTGTTGATGGTCGCGCCCCATACGTTTCCGTCCGGCGACAAGCGCAACGCCCACGCGTGAGCGTGCGCGTCCTTGCGGACCACATCGGGTTCGCCGGTCACCGCGCCGGTGTTCGGCGCTAGCCGCACCGCCACCGTCATTTTGGTGTTGACCAGGTTGATCATCACGGTCCCGTCCATCGCCGCGCAGCCGGCCACGCCCGGCTTGTCTGGCCAGGTCCACACCGTGGAAACCTCCGAGGCCTTGGTGATGCGCTGCAACCGGTCCGCGGTGGGGGTGCGGTCGGCCACATACAGCAAGCCGTCCACCGGGTCGATGCACATGCCGCCGCCCGAACCGACGCCGGACAGCGCGGTCGTCGGCGTCGCCTGTCCGACGGTCGTCGGCTGCTCGATGCGTAACACCTTGCCGGCCAACGATTTCGGGTCGGCAGCCAAAGCAGGGTTGCCGGCATCGCCGGTCAGCACCAGCAACGTGGTGGGGCTGCTGAACAGCAGCGCGCCGGTGTTTCCGATGGCGCCCTTGGGGATTCCGGTCAGGATGTCCTTGGGTATGTCACCGTCGGCGATCCGGATGACCCGGTTGTCGGTCGGCGTGCTGATGTAGGCGTACATCAGCCGGTCCTGGGTGTAGGTGGGCGACAGCACGATGTCCATCAGGCCGCCGTCGCCGGACGGGTCGACCGGAACGACCAGCTTGACCTTCGGCTCGGCGCTGACGGAGATCTCCTTGACCGCGCCGGTGGTGCGCTCGGCGACCAGCGCCGTCTTGCTGTCGGGGCCCATGATCAGGCCGCTGGTGCTCTCCAGGCAGCCCTGCATCACCCCCGGGGCCGGGCAGGCCTTGGGAAACGGCGTGGGCAGCAGCGGCGGCGGGGGAGGCGTCGAGCTCGGCTGCGGCTTGAGTTCGGGGGCGGTGGTGAACGGCGCAGATGCCGCATCGTTGAATCGGGTGCAACCCGTCGTCACCAACATCACCGCGCAAAGCGCGGCGAGCCCGCACCGCACCGAACACCTCAAATGCATGACCGACAGGCTACGGACAGTGCCGGCACCGGCGCCACAGGCGTGGGCGGGCGCGCACTGCCGGCCCGGCGCGAGCGGCCCGTGTTTACCGTTTCGAAACACCGTCGAGCCGATTTCGAGTCAATCCGGGCCCATTTAGCGGCATATGCGTTAATAAACCGGCGAAAGCGCCGCTCAAATCCCCAATTCGGGCGTCGATGCCCTTACCCTGACACCCGTGACCGGTCAATCTAATGACGCACCTTGGCAGCGGCCCGGCGACGCACCGGAGCCGGCCCCGGTACGCCCCGCCGCAGCGCGCTTGGTCGACCCCGAAGATGACCTGACCCCGGTCGGGTATACGGGCGACTTCGGTACCACCACCGTCATCCCCTACCAAGACCCGAATCAGGTTGTGGCGCCCGCGGCGCCGACCTACCATGTACTTGACCAGCAGGAGCCGCTGCCGTACGTGCAGCCGCAGCCGCCAGCCCAGCCGGTGGCGGCGGCGTCGCCGCGGCATCTGGCCGCCGAACCCACCGAGATCGACCCGAGCGAAGACTACGAGCGGCAGCACGCCATCGGCCGGCGCGGCACCCAGCATCTCGGCCTGCTGGTGTTGCGGGTCGGCCTCGGGGTGGTTCTAGGCGCGCACGGCCTGCAGAAGTTGTTCGGCTGGTGGGGTGGAGGCGGCATGGCCAGTTTCCGGAACTCGCTGTCCGACGTCGGCTACCAGCACGCCGACATCCTGTCCTACGTGAGCGCCGGCGGTGAGATCGTCGCGGGGGCGCTGCTGGTGCTGGGTCTGTTCACCCCGTTGGCCGCCGCGGGTGCCCTGGCCTTCCTGATCAACGGCATGCTGGCCGCCGTCTCGGCGGCGCGCCCGCATACGTTCGCGTACTTCCTGCCAGACGGCCACGAATACCAGATCTCGCTGATCGTGTTAGCGGTCGCGATCATTCTGGCCGGACCCGGCCGCTACAGCCTGGACACCAACCGCGGGTGGGCGCACCGGCCGTTCATCGGGTCGTTTGTGGCCCTGCTCGCTGGCATCGCCGCCGGAATCGCGGTGTGGGTGCTGCTCAACGGCGTCAACCCGGTGGCCTGAACTCGCCTCAGCGGTACGGGTTGGGCACTCGGCCCGAACTGGCGGCCGTCAGCTGCGGCAGCGTCGCGAACGTGACGGCCGGCAGGCGCAGCTCCGCCCCGTTTTTGAGCTGGGCGCGGGCCCACGACCCGCGGTGGAAGCGCAGCCCGTCGATGTCGTCCCACCCCACGGTATGGTTGTTCAGTAGGTTGCGCACGGTCACACCGTGCGTGTCGGCCACCGTGCGCAGCCGAATGATCATCGCCGACAACAGCACCGGCAGGCCGAGCAGCGGGAGCGACAGCGGCCAGTACAAAACCGGGATCAACAGCCCGAGCGTCAGAAAACCCACGGCCAGATGCGCCATCGGCGAAATCCGGAGGACGGCGGGGCGCGGGAGTCGGGGAGCAGAACCGGAGGCCACCCGAGCATCATTTCACCCCGGCTCCAGTTGACCGTCTCCCGGCGCCGATCGGGTGCCGGGAGGGCGGATTTGACTGTTGAGCAGTGCGAAGGTTACCGTCGAGGGCTATGGATACCGCCGGAAAGCCCGGGATGCTCGTAGTAATTAGTCGGCGCGTTGGTGCCTGACTAGTTCCTTCAGCATGTGAAGCGATCCAGACCAACGCGCAACCCTCGATCAGCGAGAGCTGACGGGGGTTTTTTGTTGCGTATCAACAAAACTTCCACAGCCAGACCAACGAGATAGGACCAGAGTGAGCGCACCCACCAGGCATCAGAGCGCCGGGTCGAACGACGACTGGGCAATCGACGCTGCCGGCGCCGGTGCAAAACCCCGGGCCACGCAAACCAAACATATTGCACCGCAACAACTTACTGGTGCCCAGTCGGTGGTCCGGTCATTGGAGGAACTCGGCGTAGAGGTCATTTTCGGGATCCCGGGCGGCGCGGTGCTGCCCGTCTACGACCCGCTGTTCGACTCGAAGAAGTTGCGGCACGTGCTGGTTCGCCACGAGCAGGGCGCCGGTCACGCGGCGAGCGGTTATGCGCACGCCACCGGCAAGGTCGGCGTCATGATGGCCACCTCGGGCCCGGGCGCCACCAATTTGGTGACCCCGCTGGCGGATGCGCAGATGGACTCGATCCCCGTCGTCGCGGTCACCGGGCAGGTCGGACGCGGCCTGATCGGCACCGACGCCTTCCAGGAAGCCGACATCTCGGGCATCACCATGCCGATCACCAAGCACAACTTCCTGGTTCGCGCCGGCGATGACATTCCCCGGGTGCTGGCCGAGGCATTTCACATCGCGTCGTCGGGACGCCCGGGCGCGGTGCTCGTCGACATCCCCAAGGACGTGCTACAGGGCCAGTGCACGTTCAGCTGGCCGCCGCGGATGGACCTGCCGGGCTACAAGCCGAACACCAAACCGCACAACCGGCAGATCCGGGAGGCCGCCAAGCTGATCACGCGGTCGCACAAACCGGTGCTGTACGTCGGTGGCGGCGTCATCCGCGGCGAAGCGACCGAGCAGTTGCGGGATCTGGCAGAGCTGACCGGGATTCCGGTGGTCACCACGTTGATGGCGCGGGGTGCGTTCCCGGACAGCAACCGGCAGAACCTGGGCATGCCGGGCATGCACGGCACGGTCGCCGCGGTGGCGGCCCTGCAGCGCAGCGACCTGTTGATCGCGCTGGGCACCCGCTTCGACGACCGGGTGACGGGAAAGCTCGATTCCTTTGCTCCCGAAGCCAAGGTGATCCACGCCGACATCGACCCGGCCGAGATCGGCAAGAACCGGGCGGCCGACGTGCCGATCGTAGGTGACGTCAAGGCCGTCATCAGCGACCTGATCGCGATGCTGCGCCAGTACGAGACTCCAGGCAAGATCGACATGGACGCTTGGTGGACCTATCTGAACGATGTTCAATCCACCTATCCGCTGAGCTACGGTCCGCAAAGCGGCGGCAGCCTGAGCCCGGAGTACGTGATCGAGCAACTCGGCAAGATCGCCGGGCCCGACGCGGTGTACGTCGCCGGCGTCGGTCAACACCAGATGTGGGCGGCACAGTTCATCTCTTACGAGAATCCGCGCACCTGGCTCAACTCCGGCGGCTTGGGCACGATGGGCTTCGCGATCCCGGCGGCGATGGGCGCCAAGGTCGCTCGGCCCGAGGCGGAGGTCTGGGCGATCGACGGCGACGGATGCTTCCAGATGACCAACCAGGAGCTGGCCACCTGTGCGGTCGAGGGCATTCCGATCAAGGTGGCGTTGATCAACAACGGCAACCTCGGCATGGTGCGGCAGTGGCAGAACCTGTTCTACGAGGAGCGCTACTCCCAGACCGATCTGGCCACGCATTCACGCCGCATCCCGGACTTCGTGAAACTGGCCGAGGCGTTGGGTTGCGTCGGACTGCGTTGCGAGCGTGAGGAAGACGTCGTCGACGTGATAAACCAGGCACGCGCGATCAACGACTGCCCGGTGGTGATCGACTTCATCGTCGGCGCCGACGCGCAGGTGTGGCCGATGGTGGCCGCCGGCACCAGCAACGACGAGATCCAGCACGCCCGCGGCATCCGGCCGCTGTTCGACGACGAATCCGAAGGACACGCCTGATGTACACAAAGACGCACACCCTGTCGGTGTTGGTGGAAGACACACCCGGTGTGCTCGCGCGCGTCGCGGCGCTGTTCTCGAGGCGTAGCTTCAACATCGAGTCCCTCGCGGTGGGTGCCACCGAACAAAAGGACATGTCGCGGATGACAATCGTCGTTTCCGCCGAGGAGACTGCGCTTGAACAAGTCACCAAACAGCTAAACAAGCTTATCAACGTCATCAAGATCGTCGAGCAGGACGAGGATAATTCGGTGGCAAGAGAATTGGCGCTCATCAAGGTGCGCGCCGATGCGGCCACCCGGGCGCAGGTAGTCGAGGCAGCAAACTTGTTCCGTGCCAAGGTCATCGATGTCTCCCCCGAATCGTTGACCGTGGAGGCGACCGGTACTCGCGGTAAGCTCGAGGCGCTGCTGCGCGTGCTCGAACCGTTCGGTATCCGCGAGATCGTCCAATCGGGTGTGGTGTCGCTATCCCGCGGCTCACGCGGCATCGGCACCGCCAAGTAAACGCCGCGCACCCGAAAAGGCTGCCCGAGAAGGCTTTAGAGAAAGCAAATGGGAAGGAGAAATTAACCGTGCCAGAGGCATTAGAGATGTTTTATGACGACGATGCGGATCTGTCGATCATCCAGGGCCGCAAGGTCGGCATCATCGGATACGGCAGCCAGGGGCACGCGCACTCGCTGAGCCTGCGTGACTCCGGTGTACAGGTACGGGTCGGGCTCAAGGAAGGTTCGAAGTCGCGGCCCAAGGTCGAAGAGCAGGGCCTCGAGGTCGACACCCCGGCCGAGGTCGCCAAGTGGGCCGACGTCATCATGCTGCTGGCCCCCGACACCGCCCAGGCCGAGATCTTCAAGAACGACATCGAGCCGAACCTCCAGGCCGGCGACGCCTTGTTCTTCGGTCACGGGCTCAACATCCACTTCGGCCTGATCAAGCCACCCGGCGACGTCACCGTCACGATGGTTGCCCCCAAGGGGCCGGGGCACCTGGTGCGCCGGCAGTTCGTCGACGGCAAGGGTGTGCCCGCACTAATCGCCATCGACCAGGACCCGACCGGCAACGGTCAGGCGCTGGCGCTGTCCTACGCCAAGGCCATCGGCAGCACCCGGGCCGGGGTCATCAAGACCACCTTCAAAGACGAAACCGAAACCGATCTGTTCGGTGAGCAGGCCGTTTTGTGCGGTGGCACAGAGGAATTGGTGAAGATCGGCTTCGATGTGATGGTCGAGGCGGGCTACCCGCCGGAGATGGCCTACTTCGAGGTGCTGCACGAGCTGAAGCTGATCGTCGACCTGATGTATGAGGGCGGCATCGCCCGGATGAACTACTCGGTGTCCGACACCGCGGAGTTCGGCGGCTACCTGTCCGGTCCGCGTGTCATCGATGCCGGCACCAAGGAGCGGATGCGCGAGATCCTGCGCGACATTCAAAGCGGCGAATTCACCAAGAAACTCGTCGCCAACGTCGAGGTCGGCAACAAGCAGCTCGAGGCGCTGCGCAAGGAGAACGCCGAGCACCCGATCGAGGTCACCGGCAAGAAGCTGCGCGACCTGATGAGCTGGGTGGACCGGCCGATCACCGAGACGGCCTAGTTTTCATCCGTCCGTCGCCGAGCGTCACCCCAGCGCGACGCTCGGCGCGGCGGATGGTCAGGACGCGAGGCGGTCGATCGCCACGACCCGGCGCGCCAGGTGCTCGAGCGCGGTCGCGGTGACGTCCCCGATGGCCTCGATGTTGTCGCGCGTGCTGACCAAGCCGGCGCCGTAGGGGTTGCCGTCGACGAACTTGCCTGCATCGGTGTACCAGCGGGACGAGGATGCCGCCGAAGTGCATCAGCGTCAGGTAGAGCGAGACGAGCGTGGCCTCTTGGCCGCCGTCCAGGGTGTTCGACTACGTGAACCCGGCGTACACCTTGTAGGCCAGCAGCCCACCCAGCGAGTCGAGAAAGTCGCGCAGCTGAGCGGCGCCGGTGAGCCGAAGCGGGTAAGGGAGCCGAAGACGACGGCGTCGGCCCACACGATGTCTTTACCCGTGGCGGCGGGCAGGTCATTGGTGGCGTTGTAGTTCGCCGTCCAGGCCGGGTTCTGTGCGAAGGACGTCGGGTCCCGCGTCTCGGCCAAGGGGCGCACCCGAACCTCGGCGCTAGCGGCCTCGGCCGCTGCGGCTACGCGCTTGGCCATCGTGGTGCCATGGCCGGTGGCCGAGTAGTTAGGTGACTGAAAGTTTGGTCACACGGTCAGCGTAGGCCCGAGCTCCGGCATCTGACGGATACCGAATTCGCGGCGCAGCAGGCTCCGCGCGGCGTAATACCCGGACATGCCGTGCACGCCGCCGCCGGGCGGGGTGGCCGCCGAACACAGATACGCCCGCGGAATCGGCGTGCGCCAGGGGTCGAGTCGCGGTGTGGGGCCTGCGATTGCGCGCCACGCGGAGTTTGCGCCCACGCCGATGTCGCCGCCGACGTAGTTGGCGTTGTGGTCGGCCAGGTGCGCGGCGGGGACCGCGCGGGCGGCGAGCACGATGTCGCGGAAGCCGGGGGCGAATCGTTCGATGGTCGCGGTGACGGCCTCGGTCGCGTCGAGGGTGGAACCCGCCGGGACGTGGGCATACGTCCAGAACGGCCGACGGCCCCCGGCGTCGATGCGGCCCGGATCGACGACGTGCGGCGCGGCGGCCAACACCATCGGCCACTGCGCGTGACGGCCGGCCGCGATCTCCTTCTCGGCGAACGCCATCTGTTCGCGGGTGCCGCCCAGATGCAGCGTGGGGGCGGCCCGCAGGCGCGGATCCGACCACGGAATCTCGTCACTGAGAACGAAATCGACCTTGGCCACGCCGGGCCCAAAGCGGTAGCGGCGCAACGCTTTCGCGTAGCGATCCGGCAGTGCCGGGCCGTAGATCCGCAGCAGCGTGGTCGGTGCCATGTCGAACGCCACGACTCCGGTTGGTGGCTCGGTGATTTCGACACCGACGGCCACTTCGGCACCGTGTGCGCGCAGGTCGGCCAGTAACGCGTCGGTGATGACCTGGCTGCCGCCCACCGGAATCGGCCAGCCCACCGCGTGTCCGAGCACGGCCAGCAGCAACCCGGCTCCGGCCGCGGCGAGCGACGGCATCCTTGAAAGCACATGGGCGGCAACACCGGTGAACAAGGCGCGGCCGTCAGCGCCGTTGAGTAGGCCGGCCGGCGATCCCCAGGCCGGCGTGCCCTGGGCTGCCATCCGTATCCCGAGGCGCAGCGCCGTGGGCAGCGTCGCCGGCAACGAACGCTTGTCGCCCAGCAGCACGTCCACCACCGACGCCCAGTCCGTCACCAGTGGGCCGAGCAGCCGCCGCCAGGATGCACCGTCGGACAGTTCGGCGCAGGTGCGGTCGAGGTCGCGGTAAGCGATCGCCGCGGACCGGCCCGGCAGCGGATTGGCGTAGGCGATGTCCGGCACCCCCAGCCGCACATCGCGCGCGGCCAGGTCGAACTCGGCGAAGAACGGCGACGCCAGCGCCAGCGGGTGCACCGCCGAGCAGATGTCGTGTTCGACTCCGGAGAATTCTGGGTCGGCCGCTGTGCGAGCCCCGCCGCCCGGTGTCGGCTGCGCCTCGATGACCTGCACTTTGAGTCCTGCGCGGGCGCATATGACGGCCGTGGCCAAGCCGTTGGGTCCGCTGCCGACGACGGTGACGTCCACCGGTCCATTACAGCGCAGACGCCGGCC
Source organism: Mycobacterium tilburgii (assembly GCF_902168065.1). Taxonomy (GTDB): domain Bacteria; phylum Actinomycetota; class Actinomycetes; order Mycobacteriales; family Mycobacteriaceae; genus Mycobacterium; species Mycobacterium tilburgii. The sequence continues at coordinate 30,817 of NZ_LR655717.1, read as the reverse complement.
CTATAGCCTGGTCGGGTGAACTTGCCTGTTGTGTTAATCGCCGACAAACTCGCTCCATCAACCGTCGCCGCCCTGGGCGACCAGGTCGAAGTGCGCTGGGTAGACGGTCCCGACCGGCAGAAGCTGTTGGCGGCGGTGCCCGAGGCCGACGCGCTGCTGGTGCGGTCGGCGACCACCGTCGACGCCGAAGTGCTGGCGGCCGCGCCCAAGCTCAAGATCGTGGCGCGCGCCGGCGTCGGACTGGACAACGTCGACGTCGACGCTGCCACCGAGCGTGGTGTCTTGGTGGTCAACGCGCCCACCTCGAACATCCACAGCGCCGCGGAGCACGCGATCGCGTTGTTGCTCGCCGCGTCTCGGCAGATCGCGGCGGCCGACGCCACGCTGCGCGAACGCACCTGGAAACGTTCGTCGTTCTCGGGCACCGAGCTTTTCGACAAGACCGTCGGCATCGTCGGGCTGGGCCGGATCGGGCAATTGGTCGCGGCGCGGCTCGCGGCGTTCGGCGCCCACATCATCGCCTATGACCCCTACGTCTCGGCGGCGCGCGCCGCGCAGCTCGGCATCGAACTGCTGCCACTCGACGACCTGCTGGCGCGTGCGGATTTCATCTCGGTGCATCTGCCCAAGACGCCGGAGACGGCCGGCCTGATCGACAAGGAGGCGCTGGCCAAGACCAAGCCCGGCGTCATCATCGTCAACGCGGCGCGCGGCGGCCTGGTCGACGAGGCGGCGTTGGCTGAATCGATCACCAGTGGCCATGTCCGCGCGGCCGGGCTCGACGTGTTCTCCACCGAGCCGTGCACGGACAGCCCGCTTTTCGATTTGCCGCAAGTAGTGGTGACGCCACACCTGGGGGCGTCGACCGCCGAGGCACAGGATCGCGCCGGTACCGATGTTGCCGAGAGCGTACGGCTGGCGCTGGCCGGCGAATTCGTGCCGGACGCGGTCAACGTCGGCGGCGGCGTGGTCAACGAAGAGGTGGTGCCGTGGCTGGATCTGTCGCGCAAACTCGGCGTGCTGGCCGCCGCGTTGTCCGACGGCTTGCCGGTCTCGCTGTCGGTTCAGATGCGCGGCGAACTGGCATCCGAAGACGTTGAGGTGCTGAAACTTTCGGCGTTACGTGGACTGTTCTCGGCGGTCATCGAAGATCCCGTGACGTTCGTCAACGCGCCCGCGCTGGCCGACGAACGCGGCGTGACCGCCGAAATCAGCACGGCCACCGAAAGTCCCAACCACCGCAGCGTTCTCGATGTGCGCGCGGTGGGCCACGACGGCTCCACCGTCAATGTCGCCGGCACATTGTCCGGGCCGCAGCTGGTCGAGAAGATCGTTCAGGTCAACGGCCGCAACTTCGACCTGCGCGCCCAGGGCACCAACCTGGTGATCAACTACGCCGATGCACCCGGCGCGCTCGGCAAGATCGGCACTATCCTGGGCGAGGCTGGCGTGAATATTCACGCAGCGCAGCTGTCCGAGGATGCCGAGGGTCCGAGCGCGACGATCCTGCTTCGGCTCGATCGGGATGTGCCCACCGATGTCCGATCGGCGATCTCTGCCGCCGTCGGCGCGAACAAACTGGAAGTGGTTGACTTGTCATGAAATTGGCGATCATTGGCGGTGACGGTATCGGCCCGGAGGTGGTCGCTGAGGCGGTCAAAGTCCTCGATACGGTCAAGCCGGGCGTGCAGAAGACCGAGTACGACCTGGGCGCGCGGCGGTACCACGCCACCGGCGAGTTGCTGCCGGGGTCGGCGCTGGCCGAGCTGCGCGAGCACGACGCGATTCTGCTTGGGGCGATCGGTGACCCGTCGGTGCCCAGCGGTGTGCTGGAGCGAGGTCTGTTGCTGCGCTTGCGCTTTGAGCTCGACCATCACGTCAATCTGCGGCCGGCCCGGCTCTACAAGGGCGTGAACAGCCCGCTCGTGGGAAACCCCGACGTCGATTTCGTGGTGGTGCGCGAGGGAACCGAAGGTCCCTACACCGGCAACGGCGGGGCGATCAGGAAGGGCACCGCGAACGAAGTGGCCACCGAGGTCAGCGTCAACACCGCGTTCGGAGTGCGCCGCGTCGTCAAGGACGCGTTCGAGCGGGCCCGACAGCGTCGCAAGCATGTGACGTTGGTGCACAAGACGAATGTGCTGGCATTCGCCGGGAACTTGTGGTCGCGAGTGTTCAACGAGGTCGCCGCGGAGTATCCGGATGTCGAGGTGGCTTATCAGCATGTCGACGCCGCCACCATCTTCCTGGTGACAGACCCGGGGCAGTTCGACGTGATCGTCACCGACAACCTGTTCGGCGACATCATCACCGACCTGGCCGCCGCGGTCTCGGGCGGAATCGGGTTGGCCGCCAGTGGAAACATTGATGCCACCCGGACCAATCCGTCGATGTTCGAGCCGGTGCACGGCAGCGCGCCCGATACCGCCGGCAAGGGCGTTGCAGATCCGACCGCGGCGATCATCTCGGTCGGGTTGCTGCTCGCCCACGTGGGTGAGGTCGAGGCTGCTAGTCGGGTGGAGCGGGCCGTCGAGAGCTATCTGGCGTCGCGGGGCAACGAGCAGCTCGCCACCAGCGAAGTCGGCGAACGGATTGCGTCCGCGCTGTAGTCTCCAAACCCGGTGGCAGCAAACGGATTGGCACCAGCGGGATCGCGAGCAGCGGGAACAGCCCGCACAACGCCCACGCCGCCGGATACCGTGCCGCGCTGATTAAGGCGCCGAAAAGCGAGGGACCCGCGGCCGGCCACCAGCCGCTGGGTGGTGTTCTGGATGCCCAGCTCCCGCCCGGTCTAGAACGGCCCGGCGAATTCGGTGATCGCGGTCGCCTCCAATCCGTTGTCGAGCACCGCGGGTACCGAGATGAAGATCATCAGCGGTACCTCGTAACGCGATGTCCGGCCGTCGGCGTATGCCAGCGCGAACAGGGTGACGGCCGCGGCGGCGGCGATCAGGGCGACGGGCCGCATCCGCGAGCCGATTCGGTCTGACCATAGCCCCACCAGGATGCGGCCCAGCGCGCCAAGCAGTTGCGAGACGGTCACCGCCGCGCCGGCGGATGCGATCGACCAACTGTCGTTGCGAATCAGCCAGACCAACATGAACGTGACGGTCACCGTCTGCGGCATCATCAGCAGGGCCGATGCCGCGTGGATTCGCCACAGCACCCACGACCCGCGATAGGGGCTCGCCAGCTCCGCGTTGGTGGCCGATTCGCGGGATTTGCGCGGCGGGTTGTGACGCTGGCCAGGCTGACCAGGGCGGCCAGCGTGCACGCGAACGCGGGAAACATCAGGCCCGCGTGCGGGCTGTGCTCATCCAACTCGGATATTACCAAGGCGCCCAAGGCAATACCCAACAGTTGCGCAGTTTGGCGAATCCCCATCGCAAGGCCGCGTTGCTGCGGCGGGAACCAGCCCGAAGACGAGCCGGCCGCCGGTCGCGTTGCAACCGCCCGCGGTCATCCCGCCGAGGAACAGAAAACGCCGAGCCACACCAGCGAGTGGGTGTTCGCCGGTTCCGAGACGGTCCGCTCCTTCGCTATTTGTTTTGTTCATGCTTCCACAAGTTTGTTCGAATCGGGTGAGCGCTGGTCGCGGGCAATGCGGCGTGTCGCATCATGATTCGAGCGCCGCTGTTCCTCTGTTCACGGCCCGCGTCGCCCGGCTGCCGCCGGTCTCGCGACCGCCACTAGGCTCGACGAAATGCGCCTTGGTCGAATCGCCAGTCCGGAGGGTGTTTCCTTTGTCAGCATCGAGGGTCCGCTGGAGGATCCCGCTGCGATGGTTGCCCGTGAGATCGCCGAGCATCCCTTCGGCACCCCGACGTTCACCGGCCGCTCGTGGTCGGTCGCAGACGTTCGCCTGCTAACCTCGATGCTGGCGGGCAAGGTGGTCTGCATCGGCAAGAACTACGCCGACCACATTGCTGAGATGGAGAAATTCGCCACCGGGTTCGCCGCGGAAGATCCGATCATCTTCCTCAAGCAGAGCACCGCCATCATAGGGCCGAACGTGCCGATTCGGTTGCCGGCCAACGCATCACCCGTGCACTTCGAGGGCGAGCTGGCGATCGTGATCGGTCGTCCGTGCAAGGACGCCCCCGCGGCCCAGGCCGCCGAGAGCATCCTCGGTTACACCATCGCAAACGACGTGTCGGCGCGCGATCAACCAAAGGCAGACGGGCAGTGGACCCACGCGAAGGCCCGCAACACCTTCTGCCCGGTCGGCCCGTGGATGGTCACCGATGTCGACCCGGCCGACTTCGCGCTGCGCACTGAAGTCAACGGCGAGGTCAAACAGGACAGCCGCACCTCGTTGCTGATTCACGACGTCGGCGCGATCGTGGAGTGGATCACCGCGGTCATGACCTTGCTGCCCGGCGACCTCATCCTGACCGGGACACCAGCCGGTGTCGGCCCCATCGAGGACGGTGACACCGTCGCCATCACCATCGAGGGCATCGGGACCTTGTCCAATCCCGTGGTCCGAAAAGGGAAGTCGTGACCGCATCGAGCGGGGTGCGAGTCCGGTTCTGTCCATCACCGACGGGCACGCCGCACGTCGGGATGGTCCGCACCGCGCTGTTCAACTGGGCCTACGCCCGGCACACCGGCGGCACTTTCGTCTTTCGGATCGAGGACACCGACGCCGAGCGCGACAGCGAGGAAAGCTATTCGGCTCTGCTCGACGCGTTGCGCTGGCTCGGCCTCGATTGGGACGAGGGACCGGAAGTCGGTGGACCCTACGCCCCCTACCGGCAGTCGCAGCGCCGTGACATCTACCGCGACGTGGTGGACAAGCTGCTCGCGGCGGGTGAGGCGTACTACGCGTTCTCCACTCCGGAAGAGGTTGAGGCTCGCCATCTCGCGGCCGGCCGCAACCCGAAGCTGGGTTACGACAACTTCGACCGCCAATTGACCGACGCCCAGCGTGCCGCGTTTCTGGCCGAAGGCCGTAAACCGGTGGTGCGCCTGCGGATGCCCGACGAGGACCTTAGCTGGGATGACCTGGTGCGCGGCACCACCACCTTCGCGGCGGGTTCAGTACCCGATTTCGCGTTGACCCGCGCCAGCGGAGATCCGTTGTACACTTTGGTCAACCCGTGCGACGACGCGCTGATGAAGATCACCCACGTGCTGCGCGGCGAGGACATACTGCCCTCCACGCCGCGCCAGCTAGCGTTGTACCAGGCGTTGATCCGCATCGGGGTGGCTGAGCGTGTGCCGCAATTCGCTCACCTACCAACGGTTTTTGGGGAGGGCACCAAAAAGCTGTCCAAGCGTGACCCGCAGTCCAACTTGTTCGCCCACCGCGACCGTGGATTCATCCCCGAAGGGCTGCTGAATTACCTTGCGCTGCTGGGCTGGGCGATCGCCGACGATCACGACGTGTTCAGCCTCGACGAGATGGTGGCCGCGTTCGACGTGGTCAATGTCAATTCCAACCCGGCTCGATTTGACCAGAAGAAGGCCGACGCAATCAACGCCGAACATATCCGGATGCTCGACGTCGACGACTTCACCGCCCAATTGCGTGACTATTTCGAGGTGCATGGGCATCACCTGCCGCTGGACGCGGTGGCGTTCGCGACCGCGGCCGAGCTGGTGCAGACCCGCATCGTGGTGCTGGGCGACGCATGGGAGCTGCTGAAGTTCCTCAACGACGACTACGCGATCGACCCCAAAGCCGCCGCCAAGAAGCTGGGACCCGACGGGGCCGCCGTGCTGGAGGCCGCCCTGACGGCGCTGGACGGCCTGACGGACTGGACCGCGGACCATATCGAGGAGGCGCTCAAGTCCGCGCTGATCGACGGTCTGGCCCTCAAACCGCGCAAGGCGTTCGGCCCCATCCGGGTCGCGGCCACCGGAACGACGATCAGCCCGCCACTGTTCGAGTCGCTGGAGCTGCTCGGTCGTGACCGCAGCCTGGCGCGCCTGCGGGCACCCGCGCGCAGATCGCCGCGCCGTAAGCGCAAGCCGACCTTGCATTCGGAAGGACCGGTGAGTCTTTGGTAGTCTGCACTGCGGTTTGCAAAGGCCGACAACGGTTGGCAGCGGCGGCCTTTCCTGGTGGGCACTAGCTCGCAGAAACCGCTCTGAACAGCATGTTTAGGCAGCCAATGGGGTATGGTGTAATTGGCAACACAGCTGATTCTGGTTCAGCCATTCTAGGTTCGAATCCTGGTACCCCAGCCAAATCCGTTAAGCTGCACACCGTTGCCCAACGAATAGGTCGCCCCCGTCGGGTGAGCTATGCTGGCAGCTCGGATCGGTTCTGGCCCCGTCGTCTAGCGGCCTAGGACGCCGCCCTCTCACGGCGGTAGCGTGGGTTCGAATCCCATCGGGGCTACAACACTGCGATCGCAGTTACTGGCCGCTCCCCGGCACGGCCGGTGCGGTGGAACCGCCCACAGGTATCGGAGCCAAGCCGAGTTTGAGGTGATCCCATGAGCGCGCCCGCCGGGCGACGATGCGCACGCACACCCGCTTGTTCATCATCTGCTCGACGAACGGCTTCATCTCGTCGGTGTAGGGCCCGGTGTAGCGCTCCCAGACGCTGACTCCGACCCGGTGTGCGACATCCGGATCGTCGACGATCTCCGCAACACCCTCGAACGAGACGCCGCGCAGCGTGTCGTAGGTGTGGCCGTCCTCGATCAGGAAGCTCACTCGCTGATCCCGGGTCAGGTTCACCGCCTTTTGTGACTTGGCTTTTGTCTCCAGCCAGATTTCGCCGTCGACGACGGCGTACCACATGGCGGTCAGGTGCGGCTGGCCGTCGGGACCGACGGTGGCCAGTGTTCCGGTGCGGCTCTTTTCGACGAAATCGGCGATCTCCTCGTTCGACATGACGATGCTCGCGCGTTGGTTGGTTCCCATGGCGGTCAGTCTGTCAGGCGCCCGGTGTCGACCGTACGGGGGGTTGCTGTGGGTGTGCCGCCACGGCGGCGACACGCCGGACGACCCCGCCGCGGTTGCACGCTCGAAGCCGTGGTTACACGCCCAAAGCCGTAGTTACACGCCCAAAGCCGTAGTTACACGCCCAAAGCCGTAGTTACACGCCCAAAGCCGCGGCCGCACGTTCGAAGGCGGGCCCACTTAGAGCAGGCGCGTCATCGCCTCGGCCGCGGCCAGCAGGTCGGCCGCCCAGCGCACACCTGGGCGGCGCCCGATCCGGTCGATCGGCCCCGATACCGAGATGGTCGCGACGACTGTGCCGCGGCCGTCGCGCACCGGCGCCGAGACGCTCGCGACTCCCGGCTCACGCTCGGCAACGCTTTGCGCCCAACCCCGCCGGCGCACTTCAGCCAGCGTCCGTTCGGTGAACATCGCGGTAGGCAGCACTGCCTTCTGCGTGGCGGCGTCGCTGTGGGCTAACAGAACTTTGGCTCCCGAACCAGCCGTCATCGGCAGCCGGGCGCCGACCAGGACCGTATCGCGAAGACCCGCAGCCGGTTCTAGGGCCGCGACGCAGACCCGCGAGTTGCCCTCGAGGCGATACAGCTGCACGCTCTCGCCGGTCATCTCCCGCAATTGGGGCAGGACCGCCGCGCCCGCTGCTAGCAACGGATCATCAACGTGCGCCGCAAGTTCGGTCAGCGCGGGACCGAGCTGCCAACGCCCATCGTCATCGCGTGCAACCAGGCGATGCACCTCCAGCGCGGCCGCCAGCCGATAGGCTGTGGCCCGCGGAAGCCTGGTCCGCTCACACAGTTCGGCCAACCCGCAGGGCGATTCCGCGATCGTGTGCAGCACATACACGGCTTTATCCAGGACGCCGATGCCGCTATGCTGTCTCATAAAGAGATATTAGCGTCTCGTATTATGAGATCACAGCCCAGCTGATCGGCGAGCCGCAGACGAGGCGAATCGAGGCGAGATTCATGGTGGGAAGCGAAATCCAGCGGCCGGGTGGCGGCCGGCGGCGCACCTTGGCCGAAAAGGTTTGGGAGGACCACGTTGTGGTATCCGGCTCCTCAGCCGAGGGGGCCGGCGCGCCCGACTTGATCTACGCCGATCTGCATTTGGTTCATGAGGTTACCAGCCCGCAGGCGTTCGACGTTCTGCGCCTGGCCGGTCGCGGCGTGCGCCGGCCCGACCTGACGTTGGCCACCGAGGACCACAACGTGCCCACCGTCGACATCGACAAGCCGATCGCCGACCCGGTATCGCGTACCCAGGTCGCGACTTTGCGGGCAAACTGCGCCGAATTCGGTGTGCGCCTGCACCCCATGGGCGATATCGAGCAGGGCATCGTGCACGTCGTCGGGCCGCAATTGGGGCTCACCCAGCCCGGCATGACGATCGTCTGTGGGGACAGTCACACGTCCACGCACGGCGCATTCGGCGCATTGGCAATGGGGATCGGCACTTCGGAGGTCGCGCATGTGCTGGCCACCCAGACGTTGCCGCTGCGGCCGTTCAAGACGATGTCGGTGAATGTCGACGGGGAGTTGCCGGCCGGCGTGACGGCCAAGGACATCATTCTCGCGCTGATCGCCAAGATCGGCACCGGCGGCGGCCAGGGCCACGTCATCGAATACCGGGGCAGCGCCATCGAATCGCTGTCCATGGAGGGCCGCATGACGGTCTGCAACATGAGCATCGAGGCCGGCGCCCGGGCCGGAATGGTCGCACCGGACGAGACCACGTTCGAATTCCTGCGTGGCCGGCCGCACGCGCCGACGGGCGCGCAATGGGATGCCGCGGTGCAGTACTGGCAACAGCTGCGCACCGATGAGGGCGCCGTCTTCGACACCGAGGTGTACCTGGATGCGCAGTCGCTGACTCCGTTCGTCACCTGGGGAACCAACCCGGGCCAAGGGATGCCGCTGGGGTCGGCGGTGCCCGATCCCGAGTTGATGACCAACGACGCCGAACGGCAGTCGGCCGAGAAAGCGTTGGCGTATATGGACCTTCGGCCGGGTATGCCGATGCGGGAGATCTCCGTCGACAGGGTGTTCGTCGGCTCTTGTACCAACGGTCGTATCGAAGATCTGCGGGTAGTGGCCGACGTGTTGCGCGGTCGAAAGGTGGCCCCGGGCGTCCGGATGTTGGTGGTACCCGGCTCGATGCGGGTGCGCGCGCAGGCCGAAGCCGAAGGATTGGGCGAGGTTTTCACCGCCGCCGGCGCCGAATGGCGCCAGGCGGGCTGCTCGATGTGCCTGGGCATGAACCCCGATCAGCTCGCATCCGGCGAGCGGTGCGCTGCGACGTCTAACCGCAACTTCGAAGGGCGGCAGGGTAAAGGCGGCCGTACGCATTTGGTATCGCCGGCGGTCGCCGCGGCAACCGCGGTCCGTGGCACCTTGTCCGCTCCGGCCGACTTGAAATGAAAACGAAATCGAGGACGAAGATGGAACCCTTTCAGACCCACACCGGGATTGGCGTGCCGCTGCGCCGGTCCAATGTCGACACCGATCAGATCATTCCCGCTGTCTATCTGAAGCGTGTCACCCGAACCGGATTTGAGGACAGCTTGTTCGCCTCATGGCGATCCGATCCTTCATTCGTGCTCAACCTCAGCCCCTTTGACCGAGGCTCGGTGTTGGTGGCCGGCCCTGACTTCGGAACCGGATCGTCACGCGAACATGCCGTCTGGGCACTGATGGACTACGGGTTCCGGGTGGTCATCTCGTCTCGGTTCGGTGACATTTTTCGGGGCAATGCGGGCAAGGCGGGGCTGCTGGCCGCCGAAGTCGACCAAGACGGTGTCGAACTGCTTTGGAAGCTCATCGAGCAGAGCCCGGGCCTGGAAATCACTGCCAATCTTCAAGATCGAAATATCACAGCTGGAACGACGGTGCTGCCGTTCAGGATTGACGACCACACCGCCTGGCGACTGCTTGAAGGACTCGACGACATAGGCCTTACGCTGCGGAAACTCGACCAGGTCGAGTCCTTCGAGGCGTCCCGTCCGGACTGGAAACCGCGCACGCTGCCCGCCCCGTTAATCCCCGATCGGGCTGAGATTTCGCTCCGATCGGCTTAGCTAGAAAGACTTATTTTTCGCCGGCGTCACCGCCCAAGGGCGGCAACCGGATTCCAAAATTTCCTGTCGAGTGTCCGTGAAATTGCGCGTGGCGCTTGGAAATTTGCTGGGTGAGGGTTTACCGTGTTCGCAGTCGGTTGCCAAAAATGGAACCACTGGCTTCGGAGGGTTTGGATGAACAAAGCAGAGCTCATAGATGTGCTCACACAGAAATTGGGATCGGACCGTCGGCAGGCGACCGCCGCCGTTGAGAATGTTGTCGACACCATTGTGCGCGCAGTGCACAAGGGCGACAGCGTGACGATCACCGGGTTCGGTGTGTTTGAACAACGACGCCGCGCAGCGCGTGTCGCCCGCAACCCGCGTACCGGTGAGACGGTGAAGGTGAAGCCGACGTCTGTCCCGGCATTCCGCCCGGGCGCCCAATTCAAAGCGGTTGTCGCTGGCGCACAGCGCCTCCCGTCGGAAGGACCGGCCGTGAAACGTGGTGTTGTAGGAGGCGCAGCCAAGAAGACTGTAGCCAAGAAGACTGTAGCCAAGAAGACTGCAGCCAAGAAGACTGCAGCCAAGAAGGCTGCAACCAAGGCTCCGGCCAAGAAGGCGACCGCCAAAAAAGCGCCGGTGAAGAAGGCCGCAACCAAGGCTCCGGCCAAGAAGGCGACCGCCAAAAAAGCGCCGGTGAAGAAGGCCGCAACCAAGGCTCCGGCCAAGAAGGCGACCGCCAAAAAAGCGCCCGCCAAGAAGACCGCCGCCAAGCGTAGTCGCAAGTAAAACAAGTTCAGACACGAATACACTTCGGGTGGCATCGCTGCCCCCGAAGGGTATTCGTGTGTCAGGCCCGTACGTTCGCGGCCAGCGCACCGCCGATGTAGTCGGCGCCCACCAGTCGGCCGTCGCACAGCGATAGCACCCAGGTGCTCCCTTTGTGGTTACGGGATTTGTCGGGGCGCACCCCGTCGCGGTCGCACCACCACCCGACCAGATCCGGAATCACCTTGCCCTGAGAGCAGATCACCGGGTTGCCCTGGTGTTCGGCGATACGCAGCAGCCTATGCCGGCCGCGTTTGGGATTCTTGGCATACGACTCTTCGGTGAGGCTGGGCTCGTTCTCGATCGTGACACCCAGCTCCTCCGCGAGCGGTTGCACGGTCTGGTGGCAGCGCACCCGGTCGGCGGCATGTACCTCGGTGGCGCCGAACGCCAGCAGCTGTGGGACGAGCGCTTCCGCCTGGGCGCGGCCCCTCTTGTCTAGCGGGCGCTTCGTGTCGTCGCCGGAGAAGCGCGCCTTCCGGCCCGCCGTGCCATGCCGGACCACCAACACCGTATGCGTGTCTGCGGGGTGTTTTGTGAAGCTCTGCAACACATTTAGATCTTGGGCGTAGTCGAGTTTCTGCATCGCTTTGGCAACTGGCAGCCACAGCAGTTCGTTGACCTCTTTCCCGGGTGTGAATTCACCGCCGGTGCTGCGGGCCGCCCAGTAGTACACTTTCTTGACGCCCTGATCGATCGGGTAGCTCACCTTGTTGAGCCGCCGGCCGAGGATGCAGCGGTGTCCGGTCTCCTCGAACACCTCGCGGACCGCGGCCACGGGTGCCGTCTCGCCCGGGTCGACTTTGCCCTTCGGCAGCGACCAATCGTCGTAGCGGGGACGGTGGATGACGGCAACCTCCAACTCTCGGTTGGCCGAATCGTGACAGGCCTGCCGCCACAGTACCGCACCCGCGGCGTAGACGATACGTTTGCCAGGGCGCTGGCCTGTTGACGAGTTCTGGTCCGACACCTCAATTACCACATGACGTCAGGCGCTGCGGTGCCGCTCCATGAGTGACTCCTGGTGATCGCGAACGGTGTGGCCATCCCGGGGCGCCGCGATCCACTGCCCGCTGGACTCGAGTTCCCAGCACCGGGTCGCCGGGTCTAGCGCCGACTCGAACAGATCGTTCAGGTAGGCGGTCAGCTTCGGGTCCTTGGCCTGAACCAGCACCTCGACGCGCCGGTCGAGGTTGCGGTGCATCATGTCCGCGCTGCCGATCCAGAACTCGTTGATGCCACCGAAATGCATGATGCGCGAGTGCTCGAGGAATCGGCCGAGAATCGAGCGCACGGAAATGTTCTCCGAGAAGCCTGCCACGCCCGGCCGCAACGCACAGATGCCGCGCACCACGACCTCTACCCCCACTCCGGCCCGCGACGCGCGATATAGCGCGTCGATGACCTGTTCGTCGACCAACGCGTTCATCTTCATCCGGATGCGGCCGCCACCGCGGGCGTTGTGCAGCTCGATCTCGCGGTTGACCCGTTCGATGATGCCGGTCCGAATGCCGTGCGGCGCCACCAGGAGATTGCGATAGGACACCTTGCGCGAATATCCGGTGAGCGAATTGAACAGATCCGTCAGGTCGGCGCCTATGTCCGGTGCAGCGGTGAGCAGGCCGACGTCCTCGTAGAGCCGCGCCGTCTTCCCGTTGTAATTGCCGGTTCCGATGTGGCAGTAGCGCCGGATCGTGGCACCCTCGCGCCGCACCACCAGACAGGTCTTGCAGTGCGTCTTGAGCCCGACGTATCCGTAAACGACGTGTACGCCCGCCTGCTCCAGCGTTCGCGCCCAGCGGATATTGGCCTGCTCGTCGAACCGCGCCTTGATCTCCACGAGCGCCACCACTTGCTTGCCGGCCTCGGCCGCGGCGATCAGCGCCCGCACGATCGGCGAGTCACCGGAGGTGCGGTACAGCGTCTGCTTGATGGCGAGCACATTCGGGTCGGCGGCAGCCTGCTCAATAAAACGCTGCACGCTCGTGAAGAACGACTCATACGGATGATGAAGCAGCACATCGCCTTCCCGCAGCGTCGCGAAGATGCTCTTCGGTGTCTCCCGATCCGCGAAGGCGGGGCTGGTGGCCGGGACCCAGGTGCGGTCTTTCAGTGCGGGCCGGTCGACGCCGTAGATCTGCCACAGCGACGAGAGATCAAGCAGGCCGGGAACCTCAATGACGTCACCGGGATTCACGTCGAGCTCCCGCAGCAGCAGCTCCAGCATGCCCTCGGTCATGTCGTCGGCGATCTCCAGCCGGACCGGTGAACCGAAGCGCCGGCGGGCCAGTTCCCGCTCGAGTGCCTGCAGCAAGTCCTCGTCGCGGTCCTCTTCCACCTCGTAGTCGGCATTACGGGTGATGCGGAACGCATGGTGCTCCACGATTTCCATGCCCGGGAACAGCACTGGAAGGAACGCGGCTATCAGCTCTTCCATCGGCAGGTAACGGATGACGACATGTCCGTCACTGCCGTCTGCGTCACCGCGCCTGCCGAGTTCGACGAAACGATCGACGTTGTCGGGCACCTTGATCCGGGCGAAGTGCTGGCCATCGTCGTCCTTGACGGTGACCGCCAGGTTGAGGCTCAACCCACTCACGAACGGGAACGGGTGCGCCGGGTCGACGGCCAGTGGGGTCAATACCGGAAAGACCTGCTCGTTGAAGTAGACCGAGAGTTGTTCTCGTTCAACCTGATCCAAATCCGCCCACGTGACTATATAAATGCCCTCTTGCGCCAGTGCGGGTCGCACCTCGTCGAGGAACACCCGGGCATGCCGCGTCGCGATGCGCTGCGTCTGCTCGCCGATGCGGGCCAGTTGTTCGCGCGGCGTCAGGCCGTCGGCCGAGCGGACCGACAGCCCCATTTCGTCGCGGCGCTTGAGGCCCGCCACCCGAACCATGTAGAACTCGTCGAGGTTGGACGCAAAGATGGCCAGAAACTTTGTTCGTTCCAGCAACGGCAACGACGTGTCAGCGGCTAGGGACAGCACTCGTGCGTTGAAGTCCAGCCAGCTCAGCTCGCGGTTGAGGTACCGATCCTCCGGCAGTGCGTCGTCGATGGTGGCCTGGGTCGTCGCGGGGGGTGCTCCCACGGCGCTATCGGAAGGTTGCCACACGGTTTCGTCGAGACGTGCTTGCGTTTCGGTTTCGGTCACCCTGAAATCATGGCGCATCACCCGCCGATGCTGCTAGCGCATGGTAGACATCCATCCGTCGTTGGTGCTGCGTTCATCGACCGGACAGGTTTGCTACACCGTCGCTCTCAGTGGTGCGCGATGGCGCGTGCGGTTGCCGATCCGACGCCGAGTCGGCGGGCGGCGGCGAGGTCGGCGGGAGTGTCGACGTCGCAGCGCAGCCCCGGCCATGGCCCGGTCAGTTCGATGGCGCCCGAACGACGATGGCGCGCCGCGGAATCCGCGCCGAACTGTGGATCCAGCACGGTGCCAAATGCACACAGCGCGGCGGTCCCGGTCGCCAGCCGGTCGGCGACGAAGCTGCGTTGATGCTGGCGTGCTGCGGCGATCGCCTCGTCCAGCTCCTGACTCTGCAACGCGGGCAAATCTCCCTGCAACGCAATAACATTGGCGAATGATTCGGCGACAGAGCGCTCGGCGGCGGCGATCGCATGGTTGAGCGGATCGGGATGGCCTTCGGGTGCCGGGTCGGCGAGCACCCGCGCGCCGAGCTTTGCCACCGCGGCAGCCGCCGCCTCGTCCGGCGTGATGACAGTGATCAAGCCCACCGACCCGACCCGCGCCGCGGCCGTCACGGTGTCCACCAGCATAGCCAGCACCACCGTCTCCCGGGTCCGCGCCGAGAACACCGGAGCCAGTCTGGTCTTGGCGGCGGTTAGCCGCTTGACGGCGATGATCAACGCGATATCGCCGGCACCGTCGGCCTGTGTGCCGCTCATGGCGTCAATCCTGCCAGCGCCGCGGCCGGGGACCCGCCGCCAGCATCCCCGCCGCGAGAATCGTGGTGGCATGCGGCTTGTTTGTTCTAGGGTGTAGCGGCCACAGATGCGGCGTAACGGACAGATCGGGAGGGAGACATGGCCAGCACAATGGGCGCCGTTGCGGTGATGGGCGCCGGAGCATGGGGAACGGCGCTGGCCAAGGTGCTCGCCGAAGTCCTCGAAGCGACTCCCGACGGGACCAGAGTGCCGGGCGCCGAGATCAGGTTGTGGGCCCGGCGTTCCGATCTGGCGGAGCAGATCAACACCACCCACTACAACCCCGCCTATCTGCCCGGCACCCTGCTGCCGCCGAGCATCCGCGCCACCGTCGATGCGGCTGAGGCGCTGGACGGCGTGACGACCGTGCTGCTGGGCGTGCCCGCGCAGATGTTGCGCGGCAATCTCGAGCGGTGGGCCCCACTGATCGCCGACGGTGCGACGCTGGTCAGCCTCGCCAAGGGCATCGAGCTGAACACGCTGATGCGGATGAGTCAGGTCATCGTCTCGGTGACCGGCGTCGAGCCGTCGCAGGTCGCGGTGATCTCTGGGCCGAACCTGGCCAGCGGGATCGCCGAGGGCCATCCCGCCGCCACCGTCGTGGCGTGCAGTGACTCCGGCCGCGCCGTCGCCTTGCAGCGAATGCTGAACACCGGCTACTTCCGCCCGTACACCAACAGCGACGTCATCGGCACCGAGATCGGCGGGGCCTGCAAGAACGTCATCGCGCTGGCGTGTGGCATGGCGGTCGGCGTCGGCCTGGGCGAGAACACGGTCGCGGCGATCATCACCCGCGGTCTGGCGGAGATCATGCGGCTGGGCATCGCGCTGGGCGCCAAGGGCGCCACCCTGGCCGGCCTGGCAGGGGTGGGTGACCTGGTGGCCACCTGCTCGTCGCCGCATTCGCGCAACCGCTCGCTGGGGGAGCGACTGGGCCGGGGCGCCACAATGGAGTCGGCGTTCGAGGGTAAGGACGGACACGTTGTCGAGGGCGTGACGTCATCGGAATCGGTGCTCGCCCTGGCGTCCAGCTACGACGTCGAGATGCCGTTGACCGACGCGGTGCACCGGGTCTGTTACAAGGGCCTTTCGGTCGACGAGGCGATCGCGCTGCTGTTGGGGCGCACCACCAGGCCGGAATGATGCCGCAGGTGAAACACCGCCCGGCGACCAGCGGCCCCGGCCCGTCGGCGAGCCAACCGGTAGCCTCTTTAGGTTGTGAACGCCAGCGATGGGACGAGCGGGTCCCCGGTGCCCTCCGAGCGGGTGCGTGTGGCGATCGTCTTTGGTGGACGCAGCAACGAGCACGCGATCTCGTGTGTGTCCGCGGGAAGCATTCTGCGCAACCTCGATCCGCGGCGATTCGAGGTGGTCGCGATCGGCATCACTCCGGAGGGCTCGTGGGTGCTCACCGACGGCGACCCGGAAGCGTTGGCGATCACCAACCGGCAACTGCCCGGGGTGACCGTCGAGTCGGGCACCGAGTTGGCGTTGCTGGCCGATCCGCGACGCAGCGGCCAGTTGGTGTCCCTGTCGACCGGCGCCGGTGAGGTGCTGAGTTCGGTCGACGTGGTGTTCCCGGTGCTGCACGGCCCGTACGGCGAGGACGGCACCATCCAGGGACTGCTCGAGCTCGCCGGCGTGCCCTACGTCGGTGCCGGGGTGCTGTCCAGCGCGGTGGGGATGGACAAGGAGTTCACCAAGAAGCTGCTTGCCGCGGCGGTACTTCCGGTCGGGGCGCACGCGGTGCTGCGGCCGTCGCAACAGACCTTGGCGTCCGAGGAGTGTGAGCGGCTCGGCTTGCCCGTGTTCGTCAAACCCGCGCGCGGTGGTTCCTCGATCGGCGTCAACCGCGTGACCGAGTGGGAAGAGCTGGCGGCCGCGATCGCCGACGCCCGCCGGCATGACCCGAAGGTGATCGTCGAGGCCGCGATCAACGGACGCGAGCTGGAATGCGGTGTGCTCGAAATGCCGGACGGCACAATCGAAGCCAGTACGGTTGGCGAGATCCGGGTGGCCGGGGTGCGCGGACGGGAGGACGGCTTCTACGACTTCGCGACGAAATACCTTGACGACGCAGCTGAGTTGGATGTGCCGGCCAAAGTCGACGACGACATCGCTGATGCCGTAGGGCAATTGGCGATCCAGGCGTTCAACGCCATCGATTGCCGGGGTCTGGCCCGGGTGGATTTCTTTTTGACCGACGACGGTCCGTTGATCAATGAGGTCAACACGATGCCCGGGTTCACCACGATCTCGATGTTTCCACGGATGTGGGCGGCCAGCGGCATGGACTATCCCACACTGCTGGCGACGATGGTCCAGACCGCGCTGGCGCGGGGTGTGGGGCTGCGTTAAGGCTGGCCCGGGGGGCCGGGCTCGATGGGCACGGCGGTGATGGTGCGCGCGACCACCTCGGAGAGCTGCTGAATCGGCGTCGGCCCGGACCCCATTGGCAGCGTGAGCGCCAGATAGACCGGCCGGTCGACAGTATACCAGGTGGATCTGCCTGCGTCACCGGTGGATTGACGCTCCCCGGCCACCTCGAACCACTGGACCTGATCGACGACCTGGATCGCCGACCCCACCACAAACCCGAGCGGCCGCTCTAGCCCGCAGCGCAGTACCACGGGTTCGGTGTCGGGTTTGGCGCGCCAGGCCGTCGCGCCCTCGGGGGCCGGCTGCGCCAGCGGCGCCCGTTGGAAGTCCCCGAGCCGGTCCGGTAACGCAGCCGCCAGCGTCCGGCATGCGGGACTGCCGGCCTGCGGCGCCGGCACGGCGGGAAGGGCAACCGGCTGTGGTGGCGCCTGGCGGGTGGCCGCGATTCCCAGGACGACGCCGACCGCCACCACCGCCACCGCCACCGCGGCAATCAGTAGGGACCGCGACGGTCCGCCCGGGTCGTCGGTGGCCGCCACGTCGTTGTCCGCTGCGTTGTTGTCCGAAGTCGCCATCACAGCCCGGTCGCTGATGGCAGCGCGTCGCAAACCGGGCACCTCCCATCTCCGCTATTTCACTGGCTTGTCGTTGCATCCGTATTTCGGTGGGCCGCACGCGGCCCGCATCGGCACAGCGCTCTACACTGGCGCGGTCCGCTCGCGCGGGCAGGGACCAAACTTACCGCAGGTCGGACCGCTGGACGAGGGGCTGATGGCACCGAACGCGGTGGAGGAGGTGGACATGCCCGACGACGCCGTGGATGGATCGTCCACGCTGGGGCGGCTCGGTGAGTTCGCCATCATCGATCGGCTGGTGCGCGGTCGCCGCCAACCCGAAGCCGTTCTGGTCGGACCCGGCGACGACGCGGCGGTGCTGACCGCGAGCGATGGCCGCACGCTGGTGTCGACCGACATGCTGGTGGCCGGTCGGCATTTCCGGCTGGACTGGTCGACCCCGCGCGACGTCGGCCGCAAGGCCATCGCGCAGAACGCCGCCGACATCGAGGCGATGGGCGGGCGCACCACGGCATTCGTGGTGGGCTTCGGCGCCCCCACCGAGACGCCGACGGCGCAGGTCGAAGCGATGGTCGACGGCATGTGGGACGAGGCGGCACGGGTCGGTGCCGGTATCGCCGGCGGTGATCTGGTCAGTTCCCCGCATTGGGTGGTCTCGGTCGCGGTACTCGGCGACCTGAACGGCCGGTACCCGGTGTTGCGATCCGGTGCCCGGCCCGGGGCGGTGCTCGCGGTCGCCGGCGAGCTAGGCCGGTCGGCCGCCGGATATGCGTTGTGGCACAAGGGCATCAGCGGATTCGACGAAATGCGGTACCGGCACCTGGTGCCCGAACCGCCCTACGGTCAGGGCGCGGTGGCTGCGGCCCACGGTGCGCAGGCGATGATCGACGTCTCCGACGGCCTGGTCGCCGACCTCCGGCACGTCGCGGAGGCGTCCGGGGTGGGGATCGACCTGTCCACCGCGGCACTGACCCCCGACTGCGATGCGCTCGGTGCGGCCGCGGCCGTGCTGAACGAGGATCCGCACGGATGGGTGCTCGGCGGCGGCGAAGACCACGCGCTGGCCGCGTGTTTCGCGGGCCCGCCGCCACCCGGGTGGCGCGTCATCGGGCACGTGCTCGACGGCCCGGCGCGGGTGCTGGTCGACGGCTTCCAGTGGCGGGGATACCCGGGCTGGCAGTCGTTCCAGGATTAGGGTGCCTTTTAATAGCAACGTGACCGTCTATGCGATCGCTGTCCCGGTGCTGCGATGACTCCGCGTCCGCTGAACGAACTCGTGGAACCAGGATGGGCGCAAGCGTTAGAACCGGTCGCCGAGCAGGTGACTCGGATGGGGCAGTTTCTGCGAGAGGAAATCGCGGCCGGCCGCCGGTACCTGCCCGCAGGACCGAACGTGCTGCGCGCCTTCACCTTTCCGTTCGATCAGGTGCGCGTGTTGATCGTCGGTCAGGACCCCTACCCGACGCCGGGGCATGCGGTGGGTCTCAGCTTCTCGGTGGCTCCCGACGTGCATCCGCTGCCGCGCAGCCTGGCCAACATCTTCGACGAGTACTCGACCGACCTGGGCCACCCGCGACCCGGGTGTGGCGATTTGACGCCGTGGGCGCAGCGCGGCGTGCTGCTGTTGAACAGGGTCCTCACCGTGCGGCCGAGCAATCCCGCGTCGCATCGCGGCAAGGGGTGGGAGGCGGTCACCGAGTGCGCCATCCGCGCGCTGGTGGCGCGGTCGCGGCCCCTGGTGGCGATCCTGTGGGGTCGCGACGCGTCGACGCTCAAACCTATTCTGGCCGAGCGGAATTGCGTGGTGATTGAGTCGCCACACCCGTCGCCGCTGTCCGCCTCGCGCGGGTTCTTCGGCTCGCGTCCGTTCAGCCGCGCTAACGAACTGCTCACTGGGATGGGGGCCGAGCCGATCGACTGGCGATTGCCGTAATCCTGAATTCTTCTGGGCCCAACCTTTTCGATGGTGCCAGGCGGTCAGAACTTCAGGTGCTGGGCTGACGTCGCCGACCTGATCGATGAACATGGTGCGGCTGTCGAACCACCAGGCGCCGCCCACCCGGTGGAAGGTGTCCCGGTAGCGCCCGGTGACTATCACCTGCAGGGGCAGGTCCGGGGTTGCTTGCGGGACACAATAATACGATGTGCTACGTGCGGTGCCCGCGTAATCGTCGAGGAACAGTTGCACATTGGTGGTGTGGTGTAGGGTCTTGGGGTGCCGTCGTACGTAGAACCGGACGGCCATCTCGTACATCTGCCGCACTCGGGCGGGCCCCTCGAACACCGTTTCCGGCGGACCGTCCGCCACGCCGCAGATGCGGCCCGTGGGTGAAAAGCGCGGCCACCGCGTCCAGGTCGCCGCCGTCGAGGAGCTCGGTATAGGAGTAGATCAGGTTGGTGATTTCGCGTGCACTGTCACTCATGCCAAGCCGTCCCCGATGAACTCGTCCGCTCTGCCGCAAACCATGTTGGCAGAACCGGCCCGACTTACATAGAACCTACTATTACTCCTAGTCGCCGTGACGTTACCTTGGACGCCGAGCAGGCTCGGCAACTTGACCGGGACACAGATCGTCGTGACGGGGACGACCAGTGGTGTCGGGCTGGGCACCGCCCGGGCGCTGGCCGCCGCCGGAGCACACGTGATCCTGGCCGTGCGCAACGCCGACAGAGGTAAGCAGTGCGCGGCCGAGATGCGCGGCCCCACCTCGGTGATCAAGTTCGACCTCTCGGATCTGGCGTCGGTGGGGGCGTTTCAACAATGCGGGCACGCTCACGGACCGGCGCACCGAGACCGTCGACGGCTTCGAGACGACCCTGGGCACGAACCTGCTCGGGCCGTTCGCGCTGACCAATCTGCTGCTGCCGAGGGTTCGCGCGCAGATCATCATCGTCGGCTCCGACGCGCACAAGTCGGCCAGCCTGCACCTCGACGACATGCACCTGCGCCGCACCAAGTGGACCCGGCTGAGCAGCTACGCGTCCTCGAAGCTGGCGGTCATGTTGTGGGGGGCTCGCACTGGATCGCGCCGGCTGCGGGCGGGCGGGTCGGCTACCGTCAGTCAACTCACCCACCTGGGGTGGGTGGCCTCGAACCTGTCGAACATCGGGCAGACACCGCTGCTGTCACTGGCCCACCGGGGCGTCAAGGTGGTTGGCCGATCGGTTCGCCAACGACATCGACGAAGGTGCGGTGCCCACCGTGTATCAGCGAGCCGGTGCCGCCGGGCTGCTTCGTCGGGGTGAGCGGCCGGTTCTGACCTGCGCGGCGGCCCGGTGCTGGCCGGGCGTTCGGCACTGGCCTGCGACTACGACACGGCCGGGCGGCTGGTGGCCTTCGCCGATGCCGGGCACATCGCGATGTAGGGGAGGGGACTGCGCGACGGCCGGCTCAGGCTAGCCGCGGGTGACCTTGCCGGCCTTTATGCACGACGTGCACGCGTTGAGGTGCTTCTTGTTGCCGCCCGGGCGAGTGGTCACGTGGACGGCCTGAACGTTGGGGTCCCAGCGCCGGCTGGTGCGCCGGTGGGAGTGCGACACCGACTTGCCGAAGCCGGGGCCTTTCCCGCAGATATCGCACACAGCGGCCATCGTTTTAGCTCCTCAAATGTTCGGGGATCCGGCACTGTCAGCTTCGCGAGCCGGAACGGCCCAGGCTACCCGGGCCGGTCCAGAATAGCGACAGTGGTGGGCAACCGCCAAAACGTTGTACAACCGACCGTCGGCTGTACCCCTTATACTGTCGCGGCCGCTGGCTAGGCTCAATAGATCGGTCGGCCTGCTCGAATCGCGCCAGGAGGTGGGTCACGTGGGCAATCCGGATCGTCTGCTCGACGCGCCGGCGCTGCGGGACTGGGCTCACACCGCCGTCAGCGACCTGATCACGCACATCGACGAGATCAACCGTCTCAATGTGTTCCCGGTCGCCAACTCCGACACCGGGGCGAACATGCTGTTCACGATGCGTTCCGCGCTGGCCGAGGCGAACGCGGGGATCGGCGCCGACGGCGGCCCCGGCTGCGTCGCCCGGACCGGGTCCGCCTTGTCGGTGGGCGCGCTCAACGGTGCCCGCGGCAACTCCGGGGTGATTTTGTCGCAGATCCTGCGCGGCATCGCCGAGGTCACGGCGACCGCGGCGGCCGAGGCCGGCGGTGAACTGCCGCACCTGGACGCGGCGCTGCTCGGCGCGGCGTTGCAGCGCGGGGTGGAGTTGGTGATCGCCTCGATGGGTGGCCAGGAGGTGCCTGGTACCATTGTGACGGTGCTGCGGGCCGCCGCCCAGGCCGTCGACGACTGCGCCAACGACGGGTTGGCCGCGGCAGTCACCGCGGCCGGCGACGCGGCGGTCGCGCTGGAAAAGACCCCCGAGCAGCTCGAAGTGCTGGCCGACACGGGCGCGGTGGACGCCGGTGGGCGGGGCTTGGTGGTGCTGCTGGGCGCGTTGCGCTCGATGGTCACCGGGCTGGCGCCCGTCCGCACCGTCTATGAGCTGTCGCCGCGCGCGCAACCGGCACCCACCGGCACCGAACGGCCCGCGCCGCAGGTTGAGGTGATGTACGCGCTGGCCGGCTGCGATGCGCGCGCCGCCGACCGGCTGCGGCGTCGACTCGAGGACCTGGGCGAATCGGTGGCGATCGGCACGGATTCGTCCAGCTACTCCGTGCACGTGCACATCGACGACGCCGACACCGCGGTGGAAGCGGGGTCGGCCGCTGGGCAGCTGAGCCGGATCGTGATCTCCGTGCTGAGTTCCGGGGCGGTCGGACTGCCGGCGGGCAGCTGGACCCGGGAGCGGGCGGTGGTGGCCGTCGTCGACGGGGACCGTGCGGCCGCGCTGTTCGCTGGCGAGGGCGCCCACGTGCTGCGACGGGATCGGTCGCCGACCGACCAGGACGCGGCGAGCGCCAGCGCCCACCAGTTGATGCGGGCAGTGGTCGACACCGGGGCCGCGCATGTGAGGGTCCTGCCCAACGGGTATGTCGCGGCCGAGGAGCTGGTCGCCGTCTGCACCGCGGCCATCGGCTGGGGCATCGATGTGGTCCCGATACCGACGGGATCGATGGTGCAGGGGCTCGCCGCGCTGGCCGTGCACGAAACGGACCGCCAGGCCGTCGACGACGGCTACACGATGGCCCGGGCCGCCGGCGGTGCCCGCTGCGGCTCGGTGCGGGTCGCCACCGAGAGCGCGCTGACCTGGGTGGGCCACTGCCACCCCGGTGACGGCCTGGGCATCGCCGGCGACGAGGTGCTGATCGTCGCGGACGACGTGACCGCGGCCGCGATCGGCCTGCTCGACCTGCTGTTGGCCTCGGGTGGTGACCTGGTGACCGTGCTGGTCGGTGCCGGCATGCCGAATTCGAGCGGTGCGGTGGTGATCGTGCACGTGCTGCAGCAGCACGTGCACGATCACCACCCCGGCACCGAGCTGTTGACCTACCGCATCGGGCATCGCGGCGACACCCTACTGATTGAGGTCGAGTAGCGGTGGTGTCGCTGACTAATCGGCTGGACTACGTGCTGGGCGCCAAGGCCGCGGACCCGCTCGACGAAGTGTTCGGCATCCGCACCGTGGACGACCTGCTGCGCCATTACCCGCGCAGCTACTCCGAGGGCGCCGCCCGGTGGGACAGCGACGACGAACGGCCCGAAACGGGCCAGCACATCACCCTCGTCGACACGATCAGCGACACCCACACGTTCCCGATGAAGAAGAACCCGAAGCGCAAATGCCTGCGCATCACCCTGGGCTCCGGCCGCCACAAGGTGACCGCGACGTTCTTCAACGCGGACTACCTCAGCACGGACCTCACCAAGGGCGCCAAGGTGATGCTCTCCGGCGAGGTCGGGTATTTCCGAAACGTCATGCAGCTGACGCACCCGGACTTTCTGCTCCTCGACTCGCCGGGCCGGCGCAACCGCGGCAGCAAGGCGCTCAAATCCATCGCCGACGCCTCGCAGGCCGTGGGCGGCGAGGTGTTGATGTCGGAGTTCGAACGCCGTTTCTTCCCGATCTATCCGGCCAGCACCAAACTGCAGAGCTGGAACATCTTTGCCTGCGTGCGCCAGGTGCTCGACGTGCTCGACCCCGTCGAGGATCCGCTGCCCGCCGAGCTGCTCGCCGCGCACGGCCTGATCTCCGAGGACGAAGCGCTGCGCGCCATCCATCTGGCTGAGGACGAAGGGGACCGGCGCCGCGCGCGGGAACGGCTGACCTTCGACGAGGCCGTCGGCCTGCAGTGGGCGTTGGTCGCGCGCCGGCAAGGCGAGTTGTCGCAATCGGGGCCGTCGGCGTCGCCCCGGCCGGACGGCTTGGTCGCAGAGCTGTTGCGCCGCTTGCACTTTGAGCTGACAGCGGGGCAGCGCGAAACGCTCGGGGTGCTGTCCGAAGGGCTCGCGGCGACCCGGCCGATGAACCGGCTGTTGCAGGGCGAGGTCGGGTCCGGCAAGACGATCATCGCGGTGCTGGCGATGCTGCAGATGGTCGATGCCGGCTACCAGTGCGCGCTGCTGGCCCCCACCGAAGTCCTTGCCGCGCAACATCTGCGGTCGATCAACGACGTGCTCGGCCCGTTGGCGATGGCCGGGCAGATGAGCGGCGCCGATAGCGAGGGCGGGGTGGCCACCCGCGCCGCACTGCTGACTGGGTCGATGTCGACGGCGCAGAAGAATCAGGTGCGCAGGCAGATCGCGAGCGGCGAGGTCGGTATTGTCATCGGCACGCACACGCTGCTGCAGGACGTGGTGCAGTTTCACAACCTCGGCATGGTGGTGGTCGACGAACAGCACCGCTTCGGGGTGGAGCAGCGAGATCAGTTACGCGCCAAGGCTCCTGCCGGCATCACACCACACCTGCTGGTGATGACGGCGACGCCGATCCCGCGCACCGTCGCACTGACCGTCTACGGCGATCTGGAAACCTCGACGCTGCGCGAACTACCGCTCGGGCGCCAGCCGATCACCAGTAACGTCATCTTCGTCAAAGAGAAACCCGCCTGGCTGGACCGGGCCTGGCAGCGCATCCGCGAGGAGGTCGCCGCCGGCCGGCAGGCCTACGTGGTGGCGCCCCGCATCGACGAGTCCGACGACAAGGATAAGAAAAACGGCGACGACGCGCGCCCGACGGAAACCGCCGAGGGTCTGTTCGCGCGGCTGCGCTCCGGCGAGCTGGCGGCGCTGCGACTGGGGCTGATGCATGGCCGGCTGCCCGCCGAGGAGAAGGACGCCGCGATGGCGGCTTTCCGGGCCGGTGAGATCGACGTGCTGGTGTGCACCACTGTCATCGAGGTCGGCGTCGACGTTCCCAACGCCACCGTGATGCTGGTGATGGACGCCGACCGGTTCGGGATCAGCCAACTGCATCAGCTCCGCGGCCGTATCGGCCGTGGTGCGCATCCGAGCCTGTGCCTGCTGACGACCTGGCGCTCGCCGGGCTCGCCCGCCGGGCGGCGACTGCGCGCCGTCGCCGAGACCCTGGACGGCTTCGCCCTCTCCGAGCTGGACCTCAAGGAGCGCCGCGAGGGAGATGTGTTGGGCCGCAACCAGTCCGGTCGGGCGATCGCGCTGCGTCTGCTGTCGCTGGCCGACCACCTGGCCTACATAGAAGCGGCGCGCGAGTACTGCACCCAGGCCTATCAAGAGGACAGTGACCGGCCCGGATTAGCTTTGCTGGCAGCGCAATTCACCGGTACCGACCGCATTGAATATTTGGACAAGTCGTGACCGCCTGCGACGATGCAGTGCGTAGCGACGAGGTGGGGGCACCACCCGCTGGCGAGGGAGAACCGCGCTGGTGAATCGCAAGGTTCTGCTGTGGTTGTCGCTGGCCGCCGTGCTGTCGGTGCTGGTCGCGTATCAGACGCTGGATTCCGCCTCGGCCAAGCACGCCTAAGTCACCGCCCGCGCCGACGTCCCCACAGTGGCGCCGGGCGTCGACGTGCTGGCCGGCATTGCCGTGCTGCCGCAACGCACGTACCGCTACGACTACCACCAGGCGGCGTTCGGCGACGCCTGGGACGACGACACCGACGCTCCGGGCGGACACAACGGCTGCGACACCCGCGACGACATTCTCGACCGCGAGCTGGTCGACAAGACCTACGTGTCGATCAAGCGGTGTCCCACCGCCGTGGCCACCGGCACCCTGCACGACCCGTACACCAACACCACTATCGCATTCCGGCGTGGCGCCAAGGTCGGCGAATCGGTGTAGATCGACCACATCGTCCCGCTCGCCTACGCCTGGGACATTGGCGCGTTCGGCCTGGCCCGATGCCCAGCGGCGGCGCTTCGGCAACGACCCAGCCAATCTGCCGGCGGTCCAGGGCTAGGCCAATCAGGACAGTGGCGACGAGCCGCCGGCGCTGTGGATGCCGCCGAACAAGGCGTTCGCCTGCCAATAAGCGATGCAGTTCATCGCGGTGCTGCGCGGCTACCAGCTACCCGTCGACCAGGCGTCGGCGGACGTGTTGCGCGGGGCGGCGGCCACCTGCCCGACGGGTTCGTGACGGCCCGCGGATCGGATCAAGTACCCTCGTAGGTGTCCGGGTCCGGGCGCAACCGCGTGCCGTCGTTGAGCGCGTTGATCGCGTCCATGTGCTCCTCGGCCAACTGGAAGTCGAACACGTCCAGGTTGCTGGCAATGTGCTCGGCCGAGGCGGACCGGAAGACGACCGCGTTGCCCAGCTGCACGTTCCACCGCAGCAGCACCTGAGCGGGTGTCTTGCCGTATTCACCGGCCACTGAGGTGATGGTCGGATTGTCCATCAGCTTGCCCAGCGCCAGCGGCGTGTAGGACTGGGTCACGACGTTGTGTTGGGCGTTCGCCTTGCGCAGGTCGGCCTGGTTGAGCAGGGGGTGCAGCTCGATCTGGTTGACCGCCGGCGTGGTGAAGACCAGGTCGATGACCATCTCCAGGTACTCCTGGGTGAAGTTGGAGACACCGATCGAGCGGGTGTGTCCCTTACCGCGGGCCTGCAACAACCCGCCGAAGGAATCCACGTACTTGCCCAGCGCCGGGGCCGGCCAGTGGACCAGGTAGAGGTCGATGTAGTCCAGGTCCAGCCGCTCCGCGCTGGCCACGCAGGCGTCCTCGGCACCCTTGAAGCCTTGGTCGGCGGTGGCCAGCTTGCTGGTCACGAAGATCTCCGCGCGCGGGATCCCGGAGGCGGCGATGGCGCGGCCGACGGCGGCCTCGTTGCCGTACGCCGCGGCGGTGTCGATCAGTCGGCAACCGACCTCTAGCGCCGCGGTCACGGCGCGCTCGGTCTCGTCCTTTGACAGATCCGCGACGCCGAGGCCGAGCACCGGCATCGTGTTTTCGTCATTGAGAGCAATCGAGGGTACGGCGGCGCTCGAGTCGCCCAACGTCACTCACCTACCTGTGAAACTGGAGGTTTTCGGATCCGGGCCAAGCCGGGTTCCGTCGTCGAGCGAGGAAATCGCCGCCATTTCATCGGCGTTGAGTTCGAAATCGAACACGTCGAAGTTACTCGCAATCCGTGCAGGGTTTACCGACTTGGGGATCACGATATTACCGAGCTGGATATGCCACCTAATCAACGGCGGGTGTTCGCCCGCATCCGTCGGCGACCGGCGGTGACGTGGGGGTGCGTCAGCAACGCTCCCTGGCACAGTGGGGCCCACGCCTCGGTCGCAATTCCGTTCTGTGTATGCACTTTCCGCAATTCCGCCTGGGCGAACCGCGAGTGCAACTCCACCTGATTGACCGCGGGGACGATGCCGGCGGCACCGATGAGCACCATCAGGTGCTCGGGCTCGAAGTTGCTGACTCCGATCGAACAGATGCGGTCCTGATCGCGCAGATGAGCGAAAACCTTGAACGTCTCGACGAACTTTCCCAGAGCGGGAAGCGGCCAATGGATGAGGTATGCCAATGGATGAGGTATAAGGTAGAGATAGTCCAGCCCCAGCCGGTCCATGCTGGCGTGAACGCGGCCAGCGTGCTGTCGTAACCCTGGTCTCCCCCGGAGGAACCTAAAAGACGCCGAGCTCTACGGTGGGAATCGCACGACCGTCGTTGAGCGTGACTACGTTTTTGGCAGGGTGTTTCGCAGAGTTTTGTTCGAGGGGACCGGACATGACACAGAGTCTGACAGGCGCACCGGAGGTGGGTTTGTCAGCTCGACGCGGATCGACCCGCTGTACCGACCGGCTGCAAGACGTCGTCACCACCGTCGGCGTCAAGTCGATTCCGTGGATACCAACCCCCGGCAAGGCGGGTCATGTTCGCCGGCCGGTCCATCATCATCGATGTCAACACCCTGGACCCCACCCTGCAACTGATGCTGTCCGGGCTGCGACTCGGCGGCATCGACGGGTTGGTCGTCAACGGCGACCCGGTGGCGTCGCGGGCGCAGATGCGCCAGTCGCTGCAGTTGTTGCCCGGCCCGCAGATCCACGTCATGGTCGAAGACCTGACGCTGCCCGGACCCGCCGGCCCGATTCCGGCGCGGCACTACAGTCCCGCCAGCGGCACGGCCACCGACCTGCTGGTCTTCTACCACGGTGGTGGCTGGGCCCTGGGCGACCTGGATACCGTCGACGCGCTGGGCCGGCTGACCTGGCCGCGACGCCGGGGTGCACGTCCTGTCCGTCGATTACCGGCTGGCCCCCGAGCACCCGGTGCCGGCCGCCGTCGACGACGCCTACGCGGCGTTCCGCTGTGCGTGTGAGCATGCCGCCGAACTCGGCGCGGTCCCCCCGGGCGGGTCGCGGTCGGCGGCGACAGCGCCGGCGGCAACCTGGTCGCCATGGTGTGTCGGCTGACCGGCGACGAGGGTGGCCCGGCGCCGCTGCTGCAGTGGCTGCTCTATCCGCGGACCGACTTCACCGCGTACAACCGGTCGCTGAGCCTGTTCGCCCGTGGCTTCTTGTTGACCAAGCGCGACGTCGACTGGTTCGCTGACCAGTACCTGAAGGGCACCGGCATCGACCTGGCGGACCCGCGCGTGTCGGCGGCGCACGCCGAGTCGCTGTCCGGGCTGGCGCCCGCGCTGATCGCCGTCGCCGGGTTCGACCCGTTGCGCGACGAGGGACAGTGCTACGCGGCGGCCCTGCAGGACGCCAGGACGCCGGTGGACCTGCGGTTGCCTGGGTGCGTTGACACACGGTTTCGCCAGTCTGTTCCAGCTCGGCGGTGGCAGCGTGGCCGCGACCAGCGATCTGATCTCGTCGCTGCGCGTGCACCTGAGCCGCCTGATTCGCTTGCGGCCCCACGTCGGTAACCTAGAAGCGCCGTCCCGACCGACGGACCTGCTCGCAAGCCGACTCACGCACGCAAAGGACCTCCGGAACCGTGGCCGACAAATCGAAACGTCCCCCCCGATTCGACCTGAAGGCCTCCGACGGCAAGTCCGGCCGACTCATCCAGATCGGCGGTACCGCCATCATCGTCATCTTCGCGGTGTCGCTCGTCTTCTACATCGTGACGTCGCATCACGGCAAGAAGGGCGCTGCCTCCGGTGGGGGTGACGCGGTCCGGGTCACGTCCAGCAAGCTGGTCACCCAGCCCGGCACGAACAACCCCAAGGCCGTGATCACGTTCTACGAGGATTTCATGTGCCCGGCCTGCGGCAATTTCGAACGGACCTTCGGGCCGACGGTGTCCAGGCTGATCGACACCGGTGCCATCGCGGCCGACTACGCGATGGCGGCCATCCTGGACAGCAACAAGAACCAGAACTACTCGTCGCGGGCGGGGGCGGCGGCGCTGTGTGTCGCCGACGAGAACATGGACGCGTTCCGGCGATTCCATACCGCGCTGTTCTCCACCGGCATCCAGCCCGACGAACGCGGCCCCAACTTCCCGGACAACGCAAAGCTGATCGAATACGCACGCCAGGCCGGCGTGGTCGGCAAGGTGCCCGACTGCATCAACAGCGGGAAGTACCTCGCCAAGGTCAGCGGCGAAGCCTCGGCGGCGGGCATCACCGCCACCCCGACGATCAAGATCAACGGCGAGAACTACGACCCGTCGACACCGGACGCGCTGGTCGCCAAGATCAAGGCGATCGTGGGTGACATCCCTGGCATCGACACGGCCGTAGCCCCCGCGGCCGCGTAGGCGTTGCGGTGTCGGACGAACCCGCCGAACCATCCGGAGATCCGGCACCGGCTGCCACGCGTGGCGCACCCGTGTCGCCGCTGAGCGCCTGGTGGGTGCTGATAGCCGGCGCGGTCGGTTTGGCCGCGTCGGCGACTTTGACGGTGGAGAAGATCGACATCCTGCTCACCCCGTCCTACGTGCCGTCCTGCAACCTCAACCCGATCATCTCGTGCGGCTCGGTGATGGTGACGCCGCAGGCGTCGCTGCTTGGCTTCCCCAATCCGCTGCTGGGTATCGTGGCGTTCACCGTGGTGCTGGTCTCCGGAGTCCTGGCCGTAGCGAAAGTACCTTTACCCCAATGGTTTTGGGTGGCGCTGACCGCCGGGACGCTGGTAGGTGCGGTGTTCGTGCACTGGCTGATTTTCGAAAGCCTGTACCGAATCGGCGTGCTGTGCCCCTACTGCATGGTGGTCTGGGCGATGACGATTACCCTGCTGGTGGTGGTCGGGTCGATTGCGTTCCGACCGGTGCTGGAAAGCTGGGACAGCACCGCGGCCAGGCTGCTCCATCAATGGCGGTGGTCGCTCACCACGCTTTGGTTTGCCGGGGTGTTTCTATTGATCATGGTTCGGTGCTGGGACTACTGGTCGACGCTGCTGTGAGGAGTCTAAGGGTGATTTCCAAGGTGCTGGTGGCCAATCTCGGTGAAATCGCGATTCGTGCTTTCCGCGCGGCTTACGAACTTGGGGTGGGCACCGTCGCGGTCTATGCTTACGAGGACCGCAGTTCCCAGCATCGCCTCAAGGCTGACGAGTCCTATCAGATCGGCGAGGTCGGTCATTCGGTGCGGGCGTACCGGTCCATCGACGAGATCGTTGAAACCGCGCAGCGGGCCGGCACCGTCTACCCCGGCTACGGTTTCCTGTCGGAGAACCCAGACCTGGTCGCGGCGTGCGCAGCGGCCTGTATCACGTTCGTGGGCTCGGGCGCGGAAATCCTTGAGCTGAATGGAATAAAGCACGGGCCATTCAGGCTGCCCGCGAT
>NZ_LR655738.1 GCF_902168065.1 Mycobacterium tilburgii | reverse complement strand
GGTTGCGGGCTACCCGCACAACGTCGTCGCACAACTCCTTGGGATAGGGCTTGCCATGGTGACATCCTTCCAGCCCGCCCACCCTGGGCAAGCGATCTCGGTTGTCACCCATCCGTGCAACAGACCCCTTGATTGCTATAAATGGTTCCTGGATGACCTGCTTGACATTGCTCGCGGGCGGGAATTCATCGGCGCGATGCGCATCAGGGCAAAGCTCGTGAGTAGTTACGGCACGTCTCGAATTCAGATTCTGAAAGGCTTTTGGGACAACATGTCCCCGGCTATTTTGGAATTTCGACCGACCCCGCGCCGCGACGTCCTACCAGAAGCTAGGCTTCCTCGAATCGGGATCACTTGGACGCGAACACTGGGCGCACTACGTTCGCAACAATCTCAGATTTCCGGGCGAGAAAGATATCACCGGTGAGTTCATTGTTTCGCATGATGTGGCTCACGTCCTATACGCTATACGCGTACTCGACAGAGCCCGCCGGTGAGCTGCTTGCTGGAGCGTTTTAGGCCGGAATGCAATGTACGAAATCCATTTGCACCGTTGTTGCTGGTGCTGCTGCAGTTTTAGGCCGGCCTGAAGATTGACATTCGGGCCAAACCCACGACTGACAAATTGGATCCTGCCGGCTGCATGGATGCTTTTCGGCACGGTCTCGTATGCAATACCGACCTGTCATACGGAAGTTGGTACTGGCGAAGCTATGCCGAGGTGCCACTGGCAGAGCTTGGCGGTTCCACCGCAAGCGGCGCCGGTGATTGAGAGCGCCACCTATCAAGAAGTGTCCTGACGGCCAAGCGGTTCCGCCTGCCGCTTCGGCAAGAACATCACGAGTATGAAGTCCAGTGCCACCAGTACGACGGCCGCTAGAAATACCACGGTGTAGGCGTAGGAAAGATCGTGCAGCAGGTTGTCGGGAAAGTCCGGATCAAGGGCCTTCCGGGGCATCGTCGCAGGGTCAATCGGCACCCCGTGGCGGGCGGATTCCTCTTTGAGCATGGCGATTTTCGTTGCCGCGGAGATGTTTTCGCTACGGTTGAACTGGACTGCTGAAAGTAGCTCGGGAAAAGCAACCCCGCACCAAAAACGAAGCAGCGAACAAGAACATCGCCGCATTGGTCAACTTGACCACTTTGTTCTGTAGCAGCCGCAGGTCGATCAACGGATGATCCGCGTGGTACAGCGCATGAAAAGTGAACCCGGCGATCAATACCGCGCCAATGGCGACCAGTATCCACACCTGTTGATCCGCGATCGTGCCGCGGCCGAGGGTGACCGACACGCCGTACAAGAACGTCGCCAAACCAGGGGACAACAGCAGCATGCCGACCAGGTCGAACGTTTCCGACGGTGCCGAATGATCTTGTGGAAACGCGATCGCCGCGAGAACGAAGGCGATCACACCGATCGGCAGGTGGGTCCAAAAGATCTATTCCCAGCCGTAGCTGTCGATGAGCCACCCGCCCAGCACGGGCCCGAAGATCGGGCCGAGCAGCATCGGGATGCCCAGCACCGCCAGTACCCGGCCCAGCCGGTTCGAACTTGCCTCGCGCGTCAGGATGGTGAGGACCAGCGGCATCAGCATGCCCCCGCCTAACCCCTGCACCACTCGAAAGGTGATGAGCAGCGTGATGTTTGATGCCAGTGCGCTTAACAGGGAGCCCAGTGTGAACGCGGCGAGTGAACCCATGAACAGTCGCTTGATACCGAATCGGTTGACGGTCCACCTGGCCAGCGGAATCACCGCGACCATGGCGAGCGTGTAGCCGGTGATCGTCCAGGCGACAACGGCGTGGGTGGTATCGACGCGGTGACGAATGTGTTGTGCGACGGTGGTGTCAACAATTGCCATCATCGTGCCCAGCACACACGCCGGCAATGCGCAGCAGCCTGGCGTGTCGAGTTGATCGGGTGCTTGTGGTGGTGGGGGGATCAGCAGCGCCGTACTCCATAACCCAGCATCGCATATGTCCAGCACAGATCCGTGCTAACCAGGGAATCCAGCGCGTGCTAAAAGGCCATTTGTAGGTTCGATGAGTGAAGTGGTTCCCGCCGCGAAAACCAAACCCGGCTCGACCCGCGTGGGAGTCGGGAAGCAAAGCATCTAGGCTTCGCCCCGCTTGCCGTGCTCTCGGGAATCGTCGTCGGCTCCCTGCGCAGCGGCCGTACCGATGTTGTCGTTGCATCCAGAGGAGGCCACCTACTGCTCTCGTCGGCAACCGTCACCGTTACCGACCTGAGGTTCCCCCGAATCAGCCTGACCGCGGCGCGCTGCCGACCGGACGACTCCAAAAGAATATTGGCAGGTTGATTTGCCTGCGGGTCTAGTGGGCCAAGCGCAGTTAACCGCTAGACTTTCCTGCGATGTGCACCTTGACGCCCGTCCCACAAGTCGCTACCGGGTATGATCGACCAGCCTGACGGCAGCGTCGAGATCGGCCTCACCGGACGCCCACCGCGGGCGATCCCGGAGCCTGAGCCGCGCACCTCCCACGGCCCGGCCAAAGTGGTGGCGATGTGCAACCAGAAGGGTGGCGTCGGCAAGACGACTTCGACGATCAACCTGGGCGCCGCGCTCGCCGAGTACGGCCGGCGGGTGCTACTGGTGGACATGGACCCACAGGGTGCGCTGTCCGCCGGCCTTGGCGTCCCGCACTACGACCTGGAAAAGACCATCTACAACGTGCTGGTGGAACCGCGGGTGTCGATCGACGACGTGCTGCTGTCCACCCGCATCAAGTTCCTGGACCTGGTGCCCAGCAACATCGACCTGTCGGCGGCCGAAATCCAGCTGGTCAACGAGGTCGGCCGGGAGCAAACCCTGGGCCGGGCGCTGCATCCGGTGCTGGACCGCTACGACTACGTCTTGATCGACTGCCAGCCGTCGCTGGGTCTGCTCACCGTCAACGGGTTGGCCTGCGCGGACGGCGTCGTCATCCCGACGGAGTGCGAGTTCTTCTCGCTGCGTGGCCTGGCGCTGCTGACCGACACCGTCGACAAGGTGCGCGACCGGCTCAACCCGAAGCTGGAGATCAGCGGCATCCTGCTGACCCGGTACGACCCGCGCACGGTCAACGCCCGCGAGGTGATGAGCCGGGTCGTGGAGCGGTTCGGTGATCTGGTGTTCGACACAGTGATCACCCGGACCGTGCGTTTCCCGGAAACCAGCGTGGCGGGTGAGCCCATCACCACCTGGGCGCCGAAGTCGATGGGCGCCATCGCCTATCGAGCCCTGGCCCGCGAGTTCATCGACCGATTCGGCGCGTGACCGACACGGCGAATGGTGAGGCGCCACCGCAGAACGGCTTTCAAGTCCGCCTGACCAACTTCGAGGGGCCGTTCGACCTGCTGTTGCAGCTGATCTTCGCACATCGGCTCGACGTGACCGCGGTTGCGCTGCATCAGGTCACCAACGATTTCATCGCCTACACCCGCGAGATCGGCGCGCAGCTGGATCTGGAGGAGACCACCGCGTTCCTGGTGGTGGCTGCGACGCTGCTGGACCTCAAGGCGACGCGGCTGCTGCCGGCCGGGCAGGTCGATGACGAAGAGGATCTCGCCCTGCTCGAGGTGCGCGACCTGCTGTTCGCCCGGCTGCTGCAGTACCGGGCGTTTAAGCATGTTGCCGAGATGTTCGCCGAGCTGGAAGCCGCGGCGCTGCGCAGTTACCCGCGGGCGGTGTCGCTGGAGGAGCGGTTCACCCGACTGCTGCCGGAGGTGATGCTTGGGGTCGACGCTGAGCGGTTCGCCCAGATCGCCGCGGTCGCCTTCACGCCGCGGCTGGTGCCGACGGTGTCCACCGGCCACCTGCATGAACTGCAGGTTTCGGTGCCCGAGCAGGCGCGGCACTTGCTGTCGATGCTCGAGGCCCGGGGCCAGGGCCAATGGGCGACGTTTTCCGAGCTGGTCGTCGATTGCGAGAAGCCGATGGAGGTGGTGGGACGGTTCCTGGCGCTGCTCGAGTTGTATCGGTCGCGGGAGGTAGCATTCGACCAATCGGAACCGCTTGGTGTGCTCCAAATTTCGTGGACCGGGGAGCGCCCGACCGCCGAGGCGCTGGCGGAAGTGCGGGACGAATGAGATGAGTACCGCTAGCGACGACGCAGAGCGCAGCGATGGGGAGGAGCGGCGCTTGAGCACTCACGACGAAGCTGACGTCGACCTTGACGGCGGGATCCCGGACATCGCCGAAGCGGCGCCGATGGATCCCGGGGAACTCGAGTCGGTGTTGGAAGCGCTGCTGTTGGTGGTCGACACCCCGGTCACCGACGAGGCGCTGGCCGCGGCCACCCAGCAACCCGTCTACCGGATCGCGGCCAAGCTGCAGGCGATGTCGGATCAACTGACCGAACGCGACAGCGGCATCGATCTGCGCAAGACCGGCGAGGGCTGGCGGATGTACACCCGCGCCCGGTTCGCGCCGTACGTCGAGAAACTGTTGTTGGACGGCGCGCGGTCCAAACTGACCCGGGCGGCACTGGAAACGTTGGCCGTGGTGGCCTACCGCCAGCCGGTGACCCGCGCGCGGGTCAGCGCAGTGCGCGGTGTCAACGTTGATGCCGTGATGCGTACCCTGCTGGCGCGGGGTCTGATCACCGAGACCGGCATCGACGAGGACAGCGGTGCGGCCACCTTCGCCACTACCGAATTGTTCTTGGAGCGCCTGGGGTTGACGTCGTTGGCCGACCTGCCCGACATCGCGCCGCTGCTGCCCGACGTCGACATGATCGAGGACCTGAGCGAATCCCTGAACAGCGAGCCGCGTTTCATCAAACTGTCCTGCGGCGCATCGCCCGAGCAGTCGCTGACCTTCGACGTGGACCAGGATTAATGGTCGAAGATCAGGGCATCCGACTGCAAAAAGTGTTGTCCCAGGCCGGAATCGCGTCACGCCGGGCCGCCGAGAAGCTGATTCTCGACGGCCGCGTCGAGGTGGACGGGCGGGTCGTGACCGAGCTGGGCACCCGTGTGGACCTCGATGCCTCGGTGATTCGCGTCGACGGCGCCCGCATCGTCGTCGACGATTCGCAGGTGTATCTGGCGTTGAACAAGCCGCGCGGCATGCATTCCACGATGTCCGACGATCGGGGCCGGCCGTGCATCGGCGATCTGATCGAGCGCAAGGTGCGGGGCAACAAGAAGCTGTTCCATGTGGGCCGGCTGGATGCGGACACCGAGGGACTGATCCTGCTGACCAACGACGGCGAACTGGCACACCGGCTGATGCATCCGTCGCATGAAGTGCCGAAGACGTATCTGGCCACGGTCACCGCGACGGTGCCCCGCGGGGTGGGCAAGAAGTTGCGGGCCGGTATCGAGCTGGAGGACGGCCCGGCGCGCGTCGATGACTTCGCGGTCGTCGACGCGATACCGGAAAAGACATTGGTGCGCTTGACGTTACACGAAGGACGTAATCGTATTGTGCGCCGCATGCTGGCCGCGGTGGGCTTCCCGGTGGAGGCGCTGGTCCGCACCGACATCGGTGCGGTGTCGCTGGGTAAGCAGCGCCCGGGTAGCATCCGGGCCTTGCTCCAGGACGAAGTGGGCCAACTGTACAAAGCGGTGGGATTGTGAGCCGGCGCGTCGTGGTGGCGATCGACGGCCCCGCGGGGACCGGAAAGTCGTCGGTGTCAAAGGGTTTAGCACGGGCGCTGGGCGCACGCTACCTGGACACCGGGGGCATGTACCGGATGGTGACGCTGGCGGTGCTGCGCGCCGGCGTCGAACCCGCCGACGCCGAAGCGGTTGCCCGGATAGTGGAGACGGTGCAGATGTCGGTGGTCTGCCATCCCGACGGCGATCGATACTTCCTTGCTGGAGAAGATATCTCTGCGGAGATCCGCGGCGAACGGGTGACCGGTGCGGTGTCCGCGGTGTCGTCGGTGCCGGCCGTGCGCACCCGGCTGGTCGCCCTGCAGCGCGAGATGGCGCAAGGGTCGGGCAGTGTTGTCGTCGAGGGCCGCGATATCGGGACCGTAGTTTTGCCTGACGCTCCGGTGAAGATCTTCTTGACCGCGTCGGCCGAAACGCGTGCCCGGCGCCGCAACGATCAGAACGTGGCGGCCGGCCTGGCCGATGATTACGCCGGTGTGCTGGCCGACGTGCGCCGCCGCGATAACCTGGATTCCACCCGCACGGTGTCGCCGTTGCGCCCGGAGGCCGACGCGGTGATCGTCGACACCAGCGACATGACCGAGGCCGAGGCCATCGACCATCTGCTGGAGTTGGTCAAACAACGAAGTGAGGCAGTGCGGTGACCCAGGACGGCACCTGGTCCGACGAAAGCGACTGGGAATCGGTCGGTTTCGACTCGGAAGAGTTTGAGAAGGCCGGCCCGGCACCGGTGGTGGCGATTGTTGGACGGCCGAACGTGGGCAAGTCGACGCTGGTCAACCGGATCCTGGGGCGGCGTGAAGCCGTGGTCCAGGACGTGCCCGGGGTGACCCGGGACCGGGTCTCCTACGACGCGCTGTGGACCGGCCGCCGCTTCGTCGTGCAGGACACCGGGGGATGGGAGCCCGACGCCAAGGGTCTGCAACA
Organism: Mycobacterium tilburgii; assembly: GCF_902168065.1. Lineage (GTDB taxonomy): Bacteria > Actinomycetota > Actinomycetes > Mycobacteriales > Mycobacteriaceae > Mycobacterium > Mycobacterium tilburgii. The sequence goes on along the minus strand of NZ_LR655738.1, from coordinate 13,699 downwards.
ACTGGTGGCCGAGCAGGCGTCGGTGGCGATGCGGACCGCCGACGCGATCATCTTGGTCGTCGACGCCACAGTCGGGGCCACCACCGCCGACGAGGCCACCGCCCGCATCCTGCTGCGCTCCGGTAAGCCAGTTTTCCTGGCCGCCAACAAGGTTGACAGCGAGAAGGTCGAGGCGGACGCGGCGGAATTGTGGTCGCTGGGGTTGGGCGAACCGCACGCGGTCAGCGCGGTGCATGGGCGGGGCGTGGCCGATCTGCTCGACGAGGTGCTGGCGGTGCTGCCCGAGGTGTCCGAGGCGGCGCTGGCGCCCGGCGGTCCCCGGCGGGTGGCGCTGGTCGGCAAACCCAACGTCGGCAAGAGCTCGCTGCTGAACAAGCTGGCCGGCGATCAGCGGTCGGTGGTGCACGATGTCGCCGGCACCACGGTCGATCCGGTGGACTCGCTGATCGAATTGGGCGGCAAGGTATGGCGTTTCGTCGACACCGCGGGCTTGCGCCGCAAGGTCGGGCAGGCCAGCGGTCACGAGTTCTACGCGTCGGTGCGCACGCACTCGGCCATCGACTCCACCGAGGTGGTGGTCGTGCTGATCGACGCCTCACAACCGCTGACCGAGCAGGACCAGCGGGTGCTCTCGATGGTGATCAAGGCCGGGCGCGCCCTGGTGTTGGCTTTCAATAAGTGGGATCTGGTCGACGAGGACCGCCACGAGCTGCTGGACCGCGAGATCGATCTGGACCTGGTGCAGCTGCAGTGGGCACCGCGGGTCAACATCTCCGCCAAGACCGGGCGCGCCGTGCAGAAGCTCGTGCCGGCGATGGAAACGTCGCTGGCGTCGTGGGACGCCCGCATACCGACCTGGCAGCTGAACTCCTGGCTCAAGGAGGTCGTGGCCGCCACGCCGCCGCCGGTGCGCGGGGGCAAGCAACCCCGCATTCTGTTCGCTACCCAGGCGACCGCGCGGCCGCCGACGTTCGTGCTGTTCAGCACCGGCTTCCTGGAGGCCGGCTATCGGCGTTTTCTGGAACGACGGCTGCGGGAGACGTTCGATTTCGAGGGCAGCCCGATCCGGATCAACGTGCGGGTGCGCGAGAAGCGGTCGAGCAAGCGCCGCTGAGCGTGCTTCTCGGGCGTTGCGTGTGCCTTCCCGGCGTTGAGCTTGGCCGCAGGGCGCACATTCGACTCCTTTTCCCGCCGTCGGCGCACATTCGATGCGTCGAAGAAAATCCTGCGATACGGTATGCAACTGCTGCATTGTAGGAACCTAGATTGACATTATTGTAGGAATCTAGATTGACATTATTGTAGGAATCTAGATTGACATTCGTGTTCGTTACGCCGTAGCTTCCCCTGTATAGCGGGGTGTTTTAGCCGTATTGCGCGAACTGGAGGCGCAATGGGCGGGGAGCGGTTCAGCGTGCAGGACAAGTCGATAGTGATCACCGACGCGACCGGCGCGCAGGGCAGTGTGGCCGTCGAGCGCTGGCCCAGGACGGGTTGCGGCTGACGCTGTCCGGCGGCAATACCGATCGCCTAGCTCAGCTTGTCGACGAGACCGGCCGCCGCGATGTGGCGGTGGTGATCCGTCGCCCCTAATCTGCGGCCGACGCCGAGGCGATCGTGGATGCAGCCGTGGCGCAACACAGCCGACTCGACGGAGTTCTGGTCGCCTCGGGCATGAACCACGTCTCGCCGATCACCGAGATGACCGTCGACGACTTCGACGGCGTCATGAGGGCCAACGCGCGCGGTGCCTGGCTGATATGTCAGGCGGCGGGGCGGGTGCTGCTGCGGCAACGCGAGGGCGGCAGCGTTGTGCTGGTGTCCCCGGTGCGGGGGACACTTGGGCATCCGGCCGGCTACAGCGCGTGCTGCCCGTCCAAGGCGGCCCGACCTGTTGGCCAAATCATTGGTGGCCGAGTGGGGCCCGCACGGAATTCGGGTGAATGCCCCGACCTGTCGGTCCTGGGCGGGGACCGTGCGACATTCGTCGATCAGGTCGTCTCGCCGCATCGGCTGCGGGCCATCAGCGCGATCGGGGAGGTTTCCGCTGCGCTGCTGCGCCAACGGCAAGGCCCTGTTGACCAGCCTGGCGCCGGAGGAGCAGTCCCGGGCGCTGCCCAGCCGGCTCGCCAAGCTCACCGCCAAAACCATCACGACGCCGGCGGCGTTGCGCAAGGAGCTGGACCGCGTCGAAGTCGAGGGCATCGCCTACGACCGCGAAGAGCAGAGCGAGGGCATCTGCGCGGTGGGCGCCGTGCTGCGGGGCATCGGCGACGAGCAGGTCGCTGTCAGCGTGCCGGTTCCTTCGCAGCGGTTCTACCGGCGCTAAGCCGAGCTCGCCGAGGCGCTGCGGGCGTGGGTCGGGACCGTCGAGGCCTGGTTCCGGGCGAACGACTGAGAGACTCGCTGGTCAGCGAGCCCATGGCGGTTCCCCAGTCGGGCTGCGGTAGGCTTTCGACCTGCTGCCGGTCGATGCACCGGCGCACGGGCTGTGGCGCAGTTTGGTAGCGCACTTGACTGGGGGTCAAGTGGTCGCAGGTTCAAATCCTGTCAGCCCGACAGTGTGGTCTCGCACGACATCGGAATAGCCCTGAACCCATGGTTTAGGGCGTGCAGCGCCGAGATGACTCAGCCCCGCCTGGCCGCTAGAGATCGTCCGCGGGTGGTTAGCAAACCCACCCACCCTGGCTCCGTTCGTCACTGCCCGGACACCTCAGCCTCCGACCACGATATTCGGTGCGGCCGGTGGGCTAGGCGACTACCGGCTTTGGTGGAGCGGCCTTAAACTGCGGCGCATCGAAAGACGTGCTGCCGATGCCAACCCAGTTTTAGGAGACGCTCGGGTGACAACGCAATCCGCATATGGGCGTTGCTTCTACACAGCGATGGCCGTGTTGTTCCTTGCCCTGTTCGTGCTGAATGCGTGCACGCACGGCACGATGCTGGACTGATCAGTACTGGAGGCCTCGCCGTGCTGATGGGTTACATAGTGTCGTCGAGGGTTGTCCGCGAAGCGCTCAAAGTCGCGATAGACAGCGGCCCCAGGCCAACTGGTACTGCGCCGCTTGCAGCATTGCTACTTCAATTACCGTGTGCATCAGTCGATTTAACGGAAATACGGTGCACGTCGACGACGATCAGCGCCAGCAATCTCGTGTACAAGAGGATGTAGAAGGAGATTGGCATCCAGATCGACGTGCTGTGAAAGACCAATTTCGTCAGGACCTTCAATGCGTCGTCGATGAGCGCCGAAATGGCTAGCGCTACAATAGAGTGCGATGTACACGTGCTCCCGCCTGGGCAATTGCGCCCTTAATCCCGGCCTTGACGGGTGCTTCAAGTAACCCCGTCGCGAAGCCGCCGACGAATCCGAGAACACCGCCACCGATGGCGCCGGGAATAGCACCTGCACCCAATGCTTCGGGTGTAACCGCAGTACCTCCGATGACCCGCGGCTGGTATAGCCACCGGCAATATCAAGCAACCCGCCAGCAGTCGCCTGAGAACGCGCGATCATCTACGTGGTGGCAGCGCCAATGGCGGCGTTGAGATTGTTCAACGCCGCCGTGGTGCGTTCAAAAGTCTGCGGGAGCGGCGGTGCCGGCTCAACGAGTTAGGCCCTGAGCGTCTGCCATCGGACGGCCGTGGCTCCCAATTCATCGAGAGCGACCTGCAAATCATTCGATCCCATTAGCCAAATCGACCTGGCCGCCGCGCTTGCTACGGCTTTGCCGGAGCGACTCAGCGAGGAGTACCTGATTTACGAGAACGCCGGCGAGTGGGTGCTGGGCAGTGGGTGCGCATGCGATGGTCGCACTGGACAGCGACGAGCTGCGGGTCATCCGCTACGGGGTGACCAAGCGGCAGCGATGGTCCGGCCGACCGGAGTCGGTGCTGGGCAAGGCCATCGATTGCCTGTTGTTGGAGACCGAGCAACTCTACGGCTGGATGCGTTCGAATTCGGGGTCTACCGCTATGGATTGGGACAGCGATTGACGCCGGGTGCCCCGTTGGCACGACTGTTCTGACTCCGGTCCCGAATCGTGGTGACGCGGCAGGGAGTTTCGTTGCGCGATGCCGCCGAGAGCCACCGCGAAGCCGTGCTCGAAGTCCTTCGCGACGGGGTGCCCACGTTGCGCGCAGCCCGCCAAATATCGATATCACCAGCGATGAATCCGACTACCGGGGCCGGGTCGTCGCAGCCGTCAACGAGATCACCGCCGGCACGTGCAAAAAGTGGTCCTCTCCCATTCGGTGGAAGTGCCCTTCGCACTGGACTTTCCGTCCACCTACCGGCTGGGACGTCGGCACAACACACCGGTGCGGTCTTTCTTGCTGCGGCTGGGCGGCATCCGCGCTACAGCCCCGAACTCGTCACCGCCGTCCGTCGGGACGGGGAGGTGATTCCCGAGCCGTTGGCCGGCACCCGGGCGCTCGGGCGCGGCGCTGCCAATGACCGCAAAGCTCGTGATGACCTGGAATCGAACTCGAAAGAGATTGTCGAGAACGCTATTTCGGTGCGCAGCTCATTGCAGGAGATGACTGAGATCGCCGAGCCCGGAACGGCCGCGGTGACCGATTTCATGACCGTACGGGAGCGGGGGAGTGTGCAGCGCCTTGGCTCCACGGTCAGCGGGCGGTTGGGTCCGTCCAGCGACCGAATGGACGCGCTGGAGGCGCTCTTCCCGGCGGTCACCGCGTCGGGCATTCCGAAATGTGACGGCGTCGAGGCGATCCTGCGCCCTCGACGAAGCACCCCGTGGGCTGTAATTCGGGTGCGGTGGTGGTTTCGGCCGACGGCGCGCTGGATGCGGCGCTGACGTCCCGGGCCGGCTGCCACGTCTTGTCGGACTCCTAAATACGCCTCGTCGCTTCGGTATTGGCCAGATGCGTGCCGTGCGTCAGGGACAGCGACTCGGCCCGGTAGGCGATCCACCGCAGCGCCCTGAGCTCGTCGGCGGCCTGGAAGAACGTCGCGTTGGTGATGTACGCGCTCGGCGCCAGCTGCCCGACGTAGAGGCTGGTGATCTGCAGAACGTGAAACGCGTAACGCGCCGGCAGGTAGACGCGGTTGAGCGTCTCGACCCAGGCGGGATCCAGCTGCGCATCGTGGTCGCGCGCCTCGTAGTGGTAGACCATGCCCTCGGCGTAGACCTCGCGATCGTGCTGCAGGGTTGATGGCGACCTGATGGATGATGCTGTCGGGTCCGTCGGTGCTGGCCACCGCGGGCATCCAGTCGCAGCGCTGGTTGGCGATCTTCAAATCGTCGTTGAGGCCGTCGAGCAGCATGGTGATCATGGAGCCCACCATTTCCAGATGGCTGAGCTCTTCGGCCGCGATATCCATAAACAGGTCATACATTTTCGGGTTTTTCTGCCGCAGCACAAAGGCCTAGGTGAAGTACTGCAGTGCCGCGGTGAGCTCACCGTCGGCGCCGCCGAACTGTTCCATGAGCAGCGAGGCGAACCGCGGATCGGGCTCGGTGACTCGCACCTAGAATTGCAGATCCTTGTTGAGCGTAAACATTGGTGTGTGCCTCCTGGGCTGTCGGCGACGGTTAGCTCGGTCAGCGGTACCCGGCCTATCTGGCGCCAAACGTGGTGCTGCGGGTGCCGACAGCGATCGTTTGCGGGCACCCGCGGTGAGGTAGGCCCCGGATGTGGCGCGAGCGAAACTGGCTCTGGTCACCGGTGCGTCCAGCGGGATCGGCCTCGGGCTGGCGAAGCAGAAGTCGTTCGTCCAGTCGTTCGCCGAGGCCTTGCACGACGAATTGCGTGACACGGCAATCACCGTCACCGCGCTGATGCCCAACGGCGGTCCCGCGCAGGTCGTCCGCCAAGGGTTCAAGGCGTTGATGTGGGGCGACGCGAAATTTCAGGGCAACTTAACACTGTACCAGGTTTTGGGGGCCACTACTCACGTCCTGCCAGACAGCGTGAAAGTCGTTGTAAATCCCATCGTTTCACCGCTAGCCGGCCTCGGCCGCCAGCCTCAGCTGCGTGGTGAGCCGAGCTCCGGCTCCCACCACACCGTCGGCTGCTTGCTCGCCCAGCCGCAGACGGCCTCCAATTCGGCGGCCAGCGATATCAGCATGGGTTCGCTGTTCTCCGGTCCCATCAGCTGCACGCCGATCGGCAAGCCCTCTGCGGTGAACCCGGCCGGGACGTTGATCGATGGCCAGCCCAGGAGATTCCACGGCCAGGCTACCGGGCAAGCCTTGATCATGGCGCGGTCGGTGGCCAGGCCGCTGAGCCGGACGAACGAACGCGCCAGCGGCGGTGGTTGCGCGGTCGTCGGCGCGACCACCACGTCGACGATGTCGAAGATCGATCCCACACGGCGCTGCAGCGCCTTCTCGTGCCGCCGGGCATTGCGCAGCACGGCTTGTCCCAGCACATGGCCCAGCCGCAGATTGGACAGGGTGCGGGGGTCCAGGACCACGCCGTCGCCGAGGCGTTCCTCCCACTCCTGCAGGCCCGCAGTCGATCTGGCGAGAAAGTCCCACGCCAACCGCACGCCGTAGTCCGGGTTGCCGTTGACGACGTTGTGGCCGAGCAGCTGGAGTTGGTTGCCGACGGCGCGGGTCGCGGCCAGGATTTCCGGGTGCAGTTTGGCCCGAAAGAAAGTATACGGGAAACGGGTCGACAGGGCGATGTTGAGCGGCCCGGGCGCGATGCTCACATAGTCGGACGCCTTGATCGGCGGCGGCTGATGCCGGTCGCCCTCGACGTTGCCGGATGCCGCATCGAGCACCAGCGCGGCGTCGGCCACCGTCCGGGCCAGCACACCGTTGACGGTGATCCCGTTGAACGATTCGGGCAGCGGCCAGGTGGAGATACGCCCCCGCTGAGGCTTGATGCCGACCAGGTGTGTCCACGCGGCCGGGATACGGATGCTGCCGGCGCCGTCGGAGCCGATCGCCGCGGTGACCAAGCCGGCGGCCACCGCGGCCGCGCTTCCGCCCGACGACCCGCCCGGGGTGTGCCGGCGTGACCACGGGTTGCGGGTGTGCCCGAAGCCCGGGCCGCTGGTGAACGGCCACTGGCCGAGTTCGCAGGTGTTGGTCTTGCCGACGATCACGGCGCCGGCGGCTTTGAGGCGGCGAACCACCTCGGAATCGTGGGTGGCGGGCGGGACGTAGCCGTCGGTTCCGAACGCGGTCGGCACCCCGGCGATGTCGACGTCGTCCTTGACCGCGATCGGCACGCCCAGCAACGGCGCCGTGTCACCGGCGGCCCGTTGCCGGTCCGCCTCGGCCGCGTCGGCCAGCGCCGATTCGGTGAGGACCACCCGAAACGCGTTCAGCGTCGACTGGCTGGCGTCGATCGCGCGCAGCGAACGCCGCACCAGCGTGTCGGAGGTCACCGACCGGCTGGCCAACTGATAGAGCAGGTCGGTGAGCGTGGGCAGGCGCCGGCCGCGGGACCCGCAAGCGGACCCGGACGGGGACCCAGAAGCGGGTCCAGGAGCGCCGATCATGGGGTACGAGACTATCCGGCGCGGATACCCGCGATGTCGCGGCGGGGTGCAAAACTATTGAGATGCGGCTGTATCGAGACCGAGCGGTAGTGCTGCGCCAGCACAAGCTCGGCGAGGCCGACCGGATCGTGACCCTGCTGACCCGTGACCACGGTCTGGTTCGCGCGGTGGCCAAGGGTGTGTGTCGCACCCACAGCAAATTCGGCGCGCGGCTGGAGCCGTTCGCGCACATCGATGTGCAGCTGCACCCGGGCCGCAATCTCGACATCGTCACCCAGGTCGTTTCGATCGACGCGTTCGCCACCGACATCGTCAGCGACTACGGCCGCTACACCTGCGGCTGCGCAATGCTGGAAACTGCCGAACGCCTCGCCGGGGAGGAGCGGGCGCCCGCCCCGGCGTTGCACCGGCTCACGGTGAGCGCGTTGCGGGCGGTGGCCGACGGTCGCCGACCCCGGGACCTGCTCCTGGACGCCTACCTGCTGCGTGCCATGGGCATCGCCGGCTGGGCGCCGGCGCTGACCGAATGTGCCCGCTGCGCCACACCCGGCCCGCATCGGGCGTTTCACATCGCCGCCGGGGGCAGTGTCTGCACGCATTGCCGGCCGGCGGGTTCGACGACGCCGCCGTTGGGCGTGCTGGAACTGATGTCCGCGCTGCACGACGGCGACTGGGAGGCCGCCGAAGCGACGCCGCAATCGCACCGCAGTCACGTCAGCGGGCTGGTGGCCGCCCACCTGCAATGGCATTTGGAACGTCAGCTCAAGACGCTGCCGCTGGTGGAGCGCACGTATCGGCCAGACCGGACCATCGCCGATCGGCACGCCGCGCTGATCGGGCAGGATGAGGCCTGTGGCTAGGAACCACGAGCGCAACCTGAAGTCCACCGGCTTCCCACAACTGCCCCCCGCGCCCGACGACTATCCGACGTTTCCGGACAAGTCGAGCTGGCCGGTAGTGTTCCCGCAACTGCCGCCTTCACTCGACGGCGGCCCGAGCCGGCCACCGCAGCACGTTTCGAAAGCGGTACCGCCCCGGATCCCAGCCGACCGATTGCCGAACCACGTCGCCATTGTGATGGACGGCAACGGCCGCTGGGCCACCCGGCAGGGCCTCGCCCGTACCGACGGCCATAAGGCGGGCGAGGCGGTCGTCGTCGACATTGTCTGCGGCGCAATTGAAATCGGGATCAAGTGGCTCAGCCTGTATGCGTTCTCCACCGAGAACTGGAAGCGATCTCCCGAGGAAGTGCGCTTCTTGATGGGCTTCAACCGTGACGTGGTGCGCATGCGCCGGGTGAACCTCAACGCGATCGGGGTGAAGATCCGATGGGTGGGTTCACGACCGCGGCTGTGGCGCAGCGTGATCAACGAGTTGGCGATCGCAGAGGAGATGTCCAAGGACAACGACGTCATCACCGTGAATTACTGCGTCAACTACGGCGGACGCGCTGAAATCGCGGATTCCGCAAGGGAAATCGCGCGGTTGGCCGCGGCCGGGCGGTTGAACCCGGAGCGCATCACCGAGACGACGGTGGCCCAGCATCTGCAACGGCCCGACATTCCGGATGTGGACTTATTTTTGCGTACCTCGGGGGAGCAGCGGTCCAGCAATTTCATGCTGTGGCAGGCGGCCTACGCCGAGTACATCTTCCAAGACAAGCTGTGGCCCGACTACGACCGTCGCGACCTGTGGGCGGCGTGCGTGGAATACGCGGACCGCAACCGACGGTTCGGGAGTGCCTGATGCCATCCCTGCAAGAACGCCTGGGCTCGATTCTGCGCGACGTCCTACACGTCGAGGACGAACCCGACGGCGGACTGACCGTGCACCACGGCGGCACCTTCGCCTCCTTGCGGGTGGTCAACATTGCCGAGGGCCTGGACCTGGTGTCGCTGACCCAGGTGCTGGTGTGGGACCTGCCGCTGACCCAGAAGCTCGGCGAGGAGGTTGCCAGGCAGGCCCGCAGCAGCAACTTCGGCAACGTGACCCTGGTGGAGAAGGTCAGCGACGAGGCCGCCCAGCGCAACTCCGGCAAGGGCGCGGCTAAGACCGCGGACGTGATGCTGCGCTACAACTTCCCGGGCGCGGCGCTGGCCGATGACGCGTTGCGTACGCTGATCCTGCTGGTGCTCGATACGGGCGCCGAGATCCGGCGGATATTGCAGGCCTGAGCGGGCAGCCGCGGTAGCTCGGGGCAGGTGTTGAAGATCTCGATGGTGTGGCTGACGTCGGAGTAGCCGTGCTTGGCGGCCACCTGCGCGGCCCACTTCTCGACCTCGAGGTCGCCCACTTCGATGGTCGACCCGCAACTGCGGCACACCAGGTGGTGGTGATGGTGGTCCGAGCATCTGCGGTACACCGATTCGCCGGTGTCAGTGCGCAACGTGTCCACCGTTCCCGACGACGCCATCGATTGCAGCGTCCGGTAGACGGTGGTCAGCCCGATGTTCTCGCCGCGGCGGTGCAGGTCCGTCGTGCAGCTCCTGGGCCGAGCGGAAATCGTGAGCGTTTCCAGCAGCGTGGAGATCGCGGCCCGCTGGCGAGTGGAACGGACACTGGGTTCGGTCACATCGCGTCCTCGCTGGCGTGGGCCACGGCGTCGACGACGATGTGCGCCAGGTGGTGATCTGCGAGCCGATACAGCACCTCACGCCCGGAGCGTTCGCCGGCCACCACGCCCGCCGCCTTGAGAATCTTCAAATGCTGACTGACCAGCGGCTGCGGGACGCCCAGCGCGTCGACCAGCTCGTGCACACAACGCTGCGATTCGCGCAGCTGCAGCACGATGGCGATCCGGACGGGTGCGGCCAGGGCACGCAACAACTCGCCGGCAGCGTCGAGGATCTCCCGCGGCGGTGGGACCGGATACTCGGCGAACGGGGAGTGTTCATCCCCCTCGGCCGGGCGATGGGAACCCAGATCGGACGCTGGGCCGTGCGCGGCCGTGGGCGTGGGGGAGGACATCGCCATGGGGGTGCCATCACCTCGAGAAGTGCCGGGACGTTGGAATGCCCATCTATAGGGGCTGACTCCCACTGTCACATGCACGATGACGCATGTCAAAGACCGCGGCCAGGTCGATACCATTGCTGAGGTTTAGCGGGCGGCCAGTGCCGCCCATGCATCGCAGTCATCGGGGAAAGGGAGTGGACCACGCCGTGGCGTCCGTCATCGACACCGTCGTCAACTTGGCCAAACGGCGCGGATTCGTGTTCCCTTCCGGAGAGATCTACGGCGGCACCAAGTCCGCGTGGGACTACGGCCCGCTGGGTGTGGAACTCAAGGAAAACATCAAAGGGCAGTGGTGGCGGGCGGTGGTCACCGGCCGCGAGGACGTCGTGGGACTCGACTCGTCGATCATCCTGCCGCGCCAGGTGTGGGTAGCCTCGGGCCACGTCGAGGTGTTCCACGATCCGCTGGTCGAGTCGCTGATCACGCACAAGCGCTACCGCGCCGACCATCTGATCGAGGCCTACGAGGCCAAGCATGGGCATCCGCCGCCCAACGGGCTGGTCGACATCCGCGACCCGGAAACCGGTGAGCCCGGCCGGTGGACCGAGCCGCGCGAATTCAACATGATGCTCAAGACCTACCTCGGCCCGATCGAGACCGAGGAGGGGCTGCATTACCTGCGGCCCGAGACCGCGCAGGGCATCTTCATCAACTTCGCCAACGTGGTCACCACGGCGCGCCGTAGGCCGCCATTCGGGATCGGCCAAATCGGCAAGAGCTTCCGCAACGAGATCACGCCTGGCAACTTCATCTTCCGGACCCGCGAGTTCGAGCAGATGGAGATGGAGTTCTTCGTCGAGCCGTCGACAGCCAAGGAATGGCACCAGTACTGGATCGACACCCGCCGGCAGTGGTACATCGACCTCGGTATCGATCCGGCGAACCTGCGCTTGTACGAACACCCGAATGACAAGCTGTCGCACTACTCGGACCGCACCGTCGACATCGAGTACAAGTTCGGCTTCCAGGGCAATCCCTGGGGCGAGCTGGAAGGCGTCGCCAACCGCACCGACTTTGACTTGTCAACGCACGCAAAGCATTCCGGAGTGGACCTGTCGTTCTACGATCAGGCCGATGACACCAGGTACACGCCGTACGTCATCGAACCCGCGGCCGGCCTGACCCGATCGTTCATGGCGTTTCTGATCGACGCCTACGCCGAGGACGAAGCTCCGGACGCCAAGGGCGGGGTCGACAAACGCACGGTGCTGCGCCTAGATCCGCGGCTGGCCCCCGTCAAGGCCGCGGTGCTGCCGTTGTCCCGGCACGCCGATTTGAGTCCCAAGGCCCGCGACTTGGCCGCCGAGTTGCGCAAGTCCTGGAACATCGAGTTCGACGACGCCGGCGCGATCGGGCGCCGTTATCGGCGCCAGGACGAGGTCGGAACACCGTTCTGCGTGACCGTCGACTTCGACTCCCTGCTGGACAACGCCGTCACGGTGCGCGACCGCGACGCCATGACCCAGGAGCGGGTGTCGATGGACGCCGTCGCCGACTACCTGGCGGTCCGGCTCTAGGGCTGCTAGCCGACCTGCGGGTTTGCTGCTGGGACAAACGCGCGAATTTTGGAGTAGTGCTGCCCTACTATTCGGCTTTAGTCTTATAGGCGGTGTCCAGTCGCTGGAGTGACTGTCGGGGTGCAGTGCTGAGGCCGTAGCAACGGCTGGGCGTGTCGAGGTAGCGGATGGTTCTGGATTTTGCGTTTTTCCCGCCGGAGGTCAATTCGGCCCTGATGTACGGCGGTGCCGGGTCAGGGCCGCTGCTGGCCGCGGCCGCGGCGTGGGATGGCCTGGCCGCCGACATGTGGGCTTCGGCGTCGTCCTTCGACTCGGTGATCTCGGGCGTGACGAACGGGCAATGGGCCGGCCCGTCGTCGGAGTCGATGGCTCAGGCTGCCGAGCCGTATCTGCAGTGGCTGCACTCGGCCGCTACACACGCCTCGATTTCGGCCGTCCAGGCCCGGGCGGCGGCGATGTCGTACGAGTCGGCCTTCGCGGCGACGGTGCCGCCCGCGGCGGTGGCCGCGAATCGCGTCCAGTTGATGACGTTGATCGCGACGAACTTCCTCGGCCAGAACACGGCGGCCATTGCGGCCACCGAATTCGAATACATCGAAATGTGGCTTCAGGACGTGCTGGCAATGTTCGGCTACCACGCCGGTGCGCAATCGGTCGTGTCGGCGTTGCCGTCGATCAGCGCGGCGCCGTCGAGCCTGGCGGGTCTGCTGACGACGCCACTGAGTAGTTTGGCATCGCAATTCGCCGGGGCGGTGTCGTCGGTGGGCAGCCAGATCTTCGGGCCTGGGTTCTCGTCGGCCGTCCGCGCGATCCAGTCCGCGTTGACGCAGGTGGGGTCGATCGTGTCGTCGGCACCGGTGTCGTCATTGATGTCGGTGGCCCAGATCGGGGTGTACTCGACGACCGCCCTGATGCCGGTGATGACGCTGGCACAAGGCACGGCGCCGGTCACGACGCTGGACGGCGCGATCGATCCGGCCGCCGCTGGCTCTGCGTCGCAATATGTCAGTCAGACCGCCCCGGCCATGCGGGTGATGGTCGGGGACGGAGGACTGAGTTCGTCGATTTCGGCCAGCCTGGGCCGGTCACGACTGGTGGGCGCGATATCGGTGCCGCCGATGTGGCAGGGATCGGCACCGACGCCGATCGTCGGCGCGGCGATGGCGGCGCCGGGATCGGTGACGTCGACCTCGTCCACCAGTGGGGTGCCCACCAGTGGGGTGCCAATGCCGGCGCGCACGGCAGCCGGCGACGACAAGCCGACCGGGATGGTGGGCCGCGCCGGGGCCAGTCCGCCCCATGTGGTGCAGTCCCGGCCCAAGGTGGTGCCGCGCAAGGGTGCGTGAGCGGACCGCCGCAAATTGCGGCGCGGCCAACCGAATGGCTGTTCCATGAAACATCATATCTCTCACCAAGTTTCCGACGCATGGTTATCGGTTAAACGCTTAATCAAACTTTTTAGTACGGATTTCCGTGAAAATCATTACTTGCAAATGAATTGCGCTGGGCAAGCATCTCAGCCGCGGACCAACCGGGTGGCAATCGCCGGAAACGGTGTCGAGTCGTCGAACGGAGCGCGTCCGCGGCGGGAGGACCGCGGCGCGGCGCACGGGCCTCGGCGGCGGCCGTGGGCTTGTGCGTCCAGTCTGTTGTGGGGCGAGGGGTGTTGTGTGCGTGTGCGGCCGGG
>NZ_LR655737.1 GCF_902168065.1 Mycobacterium tilburgii | reverse complement strand
ACCGGGCCCGACCGACCCGAAGGACCAGCACTGGAATCACACCAAGAGTGCATGGCTGCTCGACATGGGAATGCTGGGAGTTCTGTGCGTAATCTATAGCGCGATCGTTTGGTGGAAGATCCGGCTGCGTCGCTGACCGCCGGTGTCCCGGTAAGGTGACGTCATCCATCCACCCAAGCGCGAGACGTTCGACCTGCTCTACCGCACCAACACCGACCCCAAGGGCATCGTGCGGGCGGTCGACGAGTACGTTGTGCGTCCGTGGGGGCTCTACGTCGCCCGTCCCACGCCCGGACGAGCCCAGTTCCACTACCTCGAATCGTGGCTGTTGCCGTCTTTGGGCTTGCGCGCCACGGTGTTCCATTTCAACCCCGGTGCCGAGCGCGACCACGACTACTACCTCGATGTCGGTGAATATCGGCCCGGCCCGCGCACCTGGACGTCGGAGGACCACTACCTGGATATCGAGGTACGCACCGGCGCCGGCGCACACCTGGAAGACGTCGACGAGCTGCTGGCCGCGGTGCGGCTCGGCCTGCTGACCCCCGAGGTGGCCGAGCAGGCGGTCCGGCGCGTCGTCCACGCGCTCGACGGGCTGGCCCGCACCGACTACGACCTGTGCCGCTGGTTGGCCGGCGAAGGCATCGAGCTCAGCTGGCGCGACCGGTGAGTGCAGGGCGGCGCAGGTTTCGCAAGCCGCGAGGCGGTAACTCTGCGCTATGCCCGTGAGCGAACACCGGCGCGAACCAGAACCCACCGAGGTGATACGGGAAACAACCTAATGGCACGCATCGAGGTCGAGGTCACCCGCCCGGTCCGGGTCCTGTTCCTGCAGGACGGCATCACCAAGCACATCTGGCCGACTACTACGGCGCCGTCGCCGACACCATGCTGCCGCATTTGCACGACCGCCCGCTGACCGTGCAGCGGTTCCCGGGGGCATCGGCGAAAAAGGGTTTGTGCAACAGGATTTCGCCGAGACACTGCCGGACTGGATGAGCGGGGTCGAGGTCGACAAGGAGGGCGGCAACTCGCTGACCGGTCCGATCGAATGGCTGGCGAAGCTCGTGCCTGAACTGCCCGACGTCGAAGGGTTTCGGAGCGAGTTGGCTAAAAACCCTGCCCCGCCGCAAGATCGTGCGCGTGGCGGGTCAACGAACCCGCAATTCTGCGCAACGCGTCCGCCACCGCGCTCGGGCGCCGCCTCGCCGGGCACCGCTTCAGGGCTCCACGCCGGCACGGCAAGTGGCTGATTTTGCCCACTGACGGCCCGACGTTGCTGATCCACAGCGGCATGACCGGACACCCTTGCTTCGCCGACGCCGGCGCCGACCCAGAAAAATATGAGCGGCTAGTTGTTGCTCGACAAGGGTGAACTGAGCTACGCCGATCTGCGCAAGCTGCGCGGGGTGTGGCTGTCCGACGGCGAGGACGAGATCGCGGGCGTGCTGGGGCCACAGGGGTCGGATGCGTTGGGCATGAACCTGGCGGCGTTTCGCGACGCCTTCGCGGGGCGGCAGCGCCGGGGCGCCCGGTTGAAGCCTACGCTGATGGACCAATCGGTGATCGCGGGTCTGGGTAATCTGCTCACCGACGAAATATGCTGGCGGGCCAGGCTTCAGCCCACCCGCCCGGTCGCCGACCTGGATGCCACGACATCAAGCAGCTGCACCACACCGCGATGACTCATGTGCTGCACACCTCGGTGCGGCATGGCCGGGTTCCCGGCCTGCCCCGCTGGCTGACCCGAGTGCGTGACGAGCCCGACCCCAGTTACCCACGCTGAGGAACACAGCTGCGCCGCGACCGAGTGGGCGCCCGGACGTCGGTGTGGTGCCCACACTGCCAGCACTGAGGTGTCGGTCAGGGCCGCCAGCCGGTGAAGTCCGCCCACTCCCATGCGCGGCGGTAGGCCCCGGCCAGCCACGGCTCCTTGGCCTCGACGTAGGCCGCCATGTCGCCGTTGGCTTGCTGCTGCGCCGACTTCTTCGCGGCCAGGTAGTCCGCCCGTTCCTGCGGGTTGGCCGCCAGCCAGTCCACGAACAGCAACCCGAACTGCTGGTTGGGCCAGCCGCCCACCCGGATATGCACGTTCGTCGGACGTCCGGGGTCGGCGGAGCCATGGATTCGCTTGCGCCACAAGGCGGGATCGTCGTTGTGGTCGTACTCGTCGACGGTGCTGCGGGCCTTGGCCTGAACCTCGTCGCGCTCGATGTGCGCGATGCGCGGGTAGCCGGCGGACAGCAACGCATCACCGAGTTCGTCGGCGACCACGAGTGATTCGACGGTGATCTGGACGTCGATGACATCCTTGGCGTCGAATTCGGGCACCGCGGTCGACCCGATGTGATCGACCTGCACCGCATTGTGCCCGCACACCGTGGACAGCCGGGCAACGATGCGCCGCGCCTGGTCCGGCCACGTCGGATCGGCCGCCACCACCCGCACCGGCGCCTGGACGGTCCGGCGTTCGGACAGGTTGCGCGCGAACGGCACGATCCGGTCGTTCCACACCGCACGGGCGCGGTCGACCAGCTCCTCCTGGCTGCCCGAGTTGTCCATCCAGATGTCGGCGACGGCACGGCGCTGATCGTCGTCGGCCTGGGCGGCGATCCTGGCGCGGGCGTCTTCCTCCGGCATACCACGCAGTTCGACGAGCCGGCGCACCCGCACTTCGACGTCGGCGTACACGATGATCACGAGTGGAAACAGCGGCGCCATACCAGATTCCACCAACAGCGGAATGTCCTCGACAACTACCGCGTCCCCAGGCACCGACGCGATGATCTCCGCACGCCGCCGGGCCACCAGCGGATGGATGATCCCGTTCAGCTTCTGGCGTGCTTCGTCATCGGGAAAAGCCCTGGCGGCCAGGGCAGGACGATCCAGCGACCCGTCGGACAGCAAGATGTCCGCACCGAACGCCTCGACCAGCGACGCCAACCCCTCGGTGCCCGGCTGGACGACCTCGCGGGCAATGACGTCGCCGTCGACGATGACCCCGCCGCATTCCGCGAACATGGCCGACAGCGCTGATTTGCCGGCGCCCATGCCGCCGGTCAACCCGATGCGCAGCATCCCTGACCGAGATTTAAGCGTTGCCGGCGAGCTTTTCCCGCAGCGCGGCCAGCTGTGCGTCGCTGGCCAGCGAACCGCCCGCCGCCTTCTCCGCGGGCGCGCCGTTGCCCGGCGCGTGGTCGCTGTCGCTGTGCCCGGCCGCTTTGGCAGCGGTGAACTTCTCCATCTGCGCGGTGTGCATCTTGTGCCGGCGCTCGGCCTCGGCGTACCGGGCCTCCCACTCCTGGCGCTGGGCGTCGAAACCTTCCATCCATTCGTTGGTTTCGGCGTCGAAGCCCTCGGGGAAGATGTAGTTGCCCTGCTCGTCGTAGCTGTCGGCCATGCCGTACTTCGCCGGGTCGAACTCTTCGGTGTAGTCCTCGTTGGCCTGCTTGAGTGACAACGAGATCCGGCGGCGCTCCAGGTCGATGTCGATGACCTTGACCATCGCGTCGTCACCGACGGCGACCACCTGGTCCGGCACCTCGACGTGGCGCTCGGCCAGCTCGGAGATGTGCACCAGGCCCTCGATGCCCTCCTCGACGCGGACGAACGCACCGAACGGAACCAGCTTGGTGACCTTGCCCGGCACGATCTGACCGATCGCGTGGGTGCGGGCGAAGTGGCGCCACGGGTCTTCCTGAGTCGCCTTGAGCGACAACGAAACCCGCTCGCGGTCCATGTCCACGTCGAGCACCTCGACGGTGACCTCGTCGCCCACCTGGACCACCTCGGACGGGTGGTCGATGTGCTTCCAGGACAGCTCGGAAACGTGCACCAGACCGTCCACCCCGCCCAGGTCGACGAACGCGCCGAAGTTGACAATGGAGGACACCACACCCTTGCGGATGGTGCCCTTCTGCAGCTGGTTGAGGAACTCGCTGCGCACCTCGGACTGCGTCTGTTCCAGCCAGGCGCGGCGGCTCAGCACCACGTTGTTGCGGTTCTTGTCCAGCTCGATGATCTTGGCCTCGATTTCCTTGCCGATATACGGCTGCAGATCGCGGACCCGGCGCATCTCCACCAGCGACGCGGGCAGGAAGCCGCGCAGCCCGATGTCGAGGATCAGGCCGCCCTTGACGACCTCGATGACGGTGCCCTTGACGGCCTCGTCCTTCTCCTTGAGCGCCTCGATGGTGCCCCAGGCGCGCTCGTACTGGGCGCGCTTCTTGGACAGGATCAGGCGGCCTTCTTTGTCCTCTTTGGTGAGCACCAGGGCCTCGACCTCATCACCCACGGAAACGACCTCGTTGGGCTCAACATCGTGCTTGATGGAGAGTTCGCGGGCGGGGATGACCCCTTCGGTCTTGTAGCCGATATCGAGGAGCACCTCGTCCCGGTCCACTTTGACGATCGTGCCCTCGACGATGTCGCCATCGTTGAAGTATTTGATCGTTTTATCGATTGCGGCGAGAAAGTCCTCGCTGGAGCCAATGTCGTTGACGGCTACTTGGGGCGAGGTAACGGTGGGACTCGGCATATTGTTGGGGTGCTCCGGACAGGTTTGGTCGTAGGGATAAATCAGGGATTTACATGTTGAGGCTACTCGACATGGCACACGCTGGCCAAACCCGGCCTCTTATACGCCTGCATAGCTGACGCGGAAATTAAGTCTGGGCTAATTGCGCGGGGTTGTCGCCTCAGTGCGCGGCGGCATCCCAGGAACGCCCGTAGCCCACGGACACCTCGAGCGGGACGTCCAGGGGGTAAGCGCCGCCCATCTTCTCGCGGGCCAGCGCTTCGACCTGCTCGCGCTCCCCAGGGGCGATCTCGAACAGCAATTCGTCGTGGACCTGCAATAACATCCGCGATTTGAGCCCGGCCTCCTTGATCGCCTTGTCCATCTCGATCATCGCCACCTTGATGATGTCGGCGGCGCTGCCCTGGATGGGGGCGTTGAGCGCGGCGCGTTCGGCCGCCTCGCGGACGCTGCGGTTGCTGCTGTCCAGCTCGGGCAGGTAGCGCCGGCGACCGAACACCGTGGAGGTGTAGCCGTCCTTGCGGGCCTGCTCGACGACGTCGTGCAGATAGTCGCGGATACCGCCGAACCGGGCGAAGTACTGGTCCATCTGCGCCTTGGCTTCCTCGGTGGAGATCTTGAGCTGGGCCGACAATCCGTAAGCGCTCAAGCCGTAGGCCAGGCCGTAAGACATCGCCTTGACCCGGCGCCGCAGCTCGGGGGTCACCTCTTCGATCGGCACACCGAACGCGCGGGAGGCGACGAACGAGTGCAAGTCTTCGCCGGTGTTGAAGGCCTCGATCAGCCCTTCGTCCTTGGACAGGTGCGCCATGATCCGCATCTCGATCTGGCTGTAGTCGGCGGTCATCAGCTCGGCCATGGGTCCATCGGGCCCGTCGCCGACCACGAACGCGTCGCGGATGCGCCGGCCGGCCTCGGTGCGGATCGGGATGTTCTGCAGGTTCGGCTCGGTCGACGACAACCGGCCCGTCGACGCGATGGTCTGGTTGAACGTGGTGTGGATGCGCCCGTCGGAGGCCGTCGCGTACAGCAATCCGTCGACGGTGACCTTGAGCCGGGTGGCGTCGCGATGCGCGAGCAGGTGCTGCAGGAACGGATGACCGGTCTTATCGAACAGCGACTGCAACGCGTCCGCGTCGGTGGTGTAGCCAGTCTTGGTACGCTTGGTTTTCGGCATGCCCAGCTCGTCGAAGAGCACCGTCTGCAACTGTTTCGGCGAGCCGAGGTTGATCTGCTTGCCGATCACCTCGTAGGCCGCCTCGGCCGCGTTGCGGATCTGGCGGGCGAAGTCGCTCTGCAGCTCGCTGAGCCGCTCCGGGTCCACCGCGATGCCGGTGTGCTCCATCCCGGCCAGCACCCGCTGCACCGGCAACTCCAGGTTGGCCAACAGCGAGGTGGAGTTGATCCGCGCCAGTTCCTCGTCGAGAGCATCGGCGAGATCCAGCACCGCCACCGCCCGCAGGATCAGCGTCTGCACCGCCTGGTCGTCGACGCCTTCCGAATCGTCGAGCAGCGAAAGCTGTTGTTGCTCGGCCGTTTCGGCGCACAATTCGCGCCGCAGGTAGCACAACGACAGATCGTCGAGGGCGAAGCTGCGCTGCCCGGGCCGCACCAGGTAGGCGGCCAGCGCGGTGTCGGAGGTGACGCCGTTCAGCGTCCAGCCCCGTCCGGCCAAATCGTGCATCGCCAGCTTGGCTTCGTGCAGCGCCTTGGGCGGGCCGGGGTCGGCCAGCCAGGACGCCAGCACCGCCTCGTCGTCGGGATCCAGCGTGGCGGTGTCGATGTAGAGGCCGTCGCCGTCGGCGGAGACGATGGCCAGCGCGGTGGCGTCGGCGTCGTAGGCCAGGTGGGTGCCGACGACGGCCAGGCCGAACCGCTTGCCCGGGCTATGTTCGGCCAGCCACACCGCCAGCTCGCCGGGTTCCAGCGCGCCGCCCCGCACGTCAGATCCCTCGTCGACCTCGGGCTCGACCGCCACCAGCGTCTCGAACAGCCGGTCGCGCAGCACCCGGAACTCCAGGTAGTCGAACAGGCGGTGAATCTGGTCGCGGTCCCACGGCAGCAATCGCAGCGTGTCCGGCGTCTGCGCCAGCGGTACGTCCTTGGCCAGTTCGGTGAGCTCCCGGTTGCGGATCACGTTGGCCAGGTGGGCCCGCAGCGCGTCGCCCACCTTGCCGCACACCGAATCGGCGTTGTCGACCAGCCCCTGCAGCGATCCGTATTCGACGATCCACTTCGACGCGGTCTTCTCCCCCACGCCGGGGATGCCGGGCAGGTTGTCGCTGGGATCGCCGCGCAGCGCGGCGAAGTCCGGGTACTGCGTGGGGGTCAGGCCGTACTTCTCGACGACCGCCTCCGGGGTGAAGCGGGTGAGCTCGCTGACACCCTTGCGCGGGTACAGCACCGTGACGTCGTCGCTGACCAGTTGCAGCGAGTCGCGGTCGCCGGTGACCACCAGCACCCGGTAGCCTTCGTGTTCGGCCTGGGTCGCCAGCGTCGCGATCAGATCGTCGGCTTCGAAGCCGGGCTCGGCGAGCACCGTGATACCAAGTGCAGCAAGCACTTCCTTGGTGATGTCGATCTGGCCGCGGAACTCGTCGGGAGTTTGCGACCGGCCGGCCTTGTACTCCGGATAGCGCTCGAGCCGGAACGTCTGGCGGGACACGTCGAACGCCGCCGCGACGTGCGTCGGTGACTCGTCGCGCAGCAGGTTGATCAGCATGGCGGTGAAGCCGTAGACGGCGTTGGTGGTCAGGCCGCTGCGGGTTTTGAAGTTCTCCGCGGGCAAGGCGTAGAACGCGCGGAACGCCAGCGAATTGCCGTCCAGCAACATCAGCGTCGGCTTGGTCTGTTCCTCGCCGGGAATCACGGTGGCGGCAGGCACGGCTCTCACTCTAGGCATCGGGTGTGACGGCCACGCGGCCCCGACCGGCGTCGAGCCAGAACTACAACACGTTTCAGTTTTGTGTCCGAGCTAGGTAGTCTGGCCGGGTGGCAGAGGTCACCAGTACACAACCCGCGTCGACGGCTGGTTCGCCGCCGATGACGCCGGACATTCGCATCTGATCGGCAGTAAGTGCCCACAGTGCAGCACCTACGTCTCCCGCCGCGCGAGAACAACTGCCCCAATCCAGCCTGCGCCAGCGACTCGCTAGAGGCCGTGCGTTGTCGACCCGCGGAAAGCTGTGGAGCTACACCGAAAACCAGCATCCGCCCGCCCGCGCCGTATCCGGCGGCGGACCCGTTCGAGCCGTTCGCGATCGCCACGGTGGAGCTGGCCGAGGAGAGAATCATCGTGTTGGGCAAGGTGGTCGGAGGGGACGCTGGCGGCGGATCTCAAGGTCGGCATGGAGATGGAGCTGACCACGATGCCGCTGTTCACCGACGACGGAGTCGAGCGCATCGGAGTCGAGCGCATCGTGCACGCATGGAAGGTCGTCAGATGAGTCCTGAACCTTTGTACATCCTCGGCGCCGGCATGCACCCGTGGGGCAAATGGGGCCGGGGATTTCACCGAATACGGCGTGGTGGCTGCCCGGGCGGCGTTGGCCGAGGCGGGGCTGGACTGGCGCCAGATCCAACCAGTCACCGGAGCGGACACCATCCGCAACGCGGCTACCCCGGTTTCATCGCCGGGTCGACGTTCGCGCAGAAGCTGGGCTGGAATGGCGTGCCGGTCAGCTCCAGCTACGCCGCGTGTGCCAGCGGTTCGCAGGCGCTGCAGAGCGCTCGCGCCCACATCCTGGCCGGCTTCTACGACGTCGCTTTGGTGATCGGCGCCGACACCACGCCCAAGGGTGCGTTCGCCCCGGTTGGCGAGGCCGCAAGAACGACCCCGACTGGCAGCGCTTCCACCTGATCGGTGCGATGAACCCGGTGTACTTCGCGCTGCTCGCGCGGCGCCGGATGGACCTCTACGGCGCCCACGTCGGGGAACTTCGCCGCGGTGAAGATCAAGAACTCTCGACTGGTACGAGCACCTGGGGCTGTGCCCGAGGGACGAGGCCGAGCAGCTGCTGCGCCGCGGCGCCACCACGATCGGCGGCAAGGCCCCGGTCAACCCGTCCGGCGGGCTGGCCTGCTTCGACGAAGCCATTCCCGCCCAGACGATCGCACAGGTCTGCGAGCTGGCCTGGCAGCTGCGCAGCCAGGCCACAGGCCGGTAGGTGGACAACGCGAAGGTCGACGTCACCGCGAACCAGGGGTTGTTCGGGCACGGCTCGTCGGTCATCGTGGCCCGCTAGCGGCCTCTAACGGCGCCGACTGCCGGGCCTGCTAGCCGGCCGCGCCCAGTGGTGCCGCTGCGGCGTTTAGTGTGCCGCTGCGGCGGGCCGTCGCGGCGCGTCGGCACCGTGAACGCACACTCAACGCCACCGGGTCGCGCTCAACGCCATCAGCGCACACGCCACGCCGTGAGCTCCCTCGCGTCGGGCTAGCCCGACGCCTCGTCGGCGGAATCGCTCAGAGTCTCCAGCACCACTTCGGCTACGCATTTCATCGTGGTTCGCCGGTCCATGGCCGCGCGCTGGATCCACTTGAACGCCTCGGGCTCGGTCATGCCCTGCTTGGCCTGCAGCAGCCCCTTGGCACGTTCAACGACCTTGCGGGTCTCCAGCCGGTCGCCCAGCGTCGCGACTTCGCGTTCGAGTGCACGGATCTCGCCGAACCGGCTGACGGCCAGCTCGATGGCCGGAATAAGGTCACTGGTCGTGAAGGGTTTCACCAGGTACGCCATCGCCCCGGCATCGCGAGCGCGTTCGACGAGGTCGCGCTGGCTGAACGCGGTCAGCACCACAGTCGGCGCGATGCGCTTGCTGGCGATTTCCGACGCCGCGTCGATGCCATCGCGGCGGGGCATCTTGACGTCCATGATCACCAGATCGGGCTTGTGCTTCTCAGCCAGCTCTACGGCTTCTTGCCCGTCGCCGGCCTCGCCGACGATGTCGTACCCCTCCTCTCGGAGCATCTCGGCCAGGTCGAGTCGGATGAGCGCTTCGTCTTCCGCGATCAGGACCCGGCGCGGCACATCGACGTTGGTGTCGGTCGTGAAGCCTGTCATGACCAATATTGTGTCGTGGATCGTCGCAACCAGCCACGTCGGGGCCTACGAGGACCATCCACACACCAAATCCTCTATGGTGGGAGGCTCGTTTGTAGTAGGCCGGACACGCCCTCGTATCCCAACTGGCAGAGGAAACGGATTCAAAACCCGTCCAGTGTGAGTTCGAATCTCACCGAGGGCACCACAAATCACTAGCTCGCCGCGCATCCCGCCCGGTACTTCGAGCGGTCGCATTTTGACAACGGCGGTATCCCGAACCAGACACGGTTGCGTTCAGCCGACCCTGAGGCTTGTTAGACAGACGCACAGTAAGCACGCTTTGCCCCATTGCCAGAAATGGAGTTTGTCGTGTCGCGTTGTAGCCGAATATTCATTGCCCTGGTTATCGTGCTCAGCCTCTCGCCACTTCCGGATGCGGCAATTTCTGCTTCCCCGGCGGCTCCTGCATAGCCATCTAGGCGGTTCCGCTAACGGAATCATTTGTAGGACAACATATTCGGCGTATTCTCCGGCCCTGTTTGCAGGAGCGTCAATAAAGGGGGAACCTGCGGCCAGATCCGCGATAAGCGTTGGCGGACAATGTAATTAATGTGCGAGTGGCCGGGAAGCTTCGCCGGCCGGGAGCTACGGAATTAGCCGGCCCACTGCCACGCTGAGTAAATTCCGATTTTGTGGTTACCCTTTCATTGTGGTGGCTAAGAAATGCGGTGCCCAACCGAGTCGGCCGGACGAGTCGACACGCCCGGACTGTAAAGCGGCGGTGCGGGCCGAGACTGCGCGCCCGCAGCGATCACTACGTCAACAGCAACGCTCCGACGGGTGCGGGTGCTCAACATCAACGCCTTGATGAGCGTACTGGTGTGTCTGACCTTCGCCGTTGCTCACGCTGCTCGCGGGCATCGTGGTGTTGGCTGCACCGTTCGCGTCGATCATCACGCTGGCGCTCGTGGTCGGTGTGTGGCTGGTCATCATCGGAGTCGTCGAAGTCGTCACCGCCTTCGGAATCCGAGAAGCCTCCAAGGAACTCGAACATAGCGCGATCCCACCCAGCTACTACACTCTGTCGTAGACCCTGCAGGAGATGACCGATGAATGTCGTCGACATTTCGCTGTGGCAGTTCGGTATCACTACCGTCTATCACTTCATCTTTGTGCCGCTGACGATCGGCCTGGCTCCCCTGGTCGCCATCATGCAGACCCTCTGGGTCAAGACCGGAAACGAGGCCTGGTACCGGCTGACCAAGTTCTTCGGCAAGCCGTTCCTGAGCAACTTCGCGATCGGGGTGGCGACGGGGATCGTGCAGGAATTCCAGTTCGGCATGAACTGGTCCCAATACTCGAAGTCGTCGGTAACATCTTCGGCGCGCCGCTCGCGATGGAAGGCCTGGCGGCGTTCTTCTTCGAATCCACCTCCCCCGGTCTGTGGATCTTCGGCTGGAGCCGGCTGCCGCGGCTGGTGCACCTGGCCTGCATATGGATCGTCGCGATCGCGGTCAACCTGTCCGCGTTCTTCATCATTGCCGCGAATTCGTTCATGCAGCATCCGGTGGGGCGTACTACAACACGTCGACCCGGCGCGCTGAGCTGGACGGCATAGGCGTGCAGCTCAGCAATAACGTTGCGCGAGCGGCGTTTTTGCACGCCGTGACCGGATCACTGTTGACCGCGGGGACCTTCGTCGCCGCGGTCAACGCCTGGTGGGTGGTTCGTGCCCACCGCAACGGCGACGTCGACCTCGGCCGCGTGTTTCGCCCGGCGGCCATCCTGGGTTGTTGGGTGGCGCTGTTGGCCACCGTCGGGCTGTTCTTCACCGGCGATCAGCAGGACAAGCTGATGTTCCAGCAACAGCCGATGCCAACACCATACCCGACCCCGCGATCAGGAAATTGCCGACCAGTCCGAAGCCCAGCACATGTGAGCCGATCCCGCCGACCACGCACAGCGCGGCCAGCGCGGCGTGCATGCTCGTCACCGGGCGTCCCAGGAAGATCCCCCGTGCGATCAAGGCGACCGCGGCGAGCACCGTTAGCAACCAGTCCAGCCGGTCGGCGTAGTGCCACTGCGGCTGGTCGCGGTGACGAGCGAGGATCGCGACCAGCCAGCACGCCGCGCTCAGCAGGGCGAAGGCGCCCAAAAACGGGCGGCGAGCGAATCGACGTGCACCACAACACGTTCGCGCGCGAAGCTTCGGGAGGAGTCGACTGACGGGATCTTCATGCTTCACCTCCCGATGGGCTTACAATCAACGGCGCTGTATACGCACCGTTCTCCCACCGAATACCCGGCCGATCCGAATTTACCCTCGATTACGAGTCAGCAGAAACGAAATCGGACGCGCGCCAAGTAACTTTTCGATAACCGTTTTCACTTGGAACGCGGAAAGTATTTGAGCACACCCTCCTGGACGACGGTCGCGACGAGTTGCCCAGCGCCGTCGAAGAAGTCGCCGGCGCCCAAGCCGCGCGAATTCGCGGCCACCGGAGACGATGTCGAATACAACACCCAATCGTTGAAATTGACCGGCCGGTGAAACCACACCGAATGATTGGCTGAGGCCGCGAAGATGCGGTCGAACCCCCACGACAGGCCGTGAGTGGTGACCACCGAGTCCAGCACGGTGGTGTCCGAGGAATACACCATCATCGCGGTGTGTAGCACCGGGTCGTCGGGCACCACGCCCAGCGCCTTGAGCCAAACCCAGTTGTGCGGCAGCCGCTCGCCCTTGTCGCGCATCACCCACGCGAGGTCGTTGGTGTAAGCACCATTCGATCGGTTGCAGCGCGTTGACGAAGTGCGGGACGGTTTCCTCGTAGCCGCGCAACAGCTCGCCGATCGGCGGCTGGGTGTGCGGCGAAGCGGCACGTCCGGCGGGTCGACGGCGTGCTCGAGGCCCGCGCCCGCCTGCCATGCAGGAGATCATCGCCGTGGACAACAGCACGCCGTTCTGCACAGCGTCGACGCGGCGGTTGGCAAAACGTCGTTCGTCGCGCAGCCGCACCACGTGATATTCGATGTCTTTGGCGATGTCCCCTCCGTTGATGAAGTGCACCGAAAGGGCGCTGGGCGGCAGATCGTCGCGGATCAGGCTGCGACTGCCCGCCACGAATGATTGGGCCATGAGCTGCCCGCCGAAGGTCCGTATTGGGTTCATCCTGGGATGGGACCCGACGAACAGGTCGTCGCCGAGGCGATTGAGATCCAGTACCGCGAGCAGCTTTGAAATCCGATGCGCCATCGGTAGTCGGCACTCCGTCGGACTCGAAGCTAGCCGGCACGGGCTCTCCTTCGCGCTAGAGGTCGTCCTCCCCGATTCGGTGGACGTGGATCAAATTGGTTGACCCTACTGTGCCAGGTGGCGCACCGGCGACGATCACCACCAGGTCACCGCGCTTGTAACGGCCCAGTTCCAGCAGCGATTTGTCGGCCTGGCGGATCATCTCGTCGGTGGAGTCCATGATCGGTACGATGAAGGTCTCGGTGCCCCAGGTCATCGCGAGCTGGCTGCGCACCTCGGGCCAGGCGGTGAACGCCAGCAGCGGCAGCGGAGTGTGCAGCCGGGCCAGGCGGCGGACGGTGTCGCCGGACTGGGTGAAGGCGACCAGGGCCTTGGCGTCCAGCCGCTCGCCGATGTCACGGGCGGCGTAGGAGATCACCCCGCGCTTGGTGCGCGGCACGTGGGTTAGCGGCGGGGCGGCCGTGGAGTTCTCCTCGACCGCGGTCACGATGCGGGCCATGGTGCGGACCGCGGCCAGCGGGTATTTCCCGACGGAGGTCTCACCGGACAACATCACTGCGTCGGCCCCGTCGAGGACGGCGTTGGCGACGTCGGAAGCCTCGGCGCGGGTGGGCCGGGAACTCTCGATCATCGACTCGAGCATCTGGGTGGCCACGATGACGGGTTTGGCGTTCTCGCGCGCCACCTGGATGGCCCGCTTCTGCACCAGCGGAACCTCTTCCAGCGGCAGCTCGACGCCCAGGTCACCGCGCGCCACCATGATGCCGTCGAACGCCAGCACGATCGCTTCGAGATTATCGATGGATTCCGGCTTTTCCAGCTTGGCGATCACCGGCACCCGCCGCCCGACCCGGTCCATCACCTCGTGCGCCAGCTCGACCTCCGAGGGCGAGCGCACGAAGGACATCGCGACCAGGTCGACGCCCAGGTCCAACGCGAAGGTGAGATCGTCAATGTCCTTGTCCGACAAGGCCGGTGCTGACACATTCATGCCGAGCAACGAAATGCCCTTGTTGTTGCTGACCGGGCCGCCCTCGACGACCCGGCAGACCACGTCGCCGCCCTCGATGGCGTCGACCACCAGTCCCACCTTGCCGTCGTCGACCAGGAGCCGATCACCCACCGCGGTGTCGGCGACCAACCCCTTGTAGGTGGTCGACACCCGGTCGTGGGTGCCCTCGCAGTCCTCAATGGTGATCCGGACCGTTTCGCGGTCGGCCCAATAGGTGGACCCAGTGGTGAAGCGGCCGAGCCTGATCTTGGGGCCCTGCAGGTCCGCCATCACGCCGACGGCGCGCCCGGTGGCATCGGAGGCGGCACGTACCCGCTCGTACGCCGCCTTGTGATCCGAATAATCACCGTGGCTAAAGTTCATTCGGGCAACGTCCATCCCTGCCTCCACCAACGCCAACGTCAACTCATCCGTTTGGGTTGCGGGGCCGAGGGTGCAGACGATCTTTCCGCGTCTACTCACGCCGATCAGCTTAGTCATGCCGCGGGTGGCCGGGGTGCCACTCAGTTGACCACAGGTAACGCCACGGGGAAATCATCGCGCGAGTTGGCGCACAATCACCCGCTGAGCATCGCCGGAACCAGCGGAAACCAAGCCAGGTTGCGCAGCACTGTCCATCCGATCGTGGCGACGCCGATCGCGATCGTGGCCGGTATCGGTACCGAGCGCCGGCCCCGCTGCCGTCGGATGAGCAACCATCCGGCCAGCAGCGGCAGACCGATCAGCAGGAAAACGTTGTCGTTGAGGCTCGCGGCCAGATCGCCGTGCAGCAGGTCATGGGTCATCCGCAGCCCGCCGCAGAAGGGACAGTCCCAGCCGGTGAGCACCTTGAACGGGCAGTGCGGGTACACCGAACCGGCATCGTGCGGGTCGACGAGGGCGATGTAGCCCAAGGCCCCGCCCAACAGCAGGCCGGTCCCGGCCGCCAGATAGCTGCGGTGCTGGTGTGCGCGCCGAGCCGGTTGTCCGGGCGTGCGCGACGCGTACTCAGATGCCATCGCGCAGCGGTTGGCCCTGCGGATCGTTGACCTTGTCGGTGAGCATCAGCACCGCGTCGACGATGCTCCAGATCAGTCCGACGCCACAGGTCAACAAACCCACGAGAAGTTGCGCGACACCCATCCCGATGTCGCCGATGTAGCACCGGCCGATGCCACCGATTCCGACCATGCTGAGCATCTGCAACAGGCCGGCGATGGTCTTCGATTTGTCCGAATACGGCAGCCCTGTCAGCGGGTGACGGCCGTAGAGTGCCCATGGATCGTCCCGGGGTGCGGCCGCCGAATACGGCGGAGATCCCGGTGGTTGTTGCGGTTGTGTACCTGAGTCTGGGGCGTCGCTCCAGGACGGATCGGTCACCGTCTCAGCATGCCAGATCCGCTGGTGATAACCCAGCCTCACGAATCGAGGCGTGTTCGCTGGCGCGGCCCTAACGTCGACTTCTGGGCCACAGCGGCCAGCGTCGACGCGTCTCCGGGACGTCGATGCCAAGTTCCGAGGCTTGCGCTGCGGGTTCAATGGTTTGGGTTCCGCGGCCTCTTCGGCTTCCGCCTCCGGCTCGGCCGCCTCGGACGACCCCGGCGAATCCTCCGCTTCCGCCTAATCCTCAGCCGATCCGGCGCTCGCGGCCGGCCCGTCCGACGAGGCCGCGGTGACGCTTGCGAGTTCGTCGGCTGGCTTGGCCGCTGGTTCGGATTCGTCGTCGACGTAATCCTTGCTCCGCAAACTCTCCGGATCCTCGCGCCCCTTCGGCGCCAACATGATGTACACCACCGCGCCGATGAACACGAACGTGGACGTGAACGTGTTGATTCGGATACCGGCGATATGCGTGGCGGTGTCGTCACGCAACAGCTCGACCCAGAACCGTCCGACGCAGTAGAGGGCAACGTACGCCGCGAAAAGCCGACCGTGACCCAGCAGGTAACGTCGGTCAATGTAGATTAGGATTGCGAAAACGATGACGTTCCAAATCAATTCGTAGAGGAAAGTCGGTTGCACGACGACGGCCAGCTGACCCGTCGAAACGCCGTCGAGGGAGTGCGGGTCGATGTATCCGGACGGGTCGCGCCGATAGAAGATCTCCAGCCCCCATGGCAACGTGGTCTCGTGGCCGTAGAGCTCCTGATTGAAATAGTTGCCCAGCCGGCCGATGGCCTGCGCCAGGATGATGCCCGGGGCGACCGCGTCGACGAACACCGGCAACGGAATGCCACGGCGCCGGCAACCGATCCAGGCCCCCAGCACACCCAGGGCCACCGCGCCCCAGATGCCCAATCCTCCGTCCCAGATCCGGACCGCCGCACTCAACCCGGCGCCATCGGGACCCCAGTACGTCCGCCAATCCGTGGCCAGGTGGTAGAGCCGGCCGCCGATCAGACCGAACGGCACCACCCACAGCGCGATGTCGTAGATAACTCCGCGCTGCCCGCCGCGCGCGGCCCAACGCCGGTCACCGATGATCAGCGCGACCACGGTCCCGGCGATGATGAACAGGGCATACGCTCGAATCGGCAACGGCCCAAGATGCCAGACACCTTGCGGCGGGCTCGGGAAATATTTGGGCAACATCCTCATGATGTCGACACTCGCACACCTTCGGCCAATTCCTGGCACAAGGCACGCAAGCGTGGGAGACCATCGCCGAGCGCCGACACCAAGGCGGAACCCGTGATGACCCCGTCGGCATAGCTACCGATCTCGGCGGCCTGCTCGCGCGATCGCACGCCAAGACCCACCCCGACCAGGATGTCGGACACCGCCTTGACCCTGCTCACCAGTTCCGCCGCGGCGTTAGAGACCGCGTCGCGAGCACCGGTCACGCCCATGGTCGACGCGGCGTAGACGAATCCGCGGGACGCCTCGACCGTGGTGATCAGCCGCTCGGGCGTCGACGACGGCGCCACCAAGAAGATGCGATCCAGCCGATGCTCCTCGGATGCGGCGAACCACTCGTCGGCTTCGTCGACGATGAGATCCGGCGTGATCATCCCCTGTCCGCCCGCCGCTGCCAAGTCGCGTGCGAACGCGTCAATCCCATACCGCAGCACCGGGTTCCAATACGTCATGACCACCGCGCGGCCGCCGGCCGAACTGATCGCCTCGACCGCGGTCAGCGCGTCCCGGACGCGCACTCCCCCGCGCAACGCGGCCTCGGTGGCCCGGGCGATCGTCGGTCCGTCCATACCCGGATCGGAATACGGGATGCCGACTTCGATGAGGTCGCACCCCGATTCGACCAGCGCGACCATCGCGTCCACCGAGGTGCGCACGTCAGGATAGCCGGTGGGCAGATAGCCGATCAGCGCCGCCCGATTCTCCGACCGGCACGCCTCGAACAGCGGGCCGAGCCGGCTGGCCTGACCTTGCTCGACGGTCATGGTCTGGCCTGCTCGTCGAGGAGCCCGAACCATTTCGCGGCCGTCTCAACGTCCTTGTCGCCGCGACCCGAAAGGTTCACCACGATGATCGCGCCGCTGTCCAGCTCGTTGCCGAGTTTCACCGCGCCGGCCACCGCGTGCGCGGATTCGATGGCCGGGATAATGCCCTCGGTGCGACACAGCAGCCGGAAGGCGTCCATCGCTTCGGAATCGGTGATCGGCCGGTACTCGGCGCGCCCGGAATCGCGCAGCCACGCATGTTCTGGCCCCACGCCCGGGTAATCCAAACCCGCTGCGATGGAATGGGATTCGACCGTCTGTCCGTCTTCGTCCTGTAGCAGATAGGAGAACGATCCCTGGAAAGCGCCGGGCGAACCGCCGGTAAATGTGGAGGCATGCCTGCCGGTCTCGACACCGTCGCCGCCCGCCTCGTAGCCGATCAGCCGCACCGCGGGGTCGTCGATGAAGGCGTGGAAGATGCCGATGGCGTTGGATCCGCCACCGACGCAGGCCGTCACGGCGTCGGGTAGCCGGCCCGCCTTGGCCTGAATCTGCGCGCGTGCCTCGAGGCCGATGATGCGCTGGAAATCGCGCACCATCGTCGGGAAGGGATGCGGTCCCGCCGCGGTGCCGAAGCAGTAGTGGGTGCTGTAGGCGTTGGTGACCCAATCCCGCAACGCCTCGTTGATGGCGTCCTTGAGCGTCTGCGAACCTGCGTCCACCGAGACGACCTCGGCGCCCAGCAGCCGCATCCGGGCCACGTTGAGCGCCTGGCGGGCCGTGTCGACCGCGCCCATGTAGATCACGCACTCCAGCCCGAGCAGCGCGCAGGCGGTGGCCGTTGCCACGCCGTGCTGTCCGGCGCCGGTCTCGGCGATCACCCGGGTCTTGCCCATACGCTTGGCCAGCAGCGCCTGCCCCAGCACGTTGTTGATCTTGTGAGAACCGGTGTGGTTCAGGTCTTCTCGTTTGAGGAAGATCCGCGCGGACCCAGCGTGCGGGCTCAGCCGGGTGGCCTCGTAGAGCGGCGAGGGCCGGCCCGCGTAGTTGGCCTGCAAGCCGTCGAGTAGTTCCAGGAACTCCGGGTTGACGCGTTCCTTCTTGTAGGCGGCGGTGACTTCCTCGATCACCGCCATCAACGCCTCGGCGACATACCGGCCGCCATAGCTACGGGGCCCACCGAAATGACCGCGGGCGTCGGGATCGTGCCGGGTGGGTGTGGAAATGGCTTCGCTGGTGAGCGGCAGCGCGGGACGAGTGAGATCCACCATCACCAATGCTCGACGCGGGAGCTGCTCATGGAATTCAACATTTCACGACGGGGCTGCCAGCAACTCTGCGGAAGACTAGCGAGCCGGTTTCGGACAGGACGGGTGGGTGCCAGCGGTCACCAGATCGGCAACGGCCGCCCGCGGGTCGCCGCTTTTGACCAGGCCTTCACCGACAAGGACGGCGTCAGCACCGGCACCCGCGTACGCCAACAGGTCTCCGGTACCGAGCACCCCGGATTCCGCGATGCGAATTACGTTGCTGGGCAGCCCCGGGGCGATGCGCGCGAAGCAATCCCTATCCACGTCCAGGGTCGTCAGATCGCGGGCGTTGACCCCGATTACTTTGGCCCCGGCCTTCAGCGCCCGGTCGGCTTCTTGTTCGGTGTGAACCTCGACGAGCGCTGTCATCCCAAGCGATTCGGTGCGATCGAGCATCGCCGCCAACGCGGACTGCTCCAACGCGGCGACGATTAGCAGCAACATGTCCGCGCCGTGCGCACGTGCCTCGTGAATTTGGTAGGGCTGAACCACAAAGTCCTTGCGCAGAACCGGAATCGACACCGCGGCCCGCACGGCATCCAGGTCGTCGAGCGAGCCGTGGAAACGTCGCTCCTCGGTCAGCACGCTGATGATCCGCGCCCCGCCGTCTTCGTAGGCCCGTGCCAGCTTGGCCGGATCGGCAATGGGCGCCAACGAACCCGCCGACGGACTGGCCCGCTTGACCTCGGCGATGACACCGATTCCCGGCTCGCGCAGGGCGGCCATCACATCGAGTGGTGGCGGCGCCGCCGCGGCGGCAGCTTTGATCTCGGCTAGTGGGATACGCGCTTCGCGCGCGGCAACATCGGCCCGGACTCCCGCAAGGATGGAGTCGAGGACAGTCGCCGGACTCATAACCTGTCGTTTCCCTTCCAGCAGCCACACAGAGGTCACCTCACCGGTTCCGAGCCGATTTCGACGACGTCTCTGAAGAGTAGCGACCGTCGGCTTACGGCCCCTCACCGACCCTCGGTGTCCGGCCCGCGAAGCCGATCCGTCGGGTCGTGTCCCTCATCGAGTGCGTCCCAGATCATCCGCTCCGACATCCCCGCCGATCCCGGTTCTTCCAGCATCACCCCTGGGGCGCCGTCGCGTTTCACATTCGCGCGACGAGCGGCCGGCGCGGCGTATTTGTCGGTGCTCCGGCGCGCCGCCGCATCCGACGCCGACCGCATCAGCAGCACCGCAGCAACCAAGGTGCACACCGCGGCGGCCACCACGATACCCGCCCCCCAATACCGCCGCTCGCTGCCCACCGGCGTCGTCAGCGAAACATGGGCGAGCTCGGTTCCCCGTACCGCCACGTCGGGCAACACCCACAGCCCGACGCCCAGATAGCCGATCGCCAGGCTGGCTACGGCCAGCAGACCCGCCAGCATCCGCAGCGCCCAGCCGCGCACCGCGAGCGCCGCGATGGCGGTTGTCAGCAACAGCAGCGCCAACGGCAGCAACGCCGCCGACCATGTCCCGCCGGACAGGGTCACGTTTTTGGGCGGTCCCAGCCCGTCGAACGACCGGATGACGACCCAGGGCATCCGCGCGGAAGTCCACAGCGCGGCCGCGCCGACGACCAGCAGCAACTGGGCAATGCCGATTGTCAGCCGGGCCGATCGGCCTGGCCGGGCATCAGCCATTGCGGGGCGCGTCGGGGGCGGACAGCGTCTCGGCAGCCGCGATCGCATTCAGCACCGCGCGCGCCTTTTTGGACGCCTCGTTGTGCTCGTAGGGGCCGCTGGAGTCGGCCACCACCCCGCCGCCCGCCTGCCCGTAGGCGACTCCGTCGCGAATCAGCGCGGTGCGGATGGCGATCGCGAAGTCGGCGTTGCCGGCGAAGTCGAAATAGCCCAGGACGCCGCCGTACACACCGCGACGAGTCTTTTCCACCTCTTCGATCAGCTCCATCGCGCGTACCTTCGGCGCGCCCGAGAGCGTGCCGGCCGGGAAGCACGCGGTGACCGCGTCCAACGCGGTGCGACCCTCTCCGAGAACGCCGGTCACCGTGGACACCAGGTGCATGACGTGGCTGTAGCGCGCGATGTGGCTGTAATCCTCAACGCGGACGGTGCCCGGCGAGCAGACCCGGCCGAGGTCGTTGCGGCCGAGATCGACCAGCATCAGATGCTCGGCCTGTTCCTTGTCGTCG
>NZ_LR655736.1 GCF_902168065.1 Mycobacterium tilburgii | reverse complement strand
CGGGGCGTTCGCCGACAAGACGCTGGTCGCCGCCGGCCAGTGCACCAAGGTCAATTCCGAGGCCGACCCCGCGGTGGCCGGCCTGCTGGGCTGCGGCGTGATGGCCGGCATCGGCGCCGCGATCAACGTGATGGCACAAGCGTTTCCGGCCAACCGGTTCACCGGCATCGACTCCGATGCGCGATCGCCACCGGGGCCCGGGAGGCGGCGACGCTCGGGCTGTCGAACGCGGCGTTCGAAAGCCAGAATCTGACGGAGCTGAACCGGTCCGCGGCGTACGACGTGATCACCGTGTTCGACGCGATCCACGATCAGGCCCAGCCAGGCCCGGGTGCTGGAAAACATCTACCGGGCGTTGCGGCCGGGCGGGGTGCTGATGATGGCCGACATCAAGGTATCGAGCCGACTCGAGGACAATGTCGACGTCCCGATGAGCACTTAACCTGTAGATGACCTCGCTGATGCAACTGCATGACGGTGTCGCTGGCGCTGGACGGGGCGGGGTTGGGCACGGTCTGGGGGACGCAGCTGGCCGTCAAGATACTCGGCGACGCCGGCTTCGACGACGTCTGGGTGGGCGAGATCGAGTCCGACCCGATCAACAACTACTACATCGCTAGGAAGTGATGGCCGCTCTCGACCTCCTCGCCGATTGGCCGGTGGACAACGCCGCCGCCGCGGTCATCGGGCCCGCCGGGGTACTGGCGAGCTACGGCGACACCGAGCGGGTGTTCGCCCTGGCCTCGGTCACCAAACCGTTGGTCGCCCGGGCCGTGCAGGTCGCGATCGAAGAGGGCGCCGTCGAACTGGACACCCCGGCCGGCCCGCCCGGCTCGACGGTGCGCCACTTGCTGGCGCACGCGTCGGGCCTGGCGATGAAGTCCGACAAGGTGCAGACGCAACCCGGCACCCGGCGTATCTATTCGAACTACGGCTTCGGCGTGTTGGCCCAGACCGTCGAGCGAGAATCGGGCATCGAGTTCGGCCGTTATCTCACCGAGGCGGTGTGCGAGCCGCTGGGCATGACCGCGACCCGACTGGACGGCGGCGCCCAGCAGGCCGGGTTCGGCGCGAGTTCGACGGTGGCGGACATGGCGGCGTTCGCGGGCGACCTGCTGCACCCGAAGACGGTCTCGGCCGAAACCCACGCCGAGGCGACGACCGTGCAATTCCCCGGTCTGGACGGCGTGTTGCCCGGCTACGGCATGCAGTGCCCCAACGACTGGGGGCTGGGTTTCGAGATCCGGGACGCCAAATCGCCGCATTGGACGGGGTCGCACAACTCGCCGCGAACCTATGGTCATTTCGGTCAGGCGGGCGGTTTCATCTGGGCAGATCCCGCCGCGGAGCTGGTGCTGGTGGCGCTGACCGACCGCGATTTCGGCAAGTGGGCGCACGAGCCGTGGCGGGCGGTTGCCGACGCGGTGCTGCTCCAATACATCAAATAGCCATCAAGCACTAGCGCAACACAGGTATCACAGGGCACAATAGACCCGTACGAAAAACATTCAATCTAAGCATCCTGCTTCCGGTCCTCCAGGTCGTTGGGGAAGACGTCCCTCGTGGAACCGAAGGAGCATATAGATGCGTGCGTCGAGTCAATTCGCCGACGTGACGGCCGGTGTGGTGTACGTGCATGCTTCGCCTGCGGCGGTATGCCCTCATGTCGAGTGGGCGTTGTCGTCGACTCTGCAGTCCAAGGCCAACCTGGTCTGGACTCCGCAGCCGGCGATGCCGGGGCACCTGCGGGCCGTCACCAACTGGGTCGGTCCCGTCGGCACCGGCGCGCGGCTGGCCAACGCGCTGCGGTCCTGGTCGGTGTTGCGCTTTGAGGTCACCGAGGACCCGAGCCCCGGGGTCGACGGCCACCGCTTCTGCCACACCCCGCAGCTGGGCCTGTGGAGCGGATCGATGAGCGCTAACGGCGACGTCATCGTGGGCGAGATGCGGCTGCGGGCGATGATGGCCCAGGGCGCCGACTACCTGGCCGCCGAACTGGACTCGGTGCTGGGCACCGCCTGGGACGAGGCGCTCGAGGTGTACCGCGACGGCGGCGACGCCGGCGAAGTCACCTGGCTCAGCCGCGGCGTGGGCTAACTAAACAACTGGAGGGTTGGCCGGCGCGGCCGTCACCGGCATGTCGACGTTGCCCTGACACGCACCGCTGAGGATGTCGGTGTGAAAGACACCGGTCAACACTCCATTGGGGCCGGGTGTGTAGGCCGTGATCGATTTCGCCACGTCGTACTCGATGGTGCCGTCGCGCAGCAGGCAATCCCATTTGCAGGTCATCTCGCGCATCCATTGGGCACCGTTCCAGGTGAATTCCACGCCTGCGGCATGAATTGGTTCTTTGGTGGCGGCGGGTCGTTGACCGTGGCGGTGCAGACGTTGGCCACGCACTTCGAGGTGATCGAATAGCTGCCCCGGTGCGCGAATTCGGGTTGGCTGCCGCCATGCTGGTGCCGGTCATCGCGTTGGCCGACAAGGTGGCTGATACTGCCCGTTCCACAAAGGATCGGCCACCGCGGCGGTGGGGGCAAGCAACAGCGAGCCGGTAATGGTTGTCACGGCGACAACCGCGACAACCCGACACGGTTCCTCCTAGGTAGCGCTCCACGGCGTACGTCTGCCCGGATGTCGTCGTTGGTCGCCCCGTTTGTTACACCGTGCGTGGCCGCAGAATTTACAGCGCCCCGGGCACTGCCGAAATCTCGGCAGTGCCCGGGGCGCGAATTCCGCCGTCGGCGTAGACGTTGATGCCGGGGCACTCGACGTGGATCGTCTTCGCCCGCGCGGTGCGCACCTCGTCGAGGTGACGTGGGTGCCCTTCAGCACGGTGGGGAACAGGAGGACCAGCTTGGTCCGGGACGCGGTGTGCGCCATCGTGATGTCCAGCAGGCCGTCGGTGTAGTCGGCGTTGGCAGATCAGCAGGCCGCCACCGTAGCTTCTGGTGTTGCCGAACGCCGCGAGCGTGCAGCCAGGCGATGGCGACCTGCGCGGGCGTGCACCGCGGTGCCGTGCCCGGACAGGGGATCGGCGGTGAGTTCGTCGTCCGTCGAATCTTCAAGTCCGACAGCCTGTTTCAGTAACGACCGAATGCCGTCGAACAGCGGCTTGGCGCTGTCGGGATCCCCCATGCATTCCATTTCATCGGGGCAGAAGTGCCTCGGATCGCGTCATGCGTTACAGTATTACACATGCTGTCAATCAGTAACGCAAGATTGGATATGGGCGACCGGATCCTGGACGCGGCGGCCAGCTGCGTGGTCGATTTCGGGGTGGACCGGGTGACCCTCCAGCGCGGTGTTCACGGTCGGCCGACGGTGTACCGCCGCTGGCCGGATAGCCCGTCGATCGTGGCGGCGCTGCTGACCCAGCGCATCACCGACGTTATGCGGGAGGTGGCTCCAGCGAGACGTCGGCGGTGCGGCCCCCCACAGACCGGTGGACAGAGGGCATCGACGTGACCCGCGCGCCGAGTGTTCGAATACGCCGTCACGCACGAGGGCGCGCTCAACGTCGACGACATCGTCGACCGACCACCCGGATCGGCTTGGTCGCACGCAACCGCGACCGGGTGGTCG
Organism: Mycobacterium tilburgii; assembly: GCF_902168065.1. Taxonomy (GTDB): domain Bacteria; phylum Actinomycetota; class Actinomycetes; order Mycobacteriales; family Mycobacteriaceae; genus Mycobacterium; species Mycobacterium tilburgii. The sequence goes on along the minus strand of NZ_LR655736.1, from coordinate 17,585 downwards.
GCGTCGCCGAGGAGTTGCTGGCCGTCGATCTCCACCGTCGGCGGCGTCACGCCGCTGATCGCCCAGGCGCTGGTATCGGGTATCGGCAGCGCGATAGCGCCGGCCTACATGCTGATGTTCTCAGGGGTGATCGGCGTGGTGACACTGTGGTTCATGCCCGAGGTCGCCGGCAAGCCGTTGCCCGGGTCCGGTTCCGACCGTCGAAACCGAGGCGGAGGCACGGGAATTGGCCGAACGCGCGCAAGCATAACACAGGGACGGGTTTCGGTGTGGATCACGCCCTGGCGTTACGTTCGCGGCGCTACAGGGGTTTTACAGCGGGATGTTCTTGTGACAGCCGCGACGTGCCGGCGCCTCGGCCAATGCCTGGGTGAGCTTGCTGCGCGTGTGCGCGGGGTCGATCTTCTCGTCGACCACGCCGATCTCGATGGCGCTGTCCACACCGCCCGCGATCCGCTCGTGCTCGGCGGCCAACTCGTCGTGCAGCGCCTCGCGCTCGTGCTCGGGCGCGGCGGCCAGCTTGCGCTTGTGCAGGATGCCGACCGCGGCCTTCGCGCCCATCACCGCGACCTCCGCGTCCGGCCACGCGAACACCTTGGTGGCGTTCAGCGAGCGGGAGTTCATCGCAATGTAGGCCCCGCCATAGGTCTTTCGGGTGACCAGCGTGACCCGCGGCACGGTCGCCTCACCGAACGCGTGCAGCAGCTTGGCGCCGCGGCGCACCACGCCGCCCCACTCCTGGTCGACGCCCGGCAGGTAGCCCGGCACGTCGACGATCACGACCAGCGGAATCCCAAACGCGTCGCACAACCGCACGAAACGCGCTGCCTTCTCCGCGCTTTCGGAGTCCAGGCAGCCGCCCAGGCGCAACGGGTTGTTGGCCAGCACCCCGACGGTGCGGCCCGACAGCCTGCCCAATCCGACCACCATCGACGGCGCCCAGTTGCCTTGGAACTCGTCGAACGGGCTGTCATCGTCGAGGATCGCCGTCACGATCGGGTGCACGTCGTAGGCGCGACGCGGCGATTCGGGCAGCAGCGCGTGGATGTCGGTGTCCCCGGCCTCGGCCTTGCTCTTGTCGAAATGCCCTTGCTGGCAGAACAATCCGACCAACCGACGGCCACGGTCATAGGCGTCCAGCTCGTCCTCGGCGACGATGTGGCAGACTCCGGACTTCTTGTGGTGGGTTTCCGGTCCGCCCAGCGAGCACATGTCCACGTCCTCGCCGGTGACGCTGCGAACCACGTCCGGCCCGGTGACGAACACCCGGCTCTCCGGCGCCATCACGATGACGTCGGTCAGCGCCGGCCCGTAAGCGGCGCCGCCCGCGGCGAATCCGACCACCACCGAGATCTGCGGTATGTAGCCCGAAGCCCGGATCATCGCCTCGAACACCAAGCCCACCGCGTGCAGCGCCTTGACGCCCTCGGCCAGCCGGGCCCCACCCGAGTGCCAGACGCCCACAATCGGGCTCTGCTCTTCGAGCGCGGTGTCATAGGCGTTGACGATGTGCGAGCATCCCTCGATGCCCATCGCGCCGCCCATCACCGTGCCGTCGGTGCAGAAGGCAACGGTGCGAACGCCATTCACGGTGCCCGATGCGGCCAGCACACCGGAGCGGTCACGCTCGTGCAGCAACGCGACGCTGCCGTCGTCGAAGAAGGTGCTCAGACGCAGCAGAGGGTCGCGGGGGTCAAGTGACTCGCCAACCGCATCGGGGGCCATGAGTGTCATCGCAGGTCTCCTGTTTCCGGTGAACTCGGGCTCAATAACGCTGGGGTTTTTTAATACCGTCCAAAGGTGATCGCAACGTTGTGACCGCCGAATCCGAACGAGTTGTTGATCGCGAACCGATAGTTGCCGGGCCGCGGCTTACCCGCCACCACGTCCAAATCGATTTCTGGATCGAGGTTTTCCAGGTTCAATGTCGGCGGAATTAGCTGCTCCCGCAACGCGAGAACCGTCAAGATCGACTCCAGCGCACCGACCGCGCCCACCGAGTGGCCGAGGGCGGACTTGGGCGCGTACACCGCGGGGTGGTTGTTGCCCAAGGCCTTGTTGATGGCCTTGCTCTCGGCAAGGTCACCGACCTGGGTGCCGGTGGCGTGGGCGTTGATGTGGTCGATCTCGGCGGGGGTGATGCCGGCCAGCTGGATCGCCCGCGTCATCGCGTGCGCCGCACGTTCCCCGTTGGGATCCGGTGCCACCATGTGGAATCCGTCCGAGGTGACACTGGCCCCCATGATCCGGGCCAGGATGTTGGCGCCGCGGGCCTTCGCGTGCTCCTCGGTCTCGATGACCATCAGCGCGCCGGCCTCACCGAACACGAAACCGTCCCGGTCGCGGTCGAACGGGCGACACGCACCGGCGGGGTTGTCGTTGTTGGTCGACATCACGATGCGCATCGCGGCGAACGCCGCGATCGGTACCGCCTCGATCTGAGTCTCGACGCCACCGCAGATGGCGATGTCGGCCTCACCGAGCACGATCTGCTGCCAGGCCCGGGCGATACCCTCGTTACCCGACGCGCAGGCCGAAACCGGTGTCATCACACCAGCTTTGGCCTGCCGTTCCAGACCGACGGCCGCGGCCGCGCCGTTGGGCATGTATTTCTGCACGCCCAACGGGGAGACCGCCTTCATGCCACGTTCGCGCATGCCGTCGTAGCTGAACACCATCTCCTCGGACGAGCCCAGGCCGGTACCGATCGACACGGCCAACCGGTTGGTGTCGACCTCGGGCGAACCGGCGTTCTCCCATACCCGGCGGCCCAGGATGGTGGACATCCGCTGCAGATAACCGGTGCGACGCAGCTCGACGCGAGTGAGCTGACTGTCGAACTCCTCCACAAGGTGCCCGCCGATGCGCACCGGCAGGCCGAATTGCTCGACGAACGGGTCGGTGAGGGTACGGATTCCACTCTGGCCATCCAACAACAACTTCCAGGTTTCTTCCGCGTCAGGTGCCAGGGCAGTCGTCGCAGCGATGCCGGTGACGACCACGTTGGGGAATGCTTTCCCCGTAACCAGCTCTGTCATGGGTTTGGCGAACGTTCCTTCCGTATTCCACCCGGTTTCTCCGCGGGCCATCGGCGGCCCGCCTCGTCGCCGGACGTCGTGCTCTCAGTAACGCCCGAAGGCGAGGGCCACGTTGTGGCCGCCGAACCCGAATGAGTTGTTGATCGCGTACCGGAAGTCGCCGGAGCGAGGTTCGCCCGCAACGACATCCAGGTCGATCTCGGGATCGGGGATTTCGTAATTGAGGGTGGGTGGGATGACACCATCCCGCAGCGTCAACACGGTGAGCACCGACTCGAGCGCCCCGACCGCGCCGATGGAGTGCCCCAGTGCGGATTTCGGCGCGTACACGGCGGCCCGTTCGCATCCGGCAACCCGGATAGCGTTGGCCTCTGCGGTGTCGCCTATTGGCGTCGCCGTGCCGTGTGCATTCACGTGGTCAATGTCCTTGGCGGACAAGCCCGCCAACTCCAGCGACCGGGTCATTGCGCGACCGGCGCGCACACCGTCCGCCGCGGGCGCTACCATGTGGAAGGCGTCCGAGGTGATTCCGGCGCCCATCAGCCGGGCCAGCGGTTTGGCGCCACGTGCCTTGGCGTGCTCCTCGGTCTCGATGAGCATCAGGGCCCCAGCCTCGCCGAACACGAAGCCGTCGCGGTCCTTGTCGAACGGCCGCGACGCGCGCTCGGGCTCGTCGTTGCGCGTCGACATGGCCCGCATCATCGAGAACGCTGCGATGGGCAGCGCCTCGATCGGTCCCTCGACACCACCGCAGACCGCGACGTCCGCGTCACCCATGACGATCTGGCGCCACGCGTGCGCGATCGCCTCGGAGCCCGACGAACACGCCGACACCGGGGTGATGACCCCGGCCCGCGCCCCGAGTTCGAGTCCGACGACGGCGGCGGCTCCGTTGGGCATGATCATCTGAACGGCGAGCGGCGACACCTTGCGGGGGCCGCCCTCGTTCATCAGGTCATAGCTCTCGACGATCCGCTCGGCGCCACCCAGGCCGGTGCCAACGACGACGCTGAACCGGTCCGGGTCGAGCTCGGGGTTACCTACTGCCTCCCACAGTTGGCCACTGAGATACTTGGCCAGCCGCTGCACGTACGACATCCGTCGCAAGTCCAGCCGGCCCATGTGGTTGTCGATCGGCTCCTTGAGGTGCCCACCAATCTGGACCGGCAGCGCCCACTTGGTGACGAAATCGTCTTCGAGGACGCGGATGCCGCTCTCGCCGGCCAACAAGCCCTTCCACGTGCTCTCGATGTCCGGCGCGATCGATGTCGTCGCCGCGAGGGCGGTTACCACAACGCTGGGGTAACCGCCGTTAGCAGTGGAAGGTTTGGTCACTTGCTGTCCGCTTCCAGCCTGGCCTGGACGTTCGCCACGGCCTCGGGGTTCTCCGACTCGAGCTTCGCGCGCAGAGCCTGAGCAGCTTCGGGGTTCTCTTCCTCGAGCTTCTGGATGTAGGAGACGACGTCACCGACGGTGCGCAGGCCGGCAAGGTCCTCGTCCGGGATCTTCACGCCGTACTTGTCCTCGGTCTGAACGGCGATCTCCACCATCGACAGCGAGTCGATGTCCAGGTCGTCAACGAAAGACTTCTCCGGGGTGACCTCGGAGGGCTCGATACCGGTGACCTCTTCGATGATCTCGGCGATACCGGCGATGATTTCTTCCTGCGAAACGGCCACAGCCTCTACTTCCCTTCGTAATGTGTTGTGTGCAAATCGGATTGATGTGCTCTTATGTGGTTGTCCCGGCGAGCTGGCGTCAGATATCGGCCAGCCCGTCCAGGTCTGCGGGCGACTTGACGGCATGAACCGTCACCCCCCGAAGCTCGCGTTTGGCAATGCCGGCGAGCGTGCCCGCTGGCGGGAACTCCACGATCGCCTTGACGTCGTGCTCGGCCAGCGTCTTGGTGCACAGGTCCCACCGCACCGGCTGGGTCAGCTGGGCGACCAGCGTCTCCATCGCCGTGGCAGCCGTGGTGACCGGCTTGCCGTCGCGGTTGGACAGCAGGGTGGCGGTGGGCTCGGAGGTCGCGATCGCGGTGGCCGCGGCGGCGTAACCCTCCAGGGCGGAGGCCATGTACTTGGTGTGGAACGCGCCGGCCACACCGAGAGCGCGCACCCGCGCCTTGGCCGGCGGGTTCTCGGCAAGCTTTTCCAGCGCGGTCAGCGCGCCGGCGGCGACGATCTGTCCGGCGGCGTTGCGGTTCGCCGGGAACAGGTCGAGCTGCTCGAGCCGGGTCAGCACCTCGGCCTCGTCGCCGCCCAGCACCGCGGACATGCCGGTCGGCTCGGCGGCGCACGCCTTGGCCATCTCGGCGCCGCGGGTGGCGGCCAGCGCGACGGCGTCGTCGGCGGCCATGACACCGGCGATCGCGTAGGCAACGATCTCGCCGACGGAGTGGCCCGCCACGATGAAGTCCGCCGAGCCGTACCGGGCCAGCACGCCGCGCTTGGTCAGTTCCTGATGCGCAAGCAGGGTGGCCGCGACGACCAGGGGCTGGGTCACGGCGGTATCGGTGATCTCCTCCGTGGACGCGGTAGTGCCCAGTCGCACCAAGTCCAGGCCGCTGGCCTTCGACCACACAGCCAGCTGCTCAGCGGCGCCGGACAGTTCCAGCCACGGCGAGAGCATTCCCTCAGTCTGCGAACCCTGTCCGGGCGCGAGTAACGCAATCACGTGTCTAAGAGAACACTGTGGAAACAAATTTGGCGGGTGTAACAGATTATGAACCTCGTCTTAGGTTTTTGTGGGAACACTACAAAACTGCTCGACAAGCTACGTATTTGATATCGAGTCGCGATCTGTTGCCTGGATCATCGCGCCGACGGTGTCACAGTACCCGTTCTGACCGGCAGCGGAACCCCCGTTACCGGGTTGTTGCCGACCCCGGAGGGCGGTGTGGATAGTTGAGCTGGCCGACCGTCGCCGCCACCCGCAACACGTACGCGTCCCGCGGCTGGGTCGGATCGCGACCGGTGAAGTCGGTGATGCGCTTCAGCCGGTATCGGACCGTGTTTGGATGAACGAACAACTTGCGAGCGCACGCCTCTATAGCACCGCCACAATCCAAGTACGCGTCGAGGGTCTCGATCAGCGTCGGTCCGGCATCGGCCAAGGGGCCCATTACGTCGGTGTGCAGCGCCACGATGGCCGACGCGTCGCCCATCAGGGCGCGCTCCGGCAGCAGCTCGCGGGCCTGGACGGGCCGGGGCGCGCCGCGCCAACCGGCCACGGCGTTCATGCCCGAAATCGCCTCGCTGGCGCTGTGATACGCCGCCGTCAGCATCGGCGCGGTGGGTCCGATGACGACCGGGCCGTCGGCGAAGGCTTTCAACAGATCGCCCAGAAACTTGTCGGTCGGCGACAACTGCCCGGAGACGATGGCCACCAGCCAGGTGCCGTGCACGTCGGTCAGCGCGGCGCGCCCGTGCAGGGCGGCCGTGTCGCGGACGATCTGGCTGGCCCGTTCACTGGAGCCCTCGCCGTCGGTCTTGTCGCGGCCCGGGGCCGTCATCCCGACCACGACCGTGGCCGGGGCGGTGGTGTCCCAGTTCAGTGCGGCCGCCCGGGACAACAGCTCCGGGCCGGTGTCGCCGCGCACGACGGCGTCCACGACGCTGGCCTCCATGCGGCTGTCCCAGGTGCCGCGAGCCTCAGCCGCGTCGGCGTACTCACCGGCGAAGGTAAAGGCCAGGTCGCGGCTGTATTTCAGGATCCCCACCGTCAGCGCGGTCAACTGCTCCTCCGAGCGAGCCAGCAGCGGCACGACCTCCTCGAAGAACTCCATGGTCACCCGCACCATGTCCACGCTGTGCCGCAGCGCGATGCGTCGGGTCAGGTCCTGAGGCACCAGCTCGAAGGCCTGCGCGGTGTAGCTGACGTTGCTGTGCGGGTCGTGCATCCACTCTACGAAGTTCACCACCGCCGTCTGCACCACCAGCGCCACGCTGGCACGCTGAGACGCTTCCAGGTCGGCGAAGAACGGCAGCCGGTCCTGCATCGCGGACACGGCTTCGGTGGCCAGCCGGCCCGAGTATTGCTTCAGCCGCCGCAGCAGCGAATACGGCACCGAGTCCAGCAACTCCAGCGGCGACCGCGGCTTGGCGAACGGGCCAGCGAAGGGATTGTCGCTCACGCCTAAAATCTACGCCTGATTTCTGGAAGTTCCCACCAAAGCCGGCCTAGGATGGGCCGACGTGTGCAGCCGGCAGCCGCGAGCGTGACGTTGGCTTCACTCTCGGCGCCGACCGTGAAGCTAGCGTCACGTTCGGCGTGGGCGGCGCCATCGAACCGGGTGGGTAGCGGCGTCACGCCCCCGGGCCGGGATCGGAGGTCTGCTTCGGCGCGGCCAGCACGTCGTCGATCCGGTACTGGCGCGCTGCCGCGACCGGCACCGACGGGTCGATCTCGCCGTCACGTGCCAGCGCTTCGAGCACCGCCAACACCTGCGACTCGGCGTCGGTGTTGAAGTACCGTCGGGCCGCGGGCCGGGTGTCGGAGAAACCGAAGCCGTCGGTGCCCAGCGTGACGTAGGTGGCGGGCATCCACGGCCGGATCAACTCGGGCACCGCACGCATCCAGTCCGACACCGCGACCACCGGGCCGGTGATGCCGGACAGCGCCCGCGCCACGTAGGGCGGGTCGACGGGCTGATCGGGGTGCCGCAGCTGTTCACGCTGGGCGGCGACCCCGTCGCGGTTCAGTTCGCTCCAGCTCGTCACCGACCACACGTCAGCGGCGACATCCCACTCGGCGGCCAGCATGTCGGCCGCCTTCAACGCCGCTGGCACCGAGATGCCGGACGCCAGGATCTGCGCCTTGTTGGTGCGCTGCTCGGTGGCAGTGCGGAAACAGTACATACCGCGCAGCAGGCCCTCGGGGTCAAAGTTGTTCGGCTCCGGCGGCTGTACGTAGGGCTCGTTATACACCGTGATGTAGAAGTAGACGTTCTCCGGGTTCTCGCCGAACATCCGGGCCAGCCCGCTTTCGACGATGTAGGCGATCTCGAAGGCGAAGGCCGGGTCGTAAGCCACCACCGCAGTATTGGTCGCCGCCAACAGTAGCGAGTGACCGTCGGCGTGCTGCAGCCCCTCGCCGATCAGCGTGGTGCGGCCCGCGGTGGCGCCCAGCACGAAGCCGCGGGCCATCTGGTCGGCCGCCGCCCACAGGCTGTCGCCGGTGCGTTGGAACCCGAACATCGAGTAGAAGATGTAAATTGGGATCATCGGCTCGTTGTGCGTCGCATACGAGGTGCCCGCCGCGGTGAACGACGCCGTCGAACCCGCCTCGTTGATGCCCTCGTGCAAGATCTGGCCGACTTCGCTTTCCTTGTATGCCAACATCAATTCGGCGTCGACGGCGGTGTAGAGCTGGCCGTTACGGTTGTAGATCTTCAGCGACGGGAACCACGAGTCCATCCCGAACGTGCGGGCCTCGTCGGGAATGATCGGCACGATGCGCGGACCGATCTCCTTGTCGCGCAACACTTCCTTGAAGGTCCGTACGATCGCCATCGTGGTGGCGACCTCCTGCTGGCCCGACCCCTTCTTCAGCGGGGCATAGATGTCGCGCGGGGGCTGCTTGAGTGCCTTGGTCTTGGTGCGGCGCTCGGGTAGGAAGCCGCCGAGGGCGCGCCGCCGGTCCACCATGTAGCGGATCTCCGGGGCGTCGGGGCCGGGGTGGTAGTACGGCGGCAGGTAGGCGTCCTTTTCCAGCTGCGCGTCGCTGATCGGGATCCGCATCGAGTCGCGGAAGTCCTTGAGGTCTTGCAGCGCAAGCTTTTTCATCTGGTGGGTGGCGTTGCGGCCCTGGAAGTGCCCGCCCAGCGAATAGCCCTTGATGGTCTTGGCGAGGATCACTGTCGGCTGGCCCATGTGGTCGACGGCGGCCCGGTAGGCGGCGTAGACCTTGCGGTAGTCGTGGCCGCCGCGCTTGAGGTTCCAGATCTCGGCGTCGGTCATGCCCTCGACGAGCGCCTTGGTGCGCGGGTCGCGGCCGAAGAAGTGGTCGCGGACGTAGGCGCCGTTGTTGGCCTTGTAGGTCTGGTAGTCGCCGTCGGGCGTGGTGTTCATCAGGTTCACCAGCGCGCCGTCGCGGTCGGCGTGCAGCAGCGCGTCCCACTCGCGGCCCCAGACCACTTTGATGACGTTCCAGCCGGCGCCGCGGAAGAACGACTCCAGCTCCTGGATGATCTTGCCGTTGCCGCGCACCGGCCCGTCGAGACGCTGCAGGTTGCAGTTGATCACGAAGGTCAGGTTGTCCAACGCCTCGTTGGCGGCCACCTGGATCAGCCCGCGGCTCTCCGGCTCGTCCATCTCGCCGTCGCCGAGGAACGCCCAGACGTGCTGATCGGAGGTGTCCTTGATGCCGCGGTCATGCAGGTAGTGGTTGAACCGGGCCTGATAGATGGCGTTCATCGGCCCCAGGCCCATCGACACCGTCGGGAACTCCCAGAACTCCGGCATCAACCGGGGGTGCGGGTATGAGGGCAACCCGCCGCCGGGGTGGCTGTGTTCCTGCCGGAACCCGTCGAGCTGGTCGGCGCTCAACCGGCCTTCCAGGAAGGCGCGTGCGTAGATCCCCGGCGACGCGTGGCCCTGGATAAAGATCTGGTCGCCGCCGCCGGGATGCGCCTTGCCGCGGAAGAAGTGGTTGAAGCCGACCTCATACAGCGCCGCTGACGACGCATACGTCGAAATGTGGCCGCCCACACCGATTCCCGGGCGTTGCGCGCGGTGCACCATAATGGCGGCGTTCCAGCGAATCCAGGCCCGGTAGCGGCGTTCGACGTCCTCGTCACCGGGGAACCACGGCTCCAGCTCGGTGGGGATGGTGTTGACGTAGTCGGTCGACGTCAGCGCCGGGATGGCCACCCGTTGTTCACCGGCGCGTTCGAGTAACCGCAACATCAGGTACCGAGCGCGCGCCGGACCCGAACGTTCGAGCAGGTCGTCGAAGGACTCCAGCCACTCCGATGTCTCCTCGGGATCGATGTCGGGCAGGTACGACGCCACGCCCTCGCGGATGACCCAAACGCGATCGGGTTTGCTTCCATTGTTTGGGGTTTTAGCCAGATCGTGGCGGGCGAACTCGGTCGTCAATTTCCGCTCCTGTTGTCGGCGGTATGGCCTGTGGGTGTTGGTCTTTCTATCGTGCCGTACCGGCGCTTCGGGTGGGTAGGCGCGACCCGTTCCGACGACGAAGGTTCACCTGCCGACACGCAACGTCGGTGACTACAGGGCGTCAGCAACCGCCAGCCGGTAACGTCACAACCTGTGCTCACCGGATGGAGAGTCGTCCCTCGCACGCAGGGGGGGGAGTTGCCCAAACGGGGCGCGCTGGCGCTCGGGTGCACCGCAGCCGTGCTGATGGGCATCGTCGGATGCACCACCGTCACCAATGGCACCGCGACGCCGGACACCAAGGTGGCGCCGGCCTACCGGCAGTCGGTGTCCGCCTCGATCGCGACGTCAAGCATCCGCGAATCCCAGCGGCAACAGTCGCTGACCACCAAGGCGGTGCGCAGCAGCTGCGATTCGCTGGCTACCACGAGCAAGGAAGCGATCGACAAGGTGAACGCCTACGTGGGGGCGTTCAACGGCGGTCGCAGCACCGGCCCGTTCGAGGGGCCGGCGATCGATGCGCTCAACAACAGCGCTTCGACGGTGAGCAACAGCTTCAACGACGCCCTGTCCGCCCAGTTGAAGGACGCGTTCAACGCCTACGTCGACGCGGCGCACGGGGTGGCCAACGCGATCGGCACCCACGCCGGGACCGGCGAATTCAACCGGCGGGTCGATCAGCTCAACGACACCAAGACCAAGGCGCTGAAATTGTGTCTGGCATCGTTCTGAGCCGGGAGTGTGACGGAGTTATGGCTGTGCGACGATAATCCCCAAATCGCATGGCGCGACGGTTGTGCTGTTAAGGAGGCTCCACGGTGGTCGCGGCGGATGACGCCTCGAACTACGCTCGCAAACTGGGCGTCCAACGAGACCAGGTTATCCAGGAGTTCGGGTGGGACGAGGACACCGACGACAACATTCGCGCCGCGGTTGAGGAAGCCTGCGGCTCCGAGTTACTCGACGAAGACACCGACGAGGTGGTCGATGTCGTTTTGCTGTGGTGGCGCGATGGCGACGGCGATCTGGTGGACACGCTTATGGATGTCATCAGCCCGCTGGCCGAGGACGGCGTGATCTGGGTGTTGACCCCCAAGACCGGCAAGCCCGGCCACGTCCTGCCCGCCGAAATCGCCGAGGCGGCGCCGACCGCCGGCCTGATGCCGACGTCGTCGGTCAACCTCGGGGATTGGAGCGCCAGCCGCCTGGTGCAGCCGAAGTCCCGCGCCGGGAAGCGTTGATGCTGCCGGTCGGAACCACGGCCCCGGATTTCACCCTGCGCGACCAGAACCGGCAGCCCGTCGCGCTGAGCGCCTTTCGCGGCGCCAAGAACGTCCTGCTGGTGTTCTTCCCGTTGGCGTTCACCAAGATCTGCCAGGGGGAGCTGGACCAGCTGCGCGATCAGCTGCCGCAGTTCGACAACGACGACAGTGCGGCGCTGGCGATTTCGGTCGGGCCGCCGCCCACCCACAAGGTGTGGGCCGGCCAGAGCGGGTTCACGTTTCCGGTGCTGTCGGACTTCTGGCCGCACGGCGCGGTCAGTCAGGCGTTCGGGGTCTTCAACGAGCACGCCGGTTATCCCAATCGCGGCACCTTCGTCGTCGACCGGTCCGGAATCATCCGGTTCGCCGAGATGAAGGAGCCCGGCGAGGCCCGCGATCAACAACTCTGGATCGACGCGCTGCAGTCCTTGCGAGTCTGAGAGTTTGGGCTCCCGGCCACCGGGCGTGTAGCATGCGGCGGATCCGATTGCTTTTAGGGGCGCGTAGCTCAGTGGTAGAGCTCTGGTTTTACACACCAGCGGTCGGCGGTTCGATACCGTCCGCGCCCACCAGCGCAATCTCAGTAGATTGCCGCAACATTAGGTGTCACACTGTCGCCGTGACTGCGGAAAACCGCTATTGGTCCTGCTGCATCCGGCGACGAGCTCCGGGCGCGTGTGGCGGGAGCTGCAGCCTATGCTGTCCGGCTACCACGGCCCGCCGCGGGCGGGCGGCCTCCGTCTGCGCTTTCTGGCCGGGCGGACTTGGTCGGACAATCACGGTGCTGCTGCTCGCCGGGTGCATCGGCTGATTCGCTTAGGCGAGTGTGACGGTTCGGCTGTTGAATCCCGTGGCACCGTTGCTGCTCAAACCTGCTGCGGGCCGCCGTATCGTATTGCGTAACTTCATGTGTCACGGCGAGCAGCTCAGCGCTGCGCGGGCACACGAGCTGTATTTTGCCGACCCGATGGGTTGCACGATCATGGCCGACGCGGCGGGTTGGGACGACGCCGCCGAACCCCTGGATCCGCTGCCGTGCCCAATCACGTTGGCGTGGGCCGAATTCACCGACTTGTCCCCGGGTCGAACCATATGGACGGATGGCGCGCGAATTGCTCCCCGGCGCGACGTGGACCGTGCTGTCCGGCGTCGGCCACAATCCCATGTTCGACGATCCGGCTCTGGTCGCTAGGACGATCCTGGCGGTCACCGGCGCCGCCGGCTAGCCGCTGCGCGGCAGGTCTTCGCCCGAATCCGCCTCGCCCCACGATCGGCGTCCCAGGAGACGTTGCTTCTGCTCGGTGAATTCTTCTTCGTTCAGAATTCCGCAGTCGCGCAGCGTGCCGAGTTCGCGCAGCGTGCCGAGTTCGCGCAGCGTGCCGAGTTCGCGCAGTAGGTCAGCGAGTTCGTGCATTTCGGCGGTGACCCCGGGGGTACGGGCGCTCGACGGCGGCCGTACCCCCGGGGTCAAGCGCAGCGCCCGTCCCGGTGCGCGCGTCCGCCCGGACCGGCGCCCGGCGGCGCTTGCCAGTGACATTTCACCGATCAACGTCCCCGGGTCAGCGGACAGCGCCGCGCGAGCAACGCCGACGCCGGTGGACGGCACCCTCTCCACGGTCAGCTTGAAAGTCGGCGCCGCGACAGCCCAGGCAGGCGGCACGGGACAACGCCCCGACCGAGACGGCGCGACCCAAACCCGCTGAGCCCGCAGACCGCATCCCAGCCAGACCCCGCAAATGACCCAGCACCCGATGCTCCATGCCGACCATCTGACCGCTGAACGCACCCAGGTCACTGTAAATGTTCTGGGCAAGACTCAAGATCTCCGTATCGCCGTCCGATGCGGACGCCCACGCCCCGGACGCTGTGCTCAGCTCCGAGAGTCCCAAACCCAAACTAGCGGGTTCGAGCGCGGTCGAAGGCGACACCAGGCCCAAGTTCTGCAAAGTCGGCAGGATGCCGGTCGCCGACGAGGCGACCGGCGGTGAGGTGGCCGTGGCGTGCGCGATGGCGGTGGCCTGGCCACCCATCCCGGCGGCATGGGCGGCGCCGTGCGGTGGCCGGCGTGAACGGGTTCAGGTCGCGGCCGACGCCGACACGGCCGCATAGGTGTACATCGCGGTCGCATCCTGGGCCCACATCTCGGCGTACTGGCTCTCGGTGGTCGCAATCGCCGCGATGTTCAGCCCGAAGAAGTTCGTGGCCACTTGCGTCATCAACAGGGCACGGTTGGCCGCGATCATGCGGTGGGGGAACCGTTGCCGCGAAGGCGGCCTCGTAGGAGGCCGCCGCCTTGGGCTGGTCGGCGTTCGGCTGGTCCTGCGCCGCGGTGGTACCCAGCCAGGCCGCATACGCGTCGGTTGTGGCGGCTATCGCCGTAGCCGCGGAGCCCAACCACGGTCCAGCGGTGAGCTCCGAGGTCGTCGCCGTGTACGCGGAAGCCGCCGCGTCCAGCTCCTCGGCCAGGCCGTCCCAGACTGCCGCGGCGGTCAGCATCCACCCCGGCCCGGGATCCGCATACATGCGTGCGTAATTCACCTCCGGCGGGAGCATTACAAAATCAATTTTGAGACAATCTCCTAACTAATTATGGCAGAGTGAGGGGACTGGCCGCGCTGACTTAATAGGATAGAAAATGATTGCGCTGCTTACCATCCGCCGCCATCTTCGTCGCTCCTCGAAATCATGGCTCGCAACCATACCTTTCCATGCGTGTGCTGATCGAGCGTGACCGCTTCGCCAAACATCAAGCGCGCGACTACATTGCTCTCTTGCTGGACTCTACCGGTAGGAGTGCGCAATCTTGCGCATCGCGCCCCTGGTAAAACATGTTCGTCATTTCCACGAAACATCCGACGATCACCGACGTGTTCGTGCGGTCATCACTTTCCTCGAGGCACGTTGACGGATGTGAGCTGTAGCAGTGAAAGAAACTAAGCGTTGACCATTGGCCTGGGTTGGGCCGGATGCTGCTGTCGGGGACGCTGTCGCCCGCGCTGGCAGGGCTCGCGGTGGCGATCGGCTGCATCGCGGTGGAGACCGCGGTGGTGCTGCTACTGAGAAAGCTCGCCCCGGACAACGCCTTCGGCGTGCTCTATTTGATCGCCATTCTGATCGTCGCCGCATGCAGGGGGCCTGCGCTGACGGTTGCTACCGCGGCACTGAGCGTCGTCGCCTACAACTCCTTTCGGAGCTGGCCGGACTACGGCATGACGGTGACCCAGCCGCAGTCGTGGACGGTGCTGTTCGTCTTCTGCTGTAGTATGTTGGGTATGGGTGAGTTTCCCTCGATCAGCACTAAACTTCTGAGCGGCGGCAACGGCGTCTGCGTGAAGGGGGCTTATTGCCGATGTCTTCTGAGAGAGACGGATCTGGAGGCCGCGCAAAAACGTTTTAGCGTGGCGCGCATAAAACACGGCCGCAGATGATCACACTTGCGGTATACGTGATTAACTGAAGTCCGTTCGGGACGGGCCCTTGCAGAATGGAAGTCCACTTATGTTCACTGGCATTTCCAGGTTAATGGGCATTACCTGCCACCTTCGCATTCCGGTTGCTGCCATTGTGTTGCTGAGCGGCCCCGCCTTTTTGGTCGACGGCGTAGCCGCGGCCGACCCCAGCGACGATCACTTTCTGGATCTGCTCAATGATCAAGGTATCCCCACCATGGAGAGCGTGCCCAGTCTGATCGGCATGGCGCACAAAGTATATCACACGCTGGATAGCGGTATGTCGGCCCGCCACGTGGTCGACGCGCTGGTCGACTACCCGGTCAGCAACGATCCAGAGCCAGCGTGATTACGCTCCCCGGCCGCCTGGTACGCACCGAAGCGCGGTTCGTCTTCGCCTCCGTCGGGGCCTATTGCCCGCACAACCGATACAAACTCGCCGGCCTCGTCACCTGCCCCACCTCAGCCCAGCTCGCGATGGACCGAGCCGACCCACTCGGCGGGCCTCGACGTCCGCCTCGCGGGTTTCCATCACTTTGGCGCCGGACCTGCAGCAGCGCCCGCCACGCTGAGCGGGACGATTTTCCCCGCCGGCATCGCCGATCCGACCCCGCCGGACATCACCGAACCACCGTCGGTGGTGCACCTCGAGGCACGGCTGCTGCCTGTCGTGAAACCGCCCCGACCGCAACGCCGGCGCGGCCGCAACAGGTACCGGCACCAGCAGCTGCTGCCGCCACTACCCGCGCCGCACCGCCCGCGCCGCCCAAGGCGCCGGGATACGTCCGGCTCGCGCCCTGACCCGTGCACCGACGACGAGGTGCCTGTCGGCGGGTCCGTCGCCGACGGCACTATGGGGTGCGTGAAGCCGTTTCGAATCGACGTTCCCGACGATGTGCTCGACGATCTGCGGTCGCGCCTCGCGCGCACTCGATGGCCCGAGGCCGAAACCGTCGACGGCTGGAGCCAGGGCATGCCGGTGGCCTACACCCGCGGGCTGGCCGACTATTGGGCCCACCAATTTGACTGGCGTTCCGTGAAGCCGCGCTGAACCGCGCTTCGACCAGTTCGTCACCGACATCGACGGCTGGACATCCATTTCATTCATCAGCGCTCCCCGCACCAGCACGCTTTTCCACTGGTGATCACCCACGGCTGGCCCGGCTCAATCGTGGAGTTCCACAAGGTGATCGAGCCGCCGACGAATCCGGCCTCCGGACGCGCCGAGGACGCCTTCCACGTCGTGTGCCCGTCGCTTCCCGGGTACGGCTTCTCCGGCAAGCCCAGCCGGACCGGCTGGGGAGTGGAAAAGACCGCCGAGGCCTGGGAGCAGCTGATGGTGCGTCGAACGCCACCCGGTCCGGCGGCCACGTCCGCTCGGGCACCTGCAGCGTGGTGCCCAGCCGCTTGGCATCCTGATACACCGCGTCGGCGCTGGCCTCGTCGAGCGGGCCGTGCAGGCACTCGTGCTGGTCGACGAAGTAGCGGTACAGGCAGGCCGCCACCCACAGCTGCAGCTTGAGGTCGAAGGCGTGGTAGGACACCGGGCTGGACGACGTCGACCGCACCTGGCGATGCGCGACGTCGACCGCCTCATCATTGCGGTCCGCGTCGGTGCCGGCGGTCGCCACCGTGAGATAGGTACCGGTGGTGCGGGCCCGCTTGAACGGGTGCTTGTAGACGTTGCCGCTGTCCACCGGGCTCTCCAGCACGCCGTAGCCCACGCCCGGCAGAGACAGCTGCATGATCACGTTCACCGCAGGCAGCAGCGGTGCCAGGTCAGCGACCCGAGTTGCCGGCCGCTTCATCGCGCTCGTTGCCCCATGAGGATCGAGTATGACCACGAATTGACCGCCCACACGTGAGTTGCGCCGGAAAAGTGGGCAGACTCGATCGCATGGGCACACTCGACACGTCGGTACTGCTACGGTGGGTGCTGGGCACCATCGCCGTCGTGGCCGCGGTAATGCTCGCGGCGTCGCTGGCCTAGCGGGGCCGGCCGCCGCACGCATGTGAGACGCTGCCGAGGTGCGTGCGAGCCGAGTCCAGATCGTCGGCGTGCTGGCCGGTTGCTTGGCCGATCTCGCGCTGGGGGACCCGCACCGAGGGCATCCGCTCTGGTCGATCGCCGCCTCCGCCGCCGGTACCTGGGTGGCGCTGGGCGGGGACCTCGCTGGCGCGCACCGGCCGGCAGATGGCGCAGCTGTTGGACCGCGACGATGTTGAGGGCGCGCGACGGCTGCTGCCGTCTCTGTGTGGACGCGACCCTGCCCGGCTGGACCGCGCGGGGTTGGCCCGGGCGGCGCTGGAATCCGTCGCCGAGAACACCTCCGACGCCCAGGTGGCGCCGCTGCTGTGGGCAAGCGCGGGTGGGGTGCGCGGCGTGCTGGTCTACCGCGCGATCAACACCCTGGACGCGATGATCGGCCATTGCTCACCTCGCTATCTCCGATTCGGTTGGGCGGCAGCACGATTGGACGACGTGGCCAACTACGCCGCGGCCCGGCTGACTGCGGCGCTGGTGGTGGGCTGCGCGCCGCTGGTCGGCGGGGTGTCGTCGGCGGCCGCTCGCGCCTGGCGCCGCGAAGCGGCCCGCCATCCCAGCCCGAACGCCGGCGTCGTCGAGGCGGCGTTCGCCGGCGCGCTGGGTGTGCGCTCGGCGGGCCCACGCACTATCACCACGAGCTGCAGATCCGCCCCACCCTCGGCGACGGG
>NZ_LR655735.1 GCF_902168065.1 Mycobacterium tilburgii | reverse complement strand
CTCTCCCCCCCCTCCCCCCTCCCTCCTCTTCCTCTTTTTTCTCCCCCCCCCCCCCTCCCCCTCTCTCCCCCCCCTCCTTTTCTTCTGCCTCTTCCTCTCTGTATCCGACCCCCCCCCCCGCTCCCGGCTTCCCTTTGCTTCTTTCCTCTCCCCCTTCCTCCTCGTTCTCCTCTCTTTTTTCCGTGGCTAAGTCGGGCGACATCCGGTTCCCGTTGTTCGTCAAGGCCGTTGCCGGTGGCGGGGGCCGGGGGATACGCCGCGTTACCGACCTGGCCGCGCTGCCCGAAGCGATCGAGGCGGCCAGCCGGGAGTCCGAATCGGCCTTCGGCGACCCGCCCATCTATCTCGAGCAGGCGGTGATCAAGCCCCGCCACATCGAGGTGCAGATCCTGGCGGACAACGCCGGCAACGTGATCCACCTGTACGAGCGGGATTGCAGCGTGCAGCGGCGCCACCAAAAGGTTGTCGAATTAGATTCTGCGCCAAACCTTTCCGCCGAACTGCGGGACAAGATCTGCGCCGACGCCTTTGCCCGGCACATCGGCTACAGCTTCGCGGGCACGGTGGAGTTCCTGCTGGACGAGAGCGGCGAGTACGTCTTCATCGAGATGAGGATCCGGCCAACGGATTCCGGCCCGACACCGGCCGGATCAGCATCTACCGCAGCCCCGGCGGGGCGGGCACCCGGCTGGACGGTAGCACCAACCTGGGTGCCGAGATCGGCGCGCACTTCGATTCCATGCTGGTCAAGTTGACCTGCCGCGGCCGCGACTTCCGTTCGGCGGTGGTCCGGGCCCGGCGCGCGGTGGCGGAATTCCGAATCCGCGGAGTGTCGACGAATATCCCGTTTGGGTACACCCCTTACCCGGAGTCGGTCACGACGGCGTTCGTCGAGGAGGCGACCGCCACCGGCATCGACATCTTCCTCATCTTCGATGCGCTGAACAACCTGGACTCGATGCGGCCGGCGATCGATGCAGTACGCGAAACCGGTTCGGCGATAGTCGAAGTCGCGATGTGCTACACCGGTGACCTGAGCGATCCGGGCGAACAGCTCTACACGCTGGACTACTACCTCAACCTGGCCGAGAGGATCGTGGACGCCGGCGCGCACGTGCTGGCCATCAAGGACATGGCCGGGCTGTTGCGGCCGCAGGCCGCGCACCGGCTGGTCAGCGCGCTGCGCAGCCGCTTCGATCTGCCCATCCACGTCCACACCCACGACACCCCGGGCGGCCAGTTGGCCAGCTACCTGGCCGCGTGGCAAGCCGGCGTGGACGCGGTCGACGGTGCCGCCGCGCCGATGGCCGGCACCACCAGCCAGCCCCCGCCCTGAGCTCGATCGTCGCGGCCGCCACAAACACCGAACACGACACCGGGCTGTCGCTGCCGGCGATGTGCGCGCTGGAGCCCTACTGGGAGGCGGTGCGAAAGGTCTACGCCCCGTTCGAATCCGGTCCGCCTGGACCCACGGTACGGGTGTACCGGCACGAGATCCCGGGCGGGCAGCTGTCGAACCTGCGCCAGCAGGCGATCGCGCTGGGGCTGGGCGACCGCTTCGAAGAGGTCGAGGAGGCTTATGCCGGCGCCGACCGGGTGCTGGGCCGGCTGATCAAGGTGACCACGTCGTCGAAGGTGGTCGGCGATCTGGCCCTGGCACTGGTCGGCGCGGGGGCCAGTGCCGACGAATTCGCTTCCGACTTTGTGCGATTCGACATCCCGGAATCGGTGCTAGGATTCCTGCGTGGCGAGCTGGGCGACCCGGTCGGGGGCTGGCCGGAGCCGCTGCGCAGTGCAGCACTGGCAGGGCCGTGGACCGGCCAAGCCGGTCGGGCAACTCACCACCTTGAGCCGGTTGCTATTCCCCGGCCCGACAAAGGAATTCGAGGAACATCGGGAAATCTTCGGGGACACCTCGCACCTGTCGGCCAACCAGTTCTTCTACGGCCTGCAGCAGGGTGAAGAGCATCGGGTCAAGCTGGAGCGCGGGGTCGATCTGTTGATCGGGCTCGAAGCGATCTCCGAGCCCGACGAGAGCGGTATGCGCACGGTGATGTGCATCATCAACGGACAACTGCCCCCGGTGCTGGTGCGCGACCGCGGCATCGCCAGCACGATCCCGACCGTGGAGAAGGCCGACCGCGGCAAACCCCGATCATGTCACCGCGCCGTTCGACGGGGTGGTCAGCGTCTCGGTGGCCGAGGGCGATCGGGTCAGCGCCGGCCAGACTATCGCCACGATCGAGGCGATGAAGATGGAGGCCCCGATCACCGCGCCGAAGGACGGCACCGTGGCGCGGGTCGCGGTGTTTGAGCACCGAACAGGTGGAGGGCGAAGATCTGCTGGTGGTGCTCGGCTGACACGCGGGCGCACGTGACTAGGATCATCGGCGGGGTGGCCGGCGGGCGGCGCATCACGGTGCCGCCGCGGGGAACCCGGCCGACCACCGACCGGGTCCGCGAGTCGCTTTTCAACATCGTCACCACCCGGCGGGACCTGACCGGTCTGGCGGTGCTCGACCTGTACGCCGGTTCGGGTGCGCTGGGGCTGGAGGCGCTCTCCCGGGGCGCGGTGTCGGCGCTGTTCGTCGAGTCGGCCCCGCGCACCGCGGCCGCGATCGCCCGCAACATCGAGGCCCTGGCCCTACCCGGTGCGATGCTGCGCCGCGGCGTGGTGGCGGCCGTGCTGGCCGATGGCACCGGGTCCCCGGTGGATCTGGTGCTGGCCGATCCACCGTACGACGTCGACGGCGCCGAGGTCCAGGCCGTCGTGGCCGCACTGGGCGACCACGGCTGGGTGCGGTCCGGTTCGTTGGCGGTCATCGAGCGGGCCGCCGCCGGCGCCGTGCTGACCTGGCCGGACGGCTGGACACCGTGGCCGCCACGCATGTATGGCGACACCCGTTTGGAGCTGGCCGAATTTGGCTGAAGCGGCCTGCTACCTTGATCGCTTATGAGCGGCGCCGTCTGTCCGGGCTCGTTTGACCCGGTGACCTTGGGGCACATCGACGTCTTCGAACGCGCCGCGGCGCAATTCGACGAGGTGATCGTCGCGATCCTGACCAATCCCGCGAAAAAGGGCATGTTCGATATCGACGAGCGAATCGCGATGGTCGAGGAGTCGACCACCCATCTGCCCAACCTGCGCGTCGAGGTCGGCCAGGGTCTGGTCATCGACTTCGTCACGTTCCACGGCATGACCGCGATCGTCAAGGGCCTGCGCACCGGCACCGATTTCGAATGCGAGCTGCAGATGGCGCAAATGAACAAGCACATCGCGAACGTGGACACGTTTTTCGTGGCGACCTCGCCGCAGTATTCGTTCGTGTCCTCGTCGCTGGCCAAGGAGGTCGCGATGCTGGGCGGCGACGTGACGGCGCTGTTGCCGGAAACGGTAAACCGCCGCCTGCGGGAGCGGCGTTCGGGTGAGCAGTGACCGCGCGCAGGTCACGGTGCTGGCGGCGGACTGACGCGTGTGTCCGGCCGAGTGGGAGTTCGACATCGTCGTCTACGGCGTGATGGGCTACTCCGACAGGCTGACGAGCCGAATACCTGGCCCGGGCGGCGGGCCTGGCGCGCATCGCCCTGGCCGGCCGCTCCCCGGGAGCGGTTGCGGGCGGTGCGCGAATCCCTCGGCGCCGCGGCGAGCACAGGCCACTGATCGTCGCCGACGCCGCGGACCCAGCCGGGGTGCAGGCGATGGAGGCCCGCACCCGCGTGGTGCTGACGACGGTGGGCTCCTACACCACGCACGGTCTGCCGGCGGTTGAGGCGTGTGCCAGGGCCGGGACGGACTACGCCGACCTGACCGGCGAGGTGATATTCGTGCGCACCGCCATCGATCGGTACCACAAGCAGGCAGCCTACACCGGGGCTCGGATCGTCGTCTCGTACGGATTCGCTTCCATCCCTTCGGATCTCAACGTCTATCAGCTTTACCGCAGAATCTCTGGCGACGGGGCGGGCGAGTTGTGCTACACC
This sequence comes from Mycobacterium tilburgii, assembly GCF_902168065.1. GTDB lineage: Bacteria > Actinomycetota > Actinomycetes > Mycobacteriales > Mycobacteriaceae > Mycobacterium > Mycobacterium tilburgii. The sequence goes on along the minus strand of NZ_LR655735.1, from coordinate 18,201 downwards.
ACCCTGGTGTTCCGGTCCTTCTTCCAGGGCGGGGGATCGGGGGTACCGTCGCCTTGGAATTCGAGTCGATGCGCACCGCGTCCGGCGACCCCGCGGCGCGCCGTCTGATGGCCGACCCGTACACGTTGACCACCGACCGGGCGGTCGAGCCGGACCTGGGCACGCAACCGACTTCCGGTGGCGGTCGGGCAGCAGGATCGCGCCGGAACTGGCCGGCTTCTGGGTGGGCGGCCTGGTGTGGTCGCGCACAACACCCGAATCATCCGTCGCAGCAACGCATTACAGAATTGGTCCCATGGCTAATTCAGATTGGGCGCCAACCACTTTCATCGCTTGCCCCGGCGGTGGTTGCAGCGGCTGGCCAGGCCCGGCACCGGCCCCGGCGAAGCGCTGCGCCGGCGCGGCCGCTACACGGCCGAAACCTACACCACCACCACGACATCCGGGGCCCCTGGGGATCTTCTGCCAGCAGCTGGACGCCTACAGTGGCATCGGCGTTCTGCTCGCCCAGTGCGGCCCTGGCGTTGGCCTTCGATCGCGGCCGCCTGGCCGACGTGCGGCGTGCTCACCCCGGCCGCGGCTATGGGGGAGGCGTTGCTGTCGAGGCTGCCGTCCGGGGTGACGATGAACACGGTGCGGTTGAGCCGTTAGTGACTCGCCTACCGCGGCAACCGATTCGCGAGTTATGCGGCGAAGTGCCGGGTCTGCTCGAGTTGGTAGGGTTGGACGTTGGTCGGCGGGATGGGCACCCCGAGATAGCGGTCCCGGAGCCGTCCCGACCGTAGGTAGCTAATCATCGACAGCCCGGAGGCGAACTGCCCGCCGAGGTATTCGAAGTGGATGCCGCCCATATACCGACCGCCGCGCTGTTCGGCGAGCTTGCGCGCGGCCCGGAAATTGCCGCGCCAGTAGCGCCGGCGCAGACACAGAAGGTGCCGAACGGGGCGCCGGCCAGCGCCAGTCGACCTCGGCGGACTTCAGGAAGGTTCGCATCGGCATGTTCATGGTGAACCACCAGGTCGACGAGACGATGCAGATAAGCGGGTGCCGGAGAGGCCGTCGGGGTGTTGAGAGGAAGTCCTGCTGGATTTGCGGCGTTGCCGCCGGAAGTGAACTCGGCCAGGATGTACGCGGGTCCCGGGTCGGCGCCGTTGCTGGCCGCCGCGGCGGCCTGGCGTGCGTTAGCCGACGAGATGCACTCGGCGGAAACCGATTATGAATCGGCGCTGCGAGATCTGAGCAGCAGCATGGCTTGGCACGGGCCGTCGTCGGCGTCGATGTGGACCGCCGCCGCGCCGTTCGTGACCTGGTTGCACACGACCGCGGGGCAGGCTGAGCAGACCGGGGTGCAGGGCAACGCGGCCGCGATGGCATTCGAGGCGGCGTACGCGGCGACGGTGCCACCGACGGTCGTCGTGGCCAATCGCACTCTGTTGGCAAATCTGGGTGAGTACCAATATTTCGGACAGAACACCCCGGCAATCGCGGCCGGCCACCGACGCGGAGTATGCCGAGATGTGGGCGCAGGATGCCGCGGCGATGACCGGTTACGCCACCGCGTCGAGATCCGCGTCGCGGATGTCGCCGTTCAGCATGCCGTGCACCAACACCACTCCCGACGGGCCGGCCGGACAAACCGAGGCGGTCAGTCAAGCGGCGAACGCGGCCGCGGGCAATCCGCAGTCAACATTGTCGGCGAGCCCTGGTTCGGCTGCCGGAATAACCGAAATGCCGCTGCGTCGGCGGCCACGCCGGGATCAAGCGGTGGTTTTCTGACGAGGTTTTGGATGGGTCGAACAACACCGCGCTGGACAGCTTCCTGAATAGCAACTTCTTCAGCAACTCAGTGTTGAACGGCGCGCTTGCCGGTGGCCCGTTCAATCCGCAGACGATCATTTCCACCGCCGAGGGCTTTACGTTCTTCAGACGACGGCGACTACGCTGGGCGGTCTGGACGACTTCGCCGCCAGGGCCGAGACCGCCACCGCCAGTTTGTTTTCCAGCACAGTGGGTTTGACCGGAGCATCGGCGGGAGTGGGTAATGCGCACCTGGTTGGGTCGATGTCGGTGCCCCAGAGTCGGGCGCCGGCGGCCAACGTCACCCCCAATCAAACAGCGGCCCCGGTCAGCGGCTCAGCGATATCGGTTCCTCGGCCGCGCCGGCAGCGGACGGGCCCGGAGGTGTGGCGGGCCCGTTGGGCGGGACCGGCCGCGGGCTTCGCCGAGCCATCCCACGGTACGGGGTTCGACCCGTCGTCCCATGCCACATCCGCCGGCCGCGGGCTGAGCGAGTTCAGGAGAAGATGTCATGCTGAATTTTCGACGCTACCGCCGGAAGTCATTTCGGCCAAGATGTACGCCGGTGCCGGCTCCGGACCATTGCTGGCCGCCGCCGCGGCGTGGAATGCGATATCTGCCGAATTACGTTCGGCCACTGCCAACTATGAGTCGGTGATCAGGTCATTGGTCAGCCAGAGCTGGCTGGGGCCGTCGGCGGCTAGGATGGTGGCAGCGGTCCATCCGTACCTCGCGTGGCTGCAGACCACCGCCATGCAGGCCGAGTAGGCCGGCACTTCGGCCAGCGCCGCCGCGGCAGCCTATGAGGCGGCGTTTGCCGCGACGGTTCCGCCGCCGGTCATCACGGCTGACCGTAGTACTGCTGGCGAACCTGTTGGCGAGTAATCTCTTTGGGCAATACACTGGAGCAATCGCGGTCGCCGACGTGGAGTACGCCGAGATGTGGGCTCAAGATACCGCCACGATGACCAGCTACCTGATCGCTTCGCGCGCGGCGAGCGACTTGGCGCCCTTCACACAGCCCGACCACGAGACCGCCCCGGACGGCGCGGCCCAGCAAGAGGCCGGCACCTCGCTTGGTCTGTCCCCCCGGTTCGGATCACTCGACCACTGGGCTGGCCGGCATCATGAACCTGTTCAGCAATTCCAATGAGAACCTGCTGGGTGCCTTATCTCAACAACAACAGTGTTGGCGGGTTGTCGAACGCATTTACCACCAATGGAATTCTGAACCCGACGACAATCATCGATCCGGCGGCCACCGTCGCCGCGAACGGCGCCATTATTAGCGCGACTACGTCGGGACTGGAGGATCTGGCCGCGGGTCTCGGGAGGGTCGGGTTGGGGTCGTCGGTCACAAGTCTGCCCGGCGCGGCAACTGCCGCAGGGCTGGGACAGGCGAGTGTGGTGGGGGCCTTGTCCGTTCCGCCGGCGTGGGCCGGTATGGGAGCGACGGTCATCACCATCGCGGCAACGACTCAGATCGGCGCCGGGGCGTACCACGGCTTCGGCGCCGCCACCCCGATGGTGATGGAAGAGGCCGGGGCCGTAGGAATGCCCGGCGTACCGCTGGCCGGAATTGCCGATTCACACCAGGACGAGTTCGCCGACCCGATTTACGGGTTCCGCCCCCGCGTCATCGGACGCCCACCCGCCGCAGGATAACCGCACATTAATCGTCACCGCTGCCCGACGCCGTCACCGCCAGGGTCTGCGCCTGGCCGCACCGGCACACGCCGATTCCGCTGATGACGCCGACCAGGCCTTCCTTAGTGCGCTCACGGACGCGGGCATCAGCTATCACGACTCGGAGCACGCGATCAAAGCCGGTCAAAAAGTCTGCGACTTGGCCAATTCCGGGACGTCTTAGCTCGACATCATCCGCGACATCCGCGATCTCAACCCGTCCTTCACCATGACTAGCGCCGCCAGGTTCGCCAAAGTGGCCGCCGGTGCGTACTGCCCGGAACGCCTGTCCGACGACAGCGATACCAACAGCCGGTAGTCAGGCGGCCAGGGGTTCTGACCACGGACGCCGGTGCCCGTGACTCCGAGCAATCGAATGCGAGCGGTCCGGACCCGTGCTAACGTCACGCACGACGATAATAGAAATCATTTTCAATGAGCCAATGGAGGGATGCGATGGTAGGTCAACGTGATCGGCGCCGGCTGGTGGCCCGGCCGGTAGGAATGGCAGCTGTGAATACGGTCGCGGTGCTGCTCGGCGCGATCGCGTGCTGCGGTGGCAATTCGCCGCAATCGGGACCCACCAGCACGGGTGGCACGGGCACCGGAGCCAAGCTGTCGGTCGTGGCCACCATCAACGCGTGGGGCAGCATCGCCGAGCAGCTCGGCGGCGATCGGGTGCAGGAGACCAGCATCATCATCAACCCCAACACCGACCCGCACAGCTACGAGCCATCGGCCGCCGACGCCCGAACGGTCTCCGATGCGACGGTGGTCATCGAAAACGGCATCGGCTACGACGCCTAGGCCGACAAAATGCTTGCGTCCGAATCGGATTCGAAGAACACCGTGGTCAACGTCGGTGCCACTGTCGGCGTCCCGGCCGGCGGAAACCGCACCAGTGGTATTCACTCGACTCGGTGGCCAAGGTGGCCGGGGCGATCACCGCCGCGTACAGGAAGGCAGACCCGAACGAGGCGTCCTATTTCGATCAGCAGAACGCGCAGTTCCTCAATCAAGCCCTGGTCACCTACCACGGCCTGATCGCCACCATCAAAGCCAAATACGCCGGGACACCGGTTGGCGCCAGTGAATCGATCTTCTCCCCGTTCTCGGATACGTTGGGGCTCAACTTGATTACCTCACCGGAATTCCTAAAGGCGATCAGTGAGGGCACCGATCCCTCGCTCGCGGACAAGGCCGCCATCGACCAGCAGATCGCCACCAAGGGGGTCCAGGTGTACGTGTTCAACATCCAAAACGCCACACCGGATGTGCAGGCCCAGGTCGACGCGGCCAAGAAGCAGAACATCCCCCGTCACCACGGTGACCGAGACGTTGTCGTGCGCGCGTCGGACCCCCTGACCGGCGCGGCAAACATGCTGTCGCATCCGTTCATCGAGCACGCGCTGGTGGCCGGGACGGCGATGGCGGCGGTGTGCGGGCTGGTCGGTTACTTCACTAGTGTTGCGCGGCCAGGTCTTCGCCGGGGATGCATAGGGCCACGTCGCCTACTCGGGGGCCACGGCGGCCCTGGTGGCCGAGCTCGACCCTCGGGTGGGGTTGTTCGCGTCGACGATCATCGCGGCCGTCGTGCTGGCCGCAGTCAGCCGGCTTGGCGCCGACGACGTCGCGATCGGGACGTTTTCTCCTGGATCCTCGGGTTGGGTGCGCTGTTCTTGACCTACTACACGAGTCACGGCAGCGGCAATAACGGCACCGCGAACGTAAATGTCTTGTTCGGCAGCATCTTCGGTATCAATGACCGCGCGCGGACCTTCGCGCTGATCGGCGCGGCGGCGCTGGCCGCGGTGCTGGTCGCGATCGCTCGCCCACTCTTGTTCGTCACCAATCGACCCGGGCATCGCCCGGGTCGATGGTGTGCCGATCCGGCTGGTGAGCATGATCTTTCTGATCGTCGTCGGGATCACCGTCGCCGAAGCCACCCAGATCGTCGGCACCTTGGTCGTGCTCGGGCTGCTCGCCGCCCCGGCCGCCGCGGCGACACGGCTGACCAGCCATCCCTGGTGGGGATTCTGGCTGTCCGCGGTTCTGGCCGCCGCCGCGATCTGGGTGTCGGTGTCACCGTCGCCCACGCCCTTCCGGCGGTGCTGGCCACCTTAACCAATCATGAGCACCGCCGACGGTCTACCTGATCGCCGCCGTGATCGGTGGCGAGACCGCCGCACGTCCCGCACACGGGTGGCCTTTCAAGACACGCTATCTGAGGAGCACAACGATGCCGTCTCCGCGGCCGCTACATTGTTCGCGCATGACCGTCCAGCAACGCGCCGTACTCGACCTGCTGCAGCGCGGCGACCGCTTCCGTAGCGCCCAACAGCTTCATTTCGAGCTCCGTCAGCACGACGGAGTCCGGATCGGCCTGGTGACCGTGTACCGGATCTTGCACGCGTTCGCCGGTCTAGGCATCGCCGAAACCCAGCGCTCCGAAGAGGGGGAGATGCTCTACCGGCTGCGCACCACGCCCGAGCATCGCCACTACTTGCTGTGCCGCCAGTGCGGGCTTGCGATCGCGTTCACCGTCGACGACGTCGAATGTCTGACAAGCGAACTCGCCCAGCACCACCGCTTCATCGAAGTCGCCCATCAGATCGACTTGTACGGAACCTGCCCACACTGCGTGGAAAGCTGACGGCGAAATCGGATTCGATCGCGTTGCGGCTCAGTGATAATGGTGCTCGCCGGGATCCGGATCGGGGGAGCCGCTTATCATCCGCAGCATCGGCACCCCGCCCGAGGTGACGAAGCGGACCACCGGCACGGCGACGAGCACCAGGAACACATGTTCAGCCAGGTGGTGTAGTTCCACGAGATGGCCGCCTCCAGCACGGTAGCGTTGCGCTGGCGGGGGATGAGATTGGTTGCGCCAAACAGTAATTCGACCAGATACCCGGCGACGGCTATGGCGAGATAAAAGGTGCCCAGGATCGTCACCATCATCCTGGTGCCGTAATACTTGCTGTAGGTGTTCGGGATCGGAAGGATGATCAGATCTGCGAAGATGAACGTGACGCCGCCGAAGCTGATGCCACCGTTCCACAACACCGCGGCCAGCGAGACGTTGCCGATCGAGCAGACGAAAGACACGATCGCCACAACCGGCTCCACGATCGGGCCCCACACCGCCGCCGCGCCCGTATGATTGGGCAAAAAGAAGCTATGCCAAAAGGATTAGGGCACCCACGCGGCGATGGCGCCCGCGATCAGCAAACCCAGAACTGAGGTCACGCAAGATCGCCAACTACTCCATGACGAACACGTGCGACACCGAGGTGAAGCCCTCGCCGGAGAACACCCGCTGCCAAAACGACCCGTCCCGCTTGATCGACATGTCCCTCGCGGCGTGGCCTTCCATCAAACCGGCGACGCCGCGTTCGGCTTGCGCGGGCGGCATCGACCAGGCGGGACCGCACGAACAACCGGAACAGCACCGCCAGCGCCACGATCATGATCGGGCCCCGACAAACTCCGCCCATGCTGTGCCCGAAAAACGCCACCGGACGGTCGGTGGGCGCGCTGGGCGCCATCATGGTGAAGATCTCGTCGGCGAATTCGGGGGTGCTGGTCAGCTGGGTGAGGCCGCGGTCGCCGCGTGCGGGGTATTGCACGGCGACCCGCTGGATGTCGGCCGAGAACGTCTTGGTGAACGGCACGTAAGTCGCCGAGCCGCCGGCGTGCGGGAAGATGTAGAGCGTTGCCAGGACCGACCGCGTACCGGTGCCGGTTGGGGTTGCGGGCCCGTCCAGGCTCAGCCTAACGTGGCGCCCGCGCCCGCCCGGCCAGGTTGGGCGCGAACGTTGCTGGTCGGAGCATCGAAGGTCGGCGTCTGAGCTGTCCACCCGCGCAGAAGTCCTGGAAGAATGTGATTTCGTGCGGTCAATGCCCGACACACCGGCGTTGCCACCGCCGTCACAGACGTAACACCAGGCACACTGGTAACAACGACAAGCCAGGAGGGTACGGCCGTGTATCGAGTCTTTGAAGCGCTGGATGAATTGGGCGCCATTGTCGAAGAAGCCCGCGGCGTGCCGATGACGGCCGGTTGCGTGGTGCCCCGCGGTGACGTGCTCGAACTGATAGACGACATCAAGGACGCGATCCCCGGCGAGCTCGACGACGCCCAGGACGTGCTCGATGCCCGGGATTCGATGCTGCACGACGCCAAGACCCACGCCGACTCGATGGTGACCTCGGCGACCACCGAGTCGGAGTCGATGCTCAACCACGCCCGCGCCGAGGCCGACCGGCTGCTGTCCGACGCCAAGGCCCAGGCTGACCGCATGGTCAGCGAGGCGCGCCAGCACAGCGAGCGGATGGTGGGCGAGGCACGCGAGGAGGCGATGCGGATCGCCACCGCGGCCAAGCGTGAGTACGAGGCCAGCGTCGGGCGCGCCCAGGCTGAGGCCGACCGGCTGATCGAGAACGGCAACATCTCCTACGAGAAGGCCGTCCAGGAGGGGATCAAGGAGCAGCAGCGTCTGGTCTCGCAGAACGAGGTGGTGCAGGCGGCCAACGCCGAGGCCACCCGGCTCATCGACATCGCGCACGCCGAGGCGGACCGGCTGCGCGGCGAGTGCGACATCTACGTCGACAACAAGCTTGCCGAGTTCGAGGAGTTCCTCAACGGCACGCTGCGGTCCGTGGGCCGCGGCCGTCACCAATTGCGGACGGCTGCCGGCACCCACGACTACGCGACTCGGTAGGCGACCTGATAGGCCGCACGCCCACCTGGGCGAACGGCGGAAGCGCCGCCCGCGGCATCCGGGACGCGCCGTAAGATTTTTCTATGGTGCGCGAAAAGAGAACTACTGCGCAGCGCCATCCGGCCTCACCGATGACGGTCGACGTCACGCGGCTCGGACGGCGCCCGGGAGCGATGGTTACCTTGCGTAACACCGTGCTCAGCCCGCTGCGCATCGGGTTGGACATGATCGCTATCGAGCAAGGCGCTCCGCTTGACATGGACCTGCGGGTCGAATCCGTGTCGGAAGGCGTGCTGGTCACCGGAACGGTATCCGGACCGACGGTCGGCGAATGCTCCCGGTGCCTGACCGCCGTCACCGGCCGCGTGCAGGTCGGGTTGACGGAGTTGTTCGCCTACCCGGAAAGCACCACCGAGGAGGACGAGGTCGGCCGCGTCGTCGACGACCGGGTCGACCTCGAGCAGGCCATCATCGACGCCGTCGGCCTCGACCTGCCCTTCGCGCCGGTCTGCCGGCCGGACTGTCCGGGGCTGTGCCCGCAATGCGGTATGCAGCTGGCCAGCGATCCCGACCACCACCATGACAACATCGATCCGCGATGGACCAAGCTGGTGGACATGTTCTCCGACGATTCCGCCGACCCCGAATCCACGGGGGGTGACCGGTGACCTCGCGGCAAATTCTGCTCGACGCGCTCGGGGTTGACCTGCCCGACGAACTGCTCTCGCTGGCGTTGACCCACCGCAGCTACGCCTACGAACACGGCGGACTACCGACCAACGAACGACTGGAGTTTCTCGGTGACGCCGTCCTGGGGCTTACCGTTACCGACGAGCTCTACCACCGGCATCCCGACCGGTCCGAGGGGGACCTGGCCAAGCTGCGGGCCAGCGTCGTCAACACCCAGGCGCTCGCCGACGTGGCGCGAAAGCTGTCCGACGAGGGGCTGGGCGTGCATCTGCTGCTGGGCCGCGGCGAGGCGAACACCGGCGGGGCGGACAAGTCGAGCATCCTGGCCGACGGCATAGAATCACTGTTGGGCGCGATCTACCTGCAGCACGGCATTGAAACGGCGCGCGAGGTGATCCTGCGGTTGTTCGGCGGGTTGCTGGACGCTGCGCCTACCCTGGGGGCGGGCCTGGATTGGAAGACCAGCCTGCAGGAACTGACCGCGGCACACGGTCTCGGTGCGCCGTCCTATGTGGTGACCTCGACCGGACCCGACCACGACAAGGAATTCACTGCTGTGGTGGTCGTGATGGAGACCGAGTACGGGACCGGCGTGGGCCGCTCGAAAAAGGAGGCCGAGCAGAAGGCGGCCGCGGCGACCTGGAAAACGCTGGAAGCGTTGGACCCCGCCGGGACGACCCCCGCCTAGCCGCCCGAACAGTAGATGCCCGAACTGCCCGAAGTCGAGGTGGTGCGCCGAGGCTTGCAGGCTCACATCGTCGGCAAGACCATCACCGCCGTCCGGGTGCACCATCCCCGCGCGGTACGCCGGCACGAGGCCGGACCCGCCGACCTCACCGCCCGGCTGCTCGACGCGCGGATCCGGGGAACCGATCGGCGCGGCAAATACCTGTGGCTGCTGCTAGCCGGCCCGGCCGCCCCGGAAACCGCGCTGGTCGTTCACCTCGGCATGAGCGGGCAGATGCTGCTGGGTACGGTGCCGCGCGCAGACCACGTGCGGATCTCGGCGCTGCTCGACGACGGCACGGTGCTCAGCTTCGCCGACCAGCGCACCTTCGGCGGCTGGCTGCTGGCTGATCTGGTGGAGGTGGACGGCAGCGTGCTGCCCCAGCGGGTCGCGCACCTTGCCCGCGACCCGCTGGACCCCCGCTTCGACGCCGATGCCGTGGTAAACGTGTTGCGGCGCAAGCATTCCGAGCTCAAACGCCAGCTGCTGGATCAGCAGGTGGTGTCGGGTATAGGCAACATCTACGCCGACGAGGCGCTGTGGCGGGCCGAGATCAACGGAGGCCGGGTGGCCGCCAGGCTGACCGGCCGTCAGCTGCGCGCCGTGCTCGCCGCCGCCGCCGAGGTGATGCGCGAGGCTCTGGGCCAGGGCGGAACCTCGTTCGACTCGCTGTATGTCAACGTCAACGGCGAGTCGGGCTATTTCGACCGGTCGCTGGATGCCTATGGGCGCGAAGGTGAAAGCTGCCGTCGCTGCGGCGCAGTGATACGCCGGGAGAAGTTCATGAACCGCTCGTCGTTCTATTGCCCGCGCTGTCAACCCCGGCCGCGAAACTGAGGGGCGCCTACGGACTCGCCCGGACTTCCGCTGAAAAACTGAGGACATCCTCACCCGCGTGAGGTTATCCTTACAGGATGATCAACCTCTGGCGCCGGGGCCAGTAAATGGGCCACTCCGTGCAAAACGCAGCCGATTTTCCGGGGGCTCCGGCCGTGCTGGCGCAGCTGGCCCCGGGCGAGAGGGCCACCATCGTGGGCGTGGCTTCGGCCGCATCGGCGGTGGTCGCAGGGCGGCTGCGGCAGTTGGGTTTTCGGCCGTACTCCGATGTCGAGGTCATCCGCCGGGCCCCGATGGGCGACCCCACGATCTACCGGGTGCAAGACACCGAGCTGGGCTTGCGCCGGCGCGAGGCGCGGCTGATCGAAGTGATCCCCGGGACCACCCCATGACGGCCTGCCATGACGACGGCAGCGGTGTTGTCGGCGTCGCGGGGATCGCGCGGGTCGCCCTGGTGGGCAGTCCCAACGCGGGTAAAACATCGGTTTTCAATTACCTGACCGGACTGCGGGCCAAGACCGGGAACTATCCGGGCGTCACGGTGGAACGCAGCGTCGGCACCACCAAGGTGGACGGCGTCGAGATCGCGATCGAGGATCTGCCCGGCACCTACAGCCTAAACCCGATCAGCCCCGACGAGCAGGTGGTGGTGGACCTGTTGGGCGGCGAAGTCTACGGCGACGGCCGGCCCGATGCGATCGTCATCGTCGCCGACACCACCACGCTGCACCGCTCGATCATCCTGGTGGCCCAGGTGCTGCGGCAGGACCTGCCGTGTCTGCTGGTGCTGACTATGACCGACGAGCTGACCGTGCGCGGTGGCGGCATCAATGTCGACGCCCTGTCCACCGCGCTCGGGGTCCCGGTGGTGGCCGTCATCGCCAACCGCGGGGTGGGCATCGACACGCTGCGCACGCGGTTGGCCGCGTTTGACCAGTGGCAGCGGCACCCGGTGCTGCCGCCGGCGGACGACGCCGCCATCGACGCGTGGGGCAGGTCGGTGCTGCGGGCGGCCGATTACGTTGCGCCCAAACCGGATCGGCGCACGGCGCGGATCGACGCGGTGGTGCTGCACCCGCTGTGGGGGACCATCATCTTCTTCGCGGTGATGCTCTGCTTTTTTCAGGTCGTCTTTACCGTCGCCGCGCCGCTGCAGGATCAAGTGGGCGATTGGCTCGGTCAGCTCGGCGGGCTGGTCAGCAACCACGTCGGCAATTACGTGGTGCGCGGGCTGCTCTGTCAGGGACTCATCGGCGGCGTCGGGACGGTGCTGCAGTTCATTCCGCAGATCGTGTTGCTGTTCCTGCTGATCGCGCTGCTGGAGAATGTCGGTTATATGGCGCGTGCCGCCTTCCTGATGGACCGCGTGATGGCCGCGACCGGGCTGGAGGGCCGGGCCTTCGTCGCGATGCTCTCGTCGTTTGCGTGTGCCATCCCGGGGATCATGGCCACCCGCACGCTGCCGTCGTCGCGCGACCGGATCGCCACCATCATCACCGCCCCGTTGATGACCTGCTCGGCGCGGCTGCCGGTGTTCACCCTGCTGGTCGGGCTGCTGGTGTCTCCGCGCACGCAGTGGGGCGGTTTCAGCGCGCAGGGTATCGCGATGTTCGCGTTGTACGTGTGTGGCGGCACATCGGCGTTGATCGCCGCGTTGGTGTTCAAGTCGACAATTCTGCGCAGCGATCTGCTACCGTTCACGATGGAGCTGCCGCCTTACCGTTTCCCGTCGCCGAAGACCGTCCTGATCACCATGTGGGACTCGGCGAAGATGTTCTTGCGCAAGGCCGGAACGATCATCCTGGCCACCTCCGTCGTGCTGTGGGTGTTGCTCAATCTACCGGCGCGCCAGTCGGAGACGGCCAACACGTCCACGACGGACGCGACGGCCTACGTGATGGAGCACAGCCTGGCCGCCGACATCGGACGAGCGGTCGGGCCGGTGTTCACGCCGCTCGGATTCGACTGGCACGTCAACGTTTCGCTGCTCGGTTCGTTCTCGGCGCGCGAGGTTTTCGTGTCGACCCTGGGTCAGGTGTCGGCGGCGGCCAACCCCGACGATCCGCACGAGGCCCTGGCCAACATGACCGACGCCCAGGGCCACAAGGTGTTCACCGCGCCCACCGTCATCGCGCTGATGGCGTATTTCATCTTTGCGCTGCAATGCATGTCGACCGTCGCGGTGATGCGCCGCGAAACCAACTCGTGGCGCTGGCCCGCGTTCGCGTGGTCCTACATGTTCGTGCTGGCGTGGACGATGGCGTTTCTCGCCCGATCGGTCGCGATCGGTCTGGGCGGATGATCCCGCTGCACGCCACCGCCACCGCGCACCCCCCCCAACTGCGCTGGGTGGTCGCCGCGGACCGGCTGCCGCCGCGCGGCACCGTGCGCACCGCCCCAGGCAAGCTGGGCGCCCTGCTGGACACCGGGATCCTCGACGGCATCGTGGTGGAGCCCAGCGGCATCCTGATCACGATCGGAGCCGGCCACACCTGGCGCGAGCTTGGCGACGACGTCCGCGCAGCGCTCAGCGCAGCGCTGGCGCAGCCCGACTCCTGGGCTGTCGACCAATCTTTCAGTGCGGCAAGCGCATTGGAGGCCGTGGCGGCCGAACTGCTAAACGGGCAGGTGGGCTCCCTGGCTGCCTCGCACTGTGGGTCGATCGAACTGGTCTCGGTGGCCGGTCACCGGGTGACGGTGCGACTGTCGGGCGTTTGCCACGGCTGTCCCGGCGCGTCGGCCACGCTGCGCAATTTGCTCGAGAGTGAATTGCGCCACCGGGTCGATCCCCGGATGGTGGTCGTCGCATCCGAAAGCGATTCGAGCGCATTGTCTTTCGTTAGGAGGCTGTTGTCGCTGCTCGTACGCTGAGCGCACACGCGACGGGTGGTCCCGCCGGCGCACGGTGTATCCGCTGCTGGAGGAGACACTCTAGCTCGACTTGTCCGGCCTGAGCGACCAGGACAAGGAGCGGCTGCTGGTGGTCGTCGATCGGGCGATCGACCTGGCCTGTTCAACGGCTTCGTGGAGCGCTGAGGTCGAACACCGAGTTCGTCGGCCGCCGACGCACGCGTCGCAGGAGTACCTGCCGAAGCCGGTGCACTCGCATTGCGAACACGACAGCGCATCCGAGAACGCAGCATGACCCGCTTTTCAGTGGCGGAAGGTGACCAGTGAGTCAGGGTGTCAGCGAACGGCGCATTTCGGGCGGCGCGACACCCCGTGCTAACGTCGGCGCGGGCAATTTGAGCGGTAGTCTAGGCTGGCTGTGTACCTCAAGAGTCTGACGCTCAAGGGCTTCAAGTCCTTTGCTTCGCCGACGACTCTGCGCTTCGAACCCGGCATCACCGCTGTCGTCGGCCCCAACGGTTCCGGCAAGTCCAACGTGGTCGACGCGCTGGCGTGGGTGATGGGCGAGCAGGGTGCCAAGACGCTGCGCGGCGGCAAGATGGAGGACGTCATCTTCGCCGGCACCTCCTCGCGGGCCCCGCTGGGCCGCGCCGAGGTGACCGTGACGATCGACAACTCCGACAACGCGCTGCCGATCGAGTACTCCGAGGTGTCGATCACCCGCCGGATGTTCCGTGACGGTGCGAGCGAATACGAGATTAACGGCGCCAGTTGCCGTTTGATGGATGTTCAGGAACTGCTCAGCGACTCCGGTATCGGCCGCGAGATGCATGTCATCGTAGGGCAGGGCAAGCTCGATGAAATCCTGCAGTCCCGCCCCGAGGATCGCCGCGCGTTCATCGAAGAGGCCGTCGGCGTGCTCAAGCACCGCAAGCGCAAGGAGAAGGCGCTCCGCAAGCTTGACGCGATGCAGGCCAACCTGGCCCGGCTCACCGACCTGATCACCGAGTTGCGCCGACAGCTCAAACCATTGGGCCGGCAAGCCGAAGTGGCCCGCCGCGCCCAGACCATCCAGGCGGACCTGCGCGACGCGCGGCTGCGGCTGGCCGCCGACGACCTGGTCAGCCGGCAGACCCAGCGCGACGCGATCCTCGAGGCCGAGGCGACGATGCGCCGCGAGTACGACGATGCCGCCGCCCGGCTGGCCGTGGCCTCCGAGGAGCTGGCCGCGCACGAGACCGCGCTGGCCGAACTCTCGGTGCGGGCAGAGTCGGTGCAGAACACCTGGTTCGGGCTGTCTGCGCTGGCCGAACGGGTGAGCGCCACCGTGCGCATCGCCAGCGAGCGTGCCCAGCACCTCGACGTCGAGCCGGTGGCCGCCGGCGACACCGACCCCGACACGCTGGACGCCGAGGCCGACCGGGTCGCGGTCGCCGAGCAGCAGCTGCTGGCGGAGCTGGCCGGGGCCCGGACCCGGCTCGAGACCGCACGCGCCGAGTTGGCCGAGCGCGAACGCGAGGTAGCCGAGGCCGACAAGGCGCATCTGGCCGCGGTGCGCGCCGAGGCGGACCGCCGCGAAGGCCTGGCCCGGCTGGCGGGTCAGGTCGAAACGATGCGGGCCCGGGTCGAGTCGATCGACGACAGCGTCGCGCGGCTGTCCGAGCGCATCGAACAGGGCGCCGCCCGTGCCCAGCAGACCCGGGCGGAATTCGAGACCGTGCAGGCCCGCGTCGGTGAGCTCGATCAGGGTGAGGTCGGCCTGGACGAACACCACGAGCGGACGATGGCGGCGCTGCGACTGGCCGACGAGCGAGTCGCCGAGCTGCAGGCCGCCGAGCGGGAAGCCGAGCGCCGGGTGGCATCACTGCGGGCCCGCATCGACGCGCTGTCGGTGGGACTCGAGCGCAAGGACGGCGCGGCGTGGCTCATTCAAAACCATACCGGCGCAGGTCTTTTCGGGCCGATCGCGAAGTTGGTGAAGGTGCGGTCGGGGTATGAGGCGGCGCTGGCGGCGGTGCTCGGGTCGGCGGCCGACGCACTGGCCGCCGAAAGTTTTGGCGCGGCCCGTTCGGCGGTCGCCGTGCTCAAGCAGGCCGACGGCGGCCGCGTGGCCCTCGTGCTGGGGGACTGGCCGGTCGATCAGCCCCCGTCGGCCGCCCCCCTGCCGGATGGTGCGCTGTGGGCGCTCGACCTGGTCGAGGCCCCGCACCGGCTGCTCGGCGCGATGGTCGCAATGCTGTCCGGCGTCGCGGTGATGCCCGATCTGGCGGCCGCGCTGGATCTGGTGTCGGACCGCCCGCAGCTGCGGGCGGTCACCCTCGACGGTGACCTGGTCGGTCGCGGCTGGGTCAGCGGCGGTTCGGACCGCAAGCCGTCGACGCTGGAGCTGACGTCGGAGATCGACAAGGCCGGCAGCGAGCTGGCCCTCGCCGAGACACAGGTGGCCCAGCTGAGCGCCGCGCTATCGGACGCACTGACCGAGCAGCGCGCCCGTCAGGACTCCGCCGAGCAGGCGCTGGCCGCGCTCAACGAATCCGACACCGCGATCTCGGCGATGTACGAGCAGCTGGGCCGGCTCGGGCAGGACGCCCGCACCGCCGAGGAAGAATGGAATCGGTTGCTGCGCCAGCGCGAGGAACTCGAGGCCACACGCGCCCAGACCGTCGCGGAGGTCGCCGAACTCGAGACGCGGCGCAACGCCCAGCAGAGTCTGGTCGCACCCGCCGAAGAGCCCGTCGATCGTGCGCGTATCGCCGCCGCGACCGAGGCCGCTCGCGGCGTCGAGGTGGAGGCCCGGCTCGCGGTACGCACCGCCGAGGAGCGGGCCAACGCCGTGCGCGGCCGGGCGGACTCGCTGCGCCGGGAGGCCGCCGCCGAGCGTGAGGCACAGGTGCGTGCCCAGCAGGCCCACGCCGCGCGGATGCGGGCCGCGGCCGTCGCCGATGCGGTCGCCGACGCGGGCCGGCTGCTGACGGCGCGGCTCGCCGGCGTCGTCGACGCGGTGTCACAGATCCGGGACGCGCTGGTGGCCGAACGCGAAGCCCGGTCGACGGCCATGACGGCGGTGTGCGACGAGGTGCACACGCTGGGCGCCCGGGCGGCCAAACTGACCGACTTGCTGCACCGCGACGAGGTGGCCAACGCCCAGGCGGCGCTGCGCATCGAGCAGCTCGAACAAATGGTGCTCGGACAGTTCGGGATGGCGTCGGCGGACCTGATCGCCGAGTACGGCCCGCAGATCGCGCTGCCGCCGTCCGAGCAGGAGATGGCTGAGTTCGAGCTGGCCCGCGAGCGCGGTGAACAGGTGACGGCGCCCGCCCCGGTGCCCTTCGACCGGCCCACCCAGGAGCGGCGGGCTAAGCGGGCCGAACGGGAGCTGGCCGAACTGGGCCGGGTCAACCCGCTGGCGCTGGAGGAGTTCGCCGCGCTGGAGGAGCGCTACAACTTCCTGTCCACCCAGCTCGAGGACGTCAAGTCGGCGCGCAAGGATCTGCTGGACGTCGTCGCCGAGGTCGACGCCCGCATTCTGCAGGTGTTCAGCGACGCGTTCGTCGATGTCGAACGCGAATTCGCCGAAGTCTTCACCGTGCTGTTCCCCGGCGGCGAGGGCCGGCTGCGGCTGACCAAACCGGACGACATGCTCACCACCGGTATCGAAGTCGAGGCGCGTCCGCCCGGCAAGAAGGTGACTCGGCTGTCGTTGTTGTCCGGCGGCGAGAAGGCGCTGACCGCGGTGGCCATGCTGGTGGCGATTTTTCGCGCCCGCCCGTCGCCGTTCTACATCATGGACGAGGTCGAGGCCGCGCTCGACGACACCAACCTGCGCCGGCTGATCTCGCTGTTCGAGTTGCTGCGGGCGCGCTCTCAGTTGCTCATCATCACCCACCAGAAGCCGACGATGGAGGTCGCCGACGCGCTGTACGGCGTGACCATGCAGGGCGACGGCATCACCGCCGTGATCTCCCAGCGGATGCGCGGGCAACAGGTGCAGCAGCTCGCCGCGACGTCTTCGTGACGCCGTGCCATCGATCGGGAGCGGCGCTCGCCGCACTGAGTCGCTGTCCGATCGCGGGCGTGGCCCTGAAACAATGTCAGCGTGTCACAAGGCCTTTGGATTGCGATCGCTGTTGCTGCCGCCCTGGTTCTCGTCGCCGCGCTGGTCCTGGGCCTGGTCCGGTACCGTCACCGGCGCATCAGCCTGACCCGGCCGGACCCGGCCACACTCGACCGGGGTGGGCGTTACACCACCTCGTCGGGCATCACCTTCAGTCAGGGCGCGCCGACGCTCGACACCAGCGGGTTGCCCACCGTCGGGGACGACGCGACCATCCCGCGCGACGCGCCGCGGCGCACCATCTCCGATGTCCACCTCCCGGAGCCCCAGACCGAGACGCAGGCCGAGACCAAGGCCGAGACGCGAGCTGACGCCGTGACGCCGGAAGCCCCGGTAGCCCCGGCTCCCGAGGTCCCGCCGGCCGCCCCGGCCGAGATCTCTGCCAAGATCGAGGAAATCGCGCCGACCGCGGGCCGGCTGGAACGGCTGCGCGGCAGACTAGCCCGGTCGCAGAACGCGATCGGGCGCAGCATGCTCGGCCTGATTGGCGGCGGCGACCTGGACGAAGACTCCTGGCAAGACGTCGAGGACACACTGCTGGTCGCCGACCTGGGCCCGGTCGTCACCGAAGCGGTGGTCTCCCAGCTGCGGTCCCGCCTGGCCAGCAGCAGCGTGCGCACAGAGGCCGACGCGCGGGCAGTGCTGCGCGACGTGCTGATCAGAGAACTGCATCCGGAGATGGTTCGCTCGATCCGCGCCCTGCCGCACGACGACCACCCGTCGGTGCTGGTGGTCGTCGTGCGGCAGGGCGCGGATCGAGCGAACCATCTCCGGAT
>NZ_LR655734.1 GCF_902168065.1 Mycobacterium tilburgii | reverse complement strand
CTTTGGAGACTGACCCGATGAGCCCCGCCCCGCAGCCAACCCCAGCAGCCCCGATCCGGGTTCCTGCCGGGATTACGGCGGCCGCCGCGGTCGCGGAGGCGGGGCTGCCGCGGCGGGGGACGCCGGACGCGATCGTGGGGGTGCGCGACGCCGACGGCCAGCTGCGCGATCTGAGGTGGGCGCCCGCCGTCGACACCGAGGGCGTCCCGATCGCCGCCAACACTGACGAGGGCCGCAGCGTCATCCGGCACTCCGCCGCGCACGTGCTGGCCCAGGCTGTGCAGGATCTGTTCCCGCACGCCAAACTGGGGATCGGGCCGCCGATCACCGATGGGTTCTACTACGACTTCGACGTGGCCGAGCCGTTCACCCCGGAAGACGTGATGAAGCTGGAAAAGCGGATGCGGCAGATCGTCAAGGACGGGCAGCTGTTCGACCGGCGGGTCTATCCGTCCAAAGACGCCGCGCGGGCCGAACTGGCCGACGAGCCCTACAAGCTCGAACTCGTAGACGACAAGTCCGGCGACCCGGACGTG
Source organism: Mycobacterium tilburgii (assembly GCF_902168065.1). GTDB lineage: Bacteria > Actinomycetota > Actinomycetes > Mycobacteriales > Mycobacteriaceae > Mycobacterium > Mycobacterium tilburgii. The sequence goes on along the minus strand of NZ_LR655734.1, from coordinate 22,593 downwards.
ATGGAGGTGGGTGGTGACGAGCTCACCGCCTACGACAACCTCAATCCCCGTACCAGGGAACGGGTTTGGGGCGACCTGTGCCGCGGCCCGCACATCCCGACCACCAGGCACATCCCGGCGTTCAAGCTGACCCGCAGCTCGGCCGCCTACTGGCGGGGGGACCAGAACAACGCCAGCCTGCAGCGCATCTACGGCACCGCCTGGGAGTCGCAGGAGGTACTCGACAAGCATCTGGAACTGCTCGAGGAGGCCCAGCGCCGCGACCACCGCAAGCTGGGAGTCGAGCTCGACCTGTTCAGCTTCCCCGACGAAATCGGTTCCGGCCTCGCGGTTTTCCACCCCAAGGGCGGTATCATCCGTCGGGAGCTGAAGGAGTATTCGCGGCGCAAGCACATCGAGGCCGGCTACGAGTTCGTCAACACCCCGCACATCACCAAAGAACAGCTGTACATCACGTCGGGTCACCTGGAGTGGTACGCCGACGGCATGTACCCGCCCATGCATCTCGATGCGGAGTTCAACGCCGACGGCACGGTGCGCAAGCCCGGGCAGGACTACTACCTAAAGCCGATGAACTGCCCGATGCACCACCTGATCTACCGGTCACGTGGCCGTTCGTATCACGAACTCCCGTTGCGGCTCTTCGAGTTCGGCAGCGTGTACCGCTACGAGAAGTCCGGCGTCGTGCATGGGCTCACCCGGGTGCGCGGCATGACCCAGGATGACGCCCACATCTACTGCACGCGCGAACAGATGCGCGACGAGCTGACCTCGCTGCTGCGGTTCGTGCTCGACCTGCTGGCCGACTACGGGCTCAACGACTTCTACCTGGAGCTGTCCACCAAGGACCCGGAGAAGTACACGGGCTCCGACGAAATATGGGACGAGGCAACAGAAGTGCTGCGGGATGTCGCCGAGGCGTCCGGGCTGCACTTTGTCCCCGACCCCGGTGGCGCGGCGTTCTACGGCCCGAAAATCTCGGTCCAGGTCAAGGACGCGTTGGGGCGCAGTTGGCAGATGTCGACGATCCAGCTCGACTTCAACATGCCGGACCGGTTCGAGCTGGAGTACACCGCGCCCGACGGGTCGCGGCAGCGGCCGGTGCTCATCCACCGTGCGCTGTTCGGGTCGATCGAGCGGTTCTTTGGCATCCTCACCGAGCACTACGCGGGCGCATTCCCGGCGTGGCTGGCGCCGGTGCAGGTGGTCGGCATCCCGGTCGCCGACGAACACGTTTCCTATCTGGAACAGATTGCGGCGCAACTGAAATCGCGTGGAGTTCGGGTCGAGGTGGACGCCAGCTACGACCGGATGGCCAAGAAGATCGTCAACCACACCGCCCAGCGGGTGCCGTTCATGCTGCTGGCCGGGGACCGCGACGTCAAGGCCGGGGCGATCAGCTTCCGGTTCGGCGACCGCACCCAGATCAACGGCGTACCCGTCGACGCGGCGATCGAGGCCATCGTGCAGTGGATCGCGGACCGTGAAAACACCGCTCCGACAGCAGAACTGGTTGAGGTGGCCAGCGGTGGCTGAGCAGGGCGGCGTCGACCGCGATGACGGCACCATCCTGGACACCGGCGTCGGTGAACGCGACCACCTGCAGCGGTTGTGGACGCCGTACCGGATGACGTATCTGGCCGAAGCCCCGATGAAGCGCGACCCCAATTCGTCGGGCAAGACCGAGCAGCCGTTCACTGACATTCCGCAACTGCCGGACGAGGACGGCCTGGTGGTAGCCCGCGGCGAGCTCGTCTACGCCGTGCTAAACCTCTACCCGTACAACCCCGGGCACCTGATGGTGGTGCCGTATCGGCGGGTGTCGGAACTCGAGGACCTGACCGAGGCGGAGAGCGCGGAGCTGATGTCGTTCATCCAGAGGGCGATTCGCGTCATCAAGAACGTGTCGCGACCGCACGGCTTCAACGTCGGCCTGAACCTGGGGGCGTCGGCGGGCGGGTCGCTGGCCGAACACCTGCACGTGCACGTGGTGCCGCGGTGGGGCGGTGACGCGAACTTCATCACCATCGTCGGCGGCTCGAAGGTGATCCCGCAGTTGCTGCGCGACACCCGCGAGGTGCTGGCCACCGAATGGGCCAAACATCCGTGAGTCGCGGCACCAACGATGAGTAAGGCGCCCTTTCTGTCCCGGGCCGCGTTCGCCCGGCTCACCACCCCGACGGCCAGGGCGCTGCTGTGGCTGGGGCTGACGCCCGACGCCGTCACCATTCTGGGCACCGTCGCGACGGTGGCGGGGGCGGTGACGCTGTTCCCGACGGGCCATTTGTTCGTCGGCACCTGCGTGGTGTGGTTCTTCGTGCTGTTCGACATGGCCGACGGGGCGATGGCCCGCGAACGCGGCGGCGGCACCCGATTCGGCGCGGTGCTCGACGCCACCTGTGACCGCATCAGCGACGGCGCGGTGTTCGGCGGGCTGCTGTGGTGGATCGTCTTCGGTCTGCACGACGAACCGCTGACCGTCGCGACGCTGATCTGTCTGGTGACCTCCCAGGTGATCTCCTACATCAAGGCCCGAGCCGACGCCAGCGGACTGCGCGGCGACGGCGGGCTGATCGAGCGTCCGGAACGGCTGATCATCGTGCTGGTTGGCGCGGGAATCTCGGACTTTCCGGGCATAGCCTGGCCACCCGCGCTGACCGTGGCGATGTGGCTGCTGGCGGCGGCCAGCGTGGTCACCTGTTTCCAGCGGCTGCACACGGTGCGGACCTCGGCCGGGGCGCGCGACACGCTGCCGCCCTGTCCGGGCAGCGAAGGAATGGGTAAGCCGTGATCGCCACACCGGCCGGACTGAAACCGCTTGCGGCGCCAGGCCGGAGGGCCGGCCGCCTGGTGACCACGACCGCAACCGACTGGGCGTACGCCGCCTGTTGGATGGCGGTGCGTACGGTGCCGGAGTTCGCCGCGCGCAACGTGTTCGACGCCGGCGCACGCTACGCCGCGCGCGGCGGCGGCCCCGATCAACTGCGCAAGAACCTGGCCCGGGTGCTCGGCGTACCGTCGGCGCGAGTGCCGGACAGCCTGATGCGCGACTCGCTGGCGTCCTACGCCCGCTACTGGCGCGAGGCGTTCCGGTTGCCGTCGATGGACCACCGGGTGCTGGCCCGTCGGATCGACGAGACCTTCGAGGGCGCCGACGTTCTCGACGCGGCCCTGGCCGACGGGCGGGGCGCCGTGCTGGCGTTGCCGCACAGCGGCAACTGGGACATGGCGGGGGTGTGGCTAGCCCAGACGCGCGGTACCTTTACCACGGTCGCCGAGCGTCTCAAACCTGAGTCGCTGTACCGGCGTTTCATCGCCTACCGGGAAAGCCTCGGCTTCGAAGTGTTGCCGCTGTCAGGCGGAGACCGGCCGCCCTTCGAGGTGTTGTGCGAGCGGCTGCGCGCCAACCGGGCGGTCTGCCTGATGGCCGAGCGCGATCTCACCCGCACCGGTGTGCAGGTCGACTTCTTCGGCGAGCCCACCCGGATGCCGGCTGGGCCGGCCAAGCTCGCGATCGCAACTGGGGCGGCGCTGCTGCCCGCGCACTGCTGGAACGAACCCGACGGGTGGCGCGTCCGGATCTTTCCCGCCCTGGACTGCTCCGGCGGCGACGTCGCCGCGATCACCCAGACGCTGGTCGATCAGTTCGCCCGCAACATCGCCGCCCACCCCGAAGACTGGCACATGCTGCAGCCGCAATGGCTGGCCGACCTGTCCGACGACCGACGCGCCCGGTTGGAGAAGGCCTGATGCGGATCGGGATGGTCTGTCCGTACTCGTTCGACGTGCCGGGCGGGGTGCAGTCGCATGTCCTGCAGCTGGCGGAGGTGATGCGCGCCCGCGGCCACGAGGTCAGCGTGCTGGCGCCGGCGTCGCCGCACGTCAGCCTGCCCGACTACGTCGTCTCCGCGGGCAAGGCCATCCCGATTCCCTACAACGGTTCGGTGGCGCGGCTGCAATTCAGTCCAGCGGTGCACGGCCGGGTCCGAAAGTGGCTGCTGCAGGGCGAATTCGACGTGCTGCACCTGCACGAACCCAATGCCCCCAGCCTGTCCATGTGGGCGTTGCGGGTCGCCGAGGGACCCATCGTGGCGACGTTTCACACCTCGACCACCAAATCGCTGACGCTGTCGGTGTTCCAGGGCGTGCTGCGGCCTTGGCACGAGAAGATTATCGGCCGCATCGCGGTCTCCGATCTGGCCCGGCGCTGGCAGATGGAGGCACTCGGGTCCGACGCGGTGGAGATTCCCAACGGCGTCGACGTCACTGCACTGGCCGGCGCGCCGCGAATGGACGGCTACCCGCGGCCGGGGAAGACGGTGCTGTTTCTGGGGCGTTACGACGAGCCGCGCAAGGGCATGGCGGTGCTGCTCGAGGCGCTGCCGCGGGTGGTGGAACACTTTCCCTACCTGCAGGTCCTGATCGTCGGTCACGGCGATGAGGACGAATTACGTTCTCAGGCAGGCGAATTGGCACAGCGCATGCGGTTCCTCGGGCTGGTCGACGATGCCGGGAAGGCGTCAGCGATGCACAGCGCCGACGTCTACTGCGCTCCCAACATCGGCGGGGAAAGCTTCGGCATCGTCTTGGTGGAGGCGATGGCCGCCGGCACCCCCGTGGTCGCCAGCGACCTGGACGCGTTCCGTCGCGTGCTGTGCGACGGCGAGGCGGGCCGCCTGGTGCCGGTCGGCGACGCCGCCGCGCTGGCCGGCGGGCTGATCGAGATGCTGGAAGACGACGCGCTGCGCGCACGCTACGTGGCTGCCGGGTCCGCGGCGGTCGCCCGGTACGACTGGTCCGTGGTGGCCAGCCAGATCATGCGGGTCTACGAGACGGTCGTCGGGTCCGGCGCCAAGGTCCAGGTGGCCAGCTGATGGTCTGGGTGGTCGCCCTCCTCGTCGTGCTGGTCGCGGTGCTAGCGCTGATCGGTATCTGGGCCATCCGGACAGCCAACCGGCTGAACCGCCTCAACGTCCGCTACGACCTGTCCTGGCAGGCCGTCGACGGCGCGCTGGCGCGCCGCGCGGTGGTGGCCCGCGCGGTCGCCATAGACGCCTACCACGGTTCGGCCGACGGCAGCCGGCTGTCGGCGCTGGCCGACGCCGCCGAGCGGGCGGCCCGGCACGCACGGGAGAACGCCGAAAACGAGCTGTCGGCGGCGCTGGCGATGGTCGACCCGGCGTCGGTGCCGGCCGGCCTGATAGCCGAGTTGGCCGACGCCGAGGCCCGGCTGCTGCTGGCCCGCCGTTTCCACAACGACGCCGTCCGCGACACCCTGGCCCTGGCCGAGCGCCGCCCGGTGCGTGCCCTGCGGCTCGGCGGAACGGCCACCCTACCAAGTTATTTCGAGATCGTCGAGCGACCCCAGGCGCTGGCCGACTCGGGCCGCGGTGTGCCCAGACACCGCACTTCGGCCCGGATCGTGCTGCTCGACCACGGCGGAGCCGTGCTGTTGCTGTGCGGCTCCGACCCGGCGATCCAGGACGCGCCGAAGTGGTGGATCACGGTCGGCGGCGAGGTCGGTCCGGGGGAGCGGCTGGTTGAGGCCGCGGTGCGGGAGTTGGCCGAGGAGACCGGTTTACGGGTCGCACCGGCCGACATGGTCGGGCCGATCTGGCGCCGCGACGAGGTCTTCGAGTTTAACGGCGCGCTGATCGACAGCGAGGAGTTCTTCTTCGTGTGCCGCACCCGGCGCTTCGACCCCTCCGCCGCCGGCCGCAGCGATCTGGAACGCGGCTACATCCACGGCCACCGCTGGTGCGACGCGAATGACATTGTCGCGCTGGCGGCCGCCGGCCAGACCGTGTACCCGCGTCAGCTGGCCGAACTGCTGGCCAACGCAATCAGGTTGGCGGACAACGCCACAACGGGCCGGCAACCGCAGCTGCAGTCCATTCGTGACGTGAACTAGAGCTCGTTCGACAGAACGTAACGGGCAGGGCGCCCACGGGCGGCAGTCCCACTGACAGCGGGACCGAGATACCCGGGCCTGCGCTGGCGACGGCCAGCGAGCCGATGGACTGCAGCGGCCCGGGCAGCCCGGTGGCGTAGCCGAACTCGACCAACGGCTGCAGGAACGGTTGGAGCAAGTCGGCCAACGGATTCCCAAGATGGGGATCATCCGCACCGGATCTAGCAGCGGCAAATTCAAGGTGGGAACGATGAAGTAGGTGGTGTTGCCGATCTGCTGTTGGATCGCGCCGGCAAGTTGCGCCGCGGTCAGTAACGGAGTTTGGGTGTGCAGCGGAAGGGCGAAAACGGCGTTGAAGTCCGCCGCGATGTTGAAAATGCCCGCGGGGAACTGGGCGACAGGGTCGTACTGGATGCCGTAAATAGCGGTCGTGTAGATGGTGTCCCACGGCCGTCGGCACGTGAAATCCGGTGAACGCTCCCGGATGCAGCGGGTCAGGATGCCGCCGGTCACCGGATTGTTCGGATCGGCGAGCATCATGAAGTTCAGCATGTTGGGGCCGAAACGTTTTCCAGAGCTTGTGAGAAGCCCGGTTAGAAACAGACCCGGATCAGAGGGCGCCTGCCGATATCCGTGCCGGCTCGTCTTCCGTCACTGCCTTGGCCGGCTGACCCGCGCTGCAATTCGTTTGCTGAATTAGAGCCCGGCTTGCCACGCCGGTTGGAGACAATCCGACGCGGCCGGGTGCGGGGTACGTCGTAGAACACCGTCGGCACTACCGTCGTCAGCGAATTCGTGATCCCAACTGCGCCCCCTGGCCATAGCTCCCGTGACCTGGAGCGGACTCGGGAGCAGCCCCGATATGGCCCAGGTCGACGATCGGCTTTAGAAATGGTTGAAGTAGGTCGGCTGCGGGATTCCCAAGGATGGGGGACGTACATTCGAAGCGGGTCTAGTACCGGCAATTGCAAGTTCGGGATGAAGTGCAAGGTGACGTTGCCGATCTGGATTTGGACCGCAGTGGTGGCTTCTGCTGCAGCGACATAAGCGGCCATGTGGTGTGCCTTAAGCAGGCTGAACAGCGAGTTTGCGCCAGTCGGAAGCCACAGCGGGCTACGCGGAAAGTCGGCGATCGCGTCGTATTGCAGCGTGAAGATCGACGTCGCATAAGACGTCGTCAGCGGCGTGGCAAAGCGAAATTCTCCGAACCCCGGGACCATATGTGTCAGAAACGCCGCCCACCGGGTTATTCGGATTCGCCGCCAAAACGAAGTTCAATAGGTTTGTACTCGGCCGCAGGGCGGCCGGCAGGGCCTCCAGATAGCGCATTTGCAAGCTGGCGATGGTTGCTCTCTGCGAATACCCCATGACGATAACCTTGTGGCCGGCGGCCGTGTGCATCAGAATTGCATTATTCAATGCTTGCCAAACCCTCAGCGACCGATCTACTGAAGGTTCGGCGTGTAGGCCAGTAATCGGCCAGAGCTCTTGCGGGGTGTGTAAACTCACGAGCCTGTAGCCCGAGTACCGGTGCAGAAGCGCCCGTTGAACTGAGGCCATGTAAGCGGCCGTCGGTTTCGGGTTCCCAGTGCCGCCCATGATCAACGTAACTTTGTCCTGCGCCGATCCCGCCTGCAAGGCGGCGGTGTTGCCGACCTCGGTGTCTGTATAGGAGTCCTTGGCGATGACCAGGGTGTTCACAAACTGGTCATGAAACAACTTCGCTTGCGCGCTGACCGCTTGGTACTGCTTTGCCTGTGCGACCAGGCGTGCGGCCGTTCGCGCCGATACTGAGTTCGTCGCCGGTGGTTGCACTCCCGTCGTCGAGGTCGCAGCAGCGGCGTTCGTCGCTTCCAGCGTCGAACCGACCTGTTTCAGCTCCTTGGCCGCCGTCCCAATCGCCTCGGGGTCCGTGACAACGAATGTCATTGGATGGGCCTCAAAGTCAGGTCAATCGCGGGTCGGAACGTCGAACCCTTGCCGGTCCGCCGAGGCGCCCGGGCATATTGATGGAGAGCGAAGGCGGCGTTGTCGCCGCGCTCTCTGAAACAGGACTTACGGTGGCGGTGGACATCGTTGCCACCGGGGAAATTTCGGGCCCCTCCGACACGGTGTTGATCCAGCTTGCCGGAACGGTCAATGACCCAATCAAGCCCGCCCGGCCCGCGCTTGCTTTTATAACCTGGACACCCGGCTGCGTCGCACTCCAGCCACTCGCGTCGGGGACGACGTCGAACGCCAGAGCCGGATCCATCGCCGAAAGGCTTTCAGTTGTGCTCGGCAACGAGTTGGCGTCGGACATGACGTGGCCGATCAGCGTGTTCATGGGTTCCATCGCGAATTGGACCGGCGTCGAAAGCATCTGCAGTTGCGTCATAGGGTCCATCAGTTGACCCGTCAGCGCCTGCACCATCGCTTCGAGCAACTGCTCACCGACGGAAACGAATCGTGCGGTGGGCAGGTTCATTAAGGTCAGCGGTGGTTCGCCGAACGGTGTTTGTGCGGCACTGGCCGCCGCGGTGCTGGCGTCGTAGCCCGCCATCGCCGCCACGTCTTGAGCCCACATCTGCGCGTACTCGGCCTCGGTCGCCGCGATCGTGGTGGTGTTTTGGCCCAAGATATTGGTCGCAATCAAACTCATCAACATGGCGCGGTTGGACGCGACGATTTCGGGCGGCACCGTGGCTGCAAACGCCGTTTCGAAGGCGTCAGCCGAAAGTCGTGTCTGGGTGGCCACTTGCGCCGCTCGTGCCGACGTCGCAGTCAGCCATTGCACGTAAGGAGCGGCTGCGGTCGCCATCGCTCTCGAAGTAGGGCCTCGTCAGGGCCCGCTGGTGAGCGAAGACACCGTCTAATGGTCAAGAACTCGCCATCGAACCCAGCTCGGCGGCCACCGTGTCCCAGGCCGTTGCGGCCGTGCGCATCGCTCCCGAGCGTGGACCCGCATACATGCGTGCGGAATTTATTTCTGGCGGCAACAGTCCGTAATTCAGCAACGCACACTCCCTTCTTGACTATCCTGCTCGCGCAGGTATCCAAACGCCAAGCGTCACAGTCGAAGTGGCCGAGTAGCGGCGCCTTGACGTGGATGCCCGGCAAAGCAGAGCGATGGCTTGCGGCAGATTCCGTCCGCTTGCGGCAGATTCCGTCCGCTTGCGGCAGATTCCGTCCGCTTGCGGCAGATTCCGTCCGAATTTTTAACATTATACGGGCGCCTGTTTACTGCGCGTGACGCACGTCTAACGGCTCATTGCGATCTCAAATGAACGGCAGCGCCCATAGAAACCACACATAAAGGTCGGAGGAACTGATTTGTGTTCACCACTAGAGTGGAAGCTCGACAGTTCGAGGAGAGAAGAGCTAGTGAACAGCGGCACACAGTCGAGCCAGGCCAACCAGACGGGGACGGCCCGCGTCAAGCGTGGCATGGCCGAGATGCTCAAGGGCGGCGTCATCATGGACGTCGTCACCCCCGAGCAGGCCCGAATCGCCGAGGGCGCCGGCGCCGTCGCGGTGATGGCGCTGGAGCGGGTGCCCGCCGACATCCGCGCCCAGGGCGGGGTGTCGCGGATGAGTGACCCCGACATGATCGAGGGCATCATCTCGGCGGTGACCATCCCGGTGATGGCCAAGGCGCGCATCGGGCATTTCGTCGAGGCGCAGATCCTGCAGAGCCTCGGCGTGGATTACATTGACGAGTCCGAGGTGCTCACACCCGCCGACTACACCCACCACATCGACAAGTGGAAGTTCACCGTGCCGTTCGTGTGCGGGGCGACCAACCTGGGCGAGGCGCTGCGGCGCATCAATGAGGGCGCGGCGATGATCCGATCCAAGGGTGAAGCCGGCACCGGTGACGTGTCAAACGCCACCACCCACATGCGGGCCATCGGCGGCGAGATCCGTCGGCTCGCCTCCCTGTCGGAAGACGAATTGTACGTTGCCGCAAAGGAATTTCAGGCGCCCTACGACCTCGTCGTCGAAGTGGCCCGGGCCGGCAAGCTGCCGGTGACGCTGTTCACCGCCGGCGGCATCGCGACCCCGGCCGACGCGGCGATGATGATGCAGCTCGGCGCCGAGGGGGTGTTCGTCGGCTCCGGCATCTTCAAGTCGGGCGACCCCGCGACGCGCGCGGCCGCGATCGTCAAGGCCACCACGTTCTACGACGACCCCGACGTGCTGGCCAAGGTCTCCCGCGGCCTGGGCGAGGCGATGGTCGGCATCAACGTCGAGCAGATCGCGCAGCCGCACCGCCTGGCCGAGCGCGGCTGGTAAACACCGCCCGTGGCTATCGAAGAGATCCTTGATCTCGAGCAACTCGAGGTAAACATCTACCGCGGCAGCGTGTTCAGCCCGGCGTCCGGTTTCCTGCAGCGCACCTTCGGCGGGCACGTCGCTGGTGTCGGCGGTGCGCACCGTGGACCCGCGCTATAAGGTGCACTCGTTGCACGGCTACTTCCTGCGGCCCGGGGACGCCCAGGAGCCGACAGTCTTCATTGTCGAACGCACCCGCGACGGTGGCTCGTTCGCCACCCGCCGGGTCAACGCGATCCAGCACGGCGAAATCGTCTTCAGCATGGGCGCGTCGTTTCAGACCGACCAGGAAGGCATTCACCACCAGGATCGGATGCCTTCCGCGCCACCGCCCGACGGTCTGCCGGGGCTGGATTCGATCAAGGCCTTCGACGACGCCGGCTTCAAGCAGTTCGAGGAATGGGACGTACGCATCGTTCCCCGCGAGCGGCTGGAGTTGTTGTCCGGGCGGCGGTCATGCAGGAGGGGCTGACCTGCTTCCCGCGGGGATTCCGCAAGTGAGCCGGCCGCGGATCGGCGTGTTGGCGCTGCAGGGCGACACCCGGGAGCATCTGGCAGCGCTGCGCGACGCGGGAGCCGAGTCGATGCCGGTGCGCCGGCGCAGCGAGATCGAGGTCATCGACGGGCTGGTGATCCCGGGCGGCGAGTCCACCACGATCAGCCATCTGCTTCTCGACCTCGACCTGCTCGAACCGCTGCGGGCCCGGCTGGCCGACGGGCTGCCGGCCTACGGCGCCTGCGCGGGGATGATCATGCTGTCCACTAAGATCCTCGACGACGGTACCAACGGACAACAGGCGCTGCCGCTGCGTGCCATCGATATGACCGTGCGGCGCAACGCGTTTGGGCGTCAGGTCGATTCGTTCGAGGGTGATGTCGAGTTCGCGGGCCTGGACGGCCCGGTGCGCGCGGTGTTCATCCGCGCGCCGTGGGTCGAGCGTGTCGGCGCGGGCGTGCAGGTACTGGCGACCGCGGCCGGACACGCCGTCGCGGTACGGCAGGGGCCGATGCTGGCGACGGCGTTTCACCCGGAGATGACCGGGGATCGCCGCATCCACCGGCTGTTCGTCGACATCGTCCGGGGACGAGGTTAACGCTGCCTTCGTAGGCGACGTTGCGGTCGGACTGGCCTAAACCCGGCCCTTGCGGGTCCTTATGCTGGTGCTCCAGTTTCTCCTGCACCTCGCGCTGCTCCTCGGTCGACTGCGTCGCGTCCTCGGGTTCCTTCGGTTGACTCACGACCCTGAGGACCTCCGCAATCGTCGGATCCGAAACGGGGGCGGCGGCGCGAGTGTGGGGCCTATGCCGAATTCGGGGCGGTTTGTCTACCTAGGGCCCACAGTCGGCGACCGACACTCCACGTAGACTCGTCGGCGACGTAACAGAAGAGGTAGAAGACACAGATGAGCGGCCATTCCAAGTGGGCCACCACCAAGCACCAGAAGGCCGTCAAGGACTCGCGCCGCGGCAAGGAGTTCGCTCGGCTGATCAAGAACATCGAGGTCGCGGCCCGCACCGGCGGCGGCGACCCGGCGGGCAATCCGACGCTGTACGACGCCATCCAGAAGGCGAAGAAGACCTCGGTGCCCAACGACAACATCGAGCGCGCCCGCAAGCGCGGTGCCGGCGAGGAAGCCTGTGGGGCCGACTACCAGACGATCATGTACGAGGGTTACGGGCCCAACGGCGTCGCGGTGCTGATCGAGTGTCTAACCGACAACCGCAACCGCGCGGCCGGCGAGGTGCGGGTGGCGGTGACCCGTAACGGCGGCACCATGGCTGACCCGGGTTCGGTGTCCTATCTGTTCAGCCGCAAGGGCGTCGTTACGCTGGAGAAGAACGGCCTGAGCGAAGACGACGTGCTGGCCGCCGTCTTGGACGCCGGCGCCGAGAACATCAACGACCTCGGCGACAGCTTCGAGATCATCTCCGAGCCGACCGACCTGGTCGCGGTGCGCACCGCGCTGCAGCAGGCCGGGATCGACTACGAGTCGGCGGAGGCCAGCTTCCAACCCTCGGTCAGTGTGCCGGTCGACGTCGACGGCGCGCGCAAGGTGTTCAATCTGGTCGACGCCCTGGAGGACAGCGACGACGTGCAGAACGTCTGGACCAATGTCGACCTGTCCGACGAGGTCCTGGCCACCCTCGACGAGGACTGATCAGTCGTACCCGTGACGCATGTCGTCGACGATGCGCGGGTTGTCCAGCGTTGACGGTTCCAGTGCACGCGGCGCGATGTCGTCAGAGAACACCGTCGCGGCCTGCAGCACCCGCGGGTTGAGGGATCACGCCCAGCAGCGCCTCGACCGCGATGCCCGCGTGCCGCAGCAACGGCTTGACCACGGGTGGTGTAGGAGGGCCTTGCCGCGTTCGGTTTCTCGAAACGTGATGCCGTCTACCACATACGGGTCGCCGGACCGCAATGTCAGGTCCTTGCGGGTGACCCACATGACCAGCCCGAGCCGGCCATCGTCGTACTCGACGGCGAACCAGGTCGGCAGGTCGCCGCCCTCCAACAGGTGCTCCCACCACACGAACGGTCCCTGGCGGAACGTCACCGACCCGCGCACCACGTTAATCGATGCCGCCATAGCTGACGACGGCGCCCGGGCCCAGTTGCCAGGGCCCGAATTGCGGCATCGCGTCGAAGGTCATCGGGTCGGTGCGCCCCCGCGCTGAGGTTTGGAAAAGCGCCGCGACGCGATCATGAGGACCACGATCGACGCGATGAACAGCACCGCGGCCAACACCTCGAGAAACGTTCCCATGGCAGACTCTTCCTGCGCCGCGTCGGCGGAGCAAACGTGGGATTAAATTAACAGCTTTTGTGGGGCCGGAGGCGTGTCCTGTCCGGCGCGGTCGGACCCGGCCGTTACGCTATCGAACAGCTGTTCAGGACGCCGTGAGCGAGAAAGTGGGAGTGGCAGCATGCGTGTGATGGGCGTCGACCCTGGGCTGACCCGGTGCGGGCTGTCCGTGGTCGAGAGCGGCCGTGGGCGCAGCGTTGTGGCGCTGGACGTCGACGTGGTCCGCACCTCGTCGGATGACACGCTGCCGCAACGACTGCTGGCCATTAGCGACGCCGTCGAGTACTGGCTGGACACGCACCGGCCCGACGTGATCGCGATCGAGCGGGTGTTCTCCCAGCACAATGTGTCCACCGTGATGGACACCGCGCAGGCCGGTGGCGTAGTCGCGCTGGCGGCCGCCAGACGCGGCATCGACGTGCACTTCCATACCCCCAGCGAGGTCAAGGCGGCGGTCACCGGCAACGGCGCCGCCGACAAAGCACAGGTCACCGAGATGGTCACCAGATTCCTTACCTTGCAAGCCAAACCGACCCCGGCCGACGCCGCCGACGCGCTGGCCCTGGCCATCTGCCATTGCTGGCGGGCGCCGATGCTGGTCCGTATGGCCGCGGCCGAAGCGCTGGCCGCGCAGCAGCTCCGGTCCTACCGTGCCAAGCTGGTCGCCCAAGCCAAGGCCGCCCAGGCGGGGCGCGACGATGATCTCCTCGGTTCGCGGTGAGGTGCTGGAGGTGGCGCTCGATCACGCGGTGATCGAGGCTGCCGGCGTCGGCTACCGGGTGAACGCGACACCCTCGACGCTAGCGACGCTGCGGCAGGGGAGCGAGGCCCGGCTGATCACCGCGATGATCGTGCGCGAGGACTCGATAACACTGTACGGCTTCCCCGACGTCCAGACTCGGGACCTGTTCCACACGTTGCTGACGGTGTCCGGGGTGGGGCCGCGGCTGGCGATGGCGACGCTGGCTGTGCACGACGCGGCGACACTGTGTCAGGTGCTGGCCGACGGCGACGTCGCCGCGCTGACTCGGGTGCCCGGCATCGGCAAGCGAGGCGCCGAGCGCATGGTGCTGGAGTTGCGTGACAAGATCGCACCGGTGGGCGCGCCCACGGCCACACCCGCGGGCGCGGGCCGTAACGGCCACGCAGTGCGCGGACCCGTCGTTGAGGCCCTCGTCGGACTGGGCTTCGCGGCCAAACAAGCTGAGGAGGCCACCGACAGTGTGCTGGCCGCCAGCCGCGAAAACGGCGAGCAGGCAACGACTTCCGGTGCTTTGCGGGCCGCGCTGTCGCTGCTGGGTAAGTTCACATGACCGAAAACTCCCAGGCCGAATATGCCGACCGTGACGTCTCGCCGGCGCTCACCATCGGCGAGGGTGACATCGACGTCAGCCTGCGGCCCAGGTCGCTGCGGAGGTTCATCGGTCAGGCACGAGTCCGCGAACAGCTGCAACTGGTCATCGAGGGAGCCAAGAACCGCGGCGGCACGCCGGATCACATCCTGCTGTCCGGCCCGCCGGGGCTGGGCAAGACCTCGCTGGCCATGATCATCGCCACCGAACTGGGGTCTTCGCTGCGGGTGACCTCGGGGCCGGCGCTGGAGCGCGCTGGCGACCTGGCCGCCATGCTATCCAACCTGGTCGAGCACGACGTCCTGTTCATCGACGAGATCCATCGCATTGCCCGACCCGCCGAGGAGATGCTGTATCTCGCGATGGAGGACTTCCGGGTTGACGTGGTGGTGGGCAAAGGGCCCGGGGCGACGTCGATTCCGCTGGAGGTGGCGCCGTTCACGCTGGTCGGCGCGACCACCCGGTCGGGTGCGCTGACCGGACCGCTGCGGGACCGGTTCGGCTTCACCGCGCACATGGACTTCTACGAGCCCGCCGATCTGGAGCGGGTGCTGGCCCGCTCCGCCGGCATCCTGGGCATCGAACTGGGCGCCGAAGCCGGCGCCGAGATCGCGCGGCGGTCGCGGGGCACACCGCGCATCGCCAACCGCCTGCTGCGCCGAGTCCGCGACTACGCCGAGGTCCGCGCTGACGGTGTGATCACCCGCGATGTCGCCAAGCAGGCGCTGGAGGTCTACGACGTCGACGAACTCGGCCTCGACCGGCTGGACCGCGCCGTGCTCTCCGCGCTGACCCGAAATTTCGGCGGCGGTCCTGTCGGGATTTCGACGCTCGCGGTCGCGGTCGGGGAGGAAGCGACCACCGTTGAGGAGGTGTGCGAGCCGTTCCTGGTGCGCGCGGGCATGGTCGCGCGCACCCCGCGCGGCCGGGTGGCCACAGCGCTGGCCTGGACGCACTTCGGGATGACACCGCCGGCTGAGGTTTCGCAGCCCGGGCTGTTCGACTAGCTGTAGTGGCAGTTGTGCCGCCGGTTCTTGATCAACCAGTTATCGATGTGGCCCATGCTGATCGGTAGAAGAGGCTCCGGAAACACCATGTGGTCCGATCCTACATCTGCACGATCTCCGCGTGCCGATACTGAGCTGCCGTCTGGCGCAATACCTCTGTCGACACGATGCGGTCGCACTGGCCCCTCATCACCAACACGTGAGTGTTCACCGCTGCAGCGTTGACAACGGTGGCATTGGACAGCTTTAACATCGCCAGGAGCATTTCGCACTGCGCACGCCCAGAATCGCAGACCAAACCCTCATGAATTGCGCGTGCAGTGTCCTCGGTCTGCGTGTTGGCGACCCAGTGCCGAAACCATTCGAACGTCGGGGGATGCACCGGCTTGGCCCAGGGGCGTAGGCGTAAGAAATACGGGCGGGACATGCGCCGGTTTGCTGGGTCGAAGAACCAGTGATCCCCGACGCGGGAGCCGGGCATGCTGCCACCAATCCGATGTGGGGTGTGCGTGCCGCGACCAGCTGTGCCAGTAAGCCGCCCATTGAGTGGCCAACTAAAAGTGGCGGCGAATCGAGCGAATTCACGAATGCCACGAGGTCGTGGGTGTAGTCCCGAAGACTTAGTGAGGCAATCTTCTTCGCACCCTCATGGATCGAGAGCTCGTGATAACACAGCTTCGGGGTATGGGCAGTGAAACCGCGCTTTTCGAATGCGGCGCGGGCTGCGGCCAACTGTTCCCCACGGCTCCAATTTCCATGAATCAGAACCACGTGCCTGGCATTGGACATTTCAAAGAATGACACCTGCCCGCGGGCACGTTTGCTGGATTCCTGCCATTACTCGCCGCGGCAACCGCCTCAACGCCACGTTCGGCGGACGCGCCGGTGGAGGGCGTCTTCCGCCGCCATCACCACGCGGGCGTCTAGGGTCACACCCGGTAGTCCGAGACCGGCGGGGTATCTCGCCGTGACCAGCGAGGAGCGCCGTGATCACCGCAGGATTGGTTTTCGCCGCGCTGGCGGCACTGCTGCACGTCTACATCTTCACGATGGAGTCGCTGACCTGGACGTCCCCACGCACCCGGGCCACCTTCGGAACGACCCCCGAGGAGGCCGAGACCACCCGGCTGCTCGCGTTTAACAAGGGTTTCTACAACCTCTTCCTGGCGATCGTGACCGGTGTCGGGATCACCGCGCTCGCACTGGGATACCGTCCGGTGGGCGCCGCGCTCGTCTTCGCCGGCGTCGGCTCAATGGTTGCCGCCGCGCTGGTGCTGCTGTAGTCGGCGCGGGACAAAGCCCGGGCCGCGGCGACACATGGACTCTTCCCGGTTGTTATTTCAGTTTTCAGTTGTGCTGCTCGTTCTGGGCCTGGGTACGTAGCGCCGGGGGCACGCGGGGTACAAGCGTTCACGGCAGGGTACCCACGCCCTGCTGAAGTAGCCCGGCGCAAAAGATGGAGAAACCATGAAGAATGCACAAGACGGCCATCCAGACAGGTTGTGGATGCCACGCTCCCGCGGTGCGGTGTGCGGGTTGGTGCTGATCGTCCTGGAGGCATGGGGTGCGTTGATACCGTTCGTCGGTCCGCACTTCGATTTCGCGTACACGCCTGACCGAGACTGGGCCTGGAACACGGCCCGCGGCTGGCTGGAGGTGGTGCCGGGCGGCCTGACCGCGTTGGGCGGGCCCTGCTGATCTTCTCGGGGAACCGGGTCACCGCGATCGTGGGCGGCTGGCTGGCGGTGCTGGCCGGCGCCTGGTTTCGTCATCGGCAGAGACCTGGTGCCGACGCTGGGGGATCGGATCAGCCGGGGATCCGATCGCCGCGACCGACCACAAGCGGGCCGCACTGGAGATCTCCTGCTTCTACGGTCTGGGAGCTCTGATCGTCTTTGTCGCCGGCATCGCACTGGCCCGCCTGGGGGTGGTGCGGCTGGCCAGCGATATCGAGGCGCTGGCGAAGGTGCGGTCGGCGACGGTGCCGGCCGCGGACGAGCCCGCCTACATGTTGGGTCTCGAGGAGCCACACCGCGAGGTGCAGCCGGACGCGCTGACCGCCCCGCGGGTCGAGACGGCCGACGACCAGCAAGCCGGCGGGTTCCGCCGGCATCGCGCCGACGCCGCGCCCGGGCAGGGCGGGTCTCATATATGCGTTGGCCGCATCCGCAGAGTTGAGGAAGCACCGGTCTTTTCGCAGAGCTCAGAGCATTCCGAGCAGTTTCAGGTCGCTCACGTACTTGACGAGCATCTGCGGCGTCATGTGCGGAATGTCCTTGTCGGGACCGATTTTGGCTTCCTGGACGGCCGCCCGGAACCTGTCGGTCGGGCTATCGATCCACGGACCAGCCATTCCGGCTCCTGGTAGCTGTGCAGCAGCGGCAGCAGCGATGCGTTGCGCTGCTTTTCGGGGCTTTTCGGGCAGCGCCCGCAGGCTCGCTCTCGAACCGGTGCAGCCAGTCTGCGTAGTCGTCGACGCGCTGGATAGCGCAGCCGGCCACCGCCGGGTCGATGAGCCAGTCGACGAACTCGTCCATGCCGATGCCGTCGTCGTACGGGTTCATCAGGTGCAGGGTGCGGAACCCGTCGAACGTCTGCGCACCCAGCGTCGAGGCACCCAGCGTCGAGATCGATTCAGCGATGAATTCCACCGGCAGCCCGTCGTAGTGGGCGCGTTGCCGGCCACCCTCGGCGTCGAGCTCGTAGAACGAGCCGGGCACGATGCCGGTCTCCACCAGGCTCAGGATCATCCGTGTGAACATGTCCGACACGTTGAGCTGACCGGAGTAGGTGGTGTCGGTCGACGATCAGGTCGACGGTGTCGGCGAGTCGCTGCCAGGTCTGCCGGTCCAGGCCGAGGTCTTCCTCGCCCTTGGCACCGGCCAGCACCTCGAGGTGGTCGGCGGCCAGCGCACGGTAGTGCTCGAGCAGCTCCGGGTCGCCGCTGTCTAAGGTGTCGTCGAGGTGGGGCTCGGTCAGCGGTGTCGTTCTTGGCACGAATTAGGGCGGATCACCTTGCCGTCGACCAGGTCCATCCGCTCGAGCCATTCCAGAGCTAGTTAGCGGCCCAGGAAGCCCGTCGCGCCGGTGAGCAGGACGGTGCGCACCTCGCCGCTCGGGGCGGGCAGCTTCGGCGCGGCCGCCAGGGTCGCGGCGTCGATGAACTTGTCCAGCGTGAGGTCACTTGCGTCTACCACGTCGGCGTCGCGCCCGTGCACCGAAGCGAAGGTGGGCCGCTTGCTGCCGTGCCGCTGGGCGTCGATGTACTTGGCGATGCCCGCCAGGTCGTTGGCCGGGCTGACGATCACACCTACCGGGACGTCGACGTCGAAGATCTCGTGCAACAGGTTGCCGAAGGTCAACGCCGACAACGAGTCTCCACCGAGATCGGTGAAGTGCGCGGCAGAGGAGATGTCGGCGGCGCCGCCGCCCAACAGGGCCGCGGCGGCCCGGCTGACGGTCTGCAGCACCGAGGCGTCCGCGCCGCTGCGGCGCAGCTCGGACAGCTCGTTGGCCTGGCCTTGGGCCAGATCGATGTAGAGCTGTTCCAGCCGCTCACCGTAGCTGCTTGAGCTTCAGCCAGGCCAGTTTGCGTATGCCGGTCAGCAGACCGTTCTCCGTCGTGAAAGGCGTTGGCTCGATGAGGATGTCGCGCGGTACCTCAGAGGACTGCAGGCCCGCCTCCTTCGCCACGGTCTGCAGCGAGTCGGCGATCAAGCGGCTTCAACCTCTCAACATCGTTGTACGCCAACGCTTCCTCGGTCGGCACGACGACCGCCAGCAGGTACGGGTGGGCACTGTTGCCGTAGACGTAGCTCTGCCGCACCAGCGGGCTGTTGCCGAACATCGCTCCAGCTTGGCGAGGGTGACGAACTCGCTTTGCGCCAGCTTGAGCACGTTGTTGCGACGGTCGACGTAGACCAGCTTGTCCGGCGCCACCTCGGCGACGACGTCGCCGGTGTGGTATCAGCCGTCGGCGTCCAGGGCGCTAGCGATGACTTCGGGCCGCTTGTAGTAGCCGGGGAACATGTTCTGCGTCTTGAGCAGTAGTTCACCGCGCGGATACGGCCGGTCGGTGGCGAAGTAGCCCAGATCCGGCAAGTCGATCAGCTTGTAGTCGATCACCGGGGGGCCGGCTCACCTGGCCGTCCAGCATGACCATGCCGGCCTCGGTCGATCCGTAGCCGTCCAACAGGTGCATCTCGAGCATCGACTCGACCCAGGCCGTCAGCTCCGGGGAGGTGGGTGCAGAGCCCGTCATCGCGACGATGAACCGGCCGCCCAGCCGGTACTGCCGGATCTCGTCGCGAACCTCGGCCTCGCTGCCGCCAGCGTCGACGCGGCGCTCTCACCCAGCCAGTTCTTGCTCGACCGGCACCACGTCTTGCCCATGTTGCTTTGCGGGTACGTCGCCCCCTTAGGGGCGCCGGTGCTGCTGGGGGTATAGATGAGCAGGCCCAGCGCGTCCTCGGAGTCCGGCTGAGCGACCGGGCGTGCGGGCAGGCTCTTGTCGCGCTCGACGAGGTCGCTCAGCGTCTGGACCTCCACGCCGGCGTCGGCCAACCCGGTCCGTGCGGCCTCCAGGGCGTCGCGGTCGTCGTCGACCTCGGCGTGGAAGTCGAAGACCACGAGCTTGGCCGGGACGTGTCGGGTCCGGATCAGCTCGAGGGCCGTCGGCAGCTGGTTGACGCTCGCGGCGACCACGGCCGGCTCCGTCTCGACCACGGCCGGCTCCGTCTCGACCACGGCCGGCTCCGTCTCGACCACGATCGTCTGCAGCTGCGCGGTTGCCGAACTGGTCTGCAGCGGTACGCCCACCGTACCGAGCTTGGCCAGTGCTAGGTCAAGGACGGTGAAGTTGACGCTGTTGAAGCCAGTACGGCGACGCGGTCGCCGGTGTGGACCGGGTCGTCGGCCAGGGTGCGGGTCAGCGCGTCGACACGCTCACCGAGCTCGCGGTAGGTCATTGTCTCGAAGCGGGAGAGCACCTCGGGCATCGTGCGGCCGGTCTTCGGGTCCTTGACGAAGTGGAGGGCTCGCTGTCCCAGGGCCGGGCGGTCGGCGTAACCCTCGAGCACGATGTCGATGATCTGCGGCAGCCGCAGTCCGGGCTGCTCGAGGGCCTCGACGACCGCCGAATCCGGCCGGGCGGTAGCGAACTGGGGTCTTGGCGGTGAGACTCTACGGGCGCGCTGTTCCTCGGGGATAGTAGACATGACCGCTCCTTGCTGCTGAGAGGTTTATCCGCGCTGCGCTGCGCTGATTAATAGAACGTTAGTTAAACTAAAGGTATTCTTCAGCGGTGCACGCCCGGTCAAGGTTGTGACATCCCCCACGAGGCCTGGGAATAGTGGCGTGCTTCATCAGCATCGAGGGTACTGACCGATCACCGGCTCAGAGGTCGGCCAGAATCCCGGCAACGATGTCCAGGCCCTCCGCCAGCAGCTCGTCACTGATCGACAGGCGGTAGCAACCGAACAATGTTGCCAAACATGCCGCACGTCAACAGGATCACGCCGGCGGCATGCGCAGTGGTGGCCAGTTTGTCGGCCAGCGCCGTCGGGTTCGGCGCGTGCAGATCAGGTCGGGCTCAATCCCCTCGTGCTCGCAGGCGAACATCGCCCCGGTGCGCGCGAACCCGGTCTGCACCTCGTCGGCGATTAACACCACGTCATTGCGACGGTACCAGTCCAGCAGCGCCGGCAGGAAGCCCTCGGCCGGGACGATGAACCCGCCCTCGCCCTGGATGGGCTCGATGATGACGGCGGCGGGGTTCTTCGCGCCGACCTGCTTTTCGATGAACGTGATGGTGCGCACCGCGGCCAACTCGCCGTCGGTGGCCAGCTCCTTGTCCAGTAGGCCGTCCCTATACGGATAGGACAGCGGTGCCCGGTAGATCTCCGGCGCGAACGGATCGAAGGCGCTCTTGTAGGGCATGGACCTTGGCGGTGAGGGCCATCGTCATGTTGGTGCGGCCGTGGTAAGCGTGGTCGAACGCGACGACCGCGGGCTTACGCGTGTACGCACGCGCGATCTTGATCGAATTCTCGACGCCGCCCCGCCCGCACCGCGAACACCGGCATGGTGATCCCCACGCCGTGGGAGACCGCCGCGTGCGGCGTTTGGTCAGTTCCAGCGAGCGGGGACCGGGAATTTCGGTAACCAGCTGGCGGGTTTGCTCGAGGCCGCCCACGACGTCCTCCTCCCGGCAACGCGCGTGTCGCGTCGTGCTGAAAGCCTGGACACCCGTCACGCGCGTGCGTGACCTCCCGGTCGGTTTGGCACCGATTGTCGGGACAACTAGCAACACCAATATGCCAATATGTAAAGACAGGCGTGCTCGATGGAGAGTTTGGTTTTGTTCCTGCCGTTCCTGCTCATCATGGGCGGCTTCATGGTATGTGGTATCGCGTCGCCAGAAGCGCGCCATGCAGGCCACCATCGACCTGCACGAGTCGCTGCAGCCCGGGGGACCGTCTCCACACGACGTTGGGCCTGCAGGCCACCGTCGTCTCCTTCACCGACGACAGCGTCGACTTCGAGATCGCCCCGGGCGTCGTGACCACCTGGATGAAGCTGGGCATTCGCGACCGGATCCTGCCGGAAAACGCCGACGATGTATGAGGAAAGCCTGGAAGAATCCGACGATCCTGGTCCGGCCACCCGAGCCGACTGACGAAATATCGATGATCACCCCGGTCC
Source organism: Mycobacterium tilburgii (assembly GCF_902168065.1). Taxonomy (GTDB): domain Bacteria; phylum Actinomycetota; class Actinomycetes; order Mycobacteriales; family Mycobacteriaceae; genus Mycobacterium; species Mycobacterium tilburgii. The sequence goes on along the minus strand of NZ_LR655734.1, from coordinate 500 downwards.
GCTGAAGGGTTTGCGCGATGCGGACACGTAGGCTTCGTCGAGGGTTAAACGACCGATTCTCGAGGAGATATAAGGAAGTGGCATCGTCTTCGGCGCCGGTGCACCCTGCCCGCTACCTGTCGGTTTTCCTGTTGCTTCTGGTCGGGGCCTACCTTGTGGTGTTCTTGACCGGCGACAAGCGCGCGGCCCCGAAGCTCGGCATCGATTTGCAGGGCGGCACCCGAGTCACGCTGACCGCCCGTACTCCCGACGGGTCGCGGCCCACCCGCGAGGCGCTGGCGCAAGCGCAGCAGATCATCAGCGCCCGGGTCAACGGACTCGGCGTGTCGGGTTCGGAGGTCGTGGTCGACGGGGACAACCTGGTCATCACCGTTCCCGGCAATGACGGAAACGAGGCCCGCAACCTCGGACAGACCGCGCGGCTGTACATCCGGCCGGTGCTCAACTCCGAGCCGGCGCAGGCCGCCGAACCCAAGCCGCCCCCACCCGCCGGCCAGCCC
>NZ_LR655733.1 GCF_902168065.1 Mycobacterium tilburgii | reverse complement strand
TCCCCCGACGCTAACCACACCCACCCCACCGATGTGACTACAGAAACACAAGTGACACAGGAAATCTCACCAGTGTGCAACCACGGCGATTGTTGGGCCTACACCCCGTCAAAAAGACACCTCCACCGACACTCCTTCGAGCCATGCCGGTCCGCGTCCCCGGACTTGTCGGTGAACCCACTTAGACTTCGCGGTGCCTTGATAGCCACACCATTTCCGAAGGGAGCGCCGGGATGCGATTCTTCCACACGGCCGACTGGCAGCTGGGCATGACCCGACACTTCCTCGCCGGGGACGCCCAGCCGCGATACTCGGCCGCCCGCCGAGACGCGGTGGCCGGCTTGGGCGCGTTGGCGGCCGAGGTGGGCGCCGAGTTCGTCGTGGTCGCCGGTGACGTCTTCGAACACAATCAACTTGCTCCGCAGGTGATCGGTCAATCGCTGGAAGCCATGCGCGCCATTGGGATTCCCGTCTACCTGCTGCCCGGCAACCACGATCCGCTCGATGCGTCGTCGGTGTTCACCAGTGCCCTGTTCAAGGCGGAATGCCCGGACAACGTCCTGGTGCTCGATCGGCCCGGCATCCATGAGGTACGGCCAGGTGTCGAGATCATCGCTGCGCCCTGGCGGTCCAAGGCGCCGACCACCGACCTGGTCGCCGACGTCCTCGACGGCATCGAGGCGAGCCAACGTACGATCACCCGCATTCTCGTCGCGCACGGCGGCGTCGACGTGCTCGATCCCGACCGCGACAAGCCGTCGCTGATCCGGCTGGCCGGCCTGGAACAGGCACTGGCCCGCGGCGTCGTCCACTACGCGGCACTGGGGGACAAGCATTCGCTCACCCAAGTCGGCGACACCGGCCGCGTCTGGTACTCCGGGTCGCCGGAAGTCACGAATTTCGATGACGTCGAATCCAACCCGGGCCACGTCCTCGTCGTCGACATCGATGACGCCAACACGGTGTCGGTGACGCCCCATCGGGTGGGACACTGGCGGTTCGTCACCCTGCACCGCCAGGTCGACAACAGCCGCGACATTGCCGACCTCGACATGAATCTCGACCTGATGACCGAGAAGGATCGCACCGTGGTGCGACTCGCACTGACGGGTTCGTTGACGGTGACCGACCGGGCCGCGCTGGATGCCTGCCTGGACCGATACGGCCGGCTGTTCGCGCACCTGTGCGCGTGGGAACGCCACACCGACCTGGCGGTGATACCCGCCGACGGGGAGTTCACCGATCTCGGCATCGGCGGGTTCGCCGCCGCGGCGGTCGAAGAGCTAGTCGACACTGCGCGCGGCGACGATCCCGAGGCCGCCGGCGACGCCCAGGCCGCGCTGGCGCTACTGCTGCGGCTCACCGATCGGGGTGCGGCATGAAGCTGCACCGGCTGGTCCTGACCAACTACCGCGGAATCCGGCACCGCGAAATCGAATTCCCCGACCACGGTGTGGTCGTGGTGAGCGGAGCCAACGAGGTCGGCAAGTCATCCATGATCGAGGCGCTGGACCTGCTGCTGGAATCCAGGGACCGCTCCACCAAGAAGGAAGTCAAGCAGGTCAAACCCACCAACAGCGATGTTGGCTCCGAGGTGACAGCTGAAATCAGCTGCGGTACATACCGATTCGTGTATCACAAACGCTTCCACAAGAAGTGCGAGACGGAATTGACCGTCCTGGAGCCGCGTCGCGAGCAACTGACCGGTGACGAGGCGCATGACCGCGTACGCACGATGCTCGCCGAGACCGTGGACAACGATCTGTGGCACGCGCAGCGCGTCCTGCAGGCCACCTCGACCTCCCCGGTCGATCTGTCCAGTTGCGACGCACTGTCGCGGGCGCTCGACGTTGCGGCCGGCGACCAGGCGGCGCTGTCGGGCAATGAGCCCTTGCTGATCGAGCGGATCGACGCGGAATACGCGCGCTATTTCACCGGCACCGGCCGGCTCACCGGCGAGTGGGCCGCGGCCATCGCCCGGCTGAACGACGCGAAAACCGCCGTCGAGGAGTGCAGGGCGGCGGTCGCGGAGGTCGACGACCGGGTGCGCCGCCACGCCGTGCTGAGCGAGCAAGTCGCCGAACTCTCGCAACTACAAGTCGCGGCGGGTCCGCGGCTTGCCTGCGCGCAGGCTGCGGCCGACAAGATCGCCGACCTCACCCGCCAAGCGCGCGAAGCCAACTTGATGGCGTCCGCGGCGATGGCCACCAGCAACGCCGCCATTGCCGCACACAACGGCCGCTTGCGCCTGGTCGCCGACATCGACGCCCGGGCGGCAGCCGTCGCCGCCGCCGAGACCGCAGCACACCAAGCCGCCGAGGCGCAGGCCGCGGCGCGGGCCGAGGCCGACGCGGCCGGTGCCGCGCTGCAGCAGGCCACCCAGGTGGTGGCTGACCTGCAGGCCCGCGCCGAAGCCGCACGGCGCACCGTCGATCGGCGCGGCGACCGTGAACAGATCGACCGGCTGACCGCGCGGCTGGCCAAGATCGACGCGATCCAGCGCGACTGCGCACGCATCACGGCAGAGCTGGACGCGATCGTCCTCACCGATGAGCTGCTTCGGCGCATCGAAAGCGCCGCCGCCGCGGTCGATCGGGCTGGCGACCAGCTGGAGCTGATCTCGACGGCAGTCGACATCACCGCCGCGGCCGAGATCGAGCTCACCGTCGGGCAACAGCGCGTGTCGTTGTCGGCCAGGGAAAGCTGGTCGACAACGGCCACCGGCCCCACCGAGATCGAGGTGCTCGGTGTCCTGGCGGCGCGGATCACCCCCGGCGCGACCGCGCTAGACAGTCAGGCGAAATACGCTGCCGCCCAACAAGAGCTGGCCGCAGCGTTACAAGCCGGCGGGGTCACCGATCTGGCCGCCGCCCGATCGGCCGATCAGCATCGTCGCGAGTTGCTGAGCAGCCGCGACCAAATGACGGCGACACTGACCGGCTTGTGTGTTGACGACGACATCGACGCGCTGCGGGAACGCCTGGTGCCGCTGCGCGCCGACCAGCCGGGCGAACCCGACCTGTTCACCACCGACATCGTCGCGGCCCGCGCCGAGCTCGACGCCGCCCAGGCCGCGCTGCTGACCGCAACCACCGAATGCGAGGCCCGCCGCCGCGAGGCGGCGGCAGCGGACACCCGTCTCACCGAAACCTCCACAACCGCAACACTTTTTCGCAACGAGTTGACCACCCAGCAAGCCGAACTGACCAGGGCCGGCGAACAGCTCACCCACGAGCGCGCCTCGGTCAGCGACGAGGATTTGGCCTCGTCGGCGCTGGCCGGGCAACGCGCCGCCGAAACCGCGCGGCAGCAAGCCGACGAGCTGGATCGGCAACTGGCCGCGGTGGCGCCCGACGCGGTAGCCGCCGAGTTGGCCGCGGCCACCGAGGCCGCCACATCGCTGCGTCGCCGCCACGATGAAGCGACCGCGCAGCTGCGCGCACTCACCATCGAGCTCTCGATTTTCGGCAGTGAAGGGCGGCAGGGCAAACTCGACGCCGCGGAGATCGAGCTCGAGCACGCGGCCAGCCAGCACGCGCGGATCGGCAACCGGGCGCGCGCGGCGCAGCTGTTGCGGACCGTGATGTCCCGCCATCGTGACACCACGCGGCTTGGCTATCTCGAGCCCTATCGCACGGAATTGCAGCGGCTCGGTCGCCCGGTGTTCGGACCCACCTTCGAAGTAGACATCGACAGCGCCCTGTGTATCCGCAGCCGGACCCTCGACGGTATCACGGTGCCCTTTGACTCGCTGTCGGGCGGAGCCAAGGAACAACTCGGCATTCTGGCGCGCCTCGCCGGCGCCGCACTGGTCGCCAAGGAAGACTCCGTCCCGGTCGTGGTCGACGACGCGCTGGGCTTCACCGACCCCGACCGGCTCGCCAAGATGGGCGAAGTGTTCGATACCGTAGGCGCGCACGGCCAGGTGATCGTGTTGACCTGCAGTCCGAACCGTTACGACGGCGTGAAAGGTGCGCACCGCATCGACCTCACCGTGTAGGCTGGGCATCTGTCGCCGTGCTGCTGGTCACCGACGGGCTGGGCAGAATAAGCAGCGATGACGATGAACGCGAAACGGCGTCGGGTGGAGCGCAAGCTGGCGGAACTGCCCGGCGTGCGCCCGGTACGCCGGGCAGCGCCGACGAGTTCGATCTGTATTACGTGCGTGCCGGCCGCAAGTCCACCCACCCGCTGGTCGTCATCCCCGGCGGTCCGGGCGTCGCCTTGCTGCAAGTCTACCAGGGCTACGCCGCCGCGCGGCGAACGTCGGGCTCGACGTGATCATGATCGAGCACCGCGGCATCGGAATGTCGCGGCACGACGACTCCAGTGCGGACTTGCCGCCCGAGGCGATCACCGTCGACCAGGTGGTGGACGATGTCGCCGCGGTGCTCGACGGCCAGGGTGGACTACGCCGTCATCTCCGACACGTCCTACGGCACCTATATCGCGGCCGGCCTGGATGCGCGTCATCCCGGGCGGGTGCACGCGATTAACCTCGATTCACCGCTGTTGTCGTGCCACAACATCGTGCTGGTGTGCGAGGCCGTTCAGGGTCTGCTGTTCGACGGCAACACGCCGGAAACCGCTGCGCTGCCACCCAAAATCGCGTGATTCGATGCAGAGCCGTACGACCTGGTCAGTGAGATGCCTAAATTCAGTTGGCCCACGGTGGTGATCTCCGGCGGCCGTGACCTGGTGACGCCGCGCGCGGTAGCCGAGCGGGTGACATCGCTGGTGCCGGGCGCGGTGCTGCTGGCAGTGCCGACCCACGGCGCACAGTGTCTGGACTTTCGTGAACCGGCGGCGCTCGCCGTCGTCGTGGCGGTGTGTCGCGGCGAGGTTGACGCGCTTGCCGGTCAGGCGCGCACGCTGGACGCACTGCCGTGGCGTCCGGCGCTGCGTGTGCTGTGGAAGGCGGTGCAGGTGGCGGCCGTCGTCGAGGGCGCGTTGCCGGCCCTGCCACTGCGCTAGCAGCGGTTCATGTTTTCATGAAACCGATTGCGGTGTAGTCGATATCGGCCAGTCCCGGCGCACCGAAGTTGGCCAGATCGCTGCGCACCGCGTGGTTGCCAGTCGACTGGTACAGCGGCAGGTTGAACCCCTCCTGCCAGATCATCGAGTCCACCTTATTGGCGAGCGCCCGGGCCTTGTCCTGGTCCAGCTCCGACAGCGTCTCGGTGATCTTCGCGTCGATCGCAGCGTTGCCGATCCGGCCGAAATTGCTTTCGCCGTCCGAGGTGTAGATCTGCGGGAGCGCCGACAGCGGGAAAGCATTGCCCTGCCAGCCGAACTGAGCGATATCGAAATCGCCGAGGCCGATGTATTGGCTGAAGAAACCGTTGCCGGATTTGACGTCGAGGACCAGCTTCACGCCGATCTGCGCCAGGTTGCTCTGCGCGACCATCGCAATCTGACGGTTGGCCGGGGCGTCGAACAGCACGTCGCGGATGACGAGCTGTTTGCCTTCCTTCTCTCGCACCCCGTTGTTGAGCTTCCAGCCCATCGCCTCCAATGCGCTGCGGGCCTTGTCTGGATTGTAATCGCTTGGCGCGCTGTTGTTTTGGTATCCAACCTGCCCCTCCGCAAAGATGTGGTTGTTCAGTGGTGTGGGATGCGTGGTCAGGCCGTGCTGTACGACATCGACGATGGCCTGGCGATCGATGCCCTGACAGATCGCCAGCCGCAGCCGTTCGTCGGCCAGGATCGAACCAGCGGCACCGTTGAAGGTGAAGTGGAACCAGGTGGGGGCCGGCGCACGCCGGATCACGATGCCCGGTGTCCGTTGGGCGGTCACCATATCGTCGAGCGTGCTGATGCCCGCGGCGTCGATTGCCTTGTTCTGCAACGCGGGGATGATGGCGGACATGTCGAGCACCAGGAACGTGATCGAATTCAGCCGCGGCGTGCGGCCCCACCACCGCGGGTTGCGGGTCAACACGATGCGTTGGGCGGTCCAGTCGATGGTGGACACGATGAACGGGCCGGCCGATGGGCCGGGATGTTCGAGCTGGCCCTTGTTGAACACCTCGGGATCGGCCGTCATGCTGCGCGGCTGGATCCCACCGGCGAACATTCCCCGCCATTCGGAGTATGGCGTGGCGAAGGTGACCATCGCCTGCCGGTCGTTGACGCCTCGGGTCACTGATTTCACGCGTTCGAACCCGGACCGGCTGGCGATCAGAAACCTCTTGTCGTGGCCGTTGCACGCTTCAACTTCGGATTTGAGGTCCTCCCAGGTGATCGGCGTGCCGTCGCTCCAGGTTGCCTTCGGATTGATTGTGTACGTGACGGTTTGGGGGTTGGTGCCGGTCAGCTCGGCCCCGGTGAAGTAGTCGGTGTTGAGCTTCAGCGTCCCGTCGGGCTGGGTGAAGAATGCCCCCGGCAGCGTGGCCCTAAGCACCGCGGCGGTGTCAGAGGTGTTGCCATCGATGTTTAGCTCATTGAAGTTGTCCGGGAAGCCCGTCAATGGCAGGCGCAGGTCACCACCATCCCGCAACGTGGCCGGGTCCTGCGGGTTGATATCGCTGCGGGCGCCGAGCTGTGCCGCGCGCGTTTTGGGTAGCTCCTGGTAGCCGGACGAACATCCGGCGGCCACCAACACCAGCGCCACTGCCAGCGCTGCGAGTCTGCGGGCCCGCGGTCTCACCGTCACCTCGCCGATGCTAACCGGCCGTGACATCGGGATGCGCTCGCGGAACGGCAGCCAGCAGTCGTCGGGTGTACTCGTGTTGTGGGTTGCCGAACACCTCGTCGCTGTCACCCTGCTCGACGATGGCGCCCCGGTAGAGCACCACCACTCGGTGCGCCAGATGCCTGACTACCGAAAGATCGTGTGAGACAAACAGATACGATAGGTCGAACCGGTCCTGCAGGTCGAGTAGCAGGTTGATGATGCCGGCCTGGATCGACACGTCCAGCGCCGACACCGGTTCGTCGAGTGCCAGTATCTTGGGTTTCAGCGCCAGCGCCCGCGCGATGCCGATGCGCTGCTTTTGCCCACCCGAGAGCTCGGCCGGATAACGAGTCGCGTCGGCGTGGCGCAGGCCTACGATGTCCAACAGTTCCGCTACCCGCGCGTCGGCGTCGTCCTTGCGAAATTCGTTCGCCTGCAAAGGCTCGGCGATGACCTCCGATACGGGCAACCGGGGATCCAGCGACGCCACCGGATCCTGGAATACCACCTGGATGTCGCGTCGCAGCGCGCGTCGGCGCTGCGGGCTTAGCCCCGCCACGTCGGCGCCGAGCACCTCGATGGTGCCCGACTGCGGCGGCGCCAGCTCCAGTACCTGTTGCAGCGTGGTCGATTTGCCCGACCCGGATTCCCCGACGATCGCGAGCGTGCGCCCCCGTTCCAAGGTGAAGCTAATGCCGTCGACGGCCCGCACCTCACCCACCCGCCGGCGGAAGACGACGCCCTTGGTCAGGGGGTAGGTCTTGGCGAGGTCGGTGACCCGCAGCACCACGTCGCGTTCGTCCGCCGCGCTGGCGGTGGCGGTCGGATGGGTTGACACGCCGAAGATTTCGGCCTCGGTACGACCCGCGACCTCATCGGTGCGAATGCAGGCCGCCCGATGGCCTTCCGTGACGGGGATCAAAGGTGGTTCGGCCGAACGGCACTCGTCGATCACCAGCGGACACCGCGGAACGAACGGACATGCGTCGGGCACCGACTCCGAGACGGTAGGCGCGCCGGGAATCGGGATCAACCGGGTGCCCTGGGCGGCGTCGAGCCGCGGCACCGAACCAAGCAGCCCGACGGTGTAGGGCATCCGGCGATCCCGATACAGATCGTCGACCGATGCGATCTCGACCGCACGCCCGGCGTACATCACCATCGCCCGGTCGGCGAACTCCGAGACCACCCCCAGATCGTGGGTGATGATCAGTACACCCGCGCCGGTGACGTCGCGCGCCGTCCGCAGCACGTCGAGAATCTGCGCCTGGACCGTGACGTCCAGCGCGGTGGTCGGTTCGTCACAGATCAGCAGCTCCGGGTCGTTGGCGATCGCGATGGCGATCACCACGCGCTGGCGCTCGCCGCCGGACAACTCGTGCGGGAACGCCTTCGCCCGGCGGTCGGGCTGCGCGATGCCGACGAGGTCGAGCAGTTCCACTGCCCGCTTGCGGGCGGCGGCCCGGCCGACGTCGCGGTGGTGGACCGTGATGGCTTCGGCGATTTGGTCTCCGACGGTGTACACGGGTGTCAGCGCCGACATCGGGTCCTGAAACACGGTGCCGATCGTCTTTCCGCGGATCTGCGACATCGCCTGGTCGGGCAGCCCGAGCAGCTCCCGGTCCTGTAGCCGCACCGAACCGGAGACCTGTCCGTACTCTGGCAGCAGCCCGACCACAGCCATCGCGGCGGTGCTTTTGCCGGAGCCGGATTCGCCGACGATGGCAAGGACTTCGCCCGGATCGATGTGGTACGACGCACCGCGCACCGCGGACACCCGCACGTCTCCGGTGTCGAATGTGACGCTGAGGTCGGTCACCTCGAGCAGTGCCGTCACCGCGGCATTCCCACCGGCTTGGCCCTTTTGCGGTGCGCGGGCCGCGCGGACGGATCGACGGCATCGCGCAGCCCGTCGCCGGCGAGGTTCGCGCACAACACAATCGAGACCAGCGCCACGCCCGGGAACAGGAAGACCCACGGGAATGTGGTCACCGACGGCGTGCCCTCGGCGATCAGCGTGCCCAACGACACATCCGGTGGCTGAACACCGAAGCCCAAAAAGCTCAACCCGGTTTCGGCCAGGATCGCAAACCCCACGTTCAGGGTCGCGTCGACGATCAGGATCGACGCCACGTTCGGCACGATGTGGTGGACGATCACCCGTCGGCTCGATACGCCCATATACCGTGCCGCGCGGACGAATTCGCTTTCTCGCAGGCTCATGGCCAGGCCGCGCACCATCCGTGAGCTGACCATCCAGCCGAATGCGGCGAGCAACACGATGAGCCACAGGATGCTGTTCGCCTGCTTGGTGCGTGGAGTGACGATGGCGATCAGCAGGAAACTGGGCACCACCAGCAGCAGGTCCACGACCCATATCAGCGTGCGGTCCCGCCAGCCGCCGAAATAGCCGGCAATCGAGCCGACGGTCGCGGCGATGGTGGTCGAGATCAGAACCACACAGAACCCGATAAGCAACGACTTCTGCATGCCGCACAGTGTCCGCGCCAGCAGATCCTGACCCAATGCGTTGGTACCGAACCAGTGTCGCGGCGACGGCGGCTGCAGCAACGCGTGCAGATCCAGTTCGGTGTAGCTGTAGGGAAGCAGCGGCGGCACCGCGTAGCAGGCGATGAACGACAACAGCAGCAGCATCAGCGCCGTCGCGGCGGGCTTGTTACGCAGAAAACGGCGAACCAACAGGCTGCGTCGCGAGGCGAAGCCAGCGACCGGGTCGATGCCGGTCATGACACCCGTACCTGTGGATCCAGCGCCGCGTAGATGACGTCGGACAACAGGCCCGCCAAAAGCACTGCCGCACCGGAAAACAGCGTGATCGCCGCGACGACGTTCGCGTCCTGGCTCGCGATACCCGACACCACCCATTCACCCATGCCGTGCCAGCCGAAGATCTTCTCGACGAACACGGCCCCGACGACCAGCCCGCTCACGCCGTAGGCGAACAAGGTGGCCATCGGGATGAGCGCGGTGCGCAACCCGTGTTTGAACAACGCACGCCGACGGGTCAAGCCCTTCGCGCGCGCGGTCCGGATGAAGTCCTCGCCGAGCACGTCGAGCATCGCATTACGCTGGTAGCGGCTGAAACTCGCGATCGCGCCCAGCGCCAGCGTCAACGTCGGCAACACGATGTGCTGCAATCGACCGATCAGCTCGTCGAAGGTTCCGGTGGCCGGCAGCGGCGAGGTCTCGCCGGTGTACTGGAAGATCCCGACGCCGGCGAGCATGTTCACCCGCAGCGCACCGAGAATGAGCAGGCTCGCCAACAAGAAAGACGGGATGCTCAAGACGATCAACGACAACACGGTGATCGCCCGGTCGCTGAGCCGGTACTGCCGCACCGCGCCCCACGCACCCACGACAACGCCGATCAGGGTGCCCAGCACCGAACCGGTTACCACCAACCGCAGGCTCACCCCGACCCGTCGCCACAACTCCTGGGAGACCGGATGACCGGTGACCGTCATCCCGAAGTCTCCGTGAACCACACCGGCAATCCATTTCGCGTAGCGGATGGGCACCGGCTGGTCCAGACCGAGCTGAACGGCCTTAGCGTGAACGGCCTCCGGCGGCGGTACCGGGTGGCGCTGCACGAAGCTGTCGAGCGGATGAAATGTCTGGGAGGCTAGCAAAAAGGTCAGGAAGGACGTCAGCACCAGCAGGACGACGTAGTTGAGGAAGCGCCGGGTGAGGTACCGGATCATGCCCGGCAGGCCTGCGTGCATCGCATTGGGACAGGTTAGCGAGATAACCGCCGGCTGGCTCGGAACCCGGCGACCTCTGTCCGCACCCCCCATAGCCAGGTCATATGATGAATTCTTCAACTGATCAATTTTATGAGTAGTAAATTCTTCAGGAGCAAACGTGGAGTCGAAGCCCCTTTACAAGCTCAAAGCCGACTTTTTCAAGACGCTCGGCCACCCGGCCCGCATCAGGGTTCTCGAGCTGCTGGTGGAGCGGGACCGCATCGGTCGGGGAGCTGTTGGTGTCCGACGTTGGACTTCGAGGCGTCAAATTTATTCCAACAGCTGGCGGTGTTGCGTCGCGCGGGGGTTGTCGTCGCGGACCGCGACGGCAACGTCGTGACGTATTCGATCGCCTCGCCCGATATTGCCAGGACGGCCGCACGTCGGGGACGCAGTGTGGCGGTGGCCGGACTGCTGATAATAGGTCTGTACCCGTTGATGTTTTTCTTCCGTTCCGGTATAATACAGCGTCGACGGCCTAGTACGCCGTGATGCTCTGCATGATGGTGCTGACACTGCCGCTGGCCGTGGTGGTGGTGCTCAAGGGCAAGGTGTGGACCGGCGGCATGTTTGGTATGTTTATCGTGGTCCTGGTGATCGTCGGTGCGTTGCGACTGTCCCGCCCGCACGCGCCGTGGGCCCGCTGGCGATACACCACCCGCCCCGACAAGATGCGGCGCGCCCTGCAGCGAGAACGCCGGTGGCATCGCCCCGTCGTGCAGGCCAAGCTGTGGCTGCAGTGCGCGATCGCCTGCACCCCGGGGCTGCCCGACGACCCGATGGTCGATGCCCAGCTCGACCACGACGTCCATCCCGTGCCGCCACCGGAGGAAACCGCGCCGATCCTGATCGGCGGATAGCCTGGCCCTAGGCTTTGCTGAGTGCGGTACTTCTACGACACCGAGTTTACGACACCGAGTTCATCGAGGACGGCCGCACTATCGAGCTGATCTCCATTGGGGTGGTCGCCGAGGACAGCCGCGAGTACTCGGTCTCCACTGAGTTCGATCTCGGGCGCGCGGGCAGCTGGGTACGGGCCAACGTGCTGCCCAAGCTGCCGCCGCTGGCCTGGCAGCTGTGGCGTTCGCGCAGGCAGATTCGCGAGGATCTGCGAGGATCTGAAGGAGTTTTTCGGCGTCTTCGGACCGAACCGAACGAGCTGTAGGCGTGGGTCGGGGCCTACGACCACGTGGCCTTATGCCAGTTGTGGGGGCCGATGCCGGGCCTGCCGAAGGCGATACCGCGGTTCACCCGGGAGCTGCGCCAGCTGTGGGAAGACCGCGGATCGCCGCGGCTGCCACCCCGGCATCGTGACGTCCACGACGCGTTAGTGGACGCCCGGGATCAGTTGCGTCGCTTCCGGCTGATAGTGTCCGGCGACGATGCGGGCCAGGAAGCGACCCGATGAGCAACCCCAGCAGCGCTGGGGGTACCGGCCTGGGAACGGGCGAACTGGCGTAGGCCCTGGCTGGCCGTAGATATCATGGACCGATGAACTGGACCGTCGACATACCGATCGACCAGCTGCCGGCATTGCCGCCGCTGCCCGCCGACCTGCGGACGCGGCTCGACGCCGCGCTGGCCAGGCCGGCTGCGCAGCAGCCGGCCTGGCCCGACGATCAGGCCACGGCGATGCGCACCGTGCTGGAAAGCGTGCCGCCTGTGACGGTGCCTTCCGAAATCGTCCGGCTGCAAGAGCAACTTGCGCAGGTCGCCAGTGGAGAGGCATTCCTGCTGCAGGGCGGTGACTGCGCCGAGACGTTCGTCGACAACACCGAGCCGCACATCCGTGGCAACGTGCGCACGCTGTTGCAGATGGCCGTTGTGCTGACCTACGGCGCCAGCCTTCCGGTGGTCAAGGTGGCCCGCATCGCGGGCCAGTACGCCAAGCCGCGGTCGGCCGACATCGACGCGTTGGGGCTGAAATCCTACCGCGGCGACATGATCAACGGTTTCGCGCCGGACGCCGGCGCCCGCGAGCACGACGCGTCGCGGCTGGTGCGCGCCTACGCCAACGCCAGCGCGGCGATGAACCTGATGCGGGCGCTGACCTCGTCCGGCCTGGCGTCGCTGCACCTGGTGCACGACTGGAACCGCGAGTTCGTCCGGACGTCGCCAGCGGGTGCGCGCTACGAGGCGCTGGCCACCGAGATCGACCGGGGCCTGCGGTTCATGAGCGCCTGCGGGGTGGCCGACCGTAACCTGCAAACTGCGGAGATCTACGCCAGCCACGAGGCGCTGGTGCTCGACTACGAGCGCGCCATGCTGCGGCTCTCGGACGGCGCGGACGGCGACCCGCAACTGTACGACCTGTCGGCGCACACCGTGTGGATCGGCGAGCGGACCAGGCGGCTCGACGGCGCGCACATCGCGTTCGCCGAGGTGATCGCCAACCCGATTGGCGTCAAGCTCGGTCCGACGATGACGCCCGAGCTGGCGATGGAATACGTCGAGCGCCTCGACTCGCAGAACAAGCCGGGCCGCCTGACGCTGGTCAGCCGGATGGGCAACAACAAGGTCCGCGACCTGCTGCCGCCGATCATAGAGAAGGTGCAGGCCACCGGTCATCAGGTGATCTGGCAGTGCGACCCGATGCACGGCAACACCCACGAGTCGTCCACCGGATACAAGACCCGTCACTTCGACCGCATCGTCGACGAGGTGCAGGGCTTCTTCGAGGTGCACCGCGCGCTGGGTACCCACCCGGGTGGCATTCACGTCGAGATCACTGGCGAGAACGTCACCGAGTGTTTAGGTGGCGCGCAAGACATTTCGGACCACGACTTGGGTGGACGCTACGAAACCGCGTGCGACCCGCGGCTCAACACCCAGCAATCGCTGGAGTTGGCGTTTCTGGTTGCGGAGATGCTGCGCGACTAGCGTTTCGGTGTCGCCGGGCGAAACACCGCCCGCACGTTCCCGAGCACGATGCGCGGCAGCAGCGCCGGATCCCGCAGCCGGCCGGACGGGTCGACGAGGTTGAGCACCCGCAGGAACCGTTCGGTCAGCACGGCGTCGTGGGCGGCGGCGTTGAGCGCCGCCCGCACGGTCCAGTCGCCCAGGCGCCCTCGCGGCTGACCCGGCTGGCCGGCATCGACGCGGTCGCGGGGCTTGATTGCCGGCCCACGTCGCACCGATGTATCAGGCTGCCGCACCGAAAAAGCGTTGTGCCAGTTGGGTTTCGCCGGACCCTAAGCACCCTCGCAGGGTGGCGCCTGCAGCGCGGCGATCGTGATACCCTGACCGTAGGTCGGGTCGAGGCAGCACACGGCATCCCCGATCACCAGCAGACCCGACGGGAATCGGGGCATCCGGTCGTAGTACCACCACACCGCACCGGTGTGGTGGTAGGTGACCGCCTCGCTGATGGGTTGTGCGTCATGTAGCCCGTGGCAGATCGCCGGCGTCAGCGGCGTGCTCGGCCGCGGCGAACATTGTCGCGAAATCGGCGGGCGGTTCGCCGTGCGCTGTCGACTGGCCGACGGTCAGCGTCCAGGTGTCGTGTTCGTCGGCCAACAGCAGGTCGCGGGGCCGGCCGCCGCCGAGACTGAACATCACCACCCGCTCGGCGATGCGGCCCGCGGTGATGGAGAGCCGTTGGGTCGAGTAACCCAACCTGGTCACCGCACGGTTTTCGGGGGCGGCCGTATCCGAGACCGGCCAGAAACGCCGGAGTGTGCGTGGCGCAGCCCATCGCGTCGACTACCAGTTAGGCGGTCAACGTCCTGTCGAACCCGCTGTCGCGCTTACGGATTCGTATGCCGGTGACACGGTCGGCGGTGGCGACCGGGTCGAGCACGTCGTGCCCGTCCAGGAAGGACACGTGCGCAGGGTCTTGACCCGACGGCGTACCCCAGGAACGGCATGCTGGCCAGACACAGCGTCAGCGGCGACGGATCGGCCAGCGTGCCGGAACGCTTGAACTCGTGGCGCCCGACCCGTCCGTACACCCGCGACAGGGTCGCCGTCGTCGAGCACCACCGCTCCGGCCATGGCCAGTTCGCCGAGCAGCCCGGGGAACCACTCCGCCAAGATCTGCACGCCACGGCCGAGCAGGTTGTGCAAGTGGCGGCCCTGGGAACACCCTTGCTGTAGGTGGGGTAGTCGGGCAACCAGTCCCGCTCCACCACGCTGACCGAATCGTAAAAGTCCGAAAGCACCCGCGCGGCAAGCAAACCCGCCATCCCGGCGCCCAGTACCACGGCACGCTCGCCGAGCCGATTCGGTAAGTCCGCGTCGTTCGATGTCGAACCCATGTAGCAGTACGGTATACCGAAAATTAAGAAAAATAAGATATTCTTGAGGTTATATTAAGGCTTAGTCTCACCCCGGGGTGAGAATGGGAGGTCACCCGGTTCACGCACCAGGTGTGGTCGGGTAGAAAGGGTGCTTCGGGCCGACGACCCGGCATGCGAAGCCACGGAAGGGCACTCACGTGACGTTTAAGGTTCCGCCGGCCAAGTTCGCGCGCGTTGTTGACCAGGTTCGCCATTACCTGTCGCGGCTGCGCCAGCGCTCGGCACCGCCCGAGGTGGTGATGCTCGAACTGATCCTGAATGCGTGGGTGGCGCAGGCGATCGCGGCCGTGGACGACCTTGGCGTGCGGACGCCCTGGCCGCCGGACCGTTGACCGGCACGCAGGTGGCGCAGCGGGTCGGCGCCGATGCCGACACCCTGACCCGGTTGCTGCGCGCGGTTGGTCGGCGTCGGGCTTTTCCGCCGGCAACCGCGACGGTCGTTACGCACTGACCCCGCTCGGCGACACGCTGCGCTCGAAGCGCCCGTGTCGATGGACGGGATGTCCCCGGTGGGTCGGCTCGCCGCAACATCACGAGCACTGGAGCCACCTGACCGACGCAATACGGACCGCGACCCCGGTGATCCCGCGGCTGCGCGGCAAACCGGCCTTCCGGTACCTGGCCGACCAACCGGAGCTCGCCGAGATCTTCAACTCCGCGATGACCAGTCTGTCCGAGTTGGCGACCACGCCGCTGACCGCCGCCTACGACTTCGGCGCGTTCGGGACGATCATCGACGTGGGCGGCGGACGCGGCCGGCTGTTGTCGGCGATCCTGGCCTCGGCTCCGAATGCGTGCGGCGTGCTGTTCGATCTCCCCGAGGTGGTGGCGGTGCCCCGAAGCTGTTGCGCAAGTACGGTGTCGACGACCGCACCCGGATCGAGGAAAACTCGTTCTCCGATTTCGTGCCCGCGGGTGGTGACGCGTATGTACTGAAGAACATCATCCACGACTGGCCCGACGACGACGCGATCCGCATCCTGAGGAACGTTCGCGCCGCCGCTCGGTCCGGGGCCCGACTGTATGTTGTGCGAGCTCGTCATTCCGGACCACGACCGCGACTTCCCCGGCAAAATTGTGGAAATCGAGATACTGGTCGCCGTCGGCGCACGCGAACGAGTACGCCCGGCTGTTCGACCAAGCCGGGTTCCGGTTCGACCGCGTCGTCGAATCCGTGTCGCCGCTGAGCATCGTGGCGGCGACCGCGGTCTGATCGGCGCCTAATCCGTCACAGCAGCCCGGTCAGATTGCTGCCGAGCGTCCAGCCGACCGTCGCGACCAAACCGGACAGTGCCAGCACGAACGCCACCCATACCAGCACCATCCGGCGGGCGTGCTGACGAGCCAGGGCGAATTCACTGAGCGAGATGCCGGCGAATTCGCCCGTGCCGGAATCGTATTCGTATTCCGGGTCAGCTTCGTGGTCCGCCGGCGGGCGCCCCGGGGGTCGCAGCCCGGCCCAATCCTCGGGACCCCGGGTCAACTGGCGGGTGGGCTGACGGACCGGCTTGCCGCGGCCGGGCTGCGCCGGCGCGGCCCGCTGCTGGTGCGTGCGGTTGTGGTGCAGCGCCGCCGACCGGTGCTGGGCGGAATTCCGCGGCGCCGGCACCCGGCAGTCCGGCAGCCCCAGTTCGTCGACGATCGCCTCCAGATCGGCGGCCATCTCGATCGCGTCCGCGTACCGCTCGGCGGGGTTGCGAGCGGTCGCGCACGCCACGAAGTCGTCTAATTGGGCTGGCACGCCGTCGATCACGTCGCCCGGGCGGCCCACGTCGTGGTCCAGTCGCTGGTGGGCGATCGACAGCGGGGAATCGCCGCTGAACGGTGTGCTACCGGTCAGCAGCTCGTGGGTCAGGATGCCGGTCGAGTAGACGTCGCTGCGTGGACCGGCGTTGCCGTCCCGCACCTGCTCGGGTGACAGGTAGGCAGCAGTTCCCAAAATCACGCTAGTGGAAGTGATTCCGGCCGTGGCGACCGCGCGCACCAAGCCAAAGTCGGCGATCTTGACCTCGCCTTCGTCGGAGATCAGCACGTTCTCGGGCTTGACGTCGCGATGCACCAGCCCCGCGCGGTGCGCGGCGGCCAGCCCGCCCAGCACCGGGCGCAGCACCGCCGCGACGGCATGCGGCGGCATCGGGCCGCGCTCGGCCAGCAGCTCTCGCAGCGTGCCGCCCTCGATCAGTTCCATCACCAGAAATGGGTGCCGCGCGTCCAGCCCGTGGTCGTAGACGGCGACCAACCCGGGATCCTTGAGCCGAGCGACGGTGCGCGCCTCCAGCTGGAAGCGGGCCAGGAACTGGCTGTTGCTGGCGTACCGCGCGTCCATCACCTTCAGCGCGACCGGCCGGTCCAGGCGGGTATCCAGGCCGCGGTACACCGTCGAGGTTCCCCCGCTGGCGATCTTGCTCTGAACCAGATAGCGGCCATCCAGCAACGCGCTGTCCAACGGGTCGTCCGTCCTGGCTCTGGTCACGGGGCCATCGTAGGTGGGGGCGCGGACGGCTCCACGAGGCAAGGGGCACATCCGCGCAACTCGCCTACCCACCCGGGAACCAGGGCCTACACTTGCGCCGTGGGCAATAATTCCAGCTGGCGATGACGTGCTAAACCCCGACGAGCCAACCTACGACCTGCCCCGGGTCGCCGAATTGCTCGGCGTACCGGTGAGCAAGGTGCAGCAACAGCTGCGCGAAGGTCATCTGCTCGCGGTGCGCCGCGATGGCGGCGTGGGTGATCCCGCAGGTGTTCTTCACCAACGGCGGCGAGGTGGTCAAGAGCCTGCCGGGGTTGCTGACGATCCTGCACGACGGCGGTTATCACGAGACCGAGATCGTGCGCTGGCTGTTCACCCCGGATCCGTCGACGATCATCCGCGACGGCAGTAGGGATGAGATCAGCAACGCCCGCCCCTTCGATGCATTGCACGCCCATCAGGTGCGGGAAGTGGCGCGTCGGGCTCAGGCGATGGCTTACTGACGGCGTACTAGGCGGCCAGTGGTTGGTCGGCCGGCGTGGCCCGCGCCTCCGGCGCGCGGTACAGCGCGTACCAGCTGACCAGCGCGGCCGCGGTGGCGGCGGAGAAGTGCAGCCACGAATACATGCCGTGCGACCCATCGGGTTTGAAGATTACCATGGTCCACGTCGACAGTCCGGCGATCAGCGCGATCGCTCGCCGCGACTGGGCCAGTGGGGAGGCCACCGCCAACGGCCACGAGTAATACCAGGGCAGGGCGGCCGGCACGAACAGCACCACGATCAGTATCGACCACGCCATCCCGGTCAGTGCATCCCGGTCGTCGCGCCGGAACCGCCACCACAACACCGGCAGGGACACCGCAATGATCGCGATGCCGATGTAGCGGGTGATCCGCAGCGTCTCATAGAAGTCGACCTGGAAGAGCCCGTTGAACGCGAAGTGAATCACGTTGGCGGCGGCGGTTGGCACGGTCAGCCAGTTGATGATCTTCACCGACCCGGCCAGCGCGGTGAGCCACCCCAAGCCGACGCCGGCGGCCACCGACAAGACGGCGAACACTGCGGCGAAGATCAGCACGCCCAGTGCGGTGGCGGTCGCGAACCCCTGGGCCGGCCGCCAGCCCCGCTGCAGGCACAGGTGCCGCATCCACAACCACACCAAGAACGGCAACGCGAGACCGGCCGTGGCTTTGACCGCGACCGCGACCGTGACCAGGGTGACGCCCAGGACGTGGCGGCCTTGGAAGGTGAGCGCGATCCCGGTGGTCATCAGGCCCACCATCAGCATCTCGTTGTGCACCCCACCCATCAGGTGGATCAGCACCAGCGGATTGAGCACGCAGATCCACAGCGCGGCGGCGCCACTGGTGCCGAGGTGGCGGGTTAGCCGGGGAGCGGCCCAGATCAGCAGCGCCAGGCCGGGCAGCATGCACAGCCGCAGCAGCATGGTACCGAGGATCACGTGGTTGCCGGCCAGCATCGTGACGAGTTTGGCAATCAGGATGAACACCGGGCCGTATGGCGCGGTGGTGATGGTCCATATCGGACTTACGTTGTCCAGCAACACATTCGGATTAGCCACCGGGCCCACCGCGTACGGGTCGAAGCCATCGCGGAGCAGGGCGCCCTGGGCCAGGTACGAGTAGGTGTCGCGGCTGAACACCGGAACCGACAGCAGTAGCGGCGCCAACCAGAATCCGGTGGTGGCGCGCATCATGAATTCGGTCGTCTCGCCGGCGATGAGCCGGCGGCCCAACACCAGCCAGGCGAACAGCAGCACCGCCACGCCCGTCCACAACAGAATAGACGACAGCACCAGCCCGTGGCCGAAACGCAGCCAGGACATGTGGATCGCCTCGAGCACCGGATCGTGTGGTTTGGTGCTTCCGGCGCCCAGGCCGCCGATCGTGATCAGGACCGACCCGGCAAAGCCCAGCTCGGCCGGCCGGGCCTGGGGTGTGGTGAGAAACACTTTCATTTGTGAAAGGTATTCTCCTACAGCGTTTTTGGCTATCGCCGAACGGGCTGGAGACGAGTCGGGGGGCATCGTTCAGGCGGATCGGTCGGTGGCCGCTTTGGCCAGCTCGGACAGCCCGGCCTTGGCCGGCGCGCTGATGGGAGCAGCGGCGAGTGCCTGCAGTGCACCCTCGGTCAGGGTGGTGATGCGGTGCTCCGCGGCGGCCAGGGCTCCGACCGACTCGATGACATTGCGCAGCTCGTCCACCTGGCCGTCGCTCAGCGGTGCACCGATCGAACTCCGTAACAGGTTGGCCACCAACGGATCTGACTTGTCGGCCAGTTCGACCGCCTCGGCCAGCAGCACCGTGCGCTTACCGGAGCGCAGATCGTCACCGGACGGTTTGCCCGTCACGGCCGGATCCCCGAACACGCCCAGCACATCGTCGCGGAGCTGGAACGCCACCCCGAGGTCGGTGCCGGCCTGCTGGAAGATGGCTTGCACATCGGGCCGGTCGGCGGCGACCGCCGCGCCGAGTTGCAGCGGCCGCGCCACCGTGTAGCAGGCCGTCTTGAATCGGTCGACGTTCATCGCCGACGTGATCGACTCCGCCGCGCTGGCCTCGGCGACGATGTCCAGGTACTGCCCGCCGAGCACCTCGGTGCGAATGTCGGCCCAGACCCGCAGCACGCGGCGTTGCGCCGCGGGCGTCAGGTTGGCACCGAACACGATGTCGTCGGCCCAGGCCAGCGCGAGGTCGCCGAGCAGGATCGCGGCCGAGATGCCGAATCGGTCGGCGGAGCCCTGCCAATTCCGATCGCGATGCAGCGTCGCGAAGCGGACATGCACCGTCGGCCGGCTGCGGCGGGTGGAGGAGTCGTCGATGACGTCGTCGTGCACCAGCGCGCAGGCCTGCAGCAGTTCCAGCGCGGAAAACAGCAACAGCACTTCGGGATCGGGTTCAGTGTCCGCGACCGCGCGCCAGCCCCAGTACGCGAAGGCCGGACGCAGCCGCTTACCGCCGCTGAGCACAAAGTCTTCGAGAGCGGCGATCAACGCCGCGTAGTCGTCGCCGATGTAGGCGGTCTGGGTACGCCGGTTGTGCAGATACCGGCGTAGTTGCTCGGCAATGGCCCCGGTCAACTCGGTGGTCGCCGCTGCTGGGGATTTCACGCTCAGCGCGCTACCCCCTTTCTGCCTCGGCATGCCTCGCTGTAATCCAGGCCCGATCAGTGTATTCGGCGCCACAATCCGGGTACTTCGCCTGGCGCACAATTCCCCCGCGGGTTGGCATCGCGGCGCGCCCCTATGCTGGCGGGGTGCGATTCGTCCGAGGAAGAGGAGCCGCGTGACTCTCAACACCGTTGCTCTCGAGCTGGTGCCGCCGAACGTGGACGGGGGGCGGGAGCGGGCGCTCGACGAGGCGCGCAAGGTCTTGCAGTACTCGGCCGAATCGGGTCTGGATGGGCGCATCCGTCACGTGATGATCCCCGGCATCATCGCCGAGGATGACGACCGTCCCGTCCCGATGAAACCCAAGTTCGACGTGCTGGATTTCTGGGCGGTTATCAAGCCCGAGCTGCCCGGCATGACCGGACTGTGCACGCAGGTGACCGCGTTCATGGATGAGCAGACGCTGCGGCGACGGCTCACCGCGCTGACCGACGCCGGGATGGAAGGCGTGGTATTCGTCGGCGTCCCGCGCACGATGAACGACGGCGAGGGCTCCGGCGTCGCGCCGACCGCCGCGCTGTCTATCTACCGCGACCTGGTCGGCAATCGAGGCGTGATCCTCATTCCCACCCGGGAGGGGGAGCACGGTCGGTTCAATTTTAAGTGCGACCAGGGCGCCAACTACGGCATGACCCAGCTGCTGTACTCCGACGCGATCGTCGGCTTCCTGACCGAGTTCGCTAAGAACACTGATCACCGGCCGGAGATCCTGCTGTCGTTCGGGTTCGTGCCGCAGATCGAGGCCAAGACGGGCCTGATCAACTGGCTCATTCAGGACCCTGGTAACCCCGGCGTGGCCGCCGAGCAGGAGTTCGTCCGGAAACTGGCCGCCAGCGAACCGCCGCGCAAGCGCCAGCTGATGCTCGACCTGTACAAGCGGGTGGTCGACGGCGCCGCCGAACTCGGCTTTCCGCTGAGCATCCATCTGGAGGCAACCTACGGCCTGTCCGCCCCGGCGATTCAGACGTTCGCCGAGATGATCGAGTACTGGGCGCCGGCCCAGCGCGTCTAACCCGCGGCCGGCCCGGTCAGGCTGGCGCCGGGCTAGCTCGCTGGTGGCGCACCCGCGGGTGGACCGCCCGAGGTGGTGAACCGCTCGGAGCGGTCCCGGCTTATCCAGGCCAGCAGCGCCACCACGCCGGCCCCCGCGAACGACGCGATACCCAGCCAGACGCCCGCGCCGGTGAACGAGCGGGTGTTCGGGTCGGTGTAGCGGGCCTGGGCCGTGATCGTCGTCACCACGCCCGGCTTGAGCTTCCACGACACCGCGTCGGGGTCGACGCGGTCGCCGTTGGTCGAGGTCACGGGCCCGGGGAAGGCGACGGTCACCTCGACGTCGGCGTCCGGATCGGTCAGCGAGGTCAGATCCGCGCGTCCCTCCAAAATCACCACGTTGCCGTTGCGGCGCAGCGACAGGCTCATGCCCGCGGCGTCGGAGTTCATGTTGGCCAGCTGCGGTAGTTCGGCGAACGTCA
This sequence comes from Mycobacterium tilburgii, assembly GCF_902168065.1. Taxonomy (GTDB): domain Bacteria; phylum Actinomycetota; class Actinomycetes; order Mycobacteriales; family Mycobacteriaceae; genus Mycobacterium; species Mycobacterium tilburgii. Next base: position 1,872 of record NZ_LR655733.1, on the reverse strand, counting down.
GATCGGCGAACACCGCCTGCGATCCCACGTAGCCGTCGCTGTCGTAGGTCGACACCGCCACCTTCTGGTTGAACGCCAGGTTGTTGGTGTCCAGCTGGGGGCCGGTGTCCTTGGGCGTTCTCGGCTTGGCCGCCGCGATGATCTCCCCGGAGACCAGGTCATCGGGGGAGACGGTCAGCGACGCCCTTGCACGCAGGCACCCGGTCGTCAGGGGGACCAGCAGCACCAGCATAGCGAAAGCGAGCACGCAGCGCCGCCGGGCGGTGAACCTTCGGGCTCGACGTGGGGGAGAGCTGTCGCGCATCAGGTCATCGTGCCAGATCCGGTGTGCTGGTTACCCGTCGCCGGGGAGCTGCAGCGGCAGCGGGCGGCCCAGAATGGCGAATGCCCGTGGGTCACCGGCGAAGTAGTAGCGGCGGATAATGTCGGTGAAGCCGAGCCGCCGGTACAACCGCCACGCGCGGTTGGCCTCGCCATGGGTTTCCGGCGTGGACAGCAGCACGTTCTGTTCGCAGCGGCCAGCTAGCAGTCGGCGTGCCAGGGCCTCGCCGATGCCATGGCCCTGGGAGCGGGGATGAATGTGCAGCTCGGTCAGCTCGAAATAGCTGTTCATAAGCCGTTCGATCTCCTGGGGCGGCAGACCACCCCGCTGCAACCCCAGGACGACCTGCTGCTGCCACCACTGCCCGGGAGCGCCAGGGTAGCCGTAGGCCACACCGAGCAGCGGCGCATCGGCCAGTTCCGCCGCGGGTGGCGGCCACTCATCGGTGGCCGGGTCGGCTTCCACGGCGGCGGCCGCCCGCCAGCCCGGCTGGTGGATGTGTTCCAGCCACATCGCGGCACGCTGCTTCTCGGTGCCCGCCGGATACCGCATCGCGTCGGCGTACACCCTGAGGGCGTCGGTCAGCCGGCGCGCCATGTCGTCGCGCGGCAAATCGATGAGGAATATCGCCAATTCGCGGTGTCCTCTCGTCCCGATGATCGGGCGTCGCTATCCGGCGGTGGCGCCGGGCGGATGGCCCGTAACGCCATTATCGGGCCGCAGGGCCACAGGCCGGAGGGCCGGTGGGGCAGTCGAACCCACGATCCGGTCCGCGCGGGTGAGGGTCCGGCAAGACTGGTGTAACTCACACCCTTGCCGTCCGATGATTGTGCGGACCAACGGAGGTAGAATCGCGGCTGAACTAGTGGTACGCGTCAGATTGACCTCGTATCATTTGACTTAGTTGCCCAGACAACGGGCATCCGCGTGCTATCGATAGTTACGTGTCAGACTGTCGGTAAGGAGGGACGAATGCCACTCTCCGAGCATGAGCAACGGATGCTCGACCAGATCGAGAGCGCACTCTACGCCGAGGATCCCAAGTTCGCGTCAAGCGTACGGGGCGGCGGCTTTCGGGCACCCACGGCGCGGCGCCAGCTGAAGGGTGCGGCGTTGTTTGTCATCGGTCTGGCGATGATGGTTTCCGGGGTGGCGTTCAAGGCCACGATGATAGGAACCTTCCCGATTCTCAGCGTCGTCGGCTTCGTGGTGATGTTCGGCGGTGTGGTGTTCTCCATCACCGGGCCGCGGCTGGCCGGCCGTCCGGCTGCGCCCGGGCCGGGGCAGGGCCCGCGGCAACGCCGCACCAAGGGCGGCTCCTTCACTAGCCGCATGGAAAACCGCTTCCGGCGCCGCTTCGACGACTAGCAACCACCCGACAAGAGGCAGCCGTGCTGGCTGTCCCTTTGTTCTGCGCCCGCCACGAGCCGAAACACCTTGCGGCCATGCCGGTTACCGCACGCCGTAGGGCGTTGCGAAGCTTTGAGTCCGTTTCGACGCCCAACTGAGGCTCAATCGAGTCGCGTCCCCCACCGCACGCCCCACCTTCC
>NZ_LR655732.1 GCF_902168065.1 Mycobacterium tilburgii | reverse complement strand
CGCCGTGGGCGCCGCCCGGCGTGGTGCCTGCCGCCGAGGGACAGGACCCCACGCCGTTCACCGGCACGGCGCCATTCGGGACGCCGACCTTCGTGCCGAAGACCGGCTCGATGGTCGGGGTCGGGCAGCCGATCATCATCAACTTCCCGGGCCGGGTGGATGACGCCGGCGCCGCCCAGGCCGCCGTGCACGTGTCGTCCATCCCGCCGGTCCCCGGCAAGTTCTACTGGATGACACCGACGCAGTTGCGATGGCGCCCGCTGAACTTCTGGCCCGCCAACACCGTGGTGAACATTGACGCCGGCGGCACCAAATCCAGCTTCCGCACGGGCGACCAACTGATCGCGACGGCCGACGACGCCACGCATCGGCTCATGGTCACCCGTAATGGCGTGGTAGAGAAGACCATCCCGATGTCGATGGGCATGACCGCCGGTAACCACCAAACTCCCAACGGCACCTACTACGTGCAGGAGAAGATGCCGTCGGTGGTGATGGACTCCTCGACCTACGGTGTCCCGGTCAACTCCACGTACGGCTACAAGGTGAGGGTCACCGACGCCGTCCGGTTCGACAACGTTGGTGACTTCGTACACAGCGCCCCGTGGTCGGTGGATGATCAGGGCAAGCGCGACGTCAGCCACGGTTGCATCAACATCAGCCCCAGTAACGCACGGTGGTTTTTCGACAACTTTGGTCCGGGCGACCCCATCATCGTGAAGAACTCGAGCGGCGGTTCCTACAAGAAGAACGACGGCTCCAGCGACTGGATCACCAACTAGACGGGCGTTATGCCGTCGGCGAGCCGACGTGGTTCGTCACCACGACATGGTCGTCGGCGGCAGGAGCGGGTATCTCGGTCCGGTCGGCAGACCGCGCAACCGAACCCTGATTCGATTCGACAGCTTGGTTATTCGCGCGCAGGATCGCGGGCCGGCTCATGTCGACCGACAGGCTAAAGATGTCGGCACGGTTGTAGGTGCCGACGATGTCGTGCGCCTGCTTGGCGATGACCTCGGTATGCAGGTCGACCTCGTGCGTGCAGGATTCCCTCCGGCTGGGTCAGCGATCCCGCAACGACCTGGCCGTTCGGCCCTATCACCATCGCGGCGGGGGCGTTGCGGTCAACGCTTTTTCGATGCGGGAGTCGCCGCGGGCAACCTCGCGTATGGCGGTCTCGTCTAGCGCCGTCGCGGCGACCACGACGAACACCTTGCCCTCGAACGCGTGGCTGGCGCTGCGTAGCCGGATCAGCTTGGCGAGGTCGTAGTCGAAATTCGCCGAGCGTCAGTCGAAGGGCCACGCCAGCGGTAGGTCGCGATGTGCAGTCGCTCGCCCTGCGCGGGCAGCGTGAACCGCGCCAGCTTGTTGGTGTTCTCGCCACAGATCAGCGCACCCAGCCGCCACCCGCCGAGCTCGACCGGGCCGCAGGTCGTGTGCGTCTCCGTGCGACCACGTCAGGCGCTCGTAGTAGGCCACCAGCTTGCGACGATGGTTCACCAGCCGGCTGCTCGGTCGAACACCAGGTTCGAGTTCCACAGTTGCCCAAGGCTGTTCGGGTTGCGTTCGTTGATACCCACCGACAACGTCACGCCGTGGCTGCGGGCAATCCTCCCGAGCCGCTCGGTGTGGGGGCCGGGGACGACAACGGACTGGGCCACCAGCCGCCCGTGCCATTCGTGTTGATCGATCGGGGCAACACCGCCGTCCAGATCGGGAAACCAGCCAGAAACGCCTCACCGAACACCACCAGCTGCGCGCCGTCCCGGGCGGCCGTCGCCACCAGGTCCTCCAGCTTGTCCAGGCTGGCCTCCAGGTTGAGAAAGACGGGTGCCGCGTTAACTGCGGCGACAGCCACCTTCGGAAGGGCGAGTGATGACATGGCATGGCCCTTTCTCGAGACTGTTCTGATTCATCGACACTGTCTGCGACTTCGGGTCGATCTGCGAATCCCACTCTATCCGCGCGTGATTCGCTGTCAAAAGAATTGTGGGTCTACGGATTCCGGATCGATTGTCGACATTTTTCGACAACCATCACCAGGCAAACGTTGTTGCGAGGCACCAAGCGTGTAATAGGTAAAAGCTTTCACCGGGAAGTTTCCGTTGGTACGGCGCCGTTTATAGTGATGCACAACACTATTCGATGCTGCGTTTATTTTCCACGTATCTATAACGTCTCAACACGTCGTCGATTCTCGACATCCCTACTCTTCGCTGAATTCGGAGATTCACGTGGCACAGCCCACAACGGGTGATGCACCGCAATCCGGCGCCGGCGCTTCTGGTACATCGCTATTCGCTATTCCAGCCCAATAATGGCCATTCAGTGAATAATTAGACAACAGTAGGACTTGGCGTTGACACCGCGGTGCGAACCACACCGAGTGTCGACGACTTAGTGCGGATGCAGTCCGACCCGGCGTTACAGGATCTGCGACACCGGCTGCGCCGATTCTTCTTTCCGATGTCTGCTTCTTACTTGTCTGGTACCTTATCTACATGCTGCTGGCCACCTACGCGCATGCGTTTATGTCTACCAAGGTGATTGGTGATGTCAATCTCGGTGTGGTGCTTGGCTTTGGCCAATTCATGAGCACCTTAGTGATAACCGCCTGCTACGTGAAGTTTGCCAACAGGACACTCGATCGGCGGGCCGCAAAGATCCGCGCCGAACTCGAAGGTGCCGACGCGTGACGACGACCCTTGCTACCGCCGCTGTCAACGTCGGAACCCACTGTTCAACATCTCGGTCTTCGCGGTGTTCGTCGCCGGGTCGATGGCCCTGGCGATCCGCGCCGGTCGAACGACCAAGCGAGCCACCGATTTCTACACCGTAGGTGGTGAATTCTCTAAAGCACAAAACGGATTCGCGATCGCCGGTGATTACCTGTCGGCCGCATCCTTCCTCGGCTTGTCCGGCGCCATCGCGATCTACTGGTACGACGGGTTTCTCTATTCGATCGGCTTTCTGGTCGCGTGGCTGTTGGCACTGCTGCTCGTCGCGGAACTGCTGCGCAACACCGGACGATTCACGATGGCCGACGTGTTGAGCTTCCGGCTCAAGCAGCGTCCCGTCCTGATGGCCGCGGCCCTGTCGACACTCATGGTCTCGCTGTTCTACCTACTCGCTCAGATGGCCGGCGCCGGTGGTCGCGCTGCTGCTCGACGTCCGGAGGAAGACCGGCCAGTCGGTCGTGGTCGTGTTGGTGGGCGTGCTGATGATAGCCTACGTGCTGATCGGCGGGATGAAGGGCACACCACCTACGTCCAGATGGTGAAGGCCGTGCTGCTGGTCACCGGGGCGGCGATCATATTCCTGCTGGTCGTGATCGCGGTCCGCGGCAATTTCTCCCAGCTGCTCGCCAATGCCCAAGCGGTGGTCGATCATTTGACCAACGAGGCGGTCGCGACATCCTGGAACCGGGCGCCAAGTATGGCGCGACGTACATCACCAAGCTGGACTTCCTGTCGCTGGGCGTCTGGCTGGTGCTGGACCGCCGGCCTGCCGCACGTGCTGATGCGCTTCTACACGGTGCCCACCGCCCAGGAGGCCCGCCGCTCCGGTCACCTGGGCGATCAGTTTGATAGGCGTGTTCTATCTGTTCTCGTTGGCCATCGGTTACGGCGCGGCCTGGCTGGTCGGGCCGGACACGATCCTCGCCACCGCCGGCAAAGAGAACTCCGCCGCGCCGCTGCTCGCCTTCAAGCTCGGCGGAACGCTGTTTTTGGGCGTGATCACCGCCGTCGCCTTTCGCGACGATCCTGGCAGTGGTGGCCGTCCTGGCCGCGGTCACCTCGTTCGCTGCCAACCCTGCTGTATTCGTTGTTCTGGAAGAAGTTCAACACCGTCGGCGCCCTGTTCAGTATCTACGGCGGACTGCTCAGTTGTCTGGTGCTGATCATCTTCTCGCCGGCCGTCTCCGGCAATCGCTCGGCGATGTTCCCGCACGCCCACTTCGCCTGGTTCCCGCTGGCGAACGCGGGCATCGTCAGCATCCCGCTGGCTTTCCTGCTCGGTATCGTCGGAACCTACGTCGGCCGCGGCATGCCGGAAGACCCGGCCAAACAAGCCGAGATGGAGGTGCGCTACCTCACCGGCGTCGGCGGTGGAAAAGGCGCTCGTCCATTGATCCGGGAGCAAGCCAGAACCTGTGGGACGGACCCGCCGTATAAGCCGAACTCGTTGAGGCCGGACTGGAACCGAAAGTGGCTCGGTTCTAACTGTCCGCACTGAACATGGATTCGGCCACCATCGCCCAACTTGCCGAGGCGTCGCGGATCAGCCGCACCAACACCTACGACATCGCCAAGCGCCTGGTCCAGCGTGGCTTGATCACGCTGATCGAAGGCGGCAGACATCGCAACGATCCAAACGCTAGCGGACGCCCCAAAACCATTGTGCGAGCTGAGGACCCGCAACGTTTGCTGGACGAATGGAGTCATCGTCGCCGGGTGCTGGAATCGGTGGTACCTCAGCTGCGGGCGTTCCACGCCAAAGCCGGTGCGGCGCCCCGGTGCGCTATCTCGAGGGTGCGAGTGGCATCAGGACGGCGCTGTTCGAGACGCTGGACTGGCACTCGCCGTTGCGCGGTGTGCTGTCGATGCGCGACCTGCTGAACGTGCCGGACGTCGAGGCGATGGAGGAGTACATCGCCGGGCGCCGCCAACGCCAACTGTGGCTGCACGTGCTGAGGTCACCGGAGAAGGATCTGCCGGGTGGGTGGCCCAGCAGCATCGACGACTATCGCCATACCCGATATATGCCTGCGAAATACGTCTTCACCATGCCCACGATAATCGGCGACGTGTCGGCGGCGATGATCTCGTCCCGGCGCGAGAACTTCGCGCTGTTGGTGGAGAGCCTCGAGTATGTCGAGATGCAGCGTAACCTGCACGAAGTGTTGTGGGCGGTGGCGGCCAGGAACCGGACAGCAGTCTCGCACTCCGCGCGGGTCGGCCTATCACTACTTACCGGATGGGAGAACCCAATTGCTGTGCGAGGCAGTAGATTACGCCGGCAAGCACGTCGGCGCCGTCATCGCTAAGGCGGACAGCGGTCTGGAACTGTTGGGCGCCCCGATCGACAAGTACAGCCGCCAACTCCTCGACACCGACTTCTGCGCGGGTTGCCCGGTCGTGGCGGTCTCCGTCGAATCCGGATCCGGCCGAAGACCGCACGCTGGCGCGCATCCGCGGTGACAAGAACCATCCCGCATCGCAGGGCTACACCTGCAACAAGGTGCGGCGGCTGGACCACTACCAGAACAACCGCGCCCGGCTGACCTCCCTGATGCGCCACCGTGCCGACGGCAGCTACCAAGAGATCGTTTGGTAAACCGCGATTGTCGATATCGCCGAGGGATTCAAACACATTCGGGACACCTACGGCGGCGATAAGATCTTCTACTACGGCGTCTGAGGGCAGGGCAACCATCTCGGTGGGGCGTACGGCGGAGCCTTCCTGAAGGTCCTGGGCTCAAAGTAGGTCAAATGCGTTGGCGTAGGAAAAGACCGGCGAAGCCTGGGTCGACGCGCAGCTGTACGGCGGCCACACCCGGGCGAGTTCGAGCACGCCGAAGTGTCGGTGTTTTCATCGGGAAGAACCCGTGGATGTCGCAGAGTTTCCCGCGGGCCAGGGTGGTGCTCAACGAGATCGCCAAGGACCCGAAGCGATCGATGATCGTCATCGATCCCGTGCTGACCGATACCGCGAAGATGTCCGACTTCCACCTGTGGGTGCGGCCGGGCACCGACGCGTGGTTCCTGGCGGCTATGGCGGCCGTGCTGGTGCAGGAAAACCTGTGCGACGAAGCATTTCTTGTCGAACACGTGCACGGCGCCGAAGCGGTGCAAGATGCGCTTCGCGATGTCCGGTGCGCGACTACGCGCTGTACTGCAGAGTGGACGAGGAGCTGCTGTGGTCCGCGGACCGGCGCATCGGCACCGTCGGCAGTGTCGCGGTGTTCGAGGACCTCGGCGTGCAGCAGGCACCCAACAGCACGCCGTTCTCCTACTTGAACAAGTTGCTCAGGATCTTCTCCGGCAACTTCGCGAAAAGGTGGCCAGCACCTGCATTCGTCCGTGGCTCCATTGTTCAGCACGGTGTCCGGGCGCACCCCGGCCACCTGCGCCCATCATCGCCGGCCTGGTGCCGTCCAACGTGGCGCCCGAGGAGATCTTCACCGACCACCCGAACCGGTTCCGGGCGATGATCGTCGAAAGCGCGAATCCCGCCCATTCGGTCGCGGACTCGGCGGCATGCGCAGCGGCGTTCCGGTCGCTGGGAGCTGATGGTGGTCTTCGACGTCGCGATGATCGAGACCGCCCGGCTGGCGCACTACGTGCTGCCCCTGCGGCGTCCCAGGACGAGAAGGTCGAGGCGACCTTCTTCAATTTCGAGTTCCCGCACAACGGTTCTCACTTGCGCCGGCCGCTGCTCGACCCGCTGCTCGAGCCGGAGATCTGGGCCCGGCTGGTGCGGGCGCTCGGCGTCATCGACGACGCAGAGCTGCGACCGCTGCAGGAGGCCGCCGCGCGGGATCGAGCGGAGTATGCCGAGGCGTCCCCCAACACGGTGTCGGCGAATCCGACCATGGCTCGCGCCTGGTTCCGTATGTGCTTTATGAAACGCTGGGGCCGACGCTGCTCGACGGGCTGGGCGGCGCCGTGGCGGTATGGGGGCTCGTCCAGGAAGTCGCGATGATCTACCCCGATGCGGTACGGCGGGCCGGCCATGCCGACTGCAACGCCCTGTTCGAAGCCATCCTGAACAGCCCGTCGGGAGTCACCTTCACCGCACACTTACGAGGGTGATTTCGTGCTGATTAGCCACGCCTACCACAAGATCGCACTCGAAGTCCCGGAACTGCTAGCTGATCTGGATGCGCTGGCCGACGGGCCGCACGAATTGACTACCGCCGAATTCCCGATCGTGCTCTCGGTCGGCGAACGGCGCGCCTACACCGCCAACGACATCTTCCGCGATCCGTCCTGGCGCAAGCGTGACACGGACGGGGCGCTCCGTGTCAGCGTCGAGGATGCCCAGCATTTCGGGCTCACCGACGGCGGCCGGGCGCGCATCACCACCGCCGCCGGGAGCGCCGAGGCGACCATCGAGATCGCCGAGACGATGCTGCCCGGACATGCCGCCCTGCCCAACGGATTTGGGCTCGACTACGTTGACGGTGACGGGCAGAACCTCGTGCCGGGCGTCGCATCGAACATGCTGACCTCCTCCGGAGGGCGCGACTCCTACGCCGGCACGCCGTGGCAAAAGCACGTGCCGGTGCGCATCGAAGCGCTGGTGGTGGTTCAGTTCCAGATCCTGACGCGGCGCTGCGGCTCCAGGAACAACGCGTCGTCCTCGGCCACCTCGAAGGCGTCGTAGAAGGCGTCGATGTTGCGTACCACGCCGTTGCAGCGGAATTCCGGCGGCGAGTGCGGGTCCACGGCAAGGCGCCGGATGGCTTCGGCCGCACGTGATTTAGTGCGCCAGACCTGGGCCCACCCGTAGAACACGCGTTGCACGCCGCTGAGGCCGTCGATGACCGGTGCGGGTTCGCCGTGCAGCGACAGCTGGTAGGCCAGCAGGGCGATCGACAGACCGCCTAGGTCGCCGATGTTCTCGCCGACGGTGAACGCACCGTTCACGTGGTGACCGCCGTCCAGGTCCCGCGGGAGGTAGGCCTCGTACTGTTCGATGAGCGCCTTGGTGCGGGCACCGAACTCGCGGCGGTCGTCTTCGGTCCACCAGTCGACCAGGTTGCCGTCGCCGTCATACTTGGCGCCCTGGTCGTCGAACCCATGGCCGATCTCGTGCCCGATCACTGCGCCGATGCCGCCGTAGTTGGCGGCATCGTCGGCCTGAGGGTCAAAGAACGGCGGCTGCAAAATCGCTGCGGGGAAGACGATCTCGTTCATCCCGGGGTTGTAGTACGCGTTGACTGTCTGCGGCGTCATGAACCATTCGTCGCGGTCCACCGGCTGACCGAGCTTGGCCAGTTCGCGGTCGTGGTTGACCGCGTGTCCGCGCCGGTAGTTGCCGTACAGGTCGTCGCTGTGGATCACCAGCGCGGCGTAGTCACGCCATTTCGCCGGGTAGCCGACCTTGGCGGTGAACTTGCGCAGCTTGATCAGGGCGCGTTCCCGGGTCTGCGGCGTCATCCAGTCCAGGTTGTTGATGCTGATCCGGTAGGCTTCCCGCAGGTTAGCCACCAGTTCGTCGATGCGGGCCTTGGCGTCCGGCGGGAAATACCGTTGCACATATAGCTTTCCGACGGCGTCGCCCATCAGGTTCTCGACCAGTGAGACGCCGCGCTTCCAGCGGTCCCGGATCTGTTCGGTTCCGGTCAACAGTTTGCCGTAGAAGTCGAAGTCGGCCGCCACCATTGCGTCGGTCAACCACGCGGCGCGGGCTCGGATCAGCCGCCAGCGCGCCCAGCGCTTCCAATCCTCGAGGTCTTCGCTATCCCACAGCGCGCCGAAGGCAGTGAGGTAATCAGGCTGGTGCACAACAACTTCCGAAACGGCATCGACAGTGCCGCCCAGCGCGTCGACCCAGCCGGTCCAGTCGAAGCCGGCGCCTTCGGCCTGCAGCTCGGCGAAGGTGCGCAGGTTGTAACTCAGGTCGGCGTCGCGGCCCTTGACCACATCCCAATGCGCGGCGGCCAGTTTCGTCTCCAGCGCCACGATGCGGGCCGCGGTGTCGGCGTGGTCCGCCGCGGCGCCGCCGTACACCAGGCCGAATGTACGCGCGATGTGCTCCGGATACGCCGCCAGGATCTGGGCGTGCTGCTGATCGCGGTAGTAAGACTCGTCGGGCAACCCCAGGCCGGACTGGTTGACGTGCACCAGGTACCGGGCCGAGTTCTTGGCGTCGGTATCCACGTAGACGGCGACGCCGCCACCCACCCCGGTGCGCTGCAACGTGCCAACGACGGCGGCCAGCGCCGCCGAATCGGCGGCGTCGTCGATGCGGGCCAATTCTTCATGCAGCGGTTGCAGGCCGCGGCGCTCGACGGCGGCTTCATCGAGGAAGCTGGCGTACAGGTCGCCGATGCGTTGCTCGTCGGTGCCCGGCGCACCGCTGCGCTGGCTCGCCTCGACGATCAGGTCGCGCACCCGCTCCTCGGCTTGGTCATAGAGGGTGCGGAAGGCGCCGTCGGTGGCCCGGTCCGGGGGGATCTCGTAGTCGGCCAACCAGCGACCGTTCACGTGACCGAACAGGTCGTCTTGGGGACGGGCATTCTCGTCGAGGTAGCTCAGGTCAAGACCCGAGCGGTTAGCCGCATATGTCACCCCGCCATCTTTACCATCTCCCGCGTGGCGCCCGCCCGCTGCGCAGCAACCGGCCTGGCCCGGGGGTACCCTCGCGCCCATGCCTGAGGGCGACAAGACCCAGTCAGCAACCGACGACGACGTCGACGAGGCGGAGGCCGGCGAGGCCGCGACCGAGGCCGAAGGCCCCGGCGAGCCGTGGTTCTCGCCGTACGGCATCGCCTCGACGGTGCTGGCCGTGCTGTGCGTCGCAGCGGTCGTGCTGATCGTGATGATCTGGTCCGGCCACCGCGACGAGGTGGCAGAACGCGGCTACCTCAGCCGTGTCATGCAGACCGCCGCCGACTGGACCGGCGTGCTGATCAACATGAACAGCACCAACGTCGACGCCAGCCTGCAGCGGCTGCACGAGGGCACGGTCGGCGAGCTCAACACTGACTTCGATGCCACGGTGCAGCCCTACCGTCAGGTGGTCGAGAAGTTGCAGTCGCAAAGCAGCGGACGGATCGAAGCGGTGGCGGTGGAGACGGTGCACCACGACCTGGACACCCGACCCGGGGTGTCGCGGCCGCTCGTCACCACGAAATTGCCGCCGTTGGCCACACGGACCGATTCGGTGATGGTGGTGGCGACGTCGGTCAGCGAGAACGTCGGCAGCAAGCCGCAGACCGTGCACTGGAGCCTGCGCCTTGACGTTTCCAGCGTCGACGGCAAGCTGCTGATCTCGCACCTGGAATCGATCCGATGAGAAACCTCTGGCGGCTGCTGGCCTTCGACGTTCTGGCCCCACTGGGCGCGATCGGCGCGCTGCTGATGATCGGGGTGATCCTCGACTGGCCGCGCTGGTGGGTGGCGGCCTGCTCGGTGCTGCTGGTGCTGATCGCCCAGGAGGTGGCGGTCAACTTCTGGCTGCTGCGCCGCGATTCGGTGGCCGTCGGCACCGACGACGATGCGCCGGGGCTGCGCCTGGCCGTGGTGTCGTTGTGCACCGTCGCGCTCGTGGCCGCTGTGCTGACCGGATACATCCACTGGACCCGCGCGGGCCGCGAGTTCAGGAACGATTCGCGTGCGGCGGTCCAGGCGGCCACCGGGATGGCCGAGGCGATGGCGTCGTTCTCGTCCGCGGCGCCGACGAGTTCGATCGACCGGGCCGCGGCGATGATGGTGCCGGAGCGGGCCGACGCGTTCAAGGAGCAATACCAGAAGTCCAGCGCCGATCTGGCCCAGCGCCACGTCACGGCAGAGGCTTCGACGCTGGCGGCCGGGGTCGAGGCGATCGGTCCCACGGCGGCCAGCGTGGCGGTCATCCTGCGGGTCACCCAGAACGTGCCGGGTAAGCCACCCAGCCGCGCGGCGCCCGCGCTTCGGGTGACGCTGGCCAAACGCGGCAACGACTGGCTGGTGTCGGACGTGCTGCCGATCAACGCTCGGTGACGGGCACCTCAATCGACTCAATCGGGCTCAATCTGCCGAGTCGAACTCGGATTCCGGCGACTCGGTTTGACCTTGGCGAACCGGTCCGACAGCCGCCGTATCCGGATCATCAGCGAGGCCGACGGGCTGACGCTGCCGTCGAGGTAGGTCGCCAGTTCCTCGGGTGCCGCCCCGATGCGGGCCGCGAATTCCTGTTCGGCCAGCCCGGACCGCTCGATCAACAGCCGCACGTGGCGGGCCACCTCCGCGCGTTCGTTGGCCTCCAGGTGGGTGCGGGCGCGCTCGAGCACTTCCCACAGCGCTTTGGAGACGCCGTACGGGCGGGTGCCCTCGAGGACCTCTTCCACCTGACGGGCGGTGCGGCCGAACGGATCCCGCTTGAGCGCGGCGGCGATCCGCTTCCAGGTGTCGATGTCGCCGCCTTGCAGCGCCGAACGGATCGCCGCGGTCGGCCAGACCTCGACCGGCTGACCGAGGTCTGGGGAGCGAGGTTCCGTCGCGGGCTGCTGGGGTGGCGGAACCCGGCCTCGGTCGGCTGCCAACGTCACCTCGCCTCCTCCCAGCATTGCAACGGCCACGGCCAGACAACGCCGACGGACCTCATCCCAGTCTGCCTTGGCATCCGGTTCCGAGGGGTCGTCAGACAGATCAGCCGGATGCGGATCGGCGAGCTGGCGCACCAACTTCGACGCTATCCCCTGCCGGCTGGGCGGCTCCGAACGGTAGTATCGGTCCATACCCCCCAGCGTCACCGCGGCCGTCTCCGGTTCCACACTGTTTACTATGTCCGCAAATTCGGCGTAATCGCGGCTGCTGTTACGGCACATGATCAGGTAGCCCTTCAGGCGCAGCGTCTCGGCGCCGGTGGGGACCTGAAGTCGGTCGCCGGTGGGCAACTGCACATTCGTGGTTTCGACCGGGCAGAGCCGGGCGTACTCTGGCCCGTCGTTGCCGCCGGCGGTGGTTTGCAGCGCATCCAGGGCGACCGACAGCCGCCCCCGCCAGAGCGTCACGGGGTGAACGGGCCGGTCACCCCACGGCATCGACCGGCCGAGGGCGTTGCGCGCCGCCAGGCCGTCGACCAGTTTCTTAGCGCTCGACGAGCCGCGGTGCTGCCCGTTGCTGCCGTTTTTCGGCGCGTCGGCGCCCACCGCGACGCTGCCGGCGGTACGTCCGCAGCCGGTGAAGGCCAGCGGATCGGAGACGCAGATGGCGTCGGGAGCCAGATGCTTGAGCTTGGCGGCCGACTTGACCGCCATCCGCACGTCGGCGCTGGGCGCGGTGAGTGCGGAGATGTCGTCGGGGATGACTACGACGTCGCTGAGGTCGACCTCGGGCAGCGGGCGGTCGAAGTCCACCGACGGCAGCAGCTGCGCGAGCCAGCGGGGCAGCCACCAGTTCCATTGGTCGAACATCGCCATCAACGCCGGCACCAGCACCAGCCGCACGATGGTGGCGTCGACGGCGATCGCGACCGTGCACGCCACCCCGATCTCGGCGACCAGCGGCATTCCGGCGAATGCGAAGCCGATAAACACCGCGATCATGATCAGCGCGGCGCTGGTGACCGTGCGCGCGCTGGTGCTCACCCCGTAGGCGACGGCATCCCGGGTGTTGCCGGTGTGCAGGAAGCGTTCCCGGATACGGGTGAGCAGAAAGATCTCGTAGTCCATCGATAAGCCGAATGTCATCGCCAGGACCAGCGGCGGGACGGTGCTGTCGATCGACGTGATCTGGGCGAAGCCGAGGTCCTTAAACCAGCCCCACTGGAACACCATCACCAGGCTGCCGTAGGCCGCGGCGACCGACAGCAGCGTCATCAGAACGCCCTTGAACGCTAGGAACACCGAGTAGATGGAGAGCAGCAGCATCGCGAACGCGATGACCGCGACGAATAGCAACACCCACGGCTCGGTCTTGGACACCTGGTCGTCGAAGTCCTTGATCAGCGCCGTCGAGCCGCCGACGTCGATGTGTGCGGTGTCCTCGGCGGGCACCTTGGGCAGCTGGGTGCGCATCCAGTCGACGGTGTGCCGGGCGCCCAGGTCCTCCGGGTCAACCGACAAGACCCCAGACAGCAGGGCGCTGCTGTTGTCGTCGGCGAACTGCACAGGCCCCACCGACGCGATGTTGGGGGCCTGGGTCATGCGCTGCCGAATGGCGGCCAGCGTCTGGCTGTTTTCCAGCGCCGCGGCGGGGCTGTCGGAGAAGGTCACCAGCACCTGCACCGGGCCGAGCGCGCCGGGGCCGAGTGCTTGCGACGCTCCGGCCACGCCGGCGCGGATCTCGTGCGAGGAGTCGAACTGGCGCAGCAGGCTGTTGCCCAGCACCATCGATGTCGCGGGCGCCGCTATGGCGAGCAGCACCGTCGCCGCCAGCAGCGACGAGATCCACGGCCGGCGCATCACCGCCCCGACCCAGCGGTTCCAGAAGCAGGACTGCGTGCTTTCCGGCCTGCGCGACCAGTGCAGCAGCGCCGAACGTTTGGCTGCCGCCCGCCCGAAGGTATCCAGCACCGCGGGTGTCAGGGTGGTGGAGGTGAGCATCGCGACCGCGACGGCGAGAATCGCGCCGGTCGCCATCGACTTCAGCGCCGGCGTATTGATCAGGTAGATGCCGGTGAGCGACGCGACGACAGTCAGCCCGGACAACACCACCGCCAACCCGGAGGTGGCCATCGCGGCGTCCACCGCGTCGCGGTGTTCGCGGCCGGCACGCAGTTCCTCGCGGAACCGCGTCAGGATGAACAACGAATAGTCCACGGCGAGCGCGATGCCGAACATCGACACCGTCGAGGTCACGAACACCGACATGGTGAGGTACGCCGACAAGAAATAGACCAGGCCCATCGTCACCACGACCGTGCAGACGCCCAGGGCCAGCGGTATCGCGGCGGCGGCCAGCGAGCCGAACACCGCGAGCAAGACGATCAGGATGATCGGCAGGTTCCATCGTTCGGCCGCGGCGATGTCGTGTTTGGTGTTCGCCGCCGCGGCCGCGGACAACGCGCCCTGTCCAATCACGTAGAAGCGCACCCGGCCGTCCGCGGTCTGGCCCGGCTGATCGCCCTTGACACCGACCTGCTGCCGTAGCCGCTTGGCGATGTCGCTGGTACCCGAGTTGCGGGCGTCGAGTCGCAGCGACAGCACGTACGGCCGGCCGGGTTGCGGCGGGCGCTGCGTGGGGTTGGTCTTCTCCGTGACACCCGGGAATTGGCTGGCGATCTGGCGCAGCTGCGCCACCGCGTTGTTCATGTCCTCATAGCTGGCATCGGGCCGCGGGGCGGCGACCAGAGCCAACGACGACGCGCCCTGGTCGTGATACTGCGCCTCGAGCTGATCATGGACTTTCAGCGATTGCGACCCGGCTACCTCGAAGCCGCCGCCGGTCAGGTTTCCGGACTGTGCCAGGGCAAAGTAGATCGCGGGGACTAATGCGAGCAACCAGCCTGCGAACACCAACCAGCGGTATCTGCGCAGGCTGCGGCTAAGGCGCATCATGGACTGCTGGATTTCAGGCTCCCTGAGTATCTCGCTTACGCGTGGTGGCGACGATACCGCAGCTGGCCTGTGCATCAGTAGGGCTTAGCGAATTCGTGAGCTGGGCAGACGGGTCTGTAGCCAACCCGCAGCCAAGTCGTTGCCAACCGGTGCCCTAGGGGGATCCCGGTCACATCCGGTAGTCAGGTCTCCGCGTGGATGGCAGGATGTCGCTGGGCCGCGCGGGGGGCAGGGGAGCCCCGCAATCCGATGGCCATTCATTGCAGCAGTTTGCCGGGTGCCGCGAGAACGACGGCGTCGGCAAACCGTGAGGAGTTTTCAGCATGGGGATACGAATTTTCGCTGGGCGGCGCGGGCTTGTCGCGGGTTTGTATTGTCGCGGCGGTGCCCGCCGCGGCCGTCGCGCTGCTGGCCGAGCCACCGGCGTCCGACGCCAACGACCCGTGCGCGGTCAGGGAAGTCGCCCGGACGATCGGGTCGGTCTCCAAGTCGATGGGTGACTACCTGGATTCGCATCCCGAGACCAAACCAGTCGATAACTACGATGCTGCAGTAGGCCGGCCCGCAGTCGGTCACCGGGCTCAAGACCTATTTCGCGGGCAACCGGAAGGCGGCCACCGATATGGCGTCGATCGCGCAGCCGCTGACCAACCTGTAGATGCAGTGCAAGCTGCCGATCAGCATCCCGCAGGTCATGGGCATGATGCAGCAGGCGCAGGGCACTGCCGGCCTTGCCCGCCTCGCCGGGCCGCGGGGCTGGGGACCCCGCTGGGTGTGACGGCACAGGCGCCGTCGGCGGGCGGCACGCTGCCGGGCCCGTCGCGACAGAACAACGTCGGCTGAACGCCCCGCCGAGTGTGCGGCCTAGGGACGATTTAGGGGCTGTCCCCGTACCTAGGGGCCCACACTCGACGCATCCTGGCCCGCCGCGCCCCGCGGCTCGGGCGGCGGTAACGGCCCCTGCAGCGCGGCCCCGCCAAGATCCCCATTGAGGGCCCCGTTCCAGCGCCGCAGCTGCAGCTCGATCGGGGGGAGCGGGTCGTCGTCGGAGTCGTCCGAACTCTCGGTGCGGAACATGAAAAAGAATACCACCCAGCCGACGGCGGACATGAGCAGCCAGCTGATCAGCCGGTAGAGCAGCATGGCTGAGATCGCATTGGGCAACGACATCCCGCTGGACACCAGGCCGGGCACCAGCACGGCCTCGACGACCAGCAGGCCGCCCGGCATCAACGGGACCGTGCCGACGGCCCGCGCGGCCGCATAGGCGACCGTCAACCCGGCGACCGAGGCGTGATCGCCGGCCGCATACGCGGCGAAGGCCAGACAGGCCACGTCGGCGACCCAGTTGAACATCGACCAGCTGAACGCCACCGCCATCTCGCGCCGGCCCAGGCTCACCGACTCGAGCTGCATCAGGATCTCGCGCCACTTCGCCAGCCCGGTGTCGGCGGCCTTGCCGCGCAGCGAATTGAACCACGACAGCACGCGGGTGCCGATGCCCTCGATCAGCTCCGGCCGCGACGCCACCGCCTGGGACAGCAACAGCAGCGCGACGAATCCACCGAGGGTGAACAGCAGCGAGAAGGGGTTGTTCTTGGCGCCCAGAAAGAAGGCGCCACCCAACCCCAGCAGCCCCAAGCCCACCGTCTGCAGCACGCCTGACATCACCAGCTGCCAGGACGCCACCACCGTGGAGGCACCCCAAATGCGTTGCTGCCGAAGCAAAAACGTCGCCGACAGCACCGGACCGCCGGGCAGCGTAGTGCTCAGCGAGTTGGCGGCGTAGAAGGCCGCCTCCGAGCGCAGCTGTTTGACGTGGACCCCGGCGGACTTCAGCAGCGTGCGCTGGATCTGGGCGAAGCTGTGCATCGACGCCGCCGCGGCCAGCACCGTCGCGAACAACCACCACCAATTGGCCTGGAACAGGCTCGTCCAGGCCTTGGCCAACTGATCCCAGCTCAGCGCGATCTCGACGGCCAACACGATCGCTACCAGCCCGAGCACCACCCACCGCGCCCACCAGTATTTGCCGCGCGACATCTCGCCCGGGGGCGCGTCACAGTCGGAAGAGAACGCACCACCGCCCGGGAGGTTGCGGCTGGCTGCGCGGTGCGGCATGTATTTTAGGGTAACCGCGCAGGTGGTGAGGCCCTCAAGGCGCAACTCCGTGCGTGTCGCCGTGTAACCGGATCGTGTTGACCCGGCCGGCGCACCGCGTGCGCCACGTAGGCTGACCGGATGCTGGCGAACCCAGATGACGCATCGGTCGAACCCCTTGTCCGCAAGACCGCAGCCTGGGCTTGGCGTTTGCTGGTGATCCTGGTCGCGGCCGTCGCCTTCATGTGGGTGGTGGCGAAACTTGAAATCATCGTCGTCCCGGTGCTGCTGGCCCTGATGCTGAGCGCGCTGCTGGTACCCCCTGTGGACTGGCTGGATCGGCGCGCCTTCCCGCGCGGTGGCGCGGTCGCCCTGGTGCTGCTGGGTGGCTTCGCACTGCTGGGCGGCATCCTCACCTTCGTCGTCACCCAGTTCGTTGTCGGTTTGCCCGACCTGACCGAGCAGGTGAGTCGCAGCATCGACTCCACCCGGCGGTGGCTGATCGAGGGGCCGGCGCATCTGCGCAGCGAACAGATCACCAACGCGGGAAACGCCGCGATTCAGGCGCTGCACAACAACCAGTCGAAACTGACTAGCGGGGCGCTATCGACCGCGGCCACCATCACCGAACTGCTCACCGCCGCGGTGCTAGTGCTGTTCACGCTGATCTTCTTCCTGTACGGCGGCCGCAACATCTTCGCGTACGTGACTAAGATGTTCCCGGCCGGCGTGCGGGACCGGATCGTCGAGGCGGGCCGCGCCGGGTACAGCTCGCTGATCGGCTATGTTCGGGCCACCTTCCTGGTGGCGCTCACCGACGCCGCCGGCGTCGGCGCCGGGTTGGCAGTTATGGGGGTGCCACTTGCCTTGCCGCTGGCCTCGCTGGTGTTCCTCGGTGCGTTTATCCCTCTGATCGGTGCGCTGATCTCGGGGTTGGTGGCGGTGGTGGTTGCGCTGCTGGCCAAGGGTATCGTCTATGCGCTGCTCACGCTGGGTTTGCTGATCGTGATCAACCAGATCGAGTCGCACCTGCTGCAGCCGCTGGTGATGGGCCGCGCGGTGTCGATTCACCCGCTCGGGGTGGTGCTGGCGATCTCCACCGGCGGTGTGCTCGCTGGGATCGTCGGCGCTTTGCTCGCCGTCCCGACGGTGGCGTTCTTCAACAATGCGATCCGGGTTCTGCTCGCCAAGGATCCGGAGGACGAAGCTGAACAGCTCGCCGAGAACGACGGGACCATGGTCGCGGCCCAGCCGGATGAGCCGACGCAAACCGCCGAGGACTCGGCGGGCCTATAGCCGTCCTTCGCGGCGCAGCAGGTCCTGGGCGGACACCCCGCCACCCGCGCGGCGCCCCGTACGCGCCGTGTCGCCGTTATCGCCCTGCCCGCGCGCCTGCATCTTCTCGGTCGCCGCGTCGGTGTCGCCGCCTTCGGACCGCATGACCGGAAGCGCGGTGGTGGGTTCGGCCGGGCTGCTCTTGGGTTCGTGGTTCCCCGGGACCGGGATCGCGCGGGTCTGACCGGCCGGCGGCGGCGCCGGTGCCGCCGGTGGCCGGTCAGCGGCCTCGGTGTTGCCGGGAGCCGCGAAGCGTGTCGTCTTGGCTTCCGTCGGTTGGATCGGCCGGAGAGCGGGCCGAGCTTCCGGCTGAGCCGACGGGCTCGGACGGATCGCCCGCGACGGCTCCGGCGGCGGGCTCGGACGGGTCGGGTCGTGCGGCGCACGTGGTTTCGCCGCGACCAGGCTGGCCGCGACCGGCGGCCGCACCGGCCGGCCGTTGACACCGCTGCGCTTCAGCTCGTCGGGCAGGTCGATTTCTCCCAGCCCCAGCTTGTTCTGCAGCCGCCGCGCCCAGCGGGGAGCCCACCAGCAGTCGTCACCGAGCAGCTTCATCACCGACGGCACCAGGAACATCCGCACCACGGTCGCGTCCAGGAGCAGCGCCGCCATCAGGCCGAACGCCAGATACTTCATCAACACAAGGTCGGAGAACACGAACGACCCGGCCACCACCGCCAGCACCAGGGCGGCGGCCGTGATCAATCGCCCGGTGGTGGCGGTACCGATCCGGATGGCCTCCGCGGTCGACATACCGCGCTCGCGGGCCTCGACCATTCGGGAGACCAGGAACACCTCGTAGTCGGTGGCCAATCCGAAGCCCACCGCCACGACCAGGGCGATCAGCACCACCATCAGCGGTGTCGGTGTGAAGTTCAACCACTTCGAGAAATGCCCGTCGACGAAGATCCAGGTCAAGATGCCCATCGTCGAACCCAGCGTCAACGCGCTCATCACCGCGGCCTTGATAGGCAACACCACCGACCCGAACGCCAGGAACATCAACAACATGGTCGCGCTGAGCAACAACACCAGCATCAGCGGTGCCTTGTCGAACAAGCTATGAATGCTGTCCTGCTCCAGCGCGGGGGTACCGCCGACGAGCAGGGTCAGTCCCTTCGGCGGGCTAATCGCCCGCAGCTCGGCGATCTTCTTCGCCGCGTCGTTCTTGTTGACCAGGCCGTTCTGGATCACTCGGACCGAATCGTCTTTGGGCTTCGTCGTGCCGTCCGGCCCCGCTACGCAGGGATTACCGGCGATCGTCGGGCACGGCCGCTCCTCCCACGTCTTATCGGTGAACCCGGTGATCCCCGAGATCCGGTTGCGGATGTCGGCGACCTGCTGATCGGTGACCTTGCTGTGGTTGTTGCTCTCGATCACCATGGTCAACTGCTCGGTCCGATACCCCGGGAACCGCTTGTCGAAGTGCTCCTGCGCCAGGCGTACCGCGTTGTCGGGCGGCAGGTACTTCTCGCTCATGCCGCCGAAGGACAGGTTGCCCAGCGGGATGACCAGCAGGATCATCCCGACGGCGATCGGGATCGCGAAGGCCAGCGGCCGCTTCATCACCCAATTGACCAGCTTGCCCCAGAAACCGGCCTCCACCTCTTCACGGGTCTTGGTCTTCTGCAGCCGGTCCGCCAGCCAATTGAGAAAGGCCCGCGAATACTTCCAGTTCCGCAAAAACGGCACCCGGAACGCGGTGCGCACACCCAGCGCGTCGACGTGGCGGCCCAGGATGCCCAGGCAGGCCGGCAGCAGGGTGATCGACAGCAGCGCCGCAAGCCCCACCGCCGCGAAGATCGCATAGGTTAGCGAGTGCACGAAGCCCTGCGGCAACACCAGCAGGCTGGCACTGGACGCAATGATCAAGACCGCCGAGAATACGATGGTGCGCCCGGCCGTCATAACGGTGCGCCGCACGGCGGCCTCGGTGTCGTAGCCTTCGGCGATCTCTTCCCGGAATCGGCTGACCACGAACAGCCCGTAGTCTATCGCGATGCCCAACCCGATCAGTGAGACCACCGGCTGGGCGAAGAAGTGCACAGGGCCGAACATGGCCACCAACCGCAGAATGCCCAACGCGCCGGCGATGCTGAGGCCGCCGACGATTACGGGCAGGCCGGCAGCCACCGCGCCGCCGAACACCAGGAACAGCACGACGGTGACCAGCGGCAGCGCCAACACCTCCATACGGCGTTGGTCGGTGGCGATGGTCCCGGACAGCGCGTTGGCGATCGGCTCCAGACCGGCCAGCTCCACCTTGCCGCCGTCGAGCTTCTGCAGGGCAGGCGCGAGGGCCTTGTAATTGTTGAGGATGGTGTCGTCGTCGTCGCCCTTGAGCGGGATGCTGACGAAGGTCTGCTTGCGGTCCTCGCTGACCATCCCCTTGATCAGCGGGTTGGTGCTGTCGGGCGCCGCCAGCCAGCCGGCCCAGCCCACGATCTGGTCGGGGTGGTCGGTCTTGAGCTTGTTCAGTTCGCCGACGACCTGGTCGCGCCAAGCCTGGTAGTCGACCGTCTTTCCGTTGGGGGCGGGCAGGGTGGCCACAATGTGGCTGGTTCGGTCGCGGCCGTAGGTCTGGTCGCCCAGGATCGAAGCCTTGACGGACTGGCTGCCGTCGTCATAGAAACCACTCTGCGTGACATGCTTACCCAGGCTCATGCCGAAGATGCCGCCGCCAAGACACAGAGCCACCATGACCCCGATCACGATGTACCGGTAGCGGTACACGGTTCGACCCCACCAGGCGAACACGTAAGCTCCTTACTGGATCACTAACAGCGACCCGCGCAGCATCTTTCGGTTTTTAAAGCCAGTGTCACATGCGTGGTCAATAGCGCGGACAGCGGCCGGAACGGCTGCAGCCACGCTCCCTGCTCGGGCAGCGAATCAGGCCGATCCGCGGCAATGGTTCTCGGAAGACGCCTTACGCTGTCCTCCAGGTCAACGGAGTCCAAGGTATCCAACGCTAGTGCCCAACTCGCGTGTTCGCGAAATCCGATCACTTGGACGGGCGTGCTGCCACGGACTCCGGTGCGTGCGATTTCTTCCGGCGGTTGACGGAACGCCTGCCCGTCGGCGGAGGCCACCACCAGGGCCGCGAGACCTTCTTGACGGCGCAGCTCGATGTGCTCAAGCATGTCACGGTCGACGTCGTTGTCCTCGTCGATCTTCGGTTTAGCGAAGACGGCGAAGCCCATGTTACGCAACGTGTCCACCCACGGTAGAACGACGTCGGCGCTGCCCGGGTCGATGTTGGTGAACACGGTGGCCTCGGGCTTGACGACCATGCCCGGACGGCTGGCGCTGACCTCCGCGGTACGTGCCAGCAACCAGCGGCCCAGCGCATCGAACCGCGGTCGCTCCAGCGCGGTGGGGCGGCGGCTCAGGTTTGACCCCAGGCCCATGTCGAGGTTGGGGGCATCCCAATACCCGCAGCACGCGCAGCGGCGGCGTATCGAAATTAACCACGTCGTCGACGGGCGGCGCCGCCGGCGACGACGTCGTCTCTTCTGCGAAGCTCATACTCATCGTCTTTTCCAAATGAATTCTGAGATAGAGCTACCCACTTCTCGGGCTTTCATCTCATACTTGGTCGTGGGACGGGCAATCGAGATGGGCAGCCCGCTGCCGAGCTCGACGCGGCACAGCCACGGTTCCGCGCCGACGACCTCGGCCATGTGCTCGGCATAGCCCGGGTGGTCCGTCGCGGCGTGCAGGATGCCGCCCGGGACCAGCCGGTCGGCGATCAGCTGCGCCGTGTCCGGCTGCAGGAAGCGGCGTTTGTGGTGGCGCGCCTTCGGCCACGGGTCGGGGAAATACAGCCGGACGCCGGTCAGCGAGGCCGGCGCGATCAGATGCTGCAGGACGTCGACGCCATTGCCGCGGATCAACCGGATGTTGCGCACCTGCGCGCGGTCGATGGCGCACAGCAGCTGGGCCAGGCCCCATTTGTAGACCTCCACCGCGATGACATCGATGTCGGGTTCGACCTGTGCCATCGCCAGCGTCGACGTGCCGCTGCCGCAGCCGATCTCGAGCACCAGCGGTGCCTGCCGTCCGAACCAGGCCGCGGTGTCCAGCGGGGCGAAGCCGCGCGGGATGTCGGACAGGCCCAGGGTCGGCCACAACCGATCCCAGGTCTCCCGCTGGGCGTCGGACAGGTTGGAACGCCGCGAGCGGAAGCTCGTGGCGGGCAGGTAACCGTGTCCCGGGGCGCCCGAATCGGACTGCTCCGGTGTGATGGCGGCATCAGTGTCCAGGCCGGATTCCACCCCCACCGGTGCATTGGGAACGGGTCCCGACGCCGGGTTGCGCACGCATTTGTCCATCGTGGCCTATGAACCCCCGATGTAGCCGCCCCTGGTCCAGATTGATACCCAATAGTTGCCTTCAACTTGTAACAGATAAACAGTGGCTCACAACGAGATGACGCAAGTGCCACTATTCGGTGGGGTCCGTGGGTGTCCGGCAAAAGCCCGGAACCGACGACGACCCGGCTGTGCGGCGAAAGCAACACCTGGCGCGAGGCCTGCCGATCGGATCGAGTAGACAAGACATGAAGGTGTGGGGGAATCAACTTTTCGTCGACGAATTGGCACGGTTTGCCGCCGGATGTGCCGACCCGCGGGTGACCGCGATCGCCGCTAGGGCCGCCGCGCCGCTGCGGGTGAGGGTGGCCCCCGGCCGGAAGCGGACCTCGGCACCGTAGCGCGCGCCCTGACGCACGCCGGGGGCTCGAAGATCATGGTGCTGCCATTGCCGGCTCACGCCGACCTGGCCGCCGACGTGGTGGTCCATGTCCTGGCTGAGGTGGTCAAACCCGAGGACGCCGATGCCATCTTTGCCGCGGGGCGGCCGGTGGTGGCGGTGTTGAACAAGGCCGATCTGGTCGGGCTTTCGAGCAGCTCCTCGGGCAGTTTTGAAGGGCCGTTCGCTGCCGCCCGGACTTGCTGCTCCCGTCTTGCCGGGCTCGCCGGTGTCCCAGCCCAACCGATGATCGCGTTGCTGGCCGTCACCGCTTCCGTGCCGGCCGACGTGCGGGTTCGCTTGCTGGACAGGTTGGACATGTTCGGCACGGCGCTGAGCGTCGCGGCCGTGCGGCGGGGGTCACATACCGGCCCAGATCCGATCGCTGTTGCGCCGGGTCAGCAGCGTGGACGCGGTCGTTGCCGCGCTGTGGGCCAGCGCGGCCGTTCGTCGAATCGGCGGAACTGCAGCCCGGCGAGGCGCCGAGGGCGGTGGTGTTCGTCGTGTCCGCCGCGGCCCAGCTCACCGACTCAGATTGCACGCTGCTCGACGCCGCCGAGCACACCGACGTCGTGATACCCGTGGTGTCTAAGATTGACGTGTACCGCGCCTAGGACCGATGTGCTCAGCGCCAACCGCCACGCCCTGGCCGCACACGCGCCGCGATACGCCGAGATGCCGTGGGTCGGGGGGCCGCCGCGCCCGAGCTGGGTGCCCCGCAGGTCGGCGAGCTGGTCGATACCGTCGCCGCGCAACTCGGCGCCACCGACGTCGAGCGACGAAACCGCCTGCGGTCCTGGGAATCCCGGCTGCAAACGATCGCGCGACGGTTCGACCGCGACGCCGACGGTGCCGGGCGGCGAGCCCGCGTCGACGCGCTGAAAGAGCAGCGCAGCACCGCGCTGCGGGAACGGTGACAATCGAAATCCGCGCGGACCATCACGCTGCGCAGCCAGATCCTGCAGGCCAAGGTGCGACTGTCGTACTTCGCGCTCAACCGCTGCTCGGCGTTGCGCGGGGAACTGCAGGAGGTGGCCGCCCGGGCTGCCGCGGCGGAACATGAACGAGTTCGAGGCGCACGCACGGGCCCGGGCCGCCGAGGTTTCCGACCACGCCACCGCGCACCTCGTCGACGTCGCCGGTGAGTTGGACCTTGCCGATGGAGCTGCCTTCCGCACCGCTGCCGACGGTGAACGTGGCGCCCCCGCCGCTGAAATCGCGGCGTCAGGAGACCTGGCTGATGCTGCTGTTGGGCGCCGGTTTCGGGGGTGGGTGTCGCGCTGACACTGGGCCGGCTGGTGGCCGGCGTGGCACGGCGGCGGCTCAACCCGGCCGTGGAGATCGCGGGCGGCGTCGCCTGCGTGGCCGTCACGTTCCTGTGGTCAACCTGCGCGCCCTGCTGCATGATCGCGCGTTGGACCGGTGGGCGCGCGACCTGACGTCTTTGCTGCGGTCGGTGGTGGAGGAGCTGGTGGCCACCCGCGTGCTGACCGCCGAGTCGCTGCTGAGCACCGAGCTGCTCGCCCGCGAGGAGATCGAGAACTCTCAGGTGGTCGAACAGGTCGGCGTGATCGACACCGAGCTGCGCGAGCACGCCATCGCGGCGTCCGCGGGCCGCGGCGCATACGACGGCGATTCCTGACCGTCCAACGGCTTCTGAATCGTTGTTGTGAGAAGGCTTATACCCGCCC